>NZ_CP072943.1:2400000-3108337 GCF_018069705.1 Aminithiophilus ramosus | reverse complement strand
AGGCGTTCACCTCGAAAGAGCGTCTGAAAGGTTATCCACAGGCACATGCCATCATACCACAGGCTCTTCCACATAAGTTATCCACTTACCCACAACTTTTCCCCAGGTATCGTGGATAAGTCGAGAGGCTATCGGCGGGGTTTGCCCTTTTTTCACGATCTCATGAAGAAACTCACCAATCGTGACAGTCCCGTGACGAAGCCGCTCGCAGCGGAAGGCTCCACATATCCACAGGGCCTGTGGATATGTGGAAAACTTTCATCGAAAAAGCCTCCTGCGGAGGGCCCTTCGTCGGGTAAAATGGGGGACGTCGATCAGGGAGAAAGTTCCGCTCAAGGAGGCGTCGCCGGTGGATAAGTTGCTTCACGTCATCAGTCACACCGATCTCGACGGAGTCACGGCGGCAGCCGTGGCGTGGCACGGCCATTTTCCCGAGAGATCGCCCGTCAAGGTCACCCTCACCGGCTACGGCGAGGTCGATGCCCTCATCCTGGAGACGATGAAGGCCGGTCAGGACCTGCTCGTCGTCGATCTCTTCTGTCAGAGGCGGGAGACCGTCGACGAGATGGACCGCTTCTACGAAGGTGTCGCCTCTCCCGTCCTCTTCGATCATCACAAGACGACGGCCGAGGTCTTCTCCAACAGAAAGTGGGCCGTCGTCGACGTGGCCCACTGCGCCGCCAAGGTCTACTACCTCTGGCTTCTGGAGCGGACGCCCGAGGGGCCCGTCAGGGACCGACTCCTGGGACTGGAACGTCTCGTCGAGATCGCCAACGACAGGGATCTCTGGCTGGGCCGGTACGAGGAGAGCCGCCACTGGCAGGCCCTGATCACCCTCTGCGGTCCCTGGAGCGTCTTCTGCCGCCTCGTCGCCGACGGCCGGGCCGAGATGTCGCCTCACGAGCTGACTCTGGCCCTGGACTTCATCGCGCGCCAGGAAGAGCGCTTCCGTCGGGCCCTGGAGCAGGTCGAGCGCCACGGCGACGACCTGGCCCTCGTTCCGACGGGGATCCTCGATTTCGGAGACGCCTCCGACTTCTGCGGCCTCATCCTCGACCGATCGGAGAATCCGCCCGAGATGGTGGCCGTCTGCAGCCGCCGCGTCTACGGCGACTGGGCCGTCTCCCTCAGGAGCCGCCAGGGGCTGGCGGCCCGGATCGTGGGGCTCCTCAAGGACGGCAAAAAGGTGCGCGGCGGCGGACACGGCGACGCGGCGGCCCTCTACTTTCCGGCTCACTTCAGCCAGAGCCAGATTCGCGACACCCTTCTGTCGGGCATCAGGACGGCCCGCGATCAGGAGCGCCCCGTCGGCCTCACCCTGGGCGACCTCCTCAGGGCCAAGATGGAGGGAAAGTGACGGGAGGCGGCGCCGGGAAGCCGTGACGGGTCGGCGCTCCCGAAGGAGGGTCGGGAGTGCTCCCTGTCGGCGGAGCGCGGAAACCCTCTGCCTCGTGGGAGAGGGCCGTCACCTCGAAAGATGAAACTTTTTCGAGGGTCTCCCGCGCCGACGCTTCGCCCCTCTTTGGGAGAGGCCCTCGGGAAGGCGCTTAAGGAGGTTCCGATCACCATGGTTTCCGGCTGGCTTCCGGCGATGGACCTCGTCGGCACGGCGGCTTTCGCCCTGTCGGGGCCTCTCGTCGCCATGAGAAAGAGACTCGATCTCTTCGGCCTCGTCGTCCTGGCCCTGACGACGGCCCTGGGCGGAGGGATTCTGAGGGCCCTGATTCTGGGCAACACGCCGCCCGAGGCCTTCCGATCGCCTCTTTCCCTTGTCGTGGCCCTTGCGGCCGCCTCGGCGGCCCTCTTCCTGCCCAGGGGACCCGAGGGGGGAAAAGGGCTCTTCCTTCTGTGCGACGCCGTCGGCCTCGGGGCCTTCACCGTCGAGGGCGCCCTCGTCTGTCTCAGGCTGGGCCAGACCTCGGCGGTCCCCGTCCTCTTCATGGCCTGTCTGACCGGCGTCGGAGGGGGCATGATCCGCGATCTTCTCGTCCGGGAGATCCCCTTCGTCCTCCGACGGGAAGTCTACGCCACGGCCTCTCTGGCGGGAGGGGGGCTCTTCCTCCTTCTCCTCCCCCTGACGGGCGAGGTCGCGGCGGCCTTTCTGGCCTTCGGCTCCGTCGTCGCTCTGCGCCTTTCCTCTCTGGCTCTGGGGCTGCGCCTTCCCATGGCCCGACGCCTTCTTCGACGGGGTTTCCCGTCGTGAAGGAGCTCGTCAATTTCTCCGTCTACCCCTTCGATCTCGAGCCCTTCGGCGACTGGCCGACGGCTTTGGACCACTGGCGTTCCCTGGGTCTCGACGGACTGGAGCTTCTCACGGCCTTCGACGGCACGGGAGGGGCTCCGCCCGAGGCGGCGACGGGCATTCACCTCCCCTACTGGATGGACTGGTATCACCTCTGGCAGGGACGTCCCCTGCCGGACGACCTGGGAGGGGAGGAACCCCTCTACTACTTCGGCGGCTCCAGCCGCGACGACCTCGTCGCCAACCTGAGCCGCTACATGGCCCAGGGGGCGACGCTCGAGCCCGACTACGCCGTCTTCCACCTGGCCAACGCCGGAGCCGACGAGATCGCCACCAACGGCGTCGTCAACGGCGACGACGAGGTCCTTCAGGCCCTGGCCGAACTTCTCGCCCGGGCCTGCGCCCCCTTCGGCGGCAGGCCGCCGATGCGCCTTTACTTCGAGAACCTCTGGTGGCCGGGGCTCACCTTTCTCGACGCCGGTCCCATCGAGGCCTTCGCCGAGGCTCTCCCCTTCGACGACTGGGCCTTTCTTCTCGACGTGGGGCATCTGCTCAACACGACCGACGAGCCAAAGACGGAGGAGGAGGCCCTCGCCTACGTCCTGGCCCGTCTCGACGCCCTCCCTGTCTGGGTCGTCGACCGCATCGAGGCCGTCCACCTCCACAAGAGCCTCTCGGGACCGCTGCGGCGCCGGACCGGCTTCTTCGCCGCCGCCGCCGACCTGAGGGGCAGGACCCTGAGGGAGAGGGCCGACGAGGCGCGGCGCAGGCTCTTTCTCGTCGACGAACACCGTCCCTTCGAGACCGGCGTCGCCCGCGCCCTCGTCGAACGGGTCGAGCCTCTTTTCGTCACCCACGAACTGAACGCCCCTACGGTGGAGGCCAAAAGCGCCGCCGTCGTCACCCAGCGCCGCGCCCTGAGATCCGGACCGGCATGAAGCGGTTCCCGCCCGAGGCCGGGAGCGGGGGACGACGCGGTTTCGAACGGGCGCTTCTTGCAGGAGAAGCGCGTCACTCACGAGGAGGTCCTACGATGGTGATCCAGGGGCGGAAACGAAGAATTGCCCTGCTCTACGCCTCGGCCGGAACGGGCCACAAGACGGCGGCCCTGGCCCTGGCCCGCTGGTTCGAAAGGGAGTCTCCCGGCTGCGAGACGCTCTGTCTCGACACGCTCGACTTCACCAACGCCCTCGTCCGGGGACTCTACACCCGATCCTATCTGGAGATGGTCCGTCGGGCCCCCCAGCTCTGGGGCTACTTCTACGACAGCCTCGACGAGCCCGAGGCCGCCGACGGCGTCGTGGCCACCCTCAACGAGCTGACGGAGAGGCTCCATCTGAGCCGTCTCATCGAGCGTCTCGAGGCCTTCAACCCCGACGCCCTTCTTTTCACCCACTTCTTCGGCGCCGCCGCCGTGGCCGAGCGCCTGCTGCCCCGCCGTCCCGTCTTCTACGTCAACACCGACTTCCTGAGCCATCTCTTCCACCGCCACCACCCCTTCACGGGCTGGTTCGTCGCCAGCGACGAGACGGCCCTCCAGTACGGGGCCGACGGCATCGCCATGGACCGCGTCGTCGTCTCGGGCATTCCCGTGTCGCCCCGCTACGGTTCTCTCCCGTCGAAGGCCGAGGCCCGCGCCGCCCTGAATCTGGCCGACGAGGAGAGGGTCGTCCTCGTCATGGGAGGAGGCATCGGCGTCGGCCCCTTCGAGGAGGTCATCGCCTCCCTCCTCGAAGGAGATCTGACGATCCTGGCCGTCTGCGGCAACAACGCGAAGGTGCGCTCCCGCCTCGAGGAGCGCTTCGGCGGGGTGACGAGGCTCCGGGTTTCCGGCTTCGTCGACGCCATCGAAAACCACTACGTCGCCTCGGACCTCATCTTCACCAAGCCCGGGGGGCTGTCGACGTCGGAGATCCTCTGCACGGCGACGCCCATGGTCATCGTCGACCCCATACCGGGCCAGGAGCAGCGCAACAGCGACTACCTCCTCGACAGGGGGGCGGCGCGGGTCCTCTTCGATTACAGGACGGCCCGCATCAAGGCCGAGACCCTTCTGGCCGACGAGACCGAGAGGGCCCGGCTCCGACGGTGCGCCCTCTCTCTGGCCCGACCCGAGGCGGGACGGACGGTGGCCGTCGAGGTTCTGGAGAGGCTCGAACGGCGATAGGACAAAAAAGACGGACCTTTATCGTGGAGGGGTCCTTGACTTGCCGGGGCGCTGGACCTATTTTTATTCACGACGAAGAGGCCTGAGGCCTGATTCGGCAAAAGATGGGGAGAGATCTTTCGGGAAGCCGGTGAGAATCCGGCACAGTCCCGCTACGGTGAGGGCGACGAGGCGTGCGAGGCAACCGACTCGGTCGGTGAGGCGCGCGCCGCAGGCGATCCCGAGTCCGGATACCGAAACCTCTCCGGCGACAGTCTCCCTCGAGGGCCGGGGAGGCCGTTCGTTTCGCGTCCGAGGCCCCGAGAGGGGCCTTTTTCGTTGGTCCGAGGCCTTCAACCGTCCGAGGAGGAGTGTGTGAAATGAAACGAACCGGAACGTTCCGCTGGAGCCTGCTCCTGGCCCTCGTCTTCGCCCTGGCGGCGGGGACCTCCTGGGCCGCCCTGACCGATGCCGACGCCGTCTTCCTGACCGTCGACAACACCTACACGGCGGCCACTCTGGGCACGATCGAGATGGCCAGTCCCGACGTGATCTCCCAGAACCTCGTCACGGGCCTGGGCGTCGATCCCATGGGCTTCGTCGTCGAGATCTGGGGCGAGAAGAAGATCCTCCTCCGCGAGTACAAGGGGAGCGGCACGGCCGACACGGTGAGCCTCTACCCCGGAGAGGACTGGTCGGGCCCCGTGGCCCAGAAGGCCTTCGGCGACAACATCCAGCAGGCCCAGGTCGAGGGCGACTACCTCTACGTGGCCAACTGGGGCAACACGGGACTCCGGCCGGGATCGATCGAGCAGTATGACGTCGCGGACTTCCTCGACGGGACGGCCGACGTCGAACCCGTCGAGACCCTCTCCTTCGACGACGGCGACGCCTTCACCGACCAGGTCAAGGATTTCCGCATCGTCGACGGCTACCTCTACGCCCTCGTCTCCGACGTGGACGGCACCTTCACCTACGACGCCGGTCGGCTCTACAAGATCTCCCTCCCCGACATGACCGTCGTCGACAGCCTGAACGTGGGCAAGAACCCCGGCGCCGCCGTCACGAAGGCCGCCATGGCCCTTTACGGCAACGCCCTCTACGTGGCCTGTTTCGGAGGCGGCTACGGCGGCGCCCTCGAGCCCTCCCTCGTCAAGGTGGACCTGACGGCCTTCACGGCCACCGTCATCGACGACGGCTCGGCCCTTCCCGACACCACCTACGGCTACTGCGGCCTCGCCGTCGCCTCCGACGGGGCCCTCCTCGTCAATGTGGCCTCGTCGAACTGGCTGAACCCGACCCTGCTCTACCGGACGACCGTCGGCGGACTCGAGGCGGCGGCCCTGGCCGACGACTTCTGGGAGGACAAGGAGGTCGACCTTTCGGAGGTGGCCTACGGCCTGGGCATCGGCTTCGGAGGCACCCTCTTCTTCGACGGCGCCACGGACCGTTTCTGGGTCGAGGGGAGCTACGCCGCCGTCACGATCGACAGGGCGGGGGCCCTCCTGAGGGCCTACGAGGCCACCGAGCTGGGCGGCAATCCCTACGATCTTCTTCCCGCGGCGGGCCTGAGCTTCTCCGGCGAGATCCTCCGTCCCAGCGGCGGCTCGAGCGGCGGCTGCAACGGCGGCTTCGTCCCCGCCGGCCTGCTCCTCCTCGTGCCCCTTTTCCTTCTTTCGGGCAGGCGCTAGGCCCCGGAAGAGGCGGGCTACAGCTGAAAAGGAAGAGCCGGGGCGGCAGGGCCGTCCCGGCTCTTTCGGGACGATAGGCGAGAGGATGGCGCAGACCATGAGAAAAAGGATTCCCTTGCTGGCGGCGGCCCTCGTCGCCCTGGGCCTCGGGGCCCGCCCCGTCGAGGCCGTGACGGAGCTGCCTTCGGTCCTCGTCACGGCCGGAGCCCTCGGCGACGAGGATCAGGACGTCTCTCCCGGAGCGGTGACGGTCATCGTCCCCGAAGAGGTCCGCGGCGAGTTCAAGACCCTGCCGGAGCTGCTCGACCAGTCCGTGGGCGTCCACGTCATCCGCACCCAGGGACGGGGCGGCTACACGGTGGCCTCCGTCCGGGGGAGCACGTCGGCCCAGGTGGCCGTCTACGTCGACGGCGTCCTGGCCAACCTCGAGAGCGAGGCCGCCGTCGACCTGGCGACCATTCCCGTCGAGAACGTGGCCCGCATCGAGGTCTATCGGGGCCACGTCCCGGCCGCCTTCGGCGTCTCGGGCATGGGGGCCGTCATCAACATCGTCACCGTGGCCCCCGAAAGGGCCCAGGGCTCTCTCCTGGTCGGGCTGGGAGAGTACGGCGAGTACCGCTCGGCCCTGCGCTACGCCACGCCCCTTCTGAGCGGCGACCTCCTCGTCGCCACGGAGTTCTCGGGCAGCGACGGCGATTTCTCCTACCTCAACGACAACGGCACGGCCTACAACGGCAACGACGACTACGAGGCGACGCGCCTCAACAACGGCTGGGACCAGCGCAACCTGCTCCTCAAGTGGAGCCGTGACGCCTGGACGGCCCGTTTCTCCTGGCAGGACCGGACGCGCGACCTGCCCCTTCAGGCTCCGGGCAACGACAAGAGGAGCTCGCAGCGCGACGGGACCCGCCTGGAGACGGAGAAGTGGGACGTCGCCCTGGGACGGACCTTCCGCGTCGGCGACGTCGACATGAGCCTTCAGGCGGGCCATCTGGAGCAGGAGAAGGAGTTCTTCAACCCCTACAACTACCTGGGCCAGTACGGCGACCTCCACAACCTCTACAAATCGGACCGGGACTTCCTCTCCCTCGCGGCCTCGCTCCCCGTCGGCCTCGATCACTACCTGGAGTTCTTCGGGACCTATTCCCGCGAGAATCTGGACGTCGAGGGAGACGTCGTGGACAACCTGGGGGGCAAGAGCCGCTTCGGACGGGACAAGATCGACCTCTCCCTTCAGGACTCGATCACCCTCAACAGGGCGGGGACGCTCGTCGCCGTCCCGACGCTGAAGTGGAACGACGTCGACGGCGAGGGACACCTCTCCTGGTCTCTGGCCGCCGACTGGCTCTTCGCTCCCGCCTGGCGCCTCAAGACCTCCTTCGGCCGGTACCACCGGGCGCCCAACTTCTACGAGCTCTACGGCGACGGCGCCACCATCCTGCCCAACGAGAAGCTCGACTGGGAGGAGGGGAGCCAATGGGACCTGGGGCTCCACTGGAAGGGGGCGTGGCGGTCCGTCGAAACCCGCGTCGGCCTGACCTATTTCCACAGCGAGGTGGACAACCTCGTCGAGTTCATCATGATCAACCCCCGCTACGGCCAGTACCAGAACGTCAGCGACGCCGAGATCGACGGCGTCGAGCTGGAGACGCGCTTCATCCGTCATCCCTGGGACCTGACCCTCTCCTACACCTACATGAGGGCCCTCAACAAGACGGCCGACAGTTTCCAGTACGACAAGAGGCTGCCCAACCGCCCCGAGAGCGCCGTCCACGCCCGTCTGGCCTATGCCGCCTCGGAGCGGCTCCGTCTCTTCGGCGAGGTGGACTACACGGGCGACAACTACCTGGACCAGCGCGAGACGGTCTGCTACAGCGACCTCACCGTCGTCAACGCCGGCCTGAGCTGGAACCTGGACGACGACAAGGTCCTCACCGTCGGCGTCAACGACCTTTTCGACAAGTCCAAGGAGATGACCCTCGTCCCCACGAGCGGGGCCGAAGGGCTGGCCTGGTATCCCCTTCAGGGGAGGACCTGGCTGGTCAGCCTCCTCTGGAAGTTCTGAGTCGGACGGTCTCCCTCCTTTTTCGGCCGGGGCTTCCCTCAGGGGAGGCCCCGGTGTTAGTCTTTGCCGGGAAGGGGTGAAGGGGCGTGAAGGTAGAGAGGAACGTCGTCGTCGCCGTCGATGCGGAAAGGCTTCTGGAGAGGGTCGGCCGAAGGCGCCGCGAGGCCTTCCGGCCTCTTGTCTCGTCCCTTCTGGCCGAGCTGGCGGGCCTTCTCGATCCGGCCTTCGTCTGGACCGTCGCCGACGTGAGGCGTCTCGGCGACGGCGCCGTCGATCTCGACCTGGACGGGCGCAGAGGAAGTCTCTCCATCGGGCCCCGGTGGCGCCTCCTGGCGGGAGCCTCCCGGGTCGCCCTGGCCCTGGCGACGATCGGCCCCGGCCTGGAGGAGAAGGTCCGGGCCCTCGCGGACGAGGATCCGCCGAGGGCGGCGATCCTCGACGGGGCGGGCACTCTGGCCCTGGAGGCCCTCACGGCCCGGCTCTTCGGCGACGTCGAGGGATGGGCCCGATCGCTCGGCTCGGGGACGGGACCGGCCCTCCTGCCGGGCTCTCTCGAAGGATGGTCCGTCGAGGGGCAGAGGGAGATCGCCGCCTTTCTCGATCCGTCGTCGATCGGCGTCTCTTTATCCCCTCAGGCCCTGCTTCGCCCCTTCAAGAGCCTCTCCCTGGCCGTCGGCCTCGGTGCCGGATTCGGCGGCGACCGGATCGGCTCCCTCTGCGGCGACTGCCGCCTGAGGGAGAGCTGCCTCTGGCGCCGCGAGGGGTGAGCCGTCGAGGCAGCCGGTCCCGCCGCGGCGGCCCATCCCTGAGAGGCTGTCCCGATCTCCACGATCGTTTCGCGAGGAGGGAGCGTCCGATGGACAAGAGCAGCCGTTCCTGCCGCCTCACGATCCGTTTCGGCCCGTCGGAAAGGACCGTCGAGGCCTCCGTCGGCGAGACCCTTCTCGACGTCCTCCGCCGGGAGGGCTTCTTCGTCGAGGCCCCCTGCGGCGGCCGAGGGCTCTGCGGCGGCTGCCGCCTGAGAGTCTCGGGAGACCTCTCCCCTGCCGACGAAGGGGAGAGAGCCCTCCTGGGCTCCCGGTCCGCAGAAATCCGCCTGGCCTGCCGCGCCCGTCTCGCGGGGGAGGCGACGGTGACCCTCGGCGTCCCGGGAGGGGGCGGGACGGTTCCCTTCGACGGAGAGGCTCGAAAGACGGTTCAGGAGACGGTCTTCGTCCCCCTTTCCTTCGACTGGGACGAGCTGGCCCCGTCGGCGAGCGTCCTCGAAGGGATCGGCTCCATGCTGGCCCGGGCGGGCCATGCCGTCGAAGCGGGAAACCTCGATGGGGCGGCCTCCCTCGGAGACGGTCTGCGGCCGGGCTGGCGGACCTCCCTCCTGGCCGTCCTGCGAGGGGGCGTCCTGGCCGGCTTTCTCCCCCATCGGGAGGGGGCCCGGCCTCTCGGGGCCGTCTGCGACATCGGCACGACGACGCTTGTCGCCTACCTCGTCGACCTGGAGAGGGGAAGGGTCCTGGCCGCCCTGAGGGGGCGGAATCCCCAGGCCCTCTACGGCGGCGACGTCCTCTCCCGCATCGCCCGGGGCCTGGCCGACGCCGCCTCTCTGCGGGCCCTGACCGATTCGGTCCGAGCCGAGGCGGGACGCCTGCTTGTCGCCCTGGCCGACGGAGAGGGGCTCGACGTCGGCCACTGCGTCGACGTTCTCCTCGTCGGCAACGCCGTCATGCACCACCTCTTCCTGGGGCTCTCGCCCGTCACGCTGGGAAGGCTTCCCTTCGCCCCTCTCCTGCGCCGCACGCCGCCCCTTCGGGCCGGCGACGTCGCTCTTCCCCTCGCGCCGTGGGCGCGGGTCCGCTTTCTTCCCCTGCTGGGCCGTTTCGTCGGCTCCGACATGACGGGCCTCCTCGTTCGCGCCGCCGCCCTTCCCCCGAAAAGACGCCTCCTCGTCGACGTGGGGACCAACGGGGAGATCGCCCTCGTCGTCGGCGAGCGGATCGTCGTCGGCTCCACTGCCGCCGGCCCCGCCTTCGAGGGCGGGAACGTCTCGTCGGGGATGGTGGCCCTTCCCGGCGCCGTCGACGGCGCCCTCTGGCGGGACGACGACATCGCCCTCTCCGTCATCGGCGGCGGAACCGTCGAGGGCCTCTGCGGGCCGGGCCTCATCGACGTCGTCGCCCTGCTGGTCCGGAAAGGAGCCGTCGACGGCTCGGGAAGGATCGCCGACGGCGAGGCGATCCCCTTTCCCCGCCTGGCCCGGCGCGTCGAAAGCCTCGAAGGCCGACGGCGGATCCGCCTCGGCTCCGCCGAACAGGGCACTCTCGTCCTGACCCAGCAGGACATCCGCCAGCTTCAGCTGGCCAAGGGGGCCCTCCAGGCCGCCATGGAAGAGCTTCTCGACAGGGAGGGGCTGACCTGGAACGACGTCGACGAGTGCCTTCTGGCCGGGGCCTTCGGCGGCGCCCTCCGTCCCGAATCGCTGCTGGCCCTGGGGCTTTTCCCCGAGGCGATGAGGGGCCGGATCGCCTCCGTCGGCAACGGAGCCGGAGAGGGGGCCCTGACGGTCCTCCTTGGGGGGCCGGAGGCCTGGGACGAGGCCCAGGCCCTGGCCGACCGAGCCGAGTCGGTCGACCTCGAAGGTCGGGGGACCTTCCAGGACCGTTTCATCGAGGCCCTCCGCCTGGAGAGCCGGGGAGGGGCCTGAGGGGGATCTCCTTTTCCGCCCCGGCCTTCCAGGGTCTCGGCGGAAAAATAAAAGAGGGATGGAGGAATTTCTCCTCCATCCCTCTCCGGCGTCATCGTAGCGTCGTCAGAAGGGGCGTCGCAGGATCAGAAGGGGCAGGAGCAGGATGAGGGAAAGGGGCCCGAAGCCGTTGCAGCCGCTCGACCCCTCGCCGGTGAAGGTGAGGGTCACGGGCTGGCCGTTGAAGGTGAAGTGAAGCCTGTCGCCGGCGGCGAGGTCGGGCAGGCCGATTTCGGTGACCTCGCCCATGGGAAGGCTCCTGTCGGCGAAGTCGCCGTCGAGGAAGGTCCCTCTCACGTCGAGGGCCTTCTCCGTCCCGTCGGCGGCGACGCACCGGAGGGCGAGGCCGTCGTAACGGCTGTTGTTGCGGACGTAGAGGGTCTTCTCGCCCGGCATGGCGCAGGAGGCCTCCATGGCGCCGCCGAGGGCCTCGTCGACGGTCAGCAGGGGAAGGTAGGCCCTGCCGTCCCACCAGGTCACCTCGAGGGTCTCGATGGCTCCCAGGGTGGGGACCATGTCGTTGGAGGCGGTGATCTTCTGTCCCTCCGGAGAGAGGGAATAGAGGAGGAAACCGAGGGCCTCGTCCGAGATGTCCTCGCGGTAGACGGTCCAGAGGTGACGGGCCACGGGGAATTTGCGCGAGGGGGCCGACGGCGCGGGATCGTCGGAGGGGCCCACGTCGACCATGACGAATTTCTTGGCCGGATTGTCCCTCAGGTCGGCCAGGCAGTAGAAACGGCTGTCGTAGCCGATGGCGGCCACGTCGTTGGAGACCTCCGTCAGCATGTTCTTTCCCTTGGCGTCCACGCGGGCGCCCGGCGCCTGGGCCCGTCCGGCCAGGAGGTCTCGGCTCACGACGTGCATCTTGCTGTCGCTGTCGTAGTCGCTGATCCAGACGACGATCTCCCGGTCCTCTCCGCCCACCTCGCTCCAGTTGGTGACGACGCCCGTGTAGATGTCGCGCAGCGCGTCGAAGGTGAGGTTTCTGACGGGGTTGTCGGGGTTGACGCAGAAGATGACGGGGTCGATCGTCGTGGGAAGCTCGGTGAAGACGACACCCGCCTCTTCGGCGGCCTCGATGGCCTCGAGAACCTCCTCTCGGTCCTGGTCGGCGAGGGCGAGGGTGGAGTTGACGATGTCGGCGCTCCCGGCGGCGAGGTTGATGAGACCGCCGTCTTTGCCGACGGTGGCGACGTCGACGGCGACGTCGGGATGGGCGGCCGAGTAGCTTTCCTTCAGGGCCAGAGAGTATTTCTCCGTCACCATGGAGCCCTGGACGCGGACCGTCGTCGCCGAGAAGGCGGCGGCGGCGAGAAGAGACAGGCAGAAAACGGAAAGGACAAGACGTCTGAAACCGCTGGAGAACGTGCCGATCATGGAAGATCCTCCCTCTCTTGTGGCTGTCGATGATGTCGCGGTTCTCGTCCCCGCCCCTTCCGTCGCACCTCCTTCTGGGGATAAAAAGGACCGGCTTTCCGGAAACGACGGAAAGCCGGTCTCGGGGACCGCACCGGTTTCCTCCTTTCCGCAGGGAGGCGAAGCCGTTTCCGGCTCCACCCTATCGGCCCGGTGCCGTGGGGAGGTCCCTTTAGGCCGTCGGGCTCGGAGGCGTATGAATAATGACCAGAAGATTGTAGACGCCGAGCCGTTCCTCTTCAAGGAGGGGCGTCGAAGAGCGCGAAAGACATCAAGCGAGCCCCCTTCTCCTCCGAGAAAGATTCAGGAGGGAACGCGGAATCGGAAGTCCTGCCGCATCGGACCCCGGCGGGGAGTGGCCGTCGACGCCTTTGAGGAATCCTTTCGGCGGAGTTCTGGGCAGGGTCTCGTCCGAGCGATGACGGACCGCTCCGCCCGTGCCTCGCCCTAGCCCTAGCCTCTGTGCCCGAAGGCGCCTGTTCGCTCGGGCCAAGACGACAAAGGAGACGCCATGTCCCCCTCCCAGACCTATCTCCCTCAGGTTCACTACTACTCGGACCGGTTGCAGTCGCGGCTGAGGCGGATCGGCACGTTCCGCACGACCTTCGTCGAGGCCCCTTCCGGAGCGGGCAAGACGACGGCCGTTCAGGATTTTTTCGCGCAGGAAGAGGGCAAAGGCGCCGAGGTCCGCTGGTTCGTGGCCAGCGAGGAGCCCTGCACCTCGGGGTGGCTGCGGCTGAGCCGCGAGCTCGAGGCCATCGATCCCGAAACCGGTTCCCGCCTGCTCCGCCAGGGATTTCCCGTCGAGGAGAATCAGGGGGAGATCGCCCAGGCGCTGATGGAGCTGCGCTGCGACGACCCGACCTACCTGGTCTGCGACAACTTCCAATTCATTCAGAAGAACCTCCCGCCGTCGGTCTGGCGGGCCCTCGTCGAGCACGGCGGCAAGAGGCTCAAGGTCGTCATCCTCACCCAGCAGCTCTCGTCGCGGGGGCTGGCCGTCCTGAGCAACGCGGGCGTGCTCCGCATCGACAACGAGGACCTCTATCTTCGGGCCGAGGAGATCGGGGAGTACTACCGTCTGGCCGGGGTGGAGCTGAATCGGGAGCAGATGGAAAGCCTTCACCGCTACTCCGAGGGATGGATCGCCGCCTTGTACCTCCAGTTGGTGAGCTTCATCCGCAACGGCTCCTTCGGGCACAAGACCGGCATCTACGAGCTCGTCCACGAGCTGTTCTGGCGCGATCTCTCCCTGGAGGAACGGCACGTTCTCTTCCGCCTTTCTCCCTTCGACAGCTTCTCTCTGCCTCAGGCCTGCTTTCTCCTCGGCGTCGAAGCCCTTTCGGAATCTCTTGTCGAAGGCCTTCGCCGCGGCCCCTTTGTGCGCTACGACATCACCAGCCGCCGGTATTTTCTCCACGCCATCATTCTCGACTTCGTCCGTTCGGCCCTGCGCGACGAGCCCCAACCGCTGCGGCGGGCGATTCTCCACCGGGCCGGCCAGTGGTGTGCCGGTCAGGGCGAAAAGACCCGTGCCCTGGACTTCTTCTACCGTCTCCGAGACTTCCCGGCCATCCTCTCCCTCGATCTGCGCTGCGCCGACCTGTCTCGGGCCGTCCTGGACAAGAGCCTCGATACGATGCTTCCCCTCCTGCGCGACGTCGTCGACAACGCCACGCCCGAGCTGCGTCGCGACCATGCCTTCACCTTCATCTCCATCGCCTTCGAGGCCTTCACTCTGGGCGATATGGCGCTCTACGGCCGACTCTGCGCCGAGATGAAGGAGCTCCTGGACAAAAGCGACATGGACGAGGGAAGGCGCCGCTCCCTGTTGGGAGAACTCCACCTGGCCATCTCCTTCGGCGCCTACAACGACATCGAGGGGATGGGAAAAAGCCATCAGCGTGCATGGGAGCTGCTGGGGACGACGAGCTCCCTCTTCGAGCCCGATTCGCCCTGGACCTTCGGCTGGCCCTCGGTTTTGGGGATGTACCATCGCGACCCGGGCCGGCTGGATAGCGAGATGGACCAGATGGATTACTGGCTTCCCCGTTACAGCGCCCTGACGTCGGGTAACGGCAGCGGAGCCGACCTGCTTTTCCGTGCCGAGGCCCTCTTCTGCCGCGGACGTGACGGCGAGGCCGAAGGCCTGGCCTTGAAGGCCCTCGAAGTGACCCATCGCCACGATCAGGACAGCCTCTATCTCTGCGCGACCTTCCTTCTCCAGCGGATCGCGCTGCTTCACGGCGACGGGCCGTCCCGCGACGCGAGTCGAGCCCTCATGGAAGAGTGCGCCCGTCACTCTTCCTACGCTCTGTCGAGGCGGATCGCCGACATGGCCGCGGGGTTCACGGCTGTCCTCCTCGACGCTCCCGACGGCGTGCCCGCCTGGCTCCGGGAGGGCCACTTCCTCAAGACGCTCTCTCCCTCCGTCCCCTTCGCCTTCATGATCTACGGGCGCCTCCTGCTTCTGACGGGGCGGGAGCGGGAGGTGGTCCTGCGCTCCGAAGCGTTTCTCTTCGCGGCCCGGCGCTACCGGAGCCTCTTGGCCGAAATCTGCGTGACCCTTGACATCGCCGTCGCCCAGAGCCGCCTGGGCCGGGAGAGCGACGGCGTCGACACCCTGGTCCGGGCCCTCGACCTGGCCCTGCCCGACGGGCTTTACCTCCCCTTCGCGGAAAACGCCGACCTCCTGGGATCTCTTCTCGACAAGGCCCTGTCCGGCAAAGAGGCCGACGGACGCCACGAGCTCCTGGAGCTCAGGGCACGCTACGGCCGGGGCAGGGAAAGGCTCCTCTCCGGTCTCCCGGGAAAGGAGGGACGTCCCGGCGGCCTCACGTCGCGGGAATACGAGGTGGCTCGGCGCGTCGCCGAGGGAAAAAACAACGGCGAGATCGCCGCCGAACTCTTCCTGTCGGAGAACACCGTCAAATATCACCTCAAGTCGGTTTTCCGTAAACTCCAGATCGGTTCTCGCCGTGACGTGCAAAGGGCTCTCAGGAAAGACTACTCCTGAAACTACCCGCAAGGGTTATGGTTTTCCGGAGAGGCTCTCCCTATCCTCGAAGAGGATGGGGAGAGCCTCTCCGACGTGACAGGGCATTGACGGTGGGCAAAGGGGAGTGCGGCCTGGGTCGCACTCCCGTGGTGTCGGGCGAGGTCCGTCTCCTGACATACGAGGTCGGGTACGATGGCCTCGGGGGAACGGGACCGCTGACGGACGGAGGTGAGGGGCATGGCGGAAAAGAGAGGAGGGAGAAGGGTGGCCTTCATAAGGTCTATCGTTCCTCTGAACGATTGGCGTCTCTTCGTGGAGATGGAGACGGGCAGCGTCATCGTCGTCGACGTGAGCCGGAAGCTGAATACGGCTCGCTACGGTGACTTGCGTGACGTCGCGCTCTTCCGCGCCGTCGCTACCGACGGCGACGTCATTTCCTGGGGCGACGGACGAGTGATCGTCACGGTCCGCGAGCTGATGGATGTCGTTTTCTGCGACGTCCATCCCTTGTCCGAGGGGATGGGAGAGGGAGGCAGATAGGTGATGACAGGAAAAACCGCTCTTTTCGCGGTGCCCCTTTTCGTCTTGAAGGGGGACTCCCGGTGTTGCCGGGGGAGGCGGACCGCGGAGTCTCTGGGGGAGTGTGCCGTCGATGTGCCCCATGGCCTCGGCCGGGGGGAAAAGGCGAAATGAGGGCGAAAAGGGGCCTGGCCCTGCTCTTGGGAGGTGCCCTTCTCTGGGTGATTTGGCAGCCTCCGATCCCCGAATCGGGCTTTTCCTACGCCGTCCGCGAGGGAGATCGGGTCTGGCGGGTTCAACGGTTTTTCCGGTCATCGCCTGTCGCGGGGGCGAGACTGGGGACGGTGGAGGGGCTGTCGCCGACCTTCGTGGCCTGGGCGACGATCACCCCCTCCGACGCCGTGGAGGGTGAGCCGGAGGGCGTCTGCTTTTTCGACGGTGACGGCGATTTTTCGGGATTTATGCCCCTGTCGGGAGAGAGGCTGCAGGCGCTCGAAGCCCTGCGTATCGAGGGCGATAGCCTTCTTCTGGCCCTTTCCGGCCCGGGAGGATCGCGGGAGCTCGTCGTTCCCCTGGAGGAGGCCCGTCTTTCCTGGTCCAGGGGCGGGTGCGACACCTTCAGGGAATCCCGATGGGAGTGACCGAGGAGGAAGGCGGTCCGACGGGACGATCGCGGCCGACCGAGGAGCGGAGAGACCTTCCTTTCTCGGCGCCGTGAGGTAAGATGAGGGTGCTGTGCCGAGGCCCGGAAGGGCCGTCGTCGTCCGTCGTCCGCCCCGTGGCGCCTTGCGGGGTCGTCGATCCGAGAACGGGGAAGGTGGGGATCGCGATGAGAAAAGGAATGGTGCTGTGGGGCTCGTTCTTCCTTTTCTGGGCCTGGGCGGCAGGGGCCAGGGCCGATGATTTTTCCGTTCTTTCCTTTTCTCCTCAGGGGGAGACGTCGGGCCGGCCGGAGATCGGCCTGACCTTCTCGGCCCCCGTGGCCGAAGCGGGGCTGGTCGGGAAGATCGTGCCGTCCCAATCGCTGCCCCTGGAGATCAGGCCGCCCCTCGAGGGCGACGCCGTCTGGGACGGACCCGACCGGCTCGTCTTCACGCCGCGCGCCGCCCTGGCTCCGGCGACGGAGTACCGCGTGACCCTCAAGGCGCTCCGCGACCGATCGGGGCGTCTTCTGGCCGGGCCTCAGTCCTTCGAGTTCCGCACGGCTCCGCTGAAGCTTCTCTCCGTCCGTCCCACGGAGCGGACGCCTTACGGGGAGATGACGCTGGAATTCTCCTTCTCCCTTCCTGTTCCGCCTCAGCGATTGGCCGGCTTCGTCACGGCCGAGAGCGACGGGCGGAGGGTCGAGCTGACCCCGCAGGGGCAGGTGCCGTCTGAGAGGGTCGTCGTCAGGACCGAGTCCCTCTCGGGCCCGTCCCTCCGGCTGACCGTCGAGAGGGGACTCGCCTCCGATGCGGGACCTCTGGGGCTCGAGACGACGGAGACGATCACTCTCGACGCCTCGCCGCGCCTTTCCGTCACCGGAAGCTACGCCGAGAGCGGCGATGACGAAGGACGGCTCGTCCTCTACACCTCCCGTCCCGTCGACCCCGCCGACGTCCGGGGCTACCTGGCCCTGTCGCCGGAGAGAGCCTTCCGCGTCGAGCCTCTCTACGGCGGCTTTGCCCTCGTCGGCGCCTTCGCCCCCCGCGAGAGGGTCACCGTCACCCTGAAAAAGGGGCTGGGCGGGGGCGAGGGGCTGGGCGCCGACGAGATTCTCTCCCTCGTCCTTCCCGATCGGGACCGTTCTCTGCGCTTTCCCGTGGCGGGGACCTTCCTCTCGACGGCCGAGGCGCCGCGCATCCCCCTGGAGACGGTCAACGTCGATGCCGTCGACGTCTCGGCTTGGAAGCTCTACCCGAACAACGTCCCCCTCGTCACGGGAGCGCTCGGGGAGGGGACGGAGCCGCCCAAGGCCCTTAGCCGCTCTCTGGGGACGACGGCCTTCCGCGTCGACAGCCGCCTCAACGGGACGGTCCGCAGCGCCCTCGATCTCGGTGCCCTTCTCGGCGAAGATCGCGGCGTCTTTCTCGTCGAGGCCCGCGACGGAGCCGACGGCTGGGACGTGGCGCGTCAGGTGGTGACCCTGACCGATCTGGGACTTTCGGCCCGCGTCTGGGAGAGGGGGCTGCTGGTCTGGGTCAACGGTCTCTCCTCGGCCGAGGCCGTCAAGGGAGCCGCCGTCTCGGTCTACTCGTCGAGCAACCAGCTCCTGGCTCAGGGCGTGACCGACGGCGACGGCCTCTGGGTCGCCGAGAGGGATGTCCCCTGGGACCCTCAGCTGCGTCCGGCCGTCGTCACCGTCGCTCACGAGGGAGACCTCTCCTTCCTGACCTTGGCGGGAGACCGCTTCGCCGACGGCGCCGACCGATCGGGTTCCCCCTGGGTGACGACCTACGAGGCCGCCTGCCTGCTTCCCCGCGGCATCTTCCGTCCCGGCGAAGGCGTGACGATCACCTCTTGCGTCCGCGGTCCCCGGATGGCCCTGCCCGGCACCTTCCCGGTCCTCTGGAAGGTGACCAACGCCCTGGGGATGGAGGCCTTCCGGGGTGTCGAGTCCCTCTCCGCCCAGGGGACGGCGACGGCCGCCTTCGAGCTCCCCGTCGAGTCGCCCACGGGGCGCTACCGCTTCGACCTTTTCGTGCCCGGAGCGGAGGAGACGCCTCTGGGCGGCGCCGTCTTCCAGGTCGAGGATTTCACTCCGCCCCGCATCGAGGCGGACCTGGCCTCCTCTCGATCCCAGACGCGGGGGGGCGAGGCGCTGAACCTCTCCTTCGGCGCCGCCTACCTCTTCGGTGCCCCGGCGCCGGACCTCGAATGGGAGCTTCAGGCCCGTACCCTGCCCCGGACCTACCGCTCCGCCCGCTTCCCCCAGTTCGTCTTCGGCGACGGCGAGAAGGATTTCCAGGGCTCGGAGCTCTTCATCGCCTCGGGCGTCCTCGACGCGTCGGGCCGGGCCTCCTGCGACTGGACTGTGCCCGGCGAGTGGACGGCCCCGTCCCTGGTGGAGCTTGCCCTCTCCCTCCAGGTCATGGAACCGGGCGGCCGCTGGGTCTTTCGTCCCCTCTCCCTTCCCTGCGCCGTGACGCCTCTCCAGATCGGCATCCGCAGCCCCGAGGGAGATCTCCTTCCCGACAGGCCCCTTCCCTTCGAGGTGGCCGCCGTCACGGCCGACGACCTTCCCGCCGAGGTCTCCCTGACCTGGGAGCTTTTCTCCCTGGCCGACCGCTACGTCATGGTCCGCGAAGAGGGTCGGACACGGATGGGCTGGCAGGAGGAGAAGGTGCCCCTCTCGCAGGGGACTGTGGCCCTCGGGAAGGGACGGGCGCCTCTCTCCCTCCGGCCCGGCGGCGAGGGGCGCTTCCTTCTCGTCCTCTCCGACGGCGAGGGGTCGTCGGCCTCGACGCGCTTCGACGTCTGGCGCCCCTGGGGGAGCGCCGCCAGGGGCGCCTCTCTCCCCGACCGGGTCGAACTGGAGCTGGACAGGGACCGTTACGGGGCCGGCGATCGGGCCTCCCTGGCCTATCGGGCCCCCTTCCCGGGGCGGGCCCTCTTCACCGTCGAGGCCGAAGGCCTCGTCGAAGCCCGCGTCCTCCGCGCCGGCGCCTCGGGCAACGTCGCCTTCTCCGTCGACGGGCGCATCTGGCCCAACGGCTGGTGCACCTTCCAGATGATCCGTCCCGCCGGGGGCGACGGCCCCGTCAGCGCCCTGGGAGCTCTCCCCCTGCCGGTGGAGACGGGGTCGAGCCGCGCCTCGGTGACCCTCGAGCTCCCCGACAGGGCCGAGCCCGGCGGGACCCTCCCCGCCGTCGTCCGCGTCACCGACGACAGGGGCCGGCCTCTGTCGGGAGAGATCTGGCTGGCTCTGGTCGATCGGGCCGTTCTGGGGCTCACGGGCCACGAGACGCCCGACCCGCAGGCGCTCTTCACGGCCCGGCGCAGGCTGGGCTCGAGAGCCCGCGACCTCTACGACGAGCTGATCCCCGTCGAGTCGCGCCAGACGCCCCTGCTTCATCCCGCCGGCGGAGCGGGAGCCGCCCAGGGGCCCCTCCTCTCGCCCTTTCAGGCCCGAGGGTTCCGCCTTCTCTCCGAGGTCCGCTCCCTGGCCGTCGAGGAGGGCGAGGCCCGAACCTCCTTCGACCTGCCCCAGTTCTCCGGCGGGGCCCGCCTCATGGCCGTCTTCTCCGGCGCCTCCGTCGGCTCGGCCCAGGACGACGTGACCGTCTCCCGGCCCCTGACCGTCGATCCGAGCCTTCCCCAGGTTCTCGCCCCCGGCGACCGCCCCGTCGTCCCCCTCCAGATTCTCTCGACGGCCTCGGGCGATCTGACCCTGGAGGTGGCCGTCGAGGCCCGGGGTTCGCTGAGGCTCGACGGCCAATCGGCCTTCTCCCTGACGGTGGCCCCCGGCGAGAGCCGCCTCCTCGACCTTCCCCTGGAGGCCTCCGCCGAATCGGGATACGGGGCCCTTTCCGTCGCCGTCAGGGGACCGGACCTCGATTTCGTCGTCGAAAGGGAGACCGTCGTCCGTCCGCCCATGCCTCCCCTCACCCTTTCGGGGAGCGCCGTCATCGAAGGAGGCTCCTTCGTCATGAAGGAGGAGGGGCGCTGGCTTCCGGGGACGCTTCGGACCTCCCTTTACCTCTCGGGATCGCCCGAGGCCGATCTGCTCCCCCTCGTCGCCCTCCTGAGGGACTACCCCTACGGCTGCCTGGAACAGCTTGTCTCCTCGGCATGGCCTCTCGTCGTCCTTCCCGACAGAGCCGCCGGGGCCCGATCCATCGGGGAGACCGTCGCCAGGCTCCAGACCTACCAGCTCTACAACGGAGGCTTCGCCTCCTGGCCCAACGGCTCCTTAGACGGCTGGGGAAGCCTCTATGCCGCCCATTTCCTGGCCTCTCTCGAGGCGGGACAGGTCCCCGAAGCCATGGCCCGCCGCGTCCGGTCCTTCCTGGCGTCGGTCCTCTCCGACATCTCCGACGACGGGGAAGCCCTGTCGCGCAAGGCCTACGCCGCCTACGTCATGGCCCTCTCGGGGGAGCCCCCTCTGGGCTGGATGGCCTGGCTCGCCGAGAGGGCCGGCGAAATGGACGACGCCGGGCGGGCCCTCCTGGCCGGCGCCTACGGCCTTGGCGGCAAAAAAGAGGAGGGATTGGCCCTCGCCGGCGGCACCGGCCTCCAGGGACGCGATCGCTACGCCTCGCCCCTCAGGGACCGGGCCCTCCGTCTCCTTGCCCTGGGCGTCCTCGATCGAGGCGGAGCCGCCGAGGCCTCTCTGGCCGCCGAGCTCCTCCGCTCCGTCGCCTCCGGGCCTCTCTCCTCCCAGGAGGCGGCCACGGCCCTTATGGCCCTGGGCCCCTACCTCGCCCGGGCCGACCTCCGCCCCTTCTCGGCCGTCGTCGACGACGGCACGAGGCCGGTCTCCCTGGCCACGGGCGACGACCTTCTCCTTTCGGCCGACCGCTTCGTCGCCTGGAAGGTGGAAAACGCCGGTCCCGGTCCCCTCTACGCCTCCTGGACGGCATCGGGCGTCCCCCTCGACGCCGTCGCGGCCGAGGACCGGGGCATCCGGGTGCGCCGCACCTTCACCGACAGGGAGGGCGTGGCCATCGACACGAGCCGGCCCCTGACCCTGGGCCAGGAGATTCATGTCCGCATCGACATCGTCCCCACGGGGGCGGTTCGCGACGTCGTCGTCGTCGATCTTCTCCCCGGCTGTTTCGACGTCTGGAATCCCGCCCTGGGGCCTGCGGAGGAGACGGTCGGAGCCCGTCGCGACGTCCGCTTCGACAGGGTCCTCCTCTTTCCCGACGCCCTGGACGGAAGCGTCACTCTCGGGTACCGCTGCCGCGTCGTTGCCCGAGGCGATTTCGCCCTCCCTCCCGTCGTGGCCGAGGCCATGTACGCCCCGGGAGTCCGCAGCCTCGGCGGCGGGGGACGGCTGACGGTCCGCTAGATGGCCCGAGGTCCCGGGGCGATCCTTCTGGGCGCCCTCCTGGCGGCCCTTCTCTGGCAGACGCCGTCCCTCCTTCCCGTCGAGGAGGCGCCCCCTCTCGAGGCGTCGCCGACGGTGACCGACCGGGAGGGACGGCTTCTCTGGGCGGGACTGACGGAGAACGAGGAGGTCTGTCTCCCCCTTCCCCTGGAGGAGATGGGACGCTGGCTTCCTCTCGTCGTCGTCGAGGTGGAGGACCGTCGCTTTTTCGGCCACGGAGGCGTCGACGGAATCGGCCTTATCCGGGCCGTCGCCCAGAACCTGAGACAGGGGAGGATCGTCTCCGGAGGGTCGACGCTGACGAGCCAGCTCGTCCGCCTCCTTCATCCCCGGCCGAGAACCCTGGGGGCCAAGGCCGTCGAGTTCCTCCAGGCCCTGGCCCTGGAGCGCCGCCTCCCGAAAGAGGCGATCCTCGAGGCCTACCTCAACAGGGCTCCCTTCGGCGGCAACCTGAAGGGAGCGGCGGCGGGAGCCCTGGCCTGGTGGAACAAGCGGCCTCGGGACCTCTCCCTGGCCGAGGCGGCCACGCTGACGGCCCTTCTCAAGGGGCCCACGCGCTACAGGCCCGACCTCTATCCCGAGCGGCTCAGGGCCAGGAGAGATCTCATCCTGGCCGAGCTGGCGCGGCGGGGGCGGGTGACGGAATCGGAGGCCCGTCTGGCCATGGCCGAGGCGATCCCCCGGGCCATGACCCTCCCCCGGGAGGAGTTCCTCTTCGCCTCCCAGGTCCTGAGCCGCGGCGGCGGCCGTTCGACCCTGGACGCCTCCCTTCAGCGCCTCGTCCTCGACAGCCTCGCGGCGGGGCTGCGCCCCCTGCCCCAGGAGGTGACGGCGGCGGCCGTCGTCGTCGACAACCGCGATGGATCGGTCCGGGCCTACGTCGGAAACGGCCGATTCGGCTCCTCCCTGCCCTGGGGCTGGGTCGACTGCGCCTCGGCCCCCCGATCGCCGGGATCGGCTCTGAAGCCCTTCCTCTACGCTATGGCCCTCGACGAGGGGCTCCTCTCGCCGTCGTCCCTCATGGCCGACACGCCCCTGGCCCTTTCGGGCCGGGCGCCGCGCAACTTCGATCTGCGCTACCGAGGCCCCGTCTCCATGGCCGACGCCCTGGCCGATTCCCTCAACGTCCCCGCCGTCCGGGCCCTGAGGGCCCTCGGCGTCGAGCGCTTCCTCCACCGCCTCCGGGGGCTCGGCTTCTCCCGACTCACCGGCGACGGCGCCCGCTACGGCGACTCCCTCGTCCTGGGAGGCTGCGAGGTGACGCCGCTCGAAATGGCCCGGGCCTACAGGACGCTCGCCTCGGGGCGCGACGGCCCCTTGCGCTTCGTCGAGGGAGAGGGCCTCAGGGAGGCGTCCTCGCCCTTCTCGGAGGGAAGCGCCTTCCTCGTCGGCCAGATCCTCGGCGACGGCCGCCGCCTCTCTCCGGCCCAGCGCAGCCTCCTCCGGGGACGGGCGGAGATGGCCCTCAAGACGGGCACCTCCTACGGCCTCCGCGACGCCTGGGCCGTGGCCTGGAACGAGGCGTGGACCGTCGTCGTCTGGATGGGCGACCCCCTGGGGACGTCCCATGCGGAACTGATCGGACTCGCCGCGGCCGTCCCTCCCGCCGTCGAGATCATGGCCGTCCTGGGGGGCTCCCTGCCCGAGCGTCCCGCCTCCGTGGGCCGCCGCGCCGTCTGTTCCCTCTCGGGTCTGCCGCCCACGTCGGCCTGTCCCCATCTCGTCGAGGCCTGGTATCTTCCCGGCCTCTCCCCCTCCGGGCCCTGCTCCCTCCACCGGTGGCAGGGGGGGCAGGGCGTCACCCTGTGGCCTCACGAATTGGCTCCGCCCGGAGAGAGGCCCCTCAAAGAGGCCCTTTTCCGGATCGCCTCTCCCCTCGAGGGCGCCACCTACCTCCTGCCCCCCTGGGGCGATCCCCCTCGGGTGCCCCTGGCCTGCGAAGGGGCGAGGGGGCGGGTCGGCTGGTTCGTCGACGGCCTCCATCTGGGAGAGGCCCGGCCGGGACAGACCCTTTTCTGGACCCTTTCGGCCGGACGGCACAGAGTCGGCGCCGTCGACGAGGCGGGGCGCTTTCACAGCGTCCACGTCGAGGTGACGCCCTGGGGGGCGGGACAGCCCTGAGCGGGGTCCCGCGGCTGCGGGACCCCGCCGGACCGTCAGGCGAGGAGGATCTCGCGGAGAGCCCGGGCGTCGACGAAGCGGATCGCCCCCTCGGAAAGACCCAGAATCCGCTCGATGGCCCTGTTGTAGAGGGCCACTTTCTCCAACAGGCGGTCGACGTTTTCCGGGTGTTCGTCGACGGAGAGGATGAGGGGGGCCATGGCGTCGCTCAGGCCGTTCCCCATCTGGAAAATCAGCTCCGCCGTCCCGGCGGGGTCACCGATGTGGAAAAGCCCCTCCTCCTTTCCCTGCTTCAGCACGGGTCCCACGAGGGCCGCCCCCCGCTCGGCCGTCCAGCTCATCAGCTTGTGCCGCAGCAGGACGCTCTCCTCTCTCCAGAAGGCTCGCACCATCATCTGCATCGCCTGGCGGTTGCGGGCCTTCCACTGTCCCGAGGCCTCGAAGATGCGGTTCAGCTTGGACAGACCGTCCCCCTCTCCCTCGGCGATGGCGGCGATGAGGGCGTAGACGGGCTCGGTCAGCTCCTTCGTCAGTTCGTTGAGCAGCGATTCCTTCGAGTCGAAATGGTAGTAGAAAGTCCCCTTCGACGCTCCCGCCTCTTCAATGATGGCGTCGACGGAGGTTCCCTCGTAGCCCCGCTCGAAAAACAGGGCCCGCGCCGCGGCCAGAATGTCGGCCCGTTTCTCGCTTTCCTTCCTGTCTCCCATGATCGTTCCCTCCTTGTAGACTACTAGTCTAGACTGTAAGTCTATTATTCCCCCCGTCGCCGTCGCCGTCAAGGGCCGTCGCCTCGACAAAAGCTGGAGCGGGGGGATAGAGGCCGTTTCCCTTCTGCTTCAGTTGTGGTATAGTCCACATGATGACTAGACAACATTCGGGAGGAACAATCATGCCCAGACTGGACAGGGAAAGCCCCGTTCCGCTCTACTACCAGCTCAAGGAGGTCCTTCAGGCCTTGATCGACGACGGCGCCCTGGCGCCGGGCGATCCCGTCCCCTCCGAGCGCGACATCTGCGAGCGTTTCTCCATCAGCCGCATGACGGCCAGCAAGGCCGTCTCGGCCCTCGTCGACGAGGGCGTCCTCTACCGGGAGAAGGGGCGGGGGACCTTCGTGGCCTCTCCCAAGCCCACCTGCACCTCGTCGTGCCTGACGGGCTTTTCCGACAACATCAGGGCCGCCGGCCTCGAGGCCCGGACGGCGATTCTCTCCTTCGCCGAGGAGGAGGCCTCCAGGACGATCGGTGAGGCCCTTCTCCTTTCCCCCCAGGAGAGGACGGTCTTCAACATCCTCCGCCTGCGCTACGTCGAGGGCGAGCCCTTCTCCCTCGAAAACGCCTGGGTGCCCCGCTGCCGTTTTCCCTCCCTCTCCCGCGAGCTTCTGGAGGGGCGTTCCCTCTACGTGCTGATGAGGGAACACTTCGCCATGAGGCTCTCCCACGCCCGTCAGACCATCGAGCCCGTCCTCTGCTCCGACTTCGAGGCCGCCCAGCTCGATCTCGAACCGGCCACGCCCGTCCTCCTCTTCCGGCGCGTGGCCTACGCCGAGCCCGAGACGCCCGTGGAGTACTCCAAGTGCGTCTACCGGGGCAAACGCTTCAGGTACGAAATCTCTTTCGGAATCTAGTTCCACGGGGAAGGCGCTCTTCCCCATCTCGCTATCAGGAGGGTGTTCGATATGCTTGGAGGGTTGCAGAAACTGGGCAAGGCGTTGATGCTTCCGGTGGCCGTTCTTCCGGCGGCGGCGTTGCTTCTCCGGCTCGGGGCGGGAGACGTCCTGGACATTCCCTTCGTCATGCAGGCGGGGGCGGCTATTTTCGACAATCTGGCCCTTCTTTTCGCCATCGGCGTCGCCGTGGGACTGGCCTTCGACGGAGGCGGAGCGGCCGCCCTGGCCGGGGCCGTGGGCTACCTGACCCTGACGAAGGCCATCGTCACCATCAACGAGACGGTCAACATGGGCGTCCTGGCCGGCATCCTCTCCGGCGTCGTGGCCGGTCTGCTCTACAACCGCTATCACGACATCAGGCTCCCCGACTTTCTCGGCTTCTTCGGCGGCAAGCGCTTCGTCCCCATTGCCGCCTCGGCGGCCAGCATCGTCATGGCCCTCGTCCTGGGTTACGTCTGGCCTCCCATCCAGAGCGTCATTCATGGCGTGGGGGAGTGGATCATCGGCGCGGGGCTGCTGGGCGCCTTTGTCTTCGGGACGCTGAACCGCCTTCTCATTCCCCTGGGCCTGCACCATGTCCTCAACAGCCTCGTCTGGTTCGTCTTCGGCGAGTACGGCGACGCGACGGGCAAGATCGTCACGGGCGACCTGCACCGCTTCTTCGCCGGCGACCCCACGGCGGGGACCTTCATGACGGGATTCTTCCCCATCATGATGTTCGCCCTGCCCGCCGCGGCCCTGGCCATGTACAGCACCTCGCGCCGCGAGAACCGCAAGGCCGTGGCCGGCATCCTTCTCAGCGTGGCCCTCACCTCCTTCCTGACGGGCATCACCGAGCCCATCGAGTTCGCCTTCATGTTCCTCGCCCCCGTCCTCTACGTGGCCCACTCCCTTCTCTCCGGCGCCGCCCTGGCCCTCTGCTCTCTCCTGGGTGTCCACCACGGATTCGGCTTTTCGGCGGGCGCCATCGACTACGTCCTCAACTACGGCCTCTCGACGAAGGGGTGGATGATCGTCCCCATCGGCCTTGCCTTCGCCGCCGTCTACTACTTCCTTTTCGTCTTCATCATCCGGGCCATGGATCTCCCCACGCCGGGTCGCGAGGCCGAGGCGACGGGCGCCACGGCCCAGGCCCTCTCGACGGCCGATATGGCCCGCTTGGCCGGATCGTACGTCGAGACGCTGGGCGGCCGGGACAATCTCGTCCAGATCGACGCCTGCATCACCCGTCTCCGCCTGGTCCTCCGGGACGGCTCGGCCGTCGACGAAGCGCGCGTCAAGGCCCTGGGGGCCACGGGAATCATCAGGCCCAACGCCACGACGATGCAGGTCGTCATCGGCACGAAGGCGGAGATCCTGGCCGACGCCATGAGGCGCCACCTGAAAAAATAGGCCCCGCCGACGGCGAAGGCCGACGCCCCGTCCGGCCCCGCGATTTCGCGGGGCCGGACGGGGCGCAGGACGAAGGCATTGCTGAAGGGGAGGTGCTCCGTGAAGATCATCAGGGGCGGCAGGATCGTCGCCGGCAGGACCTGGATCGAGGGAAAGGCCCTCCTCGTCGACGAGGCGAGCGAGCGTCTCGTCGCCCTGGGCGACGAGACGGCCTTTCCCCGGGACGCGGAGGTCGTCGACGGAGGCGGCCACTGGATCGTGCCGGGCTTCATCGACGTCCACGTCCACGGCGCCTGCGGCGTCGACACCATGGACGGCAACTCCTCCTCGCTGGAGGCCATCGCCGAGGGGCTGGCGGCCCACGGCGTGACGGCCTTCTGTCCCACGACGATGACCATGGACGAAGGCCACATCGTGGCGGCCCTCGACGGCGTGCGATCGGTCCTCTCCCGCAGGGGACGGGGCGCGCGCGTGCTCGGCGCCCATCTCGAGGGGCCCTACATCAGCCGCCGTCGCCTGGGGGCGCAGGACGGCACCTTCCTGCGCCGTCCCGACCCCGATTTCGTCGCCGCCCACGGCGACGTGCTCCGTCTCGTGACCTTCGCTCCCGAAGAGGACGAGGGAGGGCGGTTCCTGGCGGCCCTCCGCGACGAAGGGATCGTCGCCTCCCTGGGCCATTCGGTGGCCACCTACGAGCAGGCCATGGAGGCCTTCCGCCAGGGGGCCCGGAGCGTGACCCATCTTTTCAACGGCATGGAACCCTTCCATCACCGCGCCCCGGGCCTGGTCGGGGCGGCCCTCGACGGCGACGTCTTCTGCGAGCTCATCGCCGACGGCGTCCACAGCCACAGGGCCCTTTTCCGCCTCGTCCTCAAGCTCAAGGGCCTCGATCGGCTCGTCCTCGTCTCCGACGCCATGCGAGGCGCCTGCCTCGGCGAGGGGGAGTGGGACCTGGGCGGCCAGAGGGTCCACGTCGACGGCTCCGCGGCGACCCTTCGTGACGGGACTCTGGCCGGGAGCGTCCTCACCCTCGATAGAGCCCTGCGCAATGTGGCCGCCGAGACGGGCCTTCCCCTCTGGGAGGCGGTCCGTCTCGTCTCGACCAACGCCGCCGCCCTCCTCGGAGAGAGGGATCGGGGGCGGATCGAGCCGGGCTGTCGGGCCGATCTCGTCTTTCTCGACGAGGCCTGGCAGGTGAAAAAAACCTTCGTTGGAGGAAAGGAGGTCTTCGACAGCCATGCGCGTCGTGACTGCCCGAGACTATGATCAGATGAGCCGCAAGGCCTCCTACATCGTGGCCAGCCGGGTCATCCTGAACCCCAAGTGCGTCCTGGGCCTCGCCACGGGTGACACGCCCAAGGGGCTCTACCGCGAACTGGCCTTTCTCTTCCGGGCCGGAGACGTCGATTTCTCGGGCGTCACCACCTTCAATCTCGACGAATACGTGGGGCTGGCGCCCGACCATCCCAACAGCTACCAGAGCTACATGAGGGAGCACTTCTTCCGCTTCGTCAACGTCTCTCCCGGCAGGCGCCACATCCCCGACGGGACGGTGCCGGACCTGGCTGCCGAGTGCCGCCGCTACGAGGCGGCCATCGAGAGGGCCGGAGGCATCGACCTGCAGATCCTGGGCCTGGGGCGCGACGGTCACATCGGCTTCAACGAGCCCGACGTGAAGTTCGAAACGGGGACCCATGTCGTGACGCTCGCCGAGAGCACCCTCGAGGCCAACGCCCGCTTCTTCGCCCACGCCGGCGACGTCCCCCGGAGCGCCATCAGCATGGGCATCCGGACCATCATGAGCGCCCGGCGGATCCTCCTCCTCGCCGCGGGGGCCGAGAAGGCCGAGGCCATCAGGGGAGCCGTCCTGGGCGCCGTCACGCCCGACCTGCCCGCCTCGGTCCTCCAGCTCCACCCCAACGTCACCGTCATCGTCGACGAGGCGGCGGCGAGAACGCTCTGAAGAGGATCTTGACGATAACGAGAAAGAGGAGATGGCCATGGCACGACGCATGCTCGACGCGCAGACGTCCCACCTGGCGGCCATGACGGGACGGGAGCTTCTCGAAAGCTTCCGCGCCGCCGAGGGACGGACCCTCGTCGCCGAAATCATCGCCCCGGCGCCGCCCCTTCTGGGCGACGTCACCAACGCCGAACTGGCCCGGGCCTTCGGCGCCGACCTGATCCTCCTCAACATGTTCGACGTCGAGCGCCCCCGCATCGAGGGGCTCCCGTCGGGCGACGACGACTTCTTCCTCCGTACCTACCCCGACGGGTCGGTCCTGGGCGGGCCCGTCCGGATAGGTGCGATTCGGGAGCTCAAGGTCCTCGTCGGCCGTCCCGTCGCCGTCAATCTCGAACCCGTCGACGACGACGAGGTCGTCCTCTCCATGAGGGCCCCCGTGCCCCCGGGACGGCGGGCCACGGCGGAATCGGCCCTCGAGGCCAAAGAGCAGGGCGCCTCCATGATCGTCCTCACGGGCAACCCCGCCACGGGCGTCACGACGGCGGCCATCACCGGAGCCCTCGGAACCCTCCGGAAGGCCGTCGGGCCCGACCTGATCCTGGCGGCGGGCAAGATGCACGGGGCCGGATCGTCGCGCGACGCGGCCTCTCCCCTCGTCGACGAGGGGACGATCGAGGCCTGGGTCGGCTCCGGAGCGGACATCGTCCTCCTCCCCGCTCCGGGGACCGTTCCGGGCCTTTCCGTCGATGCCGTCCGGTCGCGCGTCGACGCCGTCCACGGAAGGGGAGCCCTGGCCATGACGACGATCGGCACCTCCCAGGAGGGCTCCGACGAGGCGACAATCCGCCAGATCGCCCTCTGGGCCAAAAGCTGCGGCGCCGATCTTCACCACATCGGCGATTCGGGCTACCCCGGTATCGCCGTGCCCGAAAACATCCTGGCCTACTCCGTGGCCATCCGAGGGCGGCGTCACGCCTGGCGACGCATGGCGTCGTCCCTGGCGAGGTAGCCGTGTTCGGCATTGGCGCCAGGCGCCTCAGGATCATGGCGCCTCTGTCGGGGCAGATCGTCTCCCTCGACGACGTGCCCGATCCCGTCTTCTCCGCCCGCCTCGTCGGCGACGGCGTCGCCATCGATCCCGACGGCGACGGTCTCGTCGTCGCCCCCTGCGACGGCGAGCTCGTCGTCCTCTTCCCGACGGGACACGCCTTCGGCATCAAAAGCCCCGAAGGGGTGGAGATCCTCGTCCACATCGGCATCGAGACCGTGTCGCTCCGGGGAGAGGGTTTCACCTGTCTGGCCTCACGGGGCGACTTTCTGAAGGCGGGAGACCCCGTCGTCCGCTTCGAAAGGGAGGCCCTGGCCCGGGCCGTCTCGCGTCTCTCGCCCGTCGTCGTCACGGCCGGGGCCCGCTCCTTCGAGGCCGTCGACGGATCTGTCCGGGCAGGCCGGGACCTGCTTCTCACCGTGACGCGCTCCTGAGGGCGTCGCCGCTCTCCAGGGGCTCCGGTGCCTTTGCGCATAGGACCCCGGAGATTTAGGGCCCGCAAAAACGTCCTCTTCAGTCTCTACGGGGTATCATAGGGGAAGGGCGGTCGCCGGGGTCGAGGTCGCGTACAGGTACAGAAAGGAGGGGGCTTTGATGGGAGACAAGGACCGGGCCTTCCGCAACTTTCTGAGCGACAAAGTCCTCTTTTTCCAGTTTCTGAGGCGCTTTCTCCGCTTCGGGACGCTGGAGGGAGTGGGCCTGGAGGACATCGAACTGGAGAACGTCTCCTTCATCTCCCAGGAACTCGTCGCGCGGGAATCGGACGTCCTCTACCGGATCCGCCGCGGAGGGAAGGAGACCTACATCTACATCCTCGTCGAGCACCAATCGAGCGTGGACCACCTCATGCCCTTCCGCCTGCTGGCCTACATGGTGCGCATCTGGGAGCGCTGCGTGGAAGAGGCGGGGTCGAAATCGAGGAGGAAGAGCTACCTGCTGCCGCCCGTCATCCCCGTGGTCTTCTACGACGGAATGCAGAAATGGACGGTGGCGTCGACCTTCGTCGAGAAGGTCGAAAACGGGGATGCCTTCGCGGGATTCGTGCCCAACTTCAGCTACCACCTCATGGTCCTGGGCAAGCGGACGTCGGAGGAGCTCCTGGCCTTCCGGGACGCGCTGGGAGGTCTGCTCTACCTGGCCAACCCGTCGAAGGAAGAGGACCTGTCCATGACGGTGCGTCGTCTGCTGGAGTACCGCAAGCTCCTTCCGCCGGAGGAGCGTGAGATCCTGTCGCGCCACTTCGCGGGCTACCTGACGATCCTGGCGAAGCGTGAGGGAGTGGACCTGAGCGGAATGGCCGAAGAAATCGCGAGCGAAGAGGAGGCGGAGAAGATGGTGACCTACGTGCAGCGCGAGATCAGGAAGATCAGGAAGGAAGGCCGCCTGGAAGGCCGCGAGGAGGGCCGTCAGGAGGGTCGTATGGAAGGCCGCCAGGAGGGCCGTCAGGAGGGCCGTCAGGAAGGCCGTATGGAAGGTCGTCAGGAAGGCCGTCGCGAGGCGATGCTTGAAAGCGCCCGGAAGATGCTCTCCCGCGGCTTCGACGCCGCCCAGGTGGCCGACGTCCTCGACCTTCCCCTGGAGCAGGTGCGTGCCCTGGCGGAATCGGAGGGGGAAAAGGGCTGACCCCGAGGGCTTTTCCGGAGCCCCTCTGAGAACAACTTCGCCCCTTCCGGGAGCGCGGCCTGACGGTGTGAAGAGGGCGGTGACGCGCTCCCGAGGTATGTGAAGACGCCCGAGAGGCCCCCTGGAGGGGCCTCTCGGGCCAGAGGACGAAACGGCGAAGGACGACTCAGTCGACGATCAGGGCCCGGGCCAGGTCGTCGGCCGCGTCCTGTCCCGCCAGGAGCGCGACGAGGGCCAGGGCGAAGTCCATGGCCACGCCGGGCCCGGCTGCCGTGACGAGGTCGGGTTCGACGCAGAGCCGTTCGTTGGTCCTGTGGGCCTCGTCGAGCCGATCGCGGAAGGAGGGGTAGGTCGCCACGGCCCCCCGGCCCTCCAGGAGCCCCAGGCCGCCGAGGACGACGGCGGGGGCGGCGCAGATCGCCCCCAGGGGATGTCGGGCCCCGACGTGGCGGCGCAGCAGCTTTTCCAGCGTCGGCGAGGCGGCCAGATGAGACGCCCCGGGCATGCCTCCGGGGAGAACGACGAGGTCGAAGTCCCTTTCCCGGCATTCTTCGAGCCTCGTGTCGGCCTTAAGGGTGAGGCCGTGGGCCCCCTCGACGGCGAGATCGCCCAGAGAGGCCGTGATCACCTCCGCTTTGGCCCGGCGGAGCACGTCGATGACCGTTACGGCCTCGATCTCCTCGAACCCCTGGGCCAGCGGAACAAGGACGGTTCGTTTCATTTTCCCTGCCTCCTTTCGGTCCTCTCCGGTCCGGTGGAGCGGGTACAGATCCCCGACCTGCCGGGGGAGAAAAACCCTCTATAATGTCATTGTAAGCGATCCGCTCGCCTGTCCGGTCCGCCTCGTCAGGGCTCGGTCGATCATCGGCCGGTTCCGTCGTCTCGGCTCCGGGCCGCCGGTGCGAAGGGAACGTCCCCTTCGCGCGATCCCTCCTGATCCGCTCGTGACCCTCTCGCAAAGGCCGGTGATCGACATGGTTCTCGAAACGCAACGTCTCCGCATCCGTCCCCTCGTCCCCGACGACGCTCCCTTCATCCTCGCCCTTCTCAACGATCCCTCCTTTTTGGAGTTCATCGGCGACAAGGGAGTGAGGACCCTTGACGGGGCCCGGACCTATATCGCAGAGGGGCCCATGGAGAGCCGCAGGACGCGGGGATTCGCCCTCGACCTCGTCGAGGAGAGGCTTTCCGGCGAGCCCCTGGGCATCTGCGGCCTCGTCAAACGCCCCGCCCTGGACGACGTCGACGTGGGCTACGCCTTCCTGCCCGCCTTTCACGGCAGAGGCTACGCCGTCGAGGCCGTCGGGGCCGTCGTCGTCGACAGCCGTCGCCTGGGGCTGAAACGCCTGGCCGCCGTCGTCAACGGCGCCAACGGGCGCTCCCTCTCCCTTCTGCGCAAGCTGGGCTTCCGCCGCGAGGGGAAAATCCGCCTCGGCGAGGGCGAGGCCGAGGTGGAGCTCTACCTTTTCGACTTTTAGCCGAAGAGGCACAAAGGAAAGAGGCCTCCGGCTTTGGCCGGGGGCCTCTTTCCTTTGTGCCGGAGGGGCCGTGAAAAGCTTCGTTTTCGTCTGAACAGGGGAGGACTTCGAAAAGGGAAGGGCGGGATATCGTCCCGACCAAGGAGTTTTGAGGCGGGAAGGCCTTTTTTTGTATGCAATTGTCCTCTCTGATGGGTTTCCCTGGTTCAAGTTGCGACATTGTGGAGAATTGACCTGCGAGGCCCTTTTGTGTAGTTTATAAAAACATATATGTTTTGATTTATTTGAAAACGAAAGAAAGGAGGGTCATGCCGTGGAAGAACAGAGACGACGAGTGGCCGATTTCATCAGCGCAAAAAAGGAGCTATTTATCGCCGCGAGCGATTGGATTGCGGCGAATCCCGAACTGGGGTGCGAAGAGTATAGAGCGAGTCGCCTCTGGGTGGATCTTCTGCGGGAACAGGGTTTTCGCCTGGTTTTTCCCTACGGCGGGTACGAGACGGCTTTCTGTGCCGAGGCAGGAGGGAGCGAGGGGCCTCTCGTGGTTTTTCTTGCGGAGTACGATGCCCTTCCCGATGTGGGGCATGGCTGCGGTCACAACTGGAGCGGCGCCCTTTCGGTTCTGGCCGGGTCCGCGCTGGCCTCGCTTTTTCCCGCGCTGCCGGGGCGGGTGCGCGTCGTGGGGACACCTGCGGAGGAAACGGTCGGGGCCAAGATTGACATGGCCCATGCGGGGCTTTTCGACGATGTGGACCTCGCCGTGATGATTCACGCCGAATCGGCCCGCACGAAAGTGGTCTGTAAGTGTCTCGCCATGGAAGGTGTGGCCTTTCGCTTCCAGGGCAGATCCGCCCATGCCGCGGCCGCTCCCTGGGAGGGACGGAACGCCCTCAACGGTCTCCATCTCTTTTTTCACGCCCTGGACATGCTCCGTCAGCATCTCCGTCCCGAGGTCCGCATGCACGGTATCGTCACTTCAGGGGGGGCTGCTCCGAACGTCGTCCCCGAAAGCGCCGAAGGGCGTTTTTATTTCCGGGCTCCCCGAAGGGCCGAAGTCGAGGCCCTCGTCAGGCAGGTCCGAAAGTGTGCCTGCGGGGCTGCCCTCGCCACGGGAACGACCGTCACCTGGTGGACGTACGAAAAGCCCATGGACGACATGGTTCGCAACCCCACAGCGGAGCGTCTCATGGCGGAGTTGCTCGAAGAACGAGGTTATCCCTGCTCCGCTTCCGAAGAGGCTTCTGGATCGAGCGACGTGGGCAACGTCAGTTACCGCTGTCCCACCCTGCACCCTGAGATGGCGACCGTACGGGAGCCGCTCGTCATCCACACCCGGGAATTCGCCCGGGCCATGACCTCTCCAGCGGCTCACGCCTCTCTTCTGGCCGGAGCCGAGGCTCTCGCCCTGTGCGGCTATCGGATCCTGACGGACCGGGCGTTGCGGGAACAGGTTCGCGCCGATTTTCTCAGATTTCGAGACAAGGAGAGTGAGGACCGATGAAGGAGCACGGAAAGGAACCAGGGACAGGTCTGGAAAAAGAGGCGCGCAAACCTCTTCTGCAGAATCTCCACGTCTATGTCCTTCTCGTCGGCGTTCTTATGATGCTGACGGCCCTGACCTATGTCATTCCGGCCGGAGAATACGAGACGTTCGACGATCCCGTATCGGGGCGGACGCTGCTTCTTCCAGGATCATACCATCAGGTGGATTCCTCGCCCGTGAGCTTCTTCTCCATGGTGGGGAGCATTCAAAGGGGCATGATCGACGCTTCGGACATCATTTTCTTCATCCTCTTCGCCTATGGTTTCGTCAACGTCCTCATCGAATCGGGCACGCTTTTCGGTGCCGTAGGCGCCATGCTGCGCCGTTTCAAGGGGGTCGGCACCCTCATCATCCCCTCCTTCATGTTTCTTTTCGGCATCCTCGGTTCGACGGTGGGCATTTTCGAGGAGGTCTACGGCCTGATTCCGGCCTTCATGGGCATTTTCCTCGCCCTGGGCTATGATGGCCTCGTCGGCGGTGCCGTCGTCGTCGTCGGAGTGGCGACGGGCTTTGCCGCCGCCACTCTCAACCCCTTCACCATTGGCGTCGCTCAGAAGATCGCCCAGCTTCCCTTCGGTTCGGGGTGGCCCTTCCGAGTCGCCGTTTTCATCGCCTTTCAAAGTCTCGCCGTCTTCTACGTCATGCGCTACGCCGCCAGGGTGAAGAGAGACCCGAAACTCAGTTTCGTCGACGGCGTTGCCTTCCCCATGGGAGAAGGCGTCGACGAGGCCCAGATCCGCAGCTATCCTTTTACGGGAAGACATCGGATCAGCGCCTTCTGTCTTGTGCTCACCGTGGTCCTTGTCATCACGGGAACGACGCAATGGGGATGGTACCTGGACGAACTGGCGGCCCTTTTCATCATCATGATGGTCGTCGTCGGACGGATCAACGGCTACGGGTTCAACCGCATCGCCGAACTCTTCGTGGCGGCCGTGGGACGCGTCGCCCTGGGAGCGCTCGTCGTGGGACTCGCCCGCTCCCTCACTCTGGTCATGACCGAGGGCCGGATCATCCACACCGTTATCTACTGGGCTTCCAATGTCGTTTCGGGCCTTTCGCACAACTTCGCCGCCGTGGGCATGCTGGTGGTCCAGAACCTCCTGAATTTTTTCATTCCCTCGGGAAGCGGTCAGGCCGCAGCCTCCATGCCCATCATGGTGCCCCTCGCCGATGCCCTCGAGATCAAGCGGCAGGTGGCGGTCCTCGCCTTTCAGTTCGGAGACGGTTTCTCGAACCTCATATGGCCCACGGCAGTGGCCACGGAGTGCGGCATCATGGGCGTTCCCATCCAGCGGTGGTACCGTTTCATGGTGCCGCTTTTCCTGCTCATGTTCGTGCTTCAGGTGATTTTCATCCTCGTTGCCGTAGCCATCAATCTGGGGCCTGCATAGACGGAGAGGCGGAGGGACATGTCCACGTCCCTTCGCCTCTTTCTGTCGCAACGTCCTCCGTGGCGGCATCGGGGGCCTCACGGTCGATCGGCTGCACCCAAGGGCCGGTGAAGTTCGGCATTCCTCGCCGGCGTCGCTCCCGGCGGGCCGCCCCAAGCCTCTCCGGGAGGCGTCTGGGACGAGAGGAGCGATTCTGCGGCCAGCCCCAGTTCCAGGATGAGCCGATCATCGGCGCTTTCAAGGTTTCTCCCCGTGATCTCCTCGATTTTGCGGAGTCTGAAGGCCAGAGTCTGGCGATGAATGAAAAGTTCCTGAGAGGTGCGGATCTTGTTGAGGCTCTGAAGGTAGAGTTGCAGCGTCTCCCGTAGAGGGGCCCTGTGCTTCCTGTCGTAGTCGACAAGAGGAGCGAGGACCCTCTCGCAGAAGTGCTGCAGTTCCTCCCCGTTTCGGCAGGCCCGGAGAAGGTGCAGCGCCTCTACGTCGCGAAAGGCGGTGACGAGGGCGGGGCAGTGGAGGTGTCGCCCCAGATCGGCGGCAATGCGGGCCTCCTCGTAGCTTTTGGAAATGCCCTCCAGCTTGGCCGAAGGATAGCCGATGCCCATGAGGCAAGCGGCATCCTTCGGAAGAAGATGGCGCAGGGCCTCGACGAAGAGGCTTTTCGCGTTCCTTGCCGTGGTGGAGAAAAGGAGGACGTGTTCCCTCTCCCTGTGGCGCCAGTAGGCGGCCGGAAAGAGGGCCCGGTCTTCGGTGACGGCTTGCAGAAGGGGCGCTTCCCCGTCGGCGGGGGAGAGGGTGCGGCCGGAGAGAAAGCGAATCACACCGACCTGGTAGGTCAGATCGAGGCGAAAGCCGAGGGAGTCGGCGCGGATGCAGGTATCGGAATAACTCGCAACGCCTCGGCCTTCGAGAAGATCGTCGATGAAGGTGTCCCGCAGCCTCTCCGTCAGATGATGCGTGCTCTGTCTGCGGAGAGGGGTGGTCTCTCCTCCTTGCTCGGAGGGCAGGGCGCCCATGGCGTCGAAAAGGGCCTTGGTGATCGTGCCGAAAGTCAGTTTCGCGGGAAGACGGATCAGAGGCAGTCCCTTGTCTTCCGCCGCCTCCACGAAAGTCCCGGGAATTTCGTCGATGTAGTAACCCGGCTGGAGGGCCAATCCGGCGATGCGGCGCGAGGCCAGCTGCGAGAGGATGGCTTGAGCCGCCGTGGCGTCATCCTTCAGGCCATAGCCCGTGGAGATGAGAAATTCTCCGGGTTGGAGTTGGTCGAAGGAGTCGAGAATCTCCATGAGGTTGATCCAGGTGACCCTGTTGTCCAGGTAGTCCCTTCCCGCGACGACCTGGGCCCCCCGGAAGAGAGGGAGGGTAAGCATGGTCGAGAGTTTCAAGACGTCACCGCCTTTCCTCCGCCGGACCTCCCCGCGCCCTATCCCTGGCGGGGCTCACCGTCACCGGGTTTATCCCGCTGATGCGATGTTATCGACAGGCACTGTCGCAAGTCGCTTTTTATCCCTTGCCGGAGTCGAAAGGCGGGGCCGGACGGGGCTGAACGAAGGGGAGGATGTCCATGAGGGCTCAGAAAGGGAAGAAGACGAACCGCCTCTCGGGAGTGATTCTTGTTGGGGTCCTTCTGCTCGGAGCTGTTCCGGTCCGTGGGGGGGTGCCTCCCCGCGCCCTGTCTCCCGCCGCCCTTTCCGGAGGCGTGAGAGGCCCCGTCGATTTTGAAAGCCGACGGTGGGAGGCCTTCTTCTCCTCTCCCGGCCAGGAAAAACGTTCCGGAGAGAGGCTTTCCCTCCCTGCCCGTTTCGATCTCCGTGAGGAGGGGCGAGTCAACCCCGTCGAGCTTCAGACGCCCTCGGGGCTCTGCTGGGCCTTCTCCACCCTGGGATCTTTCGAGTCGAGCTTGCTGCCCGGCGAGGATCGAGCCTTTTCCGAGTGGCACCTCGCCTTTGCCGCCTTTTGCTCGGGAGTCTTCGAGACCTTCGCTCCGCCCGAGGAGGATGAGGTCTCTCCCGATTTCGCCGACCAAGGCGGAGATACGCTGATGAGCGTCGCTCTCCTGTCCAGGGGAGGGAGTCCCGTTGATGAGGTGGACCTTCCCTTCGGGACCGACGTGGAGGGACAGGTTCCCGAGGATTACGCTCTTCCGTCGGGGCGGAAGCTTCTTCGCGAGGCCTACTGGCTCCACCTTCTGTCGGTCCGTCCCTACCCGGAGTCGCTCGACGTGCCTGCCGCGGATCCGACACGCTACGACCGGCACGCGTTGAAGCGAATTCTCCGTGATGGCGGCGCCCTTTCCGTATGTTACCATGACGACGTCCTGAGGTACTACAACCCGGAGACGTTCGCCTACTACTGCAGTGCTCCGGACGGGCCCGAGATCGTCAATCATATGGTGATGATCGTCGGATGGGACGATGCCTTTCCCAGGGAGCGCTTTTTGGAGAGACCTCCTGAAGATGGGGCCTGGCTCGCCAAAAACAGCTATTCCAGCAACTGGGGCGATGAAGGGTATTTCTGGATATCCTATGCCGATACGAGCTTCGTCGAGGGGACGGTTTTCCGGGCGACGTCGGACGACTACGCCTCCATTTACCAGCATGACCCGTTGGGCATGACGGCCAACGTCACGGACGGCGGGGCCAGGGAGATCTGGCTCGCCAACGTCTTTCGTGCCGAAAACGAGGCGGAGATCGCTGCCGTGAGTTTCTACACCACCGATCTGGAGACGGCCTATCGGGTCTACGTCATCCCGGGCTTCGGGGGTTTCCCTCTTGCCGAGGACCTCGCTTCCCACGAGGCGGCAAGGGGAACGAAGACCTATCCCGGTTATTATCTTGTCGATCTGGACAGGGGCGTAACCCTCTCGACCGGTCCCTTCGCCGTCGTCGTGGCTCTCCACAATCCCGACTACGCGTACCCCGCCGCCGTGGAAATCCCCCTCGGCGATTGGTACAGAAAGAACGCCAAGGCATCTCCGGGCCAGAGCTACTGGAGCGCCGACGGCGTGCATTTCACCGACCTCACCGCAGCCTCTTTCGAGGGCGCGTCCTCGGCCAACGCCTGCATCAAGGCTTTTGCCAAGGGTGCGCCGGAGCCTTCGTCGACGCTTGCCGTCACGACATTCCAAACCGATGGAGCCCCTTCGGCGGAAGAGCCTGTAACCTTTTCCGCGACCGTCACGGGAGGCGTTCCGCCCTATACCTACCTCTTCGATTTCGGAGATCGGACGGTGCGGAGTGAACCGTTGCCCCATGCTTCTCATGCCTACGCCTTCGCCAAGGCCTACACGGCGCGGATCACCGTCGAAGATGGAACGGGAGCCCGCGCCGCCGCTGCTCTCCCGCTGAACGTGGCTCCTTTCGCTTCGGCCGAGCGACAGGAGGAGGGCCCTGACGGCGCCGCGGCCTTTCCGCTCTCTTTCCTCCGATGGAGCGGCGCTTCTAAAGTCGAGGGAACGATCGTTGCCGCTGAGGCGGAAGAGCCCTTCGAGGCCGACGTGAAGGTCACGCTCCTGACGGGAAAGGACGCCCTCGTCGCCAGCGGTCCGAAGGCGATCGCCATCTGTCCCGAGGCCTTCGACGAAGAGGACGGGCGTTACGATTGGGTGGACTATTACGGGAGCATCGAAGGGGAGTTCTTCTATCGGGCTGCCCGCTTGAGCCTGGAGATCACGCCGACGACGGCCTGCGGGAAGGCGGTTCTGCTGCGGGATGTGCGCTTTGTCCTCAGGGCGGAAGATCTGGGCAACGATTCGTCGCACCGTGCCATCGAGGAACTGGAAAGTCATTTCGCCTTCTTCGCCCGGAGGAGCACCGATCCCGAGGCCTTCCTCTGTCACGACTACGGGCGGAGGCGTTTTGCCCAGGCCGATTCTTCGGGAACGGTGGCCCTCTACCTCGAAGAACTGTCTATCGTCCTTCCCGGTGACGGGGAGGACGAGGAGCCCGGCGTGGTCGTGAGCGAGGAGGACGATCGTTACGTCCTGACTCTCGACGTCTGGGAAAAATGCGAGGGACCTCTCGTTGAGGGAAGCTCTTCCGGCTGTGCCCTTGGGACCGGCTCCGTCGGCGCGTCGGCCCTTGTCGTCGGCGTCCCTCTGGTGGTTCTGGCGCGGAGAAGGTTTCGCCGCTGACGACGTTGCTTCTTTCGAGCCCCGGCCCCGTTCTTTTCCAAAACCTCCAAGAAAGGATGTCTGCCGTGAAAAACCGCAAGGAGGCTCTCCAGGCCGCCCTGAGCTGCTTGGATGAAACCTCCCTCCTCGATCTGACGCGCAAGCTGATTGCCATACCCAGTCATCATGGCCTGGAGAACCCGGAAAGGGAAATGGCCGCCTATCTGGAGCGATTTCTTGCGGAGGCGGGATTAACGGTGTGTCGGCGTCTGACGGCCGGCGGCCGCTTTAACGTCATCGCCACGTTGGGGAAGAACCGCTCTCCCGAAAAGACGCTCATGCTCAACGGTCACATGGACACCGTCGGCGTGGAGAACATGAAAGGTGATCCCTTTTCGGGAGAGATCGTGGACGGAAAAATTTTCGGGCGGGGATCGGTCGACATGAAAGCGGCGCTTGCTTCGATGATTCATGCCGTTCTGGCCGTTAAAGAGGCGGGGATTCCCCTCGAAGGGCAGGTCGTCTTTGCCGGCGTCGCCGACGAGGAGCTTTGGAACGCGGGGACTCGCGATCTCGTGGCTCGGGGCCCCCGGACGAAATATGCGATCGTCGGCGAACCGACCGGATTGAGAATCGATCACGGCCATCGTGCCCTCGAATGGATCGAGATCGTCATCAGGGGGAGGGCGGCTCACGGAGGGACGCCCGAGCGGGGCGTCAATGCCATCGAAAAGGCCGGAAAGCTTCTCCGCATTCTCTGTGACGAGCTGCTGCCTGCCATCAATGAGCGGACTCACCCGATCACCGGCCCTTCGACGTTGAATCTGGGCCAGATTTTCGGAGGCACCCAGCCGAGCACCGTTGCCGGAGAGTGTGTGATCCGCCTCGACAGGCGCTGGATACCGGGAGAATCGACGGAGTCCGTTTTGGACGAACTCCGCGAGATCATCCGTCGCCTCAGAGAGGATGACCCCGACTACGACGGCGACGTCCGCAACATGAGAGACATGGCGATGAACACGGTGGGACAGCCTCCCCTGCTGACGGCGCCCGATTCCCCTCTGGTCAGGCGCCTCTCCGAGGCCCTCTCCCGTTTCGGCCCATCGCCTCGGCTGGGGGCCTTCCCGGGGTGGACCGACGGAGGCATTCTCAGCTCCGCCGGGGGCATCGAAACCGTTGTCTTCGGGCCGGGCGACCTTAGCGTCGCCCATAGCGACAGGGAGTTCTGCCCCGTTGACGAGGTCATCCGAAGCTGCCCCGTCTATATTTCGACCCTTCTCGATCTTTGCCTGTAGATCGGGAAAAACGTGTTGGGCCTTCTGGCACGACGCTCAGTCCAGGCCCAGCCGCCGCCGCGTCGCCTCCGTCGGAACGCCCTTGGCGTCCCAGCCCCGGGCCTCGTAGTAGTCGGCGAGCATCCTCTCGTAGTCGGCGATGGCGCAGCGCTCCTCTCCGGAGTAGCGGCCGAAGGAGGGGACCTGCCGCACCCGGTCGGGGAGGCGGTCGTCGTCGGCGGTGAGGCCCTCGCGGAGGTTGAAGAGGCGCTGGAGGGTGTTGACCCGCTCGCCTGCCAGAAGAAGCTCCGAAGCCGTCACATCCCACCCCGTGGCGGCCCCGATCATCTCGGCGAAGTCGTCGAGTTCGAGGCCGCAGTAGCCGTAGAACTTGCAGGTGGCGAACATCTCAAAGAGGGTGCCGTAATCCTGAAGCCTGGCCGCAATCGCTCCTTTGCCCTCCTCGTCCCAGGGATGGACCGTCTCGGGATCGGGGAGTCCGTAGGCGGTGAGGCCGAAACTCTGCTTGTCGCAGTCGAAGGCCTTGGCCTCGATGGGGTGGATGTGGCACATGCCCCTGTTGTTGGTGCCGTAGGTCAAGGCCAGGAGCTTGCCCGACCGGGGATCGTGGGCGGGCCCCTCCAGGCCCTTGACGTGGACGGCGGCCTCCAAAGCGTCGGGACCGAGCCTTTGCGCCGCGGCGCGGACGCCGAGGCTGAGGAGCTCTCCCAGCCCTTCCCGGCGGGCGATGGCCTCGACGAGGCGGGGCAGGACGGAGCCGTTGCCCCAAAAGAGGTCCAATCCCTCGATGAGGGACTCATCGAGGAGCCCCTTTTCGCGGCACTCCATGGCGAAGGCGATGACGGCGCCGCAGGAGATCGTGTCCAGGCCGTACTCGTTGCAGAGGTAGGAGGCCCGGATGGCGGCGTCGACGTCGGTGCCGTCGACGAAGGCCGTGAAGGCGCTGACCGACTCGTATTCGCCCCCGTCGTGGAGGGGGGTCTCGAAGGGCCCGTCGGGGACGAGGACCTTGCGGCCGCACCGTACGGGGCAGCCGCGGTAGCAGCCGACGGCCTTCCTGAAGTTGCGGCCGTAGTAGCTGTCGAAGATGGACTGGCCCTTTCCTGAGCTGTTGGACAGCCAGTTCCTGCTGGGGAAGTCGCCCGAGGCGTCGCTGTAGGGCATGCCGCCCATGGTGCCGTGGCGGGTGAACTCGGGCGACGTCGGGTGGGCTCTCACCTTGGCCTGGGCCTTGCGGATCGCCGACGCCCACCGTCCCGGGCTGGCCTTGGCGAGGCTTCCCCTTCCCCGGATGGCCAGAGCCAGAAGGTTCTTGCTTCCCATGACGGCCCCCATGCCGCACCGCCCGGCGGCCCGATGGCCGCACATGACGGCGGCGAAGGGAACGAGCCTCTCGCCGGCCTCGCCGATGGAGAGGATCTCGAAACCCTCGCCCAGCTTCGAGGCGAGGACCGCCTCGCGCCGGGAAGTGGTCATCCCCTTCAGCATCGCCGCGTCGATGATTTCGATGCGGTCGTCGTCGATGACGAGAGCCGACGGCCTGGCGGCTCTCCCCCTGATGACGGCGATGTCCACGCCGGCCTTTCTCAGGGCGATGCCGGCGTCCGTGCCGAGGCGCGACTCCGACCAGGCCCCGGTCTGGGGCGATTTGCCGCAGATCTCCAGGCTGCCGCCGCCGGGAACGGCCGGGTCCGTGAGAGGCCCCGTGGCGATGATCAGAAGCGCCTCCGGGGCGAGGGGATCGAGGCCCGGGGCCTGTTCGTCGTAAAGGATGGAACAGGCCGTGCCCACGCCGCCGATCTGGGGACGGAGCGAGGCTCCGTCGAGAGTTTTCCTGCCGGTCGAGCCGTCGCCGAGATCGACGTCAAGGCGGACAGCTCCGTAACTCTTTGCTGCCATCACTGCCACCTCCCCTTGCGGGAGTCTTTCCCCCTTGAAACAGGGGGGGCCGAAGCCCCCCCACCAGAATCACCAGCTGCCCTGACGGGAAGGAGCTAACTGCCGATCAGCCCCACGCTGACGAGGTAATCGCGGGCGATGTCCTCGGGCTCTTCGCCGTCATCGAAACGGCTGTTCATCTTGGCCATCGTCTCTTCGTCGATGGTGCCGCTCAGCTTCTCGAGGATATCCAGGACCTTGGGGTACTTCTCGAGGAACTTCATGTCGATGACGTAGCCGGCGCTGTAGTCTGGGAAGAACTCTTTGTCGTCTTCGAGCATGACCAGATCCATCTTGGGGATGCGGGAATCCGTCGAGTAGGCGGGAATGACGTCCACTTCCTTGTTTGCGATGGCCCGGTACATGATGGAGTACTGCATGGGCAGGATGTCCTTGAATTTGATGCCGTAGAGCTCGGACCAGCCGGGATAGGCGTCGGGACGGGTGTCGAAGTTCTCGTCACAGCCGAGTTTCCAGTCGGCGGCGTAAGGGGCCAGGTCGGAGGCCTTCTTGAGGTTGTACTTCTCGGCCGTCTCGCGGCGCACGGTCATGACGTAGGTGTTGTTGAAACCCAGGGGCTTGGCCCAGGTGAAGCCGAAATGTTCCTCGAAGCCCTCCTTGACGCGGCGGAAGGTCTCCTCGCCGGAGAGATTGGGGCCCTCGTAGCGGAGGATGCCCGTGAGCTGCGTCCCCGTCCAGGAGACGTAGACATCGAGCTCACCGGCGACCATGGCCTGGTGGACCACCGAGGAGGCGGCGAATTCGGTGATCATCTCAGGCTTGAGGCCGGTGTGTTCCTCGATGAGAAGGCCGGCGATCCAGGCCAGGACGATGGCCTCGTTGACGGTCTGGGCGCCGACGCGCACCTTGCCCTTGTAGTTCATGGGATCGTCGTCGGCATAGGCCGCCGTCAGCGGTGCGGCACAGATGACCAGGGCCAGAGTCACCGAAAGCAGCACCGTAACCCATCGTTGTGTTCCGTTCTTCATGAAACATCCTCTCCTTTCGTCTTGTCGACGTCGGACGGACTCTCGGAGGCCGCCTCTTCATTTTCTTCCGTTTCGTCGGCCAGGACCGTCTCGTCCTGGTCGCTGTCCCAGGGCTTGTCCGGCTCGAGGGGCCCCAGCTGGGCGAGGCGCTTGGCCCTCGTTTCAGGGCTGTAATAGTTCTCCAGCATCTTGAGGCACTGATCGGCGAGGAGAGCCAGGATCGTCGCCGGGATGGCGCCGGCCAGGATGACTTCGTTGCGGATCGAGGCAAGCCCCGAGAAGATGAGCCGTCCCAGTCCGCCGCCGCCGATGGCCGCGGCCAGGGTGGCCGTGCCGATGACCCAGACGGTGGCGACGCGGATGCCCGCGATCAAAACGGGACGGGCCAGAGGCAGCTGAACCTTGAGGAGGATCTGCCGTTCCGTCATGCCCATGCCTCGGGCGGCCTGGATCAGCGAGGGGGGGACGTTCCTGAGCCCCGTGTAGGTGTTCTGGATCACGGGCAACATGGCGTAGAGGACGAGGGCGGCAATGGCGTTGTCGTTGCCGATGCCGAAGACGAAGATCAGAAAACCCAGCAGGGCCAGGCTCGGGATGGTCTGGAAGACGTTGGCCAGGCCGATCACGTAGGGGGCCAGCTTCTCGTGTCGCGTCAGGTAGATGCCCAGGGGGATGCAGATGGCGAGGGTGATGGCCAGGGCCGCGGTTGAGATGTAGAGATGCTGCCAGGTCAGGGTGAGGATGCGCGGGTAGGACCGGGCCACGAAGGTGAAGAAGAGCTCCCAGAGGCTTTTCTGCGTCATCGCTTCGTCCCTCCCTTGCGGCAGAGGCGTCCGATGGCCAGCCGGGCGATGCTCGAGGAGTCGACGATGCCCAGGAGGTGCCCCTTGCCGTCGAGGACGGGAACGGGCAGATCCATGTCGGCCAGCATGGCTGCGGCATCGCTGATGGTCGCCTCTTCGATGTTCAGATGGCGGTCCTTGCGGACGGCCCGGGCGATGGTGCCTCCGTCGCGGGCCAGGGCCTTGGCCCTCCTGGGAACGACCATGCCGATCCACTTGCCCTTGTCGTCGACGACCTGTCCCGTGTCGAGGTTGAGGTCCTCCATCCGACTCAGGACGTCGGCGGCCTTTTCCGTCGCCTGAACGCGAAGGTAGGGGTCCTGGACGAGGCTTTCGATTCCCATGTCGGGCGTGATCTGGGCCAGGCGGTCCTCGCCGAGGAAGGTGCGGACGAAGTCGTTGACGGGGTTTGTCTGAATCTCGACGGGGGAGCCCATCTGTTCCACCTTGCCCCGCCGCATGAGGATGACCCTGTCGGCCATCTTGAGGGCCTCGTTCATGTCGTGGGTGACGAAGACGATCGTCTTTTTGACCGATTTCTGCATCTCCAGAAGCTCCGTCTGGAGCCTGTCGCGGCTCAGGGGGTCGAGGGCGCCGAAGGGCTCGTCCATGAGGATGACGTCGGGATCGGCGGCCAGGGCGCGGAGGACGCCGATGCGCTGTTTCTGCCCCCCCGAGAGCTGTTCCGGCAGGCGGTAGCGGTACTTCTTGGGCTCCAGGCCGGCCATGGCCAGAAGCTCGTCGACGCGGTCATCGATCTTGGTCTTCTTCCAGCCCAGAAGGCGGGGGACGGTGGCGATGTTCTCACCCACCGAGAGGTGGGGCATGAGGGCGATGTCCTGGACGACGTAGCCGATGTTGCGGCGCAGCGTCACGGGATCGACGTCCTGGATGTCCCTGCCGTCGACGAGGATCCGTCCTTCCGTGCACTCCTCGAGGCGGTTGACCATCTTCAGGCTCGTCGTCTTGCCGCAGCCCGACGGTCCGATGAGAACGGCGAATTCGCCTTTGGCGATGGAAAGATCGAGAGAGTCTACGGCGCGGGTCCCGTCTTCGTAGACCTTGCTGACGGCTTCAAACTCAACCATGGTGCCTCACCCCTTTGCGGAAGTCGTCGAGAACATCGCCGAAAAGGGAGGCGAAGCGCCTCGTCTCTTCGGTGGTGCCGATGCTGACCCTAATGGCCCGATCGAAACCCCAGCCCTCGCAGGACCGGACGATGACGCCCCGCTCGAGAAGGGCCCGGGAGAGTTCGGACGCGCTGTAAGGCGTCTCGAAGAAGAGGAAGTTCGTCTGGGAGGGAACGACGGTGCAGCCTCGTCGTGCAAGCTCGGCGGCGAGCCAGGCCCGGTCGGCGAGGATCGCGGCCAGGGCCCTCTCGTAGGAGGGCCGGCCCTCGACGAGGGCCGCCTTCGCCCCGGCCAGGCCGATGCGGTTGGCGTTGAAGGGCTCGCTGACGGTGTCGATGACGGTCACCATTTCGGGCCGGGCCATGGCATAGCCGAGGCGGGCACCGGCCAGTCCCCAGGCCTTGGAGAAGGTCCGCACGGCGATGACGTTCCGTCCCTCGGCGATGAGGCGCCTCCTGTCGGGAAGAAGGGAGGGATCGGCGAACTCGGCGTAGGCCTCGTCGAGGACGAGCCAGACCTTCTCGGGCAGGCCCTCGACGAGTTCTTCCAGGGCCCTGCCGTCGCAGACCGTCCCCGTGGGGTTGTTGGGATTGGCGAGCCAGATCAGTTTCGTCCGGGGTCCGACGGCACGGCGGAGGGCCTCCACGTCGGCCCGGAAGTCGGCCGTCAGGGGGACGGTCCGGGGAAGGCCGCCCATGAGGCGGGTGATCTCCAGATAGAGACTGTACGTCGCCGCAGGGAGCAGGACCTCGTCGCCGGCTTCGATGAAGCACTTGCCCATCGTCTGGAGCATGCCCTCGGCCCCGTGGGAGAGGGCGAAGCACTCCGGAGGCAGCCCCTGGAGGTCGCTCAGGAGGGTCTTGATGCGCTGAAAGGAGACGTCGGGGTAGCGGTTGAGGTGGGGCAGCTCCTTTTCCATGGCCCGCAGCGATTCGGGGAAGGGGCCGTAGGGGTTCTCGTTGGATCCGAGCTTGATGATCGTCTCCAGGCCCAGCTCCCGGCGGACCTCCTCGACGGTCTTGCCCGCCACGTAGGGCTCGACGGATCGGACCGGTTCGCGCAGTCCCCCGAGGGTCATCGTCCCTGCCCTCCCGATCGGTAGTCGATGAGCGTCGTTTTCCCCGAGGCCAGGGCCTGGCTCAGGGCCGTCTCCAGCTCCCGGGGCGAGAAGAGGACCGAGGCGTCGACGCCGTAGGCCCGGGCCAGGGCGGGAAGATCGGGAAGGCTCTGGTCGACGGCGAGGGTCCGCCCTCTGTGGCGAAGCTCCTCGTTGCGGCGGATCTCGCCGAAACCCCCGTCGTTCCAGATGACGATGACGAGGGGAAGGCGGGATTCGACGGCCAGAGCCAGCTCGGGCAGGGTGAACTGGAACCCGCCGTCGCCGCAGAGGACGACGAGAGGTCTCTGCCTGTCGGCGGCGCGGGCTCCCAGGGCGGCGGGCAGGGCCCAGCCGAGGGTGCCGAAGCCGACGGGGTGGAAGAAGAGGCCGGCCTCGGCGACGGGAAATTCGCTGAGGGCCATGTAGGCCGGCGTCGTCATGTCGGCGAAGAGGACGCCTTCCCGGGGCAGGCCCCGGCGGAGGGCCCGCAGAAAGGACCGGACCTCGTCGGCCAGGGGGCCCAGACCCGTCACGGAAGGCAGGGAGGAGCGGGCCTCGTCGAGAAGGCGCCGGACCGTCCTTCCCCGCTCCTCGACGGAGTAGGGTCGGCGTTCCAGTGCCGCGGCGAGGGCCCCGACGACGAGATCGCCGTCGGCGGCGAGGGCCACGTCGGCTTGGGGCGAGGCGGTGAAGTGGGAGGGATCGACGTCGACGCGGATCACCTTCCCCCTCGGCCTGAGGGGGTTTTCCCACAGGTCGGTCGGCGACAGCTCGGAACCGACGACGACGAGGACGTCGACCGATTCGAGAAAGGTCCGGACCGGAGCCAGATGGAGGGTCGTTCCGAGGCTGAGGGGATGACCCTCGTCGAGAATGCCCTTGCCGGCGCAGGTCGTCGCCAGAGGGGCGCCGAGCTTCTCGACGAGCTCCGTCAGGGATCGGGCGTGACGGGCCCCGCCTCCGGCGACGAAGGCCGCCTGAGGGGCCTCGCGGAGAAGGGAGAGGGCCTCGTCGAAAGGCTCCTGCGGCAGGAGGGGGGCGGAAGGACGTCGAGGAGGCCGGGGATCGTCGAAGGAGCCCCTCTGAGCCAGAAGATCGAGAGGGATCTGGACGTGGACGGGGCCGGGACGGCCCTGACGGCAGAGCGTCCAGCCCCTCTCGATGGCCGGGGCGATGTCGGCGGCCTCCGTCACGGCCAGGCTCTCCTTGCAGACGCTCCGGGCCATTCCCTGGCCGTCGCGCAGCTCGTGCAGAAAGCCCCGGCGGCTTTTGCCGTAGGCCCGGGGAACGTCGCTGGAGAGGAGGAGGAGGGGGACGGAGTCGTGAAAGGCCTGGCCGAGAGGGGTGAGGGCGTTCGTGAGCCCCGGTCCGCCGATGACGAGGGCCACTCCCGGCTCTCCCGTCATGCGGCCGTAGCCGTCGGCGGCGAAGGCGGCGCCCTGTTCGTGTCGTGTCGTGAGGACTTCGATGGGGGAGTCGAGAAGGGCGTCGTAGAGGTCGAGGTTGTGGATGCCGGGGATGCCGAAAAGGGTCTTCACGCCGAGAATTTCGAGGGTTTTGACGGCCTGTGCCGCTCCTGTTCGTACGTTCATTCCATCACCTTTCCTTGTGCGGATCGAATGGGCATGACACAGCCGTCGGCGGGCTGCCGACGGGCGGAATCTGAGGCGAGAGGACGACGGACGGAGAAGGTTCTCCGAACGGGGTGCGAAGGGAGCTTCCGAAAGAGGTGACGAAGAGAGGGGCCGGCCCCAGGCGCGGCCCCTCGAGGAGACCAGAGTTCGATGGTGGAAAAAGATCTACAAGCTTAATTCTAGCGAAAGGCTCTCCCTATGTCAAGGCCTGTCATCCAAAAGTAAGGGGAGAGGTCGCCTCTCGTCAGCGCAGGGCGCCGACGAGGCCCGTCGTGGTTCCGTAGAGGAGCGTTCCCTTCCAGAGGACGGGACCGGCGACGATTTCGGCGCCGGCATCGTAGCTCCAGAGCTCCTGGCCCGAGGCGACGTGGAGGGCGTGGATGCGGCCGTCGGCTCCGCCGAAGTAGACCCGGTCGCCTTCGACGGCCGGATCGGAGAGGATGGCCCCGTCGGCGGCGAAGCGCCAGAGGATGTTGCCCTTGGCCGCGATGTCCAGGGCGTAGAGGCCGCCGTCGTAGGTGCCGAAGAAGGCCCTGTTCCCCGAGAGGGCGATGGCCGTCGAGATGCCGCTGTCGACGCAGGCCTGCCAGAGGGGGATGACCTTGAAGACCTGGACGGCGTAGAGACAGCCGCCGTTGCCGCCGAAGTAGACGATGCCGTCGCGGTACGAGGCCGACACGTCGAGGGGACCTCCCGTGGAGCTGCCCCAGCGCTCTTTTCCCGTTGCGGCCTCGAGGGCCGAGAAGCGTCCCCCGTGGCCGCCGACGAAGACCAGGTCTCCCGCGGGAAGGGGAGAGGCCGAGAACCAGCGGTCGGAGCCGAAGCTCCAGAGAGGTTTCCCGGACGAAGCGTTGAGGGCCATGACGGTCCCGCCAAGGTCGCCGATGTAGACGACGCCGCCGACGACGGCGGGCGAGGCGCGGAAGGACCAGTCTCCGCCGTAGCGCCACAGTTCCCGCCCGTCGGCGGCATTGAGGCAGAAGACGGCCCCCGAATCGGTGCCGACGAAGAGCTTCCCGTCGGCGAAGGCCGGCGAGGCCGAGACGGAGCCGCCGACGGAGACGGACCAAAAGGGGCGTCCCGTGGCGGCCTCGAGGGCGTAGACGCGCCCTCCCTGGCTGCCGACGTAGAGGGTCGAACCGACGACGATGGGCGAGGCCGTGACGCCTCCCTCGGCGTTGAAGGTCCAGGCCGACTCGCCCCGGACGACGCCTCCCGGGGCGAAGACGGCGCTGCGGCCCTTGTCGGCGCGGTAGCCGACTTCCAGGGCCGAGGCGGCCGCGACGGCGAAAAGCGAAAAGAGGAGCGCGACGAGGACGGTTCCGAACGTTTTCTTCACAGGGGACACCTCCTTGAAAGATGGCCGTTTCTGGTGACGTTTCCCTTTCCCTTTCCCGGCGGCGTGTCGAGGGGAGCGATTCCGCCGCCGCAGGGCTCGAAGAGGACGACCGATCCCGAGAACCCTTTGACGAGACGCCGTCGCGCCTCGTCGGCCGACGGCCGGTCCCGGAAGAGAAGGGCCGAGGCCGTCCCCGAATGGGCAAGGGCGATGCCGAGCGCTCCCGGCCAGCGCAGCCCCTCCTCGAGCAGGGGCCATTCGGGCCTGGGGAGCAGCCCGTTCTGGGTCCGAGCCGAGAGGGTGGCCCCTCGGGCGACGAGGGCTCCGTCTCCCTCGAAGAGTCCCCGGCGCAGCCAGGAGTAGGCCCTGAGGTGCTCCGGCGCCCGATCGCGGACCCTTTTCAGGAAGGCGGGATCGCGGCGGTACGCCTCTGTGTCGAGGCTCCGGGGAGGGATGAGGGCCAGAAGGCTCAGGGGGGGCGGCGGCGGCAGACGCTCGATGAGCCGTCCCCTCAGGTGGTCGACGAGAGCCAGGCCGGGAAAGAGGATGCCGTCGGAGGGCTCGACGGAGCAGGCCAGGGAGAAGATCTCCTCCTCGCCCCAGGGAGGGGAGGCGAGGCGCGAGGCCGCCGCCAGGATGCCGCAGACGTCGACCGTCGACGAGGCCAGTCCCTTGCCGACGGGGAGAGGGTTGTCGATCCGGGCGCCCAGCCCGGGCCGGTCCAGGCGGCGCCGGGCAACGGCCAGGGCCGAGGCCGCCTTGGCCGGAAGGGGGTCGTCGAGGTCCTCTCCGACGGAGACGCGCCCCCGCCAGGGGACGACGAGGCTGACCAGAGCCTCCCCGTCGGGCAAGATCCACCCCTGGACCCATTCGCCGACCGTTCCGGCCAGCGCGACGGAGGCTTCGCTCATCGCCGGAAGCGGGCGACGACGACGGTGTGATCGGAGGGCCTCTCCCAGCTCCGCGGTTCCCTGTCGACGAAGGCGTCGACGGAGGTATCGGCCAGGTCGGCCGAGGCCAGGATGTGGTCGATGCGCCAGCCGATGTTGCGCCCCAGGGCGTTTTTGACGCGGTAGTCCCAGAAGGAGAACTCGCCCTCGCCGGGGCGGTGCTTGCGGAAGACGTCGACGAAACGGCCGTCGACGACGGCGGCGAAGGCCTCCCGGATGGAGGCGTGGAAGCAGACGTGATCCCCTTTGGTGGAGGCGTTGGTCACGTCGGATTCGGTGGGCGCCACGTTGAGGTCGCCCACCCAGAGATTCTGGGCGCCGCGGGACGTCTCCCTGTCGAAGAGGGTCGCCAGACGCCGAAGGAAACGCTTTTTGTACTCGAAGTCGGGGTGGTCGAGGCTCTTCCCCTGGGGGACGTAGGTGTTGACGACGGTCATGGCGCCCCAGCGGGCGCCGATGAGGCGCGGTCCGTCGTCGGGTTCGAGGCCGTCGCCGAATCCGTGGAAGACGTCGTCGAAAGGGAGGCGAGAGGCCAGGGCGACGCCGCTGTAGGCCTTCTGGCCCCGGAAGGCGACGTGGTAGCCCCTGTCGGAGAAGAAGGGGAGGGGGAAGTCGTCGTCGACGACCTTCGTCTCCTGAAGGGCCAAAACGTCGACGGGGTTCGCCGAAAGCCAGCGCTCCAGGACGGGGAGCCGGGAGCGGACGGAATTGACGTTGAAGGTCGCCACGGAGAAAAGGGCCATAAAAATCCGCCTCCTTGCTTGGGAGAAAAATCTGCCGCGAGGGGATAACGGGGTGCTCTATTCCGACTATAATAAAATGTCCCTCGCGTTCCGAAAGGGTTTTGCCCACGTCTCGACAGGGGAGCGAATCGCGTGAAGGAAAGGACGAATCTGCTTTTCTGGCTGACCATCGCCCTGGGGCTGATCGCCGTCGGCGTTCTCGGCCTCCGCCTGCTGGCCGATCTCCCCTGGATCGACGCCCTTTTCTACATCGTCACCACCCTGGCCACGGTGGGCTATGAGGCCCCGCCCTATCTGACGCCCGAGGCCAAGGTCTTTCTCACATTTTACATCATCGCCGCCGTGGGCACCGTCGGCGTCATCGTGGGGAGGCTCGTCCAGACGATCGTCGTCGACAGGATGCGCCAGGTTCTGGGAAAACGGAGGGATAACGGGTTGGAACGTCTCAACGACCACTGGATCGTCTGCGGTCTCGGCCGGGTGGGGCTCCAGGTGGCGGAGCAGATCGCCGCCGCCGGTCAGAGTCTCGTCGTCATCGAACGCGACGCCGAGCGGATCGCCTCTCTCCCCTCCGACCGGTGGCCCGTCCTCGTCGGCGACGCGACGGGCGAGGAGATCCTCGCCAAGGCGGGGATCCACCGCGCCCGGGGGCTGGTGGCGGCCCTCTCGGCCGACGCCGACAACGTCTATGTCACCCTTTCGGCCAAGGCCCTCAAGGCGGACCTGCGCATCGTCGTCCGCGCCAGCGACGCCCAGGCCGTCAACGCCCTCTACCGGGCCGGCGCCGACAAGGTCATCAATCCCGTCCGGGCCGGTGCCGTCGCCCTGGCGCGGGCCGCCCTGAGCCCGGCCGTGGCCGATTTCTTCGAACTCATCAACCTCTCCCGCGAACTGGACCTCGATTTCGAATCCTTCCGCGTCGTCGACGGCAGTTCCCTGGAGGGGCTCGCCCTGAAGGAGGCCCCTCTCCGCTCGCGCTACAACGCCATCGTCGTCGCCATCCACGGCGTCGACGGAAGCGTCGCCTACAACCCCTCGGGGGAGAAACGGATCGAAGGGGGAGACGAGCTCATCCTGTTGGCGCCTCGAACGGCCATGGCCGCCTTGAGGCGCGATTTTCTGCTGCCCCGTTCCGATCCTTCGACGACGTGATCAAGGAGGCCCTGTGATGACGGAGAGACTGGAGAGAACCGTCTTTGCCAGACTGGAGGCTATGGGAGACGTGCCCCTGCTCTGGTGGAAGGGGGAGTGGTGGTCCGTTCCCCGCTTCCTCGATCGGACGCGCTCGTGCATCGAGACCCTGGAGCGGGGAGGCTTCGGAGAGGGGCAACGCCTGGCCTTCATGGTGCCCAACTCCCCTCTGAGTCTTTCCCTCTCCCTGGCCGCCTGGAGTCTGGGCGGCTCCGTGGCCCCCCTCAATCCCCTGGGAGGGGGCGATCTCCTCCTCTCGACGCTGAAGACGCTCGAGCCGTCGCTTCTCGTCCTCCCCGACTCGGCCGATCAGGCGTCCCTTTCCGCCTCTTCGGGTCTCCCCGTCGCCCTGGCTTCCCTCGAAGGGCTCCTGCCGCCGATGACCTGCCGCGGAGGGCGCCGGGGCGCCCCCTCCCTGGCCGTGACCTATTCCACGTCGGGCACGACGGGACGTCCCAAGATCGTCCCCTTGAGCCACGCCAACCTTCTCGACAACGTCGGAACGGCCCTGGCCTTCATCACCGCCCTCGGTCCCGACGAGACGATTCTCAACGCCCTGCCCAACTTTCACGCCTTCGGCTTCGGCCTCTGTTCCGTTCTTCCCCTCGTCGCCGGCTACAGACAGATCGTCCTCCCCTCCTTTCTCCCCGTCGCCGACGCCCTCGACGCCCTCGATGCCGCCCAGGGCACCGTCGTCCTCGCCGTGCCGACGATGATCTCCCTTCTCTGCGCCGCCGCGGCCCGGACCGGTCGGGCGCCGAAAAGCCTTCGGACCCTCCTCGTCGGCGGCGACAAGGTTCCCCTGGGCCTGGACGAGAAGGCCCGGACCCATCTGGGTCTGCCCATTCTCGAGGGGTACGGCCTCACCGAGTGCTCTCCCCTCGTCGCCGTCAACCGCAGCTACGCCACCCGTCGCCTGGGAACGGTGGGACCCGTCATTCCCGGCTACGTCTACGAGGTCCGAGACGACGAGGGCCGGGTCCTTCCCGAGGGGAGCGAGGGCGTCCTCTGGCTGAAGGGGCCTTCCATCACGGAAGGCTACTGCGACAATCCCGAGACGACGGAGCAGCGCTTCCGCGACGGCTGGTTCGACACGGGCGACGTGGTCCGCCTCGACGACGGCTGCCTGACCCTTCTCGATCGGGCCACGGACCTGATCATCGTCGGCGGCTTCAACGTCTACCCTCAGGAGGTCGAGTCGGTGCTCCTCCAGCACCCCGCCGTCCGGGAGGTCTCCGTCATCGGCAGTCCCAACGCCACCAGCGGCGAGGTGCCCAAGGCCTTCGTCGTCCTCCAGGAGGGGATGGATCCTCCCGGGGAGAGGGAGCTGCTCCGCTTCTGCCGGGAGAGGCTGGCCCACTTCAAGACGCCCCGGAAGATCGCCTTCGTCGGCGAGCTGCCCCGATCGCCTCTGGGCAAGGTCCTGCGCCGCGTCCTGCGCGACGAGGAGCGCCGGCGCGCCGAGCGGGGCAGAGGCTGATCGCTTTTGTCGGAAGGGGTCACGACGAGTACAATGGGCTCAAGCTCACCGCAAACGGAGGAAAAGGCCATGGAAGAACGGACGCAACAGGGAGGCAGCTTCATCGAACAGATCATCCGCGACGACCTCCAGTCGGGACGGGTCTCGAAGGTCGTCACCCGCTTCCCGCCCGAGCCCAACGGTTACCTGCACATCGGACACGCCAAGTCGATCTGCCTCAACTTCGGTCTGGCCGAGCAGTTCGGCGGCGACTGCAACCTGCGCTTCGACGACACCAACCCCGCCAAGGAAGAGACGGAGTACGTCGAATCGATCAAGCGCGACGTGAGCTGGCTCGGATTCCGCTGGGCCCACCTGCGTTTCGCCTCGGACTACTTCGAGTCCTTTCACCGCTGGGCCCTGGAGCTGATCGAGGCGGGCCGGGCCTACGTCGACGATCAGGGCCCCGAGGAGATCCGCGCCTCACGGGGGACGCTGACCGAGCCCGGCAGGGAGTCGCCCTGGCGGAACCGCTCCGTCGAGGAGAACCGCGACCTCTTCCGCCGCATGGGCGAGGGCGAGTTCGACGAGGGGAGCCGCGTCCTCCGGGCCAGGATCGACATGGCCCATCCCAACATCAACATGCGCGACCCCGTCCTCTACCGGATCCTGAAGAAGAGCCATCACCGCACGGGCGACCGCTGGTGTCTCTATCCCATGTACGACTTCGCCCACGGCTACGAGGACGCCATCGAAGGGGTGACCCACTCCATCTGCACCCTCGAGTTCGCCGATCACCGGCCCCTCTACGACTGGTTCCTGGAGAACGTCTCCGTCCCCTCCAGGCCCCGTCAGTACGAGTTCGCCCGCCTCAACCTGACCTACACCGTCATGAGCAAGCGCAAGCTCCTCCAGCTCGTGACGGAGAAGATCGTCTCCGGCTGGGACGATCCCCGCATGCCGACGATCAGCGGCCTCCGCCGCCGCGGCTACACCCCTTCGGCGATCCGGCGCTTCTGCGCCGACATCGGCGTCTCCAAGGCCAACAGCCTCGTCGACATCGAATTCCTCCAGTTCTGCATCCGCGAGGAGCTCAACCGCGATGCCGACCGCGTCATGGCCGTCCTGGATCCGCTCAAGGTGGTCATCGAGAACTACCCCGAGGGGCAGATCGAGGAGCTCGAGGCCCTGAACAACCCCGAGGCGGCCGAGGCGACGTACCGCAAGATCCCCTTCGGCCGGGAGATCTTCATCGAGCGCGACGACTTCATGGAGAACCCGCCCAAGAAGTTCTTCCGCCTCTCGCCGGGCAGCGAGGTGCGCCTCAAGCACGCCTACCTCGTCACCTGCACCGACGTGATCCGCGACGGATCGGGCCGGGTCGTCGAGCTTCGCTGCCGCTACGACCCCGAAAGCCGCGGCGGCGAGGCCCCCGACGGACGCAAGGTTAAGGGGACCCTCCACTGGGTCGAGGCCTCTCACGCCCTGGCCGCCGAGGTCCGCCTCTACGACCGGCTCTTCACCCTCCGGGACATGGATTCCATGGAGGAGGGCAAGGACTACCGCGACTATCTCAACGCCGACTCTCTCCGCGTCGTCTCGGCCCTCGTCGAGCCCTCGCTGGGCCAGGCCGGGCCCGGCGAGCGCTTCCAGTTCCTCCGCCACGGCTATTTCATCGTCGACGACGACAGCCGGCCCGAAGCCCTCGTCCTCAACCGCACCGTCTCCCTCAAGGAGAGCTGGAGCAAGGCTCAGCGGAGCTGAGGGACCGACCCCCCGAGGGAGGCCGCCGGGATCGGGCCTCCCCCCGGGGGGCCGTCGCCGTTCCTGTTGTGTCGGCCGTCGCCATCGTTTAGACTTGTTTCAGGAAAACGTTGGGGGCTTGGTCGTGGGGCGCGTCGGAACGTCCAACCTGAAGGAGGGCATGGTCCTCGCCGAGAATCTCCGAGACTCGGCGGGGCGTTTTGTGCTTGCCAGCGGATCGGCCCTGACGGCCAAACAGATCCGCATGTTCAAGATTCTGGGAATCCTGGCCGTTTCCGTCGAGGGAAGCGACGACGAGGCCATCGAAGAGGAGCGGCGCGCCACCGAGGCCGTGCGGCGACGGGCCGAGGCCCATCTTTCCCTTCTTTTCCCCCCGTCGCGGCGCGATCACCGGGCCATGGCCGAACTCTTCCGCCTCTGCGTCGACCGCCTCGCCGCCCGGATGGAGGAGGGCTTCGAGCCCCGGCCCGTCGTCGTCGGGAGCGAACCTCTCGAACTCCTGAGACGCTGCCGGAGACGGGATCTGACGCCGGAGGGCCTGGTCCTCGGAGAGGTTCGCCTCGCCTCCTTTCCCGACATCTATTTCAAGATCCGCGAACTCCTCGAGACGCCCTACGCCTCGGCCGTCCACCTGGCCGAAGTCGTCGGCAAGGACCCCAGCCTCTCGGCGCGGCTGCTGCGCCTCGTCAACAGCTCCTTCTACGCCTTCCCCCAGCCCATCGACTCCATCTCACGGGCCATCGCCATCATCGGCACGACGGAGCTCTCCAGCCTTGCCCTGGCCGTCTCGACGCTCAACGTCTTCGACAGGGTCCCGGACCGTTACGTCGACATGAAGTCCTTCTGGCAGCATGCCGTGGCCTGCGGCGTCTTCGCCCGCCTCCTGGCGGCCTCCCGCGACGCCCGTCAGGAGGAGCGTTTCTTCCTGGCCGGCCTTTTCCACGATCTGGGACGCCTCGTCCTCTACCGCCGTCTCCCGCGGGAGATGACCTGCGCCCTCGCCCTGTCGCGGCGTCTCGGGGCGCCTCTCCACGAGGGCGAGCGCGACCTTCTCGGATTCGATCATGCCCGTCTCGGACAGGTCCTCCTGGCGTCGTGGCACATCCCCGATCCCCTCCCTCAGCTGGTGGGCTTTCACCACAGCCCCGTCGACGAGGGAGCCCCCGAGGGAGCCGCTCCCGTCCACGTCGCCGATATCCTCTCCCTCGCCCTCCAGATCGGCACCAGCGGCTCTCTTTTCGTTCCCTCCCTCAAGGCCGGGGCCTGGGAGGCCCTGGGGATCGAGGCCGAGGCCCTGTCGGGCATCGTGATCCAGGGGGAGCGGCAGATCAAGGAAATCATGCACGTCTTTTTCGGCGGTGAGAACTCATGACGGATCAGGAAAGAAACGCCCTCGCCGAGGAGGTCGACCGCCTTCGCCGGGAGCGACAGAGGGGCGCCAGGCTTCTCGAGGCGGCCATGAACCAGGCCCTTCTCGTGCCGCGCCTCGACGAGGTGACGACGGCCTCGGCCCTTCTGGAGGAGACGTCGGCCAAGGTCCGGAGCCTGATCCGCTTCAAGGCGACGGCCTTCTGGCTCGTGGCTCCCGACGGCCTCGACTTCCGCCTTGCCCTCTGCGATCCGCCCGAGTGGGAGCCCTTCATCGCCGCCGAGACGGAGCTCCTCATCGACGACGGCACCGTCGCCTGGGCCCTGAGGCGCAGCAAGGCCCTGACCGTCACGGCCGGCGAGGGGAGGGAATCGCTCCTTCTCCAGGGCCTCGTCACGCCCGATCGCGACCTGGGCCTTTTCGTCGCCGTCCTCGACGAGGACCTGGCCCTCCTTCCCGATCTGGGCCGGGCCTTCCTGACGGCGACTCTGGCCCTGACGGCTTCGACGCTCCACAACCTGGAACTCTATCGCCTCGTGCGCGATCTCAACGAGGAGCTCAGGCTCAAGGTGGACCATCTCGAGGCCACGGAGCGGGAGAGGGCCGCCTATCGAAGCCAGCTGGAGCTGAAGGTGTCGGAGAAGACCGAGGAAAACCGGGCCAAGGACCTCTTCATCGCCAACGTCAGCCACGAGATGCGGACGCCCCTCAACGGCATTCTCGGCATGGCCGAACTCCTGGCCGACGGTGCCCTCGGCGGGGAGGAGAAGGAGCGCGTCGAAATGATCCGCCGCGAGGGACGCTCTCTCCTGCGCCTCATCAACGACGTTCTCGACTTCTCCAGGCTCGAGGCCTCCAAGGTCGCGATCGAGAGGCACCCCCTCTCCGTCGCCGAGCTCCTCGACGAGATCCGCACCTCTCTCGCCCCCCGAGCGGCCCGCAAGGGGCTAACGCTGCGTCTCTGCCTGGCCCCCGACATCCCCTCCTGCGTCGAGGGCGATCGAGGGCGGCTCCGTCAGGTCCTGGTGAACCTGACGGACAACGCCGTCAAGTTCACCGACGAGGGGGAGATCCTCCTCTGCGTCGCCGTCGAGAGGCGGGACGGCGAGGGGGTGACGCTGCGCTTTTCCGTCCGCGACAGGGGGATCGGCATCACCGAAGAGCAGCAGAAGCGCCTCTTCCTCCACTTCTCCCAGGGCGACGCCTCGACGACGCGCCGCTACGGCGGGACGGGCCTGGGGCTGGCGATCTCGAAGCGCCTCGTCGACCTCATGGGCGGGACCATCGCCGTCGAAAGCGTCTTCGGAGAGGGCTCCCTCTTCTACTTCGACGTTCCCTTCCGCCTCGCCGATGGAGGGGAGCGCGACGAGGGGCCGACGAAGATCGTCCTCTCCCGCTTTCCCGGCGCGCGCCTCCTCGTCGTCGACGACAGCCGGACCAACCGCCGCGTCGCCGAGGCCATGGCCGAGAAGCTGGGCCTGAAGGCCGCCTCCGTCGCCTCGGCCGAGGCCGCCCTGGAGCGCCTGGCCCGGGAGCCCTTCGATCTGGTCCTCATGGACATCCAGATGCCCGACGTGGACGGTTTCGAGGCGACGGCCCGCATCCGCGCCTCGTCGACCCTTCCCGACCCGGCGATCCCCATCGTGGCCCTCACGGCGGGGGCCTTCGAGGGCGACCGTCGGCGCTGTCTCGATGCGGGAATGGACGGCTACCTCTCCAAGCCGATCCTTCCCGACGTCCTGCGCCGCGTCATCGACGGTCTTCTCGAGGCCAGGCGGCCCAGGCCGAGGCCCGATCTGCTCGACATGGAGCTTCTCCGGGATCGCATGGGAGGCGACGCGACGTTCTGCCTTCAGATCGTCGAGACCTTCGCCGAAGACCTGGAGGCCTATGTCGGCGATGCCCGGGCGGCCCTGGCCGGGGGCGATCTGGAGCGACTGCGCCTCGTCGCCCACGCCCTGAAGGGGGCGGCGGCCAACAGCGCCGCCTCGGCCCTTCACGGTCGCGCCACCGACCTGGAGAGGCGCTGTCGAGGGCGTGACCGGACCGGTGCGGCGAGGGCGCTGGAGCAGCTGGAGAAGGAAGCGGCGGGTTTCCTGACGTGGTGGAAGGAAGAGGGCAGGGGAGGTTGGACAGAATGAGAGTGCTCGTCGCCGAAGACGACAGAACGACCCGTTTCATGGTCGCCTCGCTTCTGGCTCAGTGGGGGTACGATGTCGTCACGGCCGAGAACGGCAGCGAGGCCTGGCAGATCCTTCAGGACGACGAGGCTCCCCCTCTCGCCGTCATCGACTGGCTCATGCCCGGGATGGAGGGCCCCGAAATCTGCCGCAGGCTCCGCCAGAGTCCCGAGGGACGCTACCGCTACGTCCTCCTCCTCACCGTCCAGGGCGATCGGGCCAGTGTCGTCGCCGGCCTCGACGCCGGAGCCGACGACTATGTCACCAAGCCCTTCGACGCCCAGGAGCTCAAGATGCGCGTCCAGGCGGGGCGGCGCATCCTGGAGCTGCAGGATCGCCTCCGCCATCAGGCCGATCACGACGGCCTGACGGGGCTCTTCAACCGCGGCGCCGTCCTGACCCGCCTGGAGAAGGAGCTCTCGCGGTCGCAGCGCCTCAAAACCCCCCTGGCCGTGGCCATGGCCGATCTGGACGATTTCAAAAAGGTCAACGACCGCTACGGCCACCTCGTCGGCGACATCGTCCTCTGCGACGTCGCCCGGCGCATGACGGAGACCCTGCGCGACTACGACGAGGTGGGGCGCTACGGCGGCGAGGAATTCCTCATCGTCCTTCCCGGAGTGGCCGGCCCGGAAGTCGGAGAGATCCTCGAACGGGTCCGGTCGGCCGTCGCCTCCGCGCCCGTCCTCGCCGGAGGCTGGCGGCTGAACGTCACCGTAAGCCTCGGCGGGGCCTGCTTCGACGGAGAGGAGAAGCTGAAGGGCCTCGTCGGGCGGGCCGACGAGGCCCTCTACAGGGCGAAGGCGCAGGGGAAGAACGCCGTCGTGCTCTCCTGCTGATCAGAGGCCCAGGAGGGGGAGGACCTGATCGAGGTCCTTGTCGCCCCGTCCCGAAAGATTGACGAGGAGCGTCTCGTCCTCTCTCAGGCCGGGGAGCATCTTCAGGGCCTGGGCCAGAGCGTGGGCGCTCTCCAGGGCGGGGATGATCCCCTCGAGGCGGCAGAGGGTCCTGAAGGCCTCGACGGCCTCGTCGTCGGTGACGGCCACATAGGAGGCCCTTCCCGAGTCCTTGAGGAAGGCGTGTTCGGGGCCGACGCCGGGATAGTCCAGGCCGGCCGAGATGGAATAGACGGGCAGAGGCTCGCCGGCCCCGTCGGCCAGGACGTAGCTGCGGAAGCCGTGGATCAGGCTAGGCCTGCCCGCCACGAGAGTCGCCGCGTGGTCGCCCGTATGAAGGCCCCGTCCGGCGGGCTCGACGCCGACGAGTTTCACCGAGGCGTCGTCGACGAAGGCCGAGAAGAGGCCGATGGCGTTGCTGCCGCCGCCGACACAGGCCAGGGCGTAGTCGGGAAGGCGTCCCTCGCGGGCCAGGAACTGCTCCCGGGCCTCGCGGCCGATGACGCTCTGGAAGCGGCGCACCATCGTCGGGAAAGGATGGGGTCCCACGGCCGAGCCCAGGAGATAGAAGGTCTCGGGCTGTTCCACGTAGGCCGTCAGGGCCGCGTCGACGGCCTCCTTCAGCGTCGCCAGCCCGTCGTGGACCTCGACGACCTCGGCGCCGAGGGCCTTCATGCGGGCCACGTTGGGAGCCTGACGCTTCACGTCGACGGCGCCCATGTAGACGGTGCATTTCATCCCGAAGAGGGCCGCCACCGTCGCCGTCGCCGTCCCGTGCATCCCCGCCCCCGTCTCGGCGATGAGCTCCTTCTTCCCCATCCGTCGGGCCAGCAGGGCCTGGCCGAGGGCGTTGTTGATCTTGTGGGCCCCCGTGTGGTTCAGATCCTCTCTCTTGAGGAAGAGGCGGCCGCCGCCGCAGTGACGGCTCACGTTGGCGCACTCCGTCAGCGCCGAGGGGCGCCCCACGTACTCCTTGAGGAGGCGCACATACTCCCTTTCGAACTCGCCGTCGGCCGTGGCCTCGACGAAGGCCCGATCGAGCTCCTCCAGGCGGGGCAGAAGGGCCTCGGGCACGAAGGCGCCGCCATATTCCCCGAAAAAGCCTCGTCTCATCTCATCTCGACTCATCTTCAGAAAAACCTCCTCATGAAACGACGAAGGAGGGGCCTCGTCAGGCCCCTCCGAAAAAGGAAAAGGGGCTGTGAGGGAAGAATTCCCCCGCAGCCCCGGACGCACGACGGCTGCGGTGGCCTAGAGAGGCCACCACCAGAAGCGGTTCATCTGAAGGGACAGGGATTTCGGGCTCATCTCGCCTCAACTCCGGTCCTCCCCCCGGAGGGGGAAGAGATCCATTCCAGGAAAAACTACCACAGGAGGTCCTCCCGCGCAAGCCCCGTGGTGCGGATTCGCCGCGACCCGCCGTCGCGGCATCTTGAGGGGCCCCGGAGAGTTCCCTGCCCGGAGGGGCCAGCTCCTCCTCGTCGGGCCGCTTCTCCTGGGAGCGCTCCCCTCCCGGCCGCGCCGCCGCCGGTCCGATGCCGTCGGCGGCGCGAGCGCAAACCCGCCGAAGTCCTCGTCACCCGGATGGCCTGACGGATCTCCCGAGGGAGGATTCGCCCTCGTTCCCGTTGTCTCTCCACCCGAGGTTCCTCCGGCTTTCGGCACCGGTCTCGTCGGAGTCCTTGCTCTCAGGGGCGTTTCGACGCCAAAGGCGAAGCGGCGCCGGAGCGGCTTGGTGCCCCTTGGGCCGCCTGTCCCCGAGGGATCGGAAGGTGTCCTGCCGTCAGGGACAGAAAGGCCTCCGCTCCCCGAAGCAAAAAGGGCAAAAGACGCAGACCCCTTCGCCCCAGAAGAAACCCCGCCGCCGCCGCTCCTGCCAGCGTGGCCCACCGATGGCGTCGGAGCCCGGCGAGGGGATCGGCGCCGCGTGTGGCCTGAAGGAGACGGTTCCGGGCCTCCTCGACGGCTAGCTGCGGGCTTTGCGGCCGGCCGTCCACCAGAGGCCCCCTCCCAGGGCGAGAAAGAGCGATCCCATGAGGGCCGAGGCCGTCGGCGGGCCCCAGAGTCGCGCCAGAAAAAGATAGAGCCCTCTCCCCAGGAGGACCAGACCCAGGGCGAGACAGAAAAAAGCCAGTAGCAGGGTGGCGACGGCCTGGGCGGCCTCGACGCCCCTCTGGCGAAGAAGGCGTCCCTCGGCCTCGACGAGGTCACAGAGGGCCAGGAGGAATCGGGAGAGGGCCTCCATGTTATTTCCGGCGCGTCAAGGCTCCCAGAAGGAGGCCCGCTCCGAAGGCCAGGGTCGCCGCGGTCAGAGGGGCCCTGCGTCCCGACGTCACTTCCTCGACGCCCCTGTCCCAGAGATCGCTCACCCTTCCCCCCATCTCCTCAAGAAGACGGGCGATCCGTTCCGTCTCGAGGCCGAGCTGCGGCGTCCGATCAATCCGGTGACGCAGCTCGGCCACCTCCTCCGCCAGTGTCTCCAGGCGGGCCAGAAGTTCCCGGTCGTCGTGGGCGTTCTCGGTCATGGCCATCCCTCCTTCGCGGGTGATCCTTTCGAGGTCTTCCTTCGCTGCGGGCATCGTGACGACGCCCCGTAAAAGACCCTTCCTGTCGACCATTGTAGCATCAGGGGCTTCCTCCGTCCTCGACGCGGTCCCGGCCGATCGGGGAGGACTCCCCGTCGTCGGCGCAGGGGCCGATGCCGTCTCCGGGAAGGCGAGACACGCGACGAAGGTGCGACGGGGGGCTGGACGACCGGGGTCCCCGAAGGAAGTGCCCCCCGTCGTCCAGCCCCGCCACGGAGAAAAGCCTCGGGACGCCCCGGGCCCAAAGGGCCCGGGGCGTCGGGGTCTGTCAGGGGCGCCCGGGCAGGGCCATGAGGCCAGGAGTCGCCTTTGCCCCCTGTTGCCCGTCGCAGCGCCGGGCCAGCTCTTCGAGGAGGGCCGTCAGCCTGCGGCTCGTCCCGGCGGCGCGGTCATAGGCGGAGCGGGCCTCGGCCGCCTTTCCCTCGGCCATGAGGTGCTGTACGTCGTGGCCCAGGCGGTGAAGGTCGTCGTGAAGGGAGAGGACCTTCTGCCATTCGCCGGCGACCTCCTGAGGCGGCTTGGCCGTGGAGAGGAAGATGCCGAAGCGGCATTTGGTCGGGTCCGTCTCGTTGTTCCAGAGGCTGCCGTCGAGGAAGGCCGCCAGCCGCTCCATCCAGGCCTTGTGGGCGCCGATGGCCTCGTGGGCCATGACGGTCAGTTCGGCGCAGGTCGTCACGTTCAGCGAGGCCAGAGAGTCGAGGAGCTCCGCCCCCTGGGAGGCGTTCTTGCGAGTCCGCTCCGAGAGCTCGACGACGGTCCGGCTCAGGGTCTCGACGGAACGGCCCGCGTCGGAGATGACGTCGTTGATCTCTCCGGCGAAGCGCGAGACCGATTCGGCCCCCGAGGCCATTTCCTGGGCCGAGGCCGAGAGCTCCTCGGCGCTGGCCGCCACGTTCTGGGAGACCTCGTTCATGCTCTCCATCCGCTCCAGGATGGAGAGCATGGCCCGGACGACGGCGGCGATGTGGGCGGCGACGTTCTCCATCTCCTTCGACATGGCCTGAGCGTCGCCCGACGTTCCGTCGACGCCCGACATGAGGGCCGTCAGGTTCTCGCCGATCTGGACGGCGGCGCGCTTGCTCCCCTCGGCCAGGGTGCGCACCTCTTCGGCGACGACGGCGAAGCCGCGTCCGGCATCGCCGGCCCGGGCCGCCTCGATGGCGGCGTTGAGGGCCAGAAGGTTCGTCTGTTCGGCGATGCCCTGAATGGTCTGGACGACCTGGTGGATCACCTGGGCCTGGCCCGCCAGCGTGCGGGCCCGATCGGAGACGGCCAGGGCCTGGGCCTTGGCCGAATCGACGGCCCGGGCCGTCTCCTGAAGGTCCGATTCTCCGTGGCGGGCCTGGCCGACGACGTCGGAGACGGCGGCGTTGAGGCTTTCGGCCATCAGGGCCAGGGCCTGGGCCGTCGAGGCGATCTCCTCCGAGGAGGCGTACTGCTGCTGGACGGCTCCGGTGATCTGTCCGACGGCCTTCGTTCCCTGGCCGATGCCCTCCTTCATGACGCCGAAGCGCTCCTCGAAGGAGTGAAGGCCCCGGGAGAGGGCGTGGAAGGAGGCCAGAAAGTCCTGCGTCCCCTGCGAGGAGTGCCAGAAGTTGAGGCGGATCGTTTCGAGGAAGGCGTTGAAGCTCCGGGCCAGGCGGGCGATTTCATCCTCCCCCCGGGGGGAGAGGCGCCAGGTCAGGTCGGCTCCCTTGGAGGCGCCTTCCGTGAAAGTCAGCAGCGCCCTGACGGGGCCGAGGACGGCCCTGCGGTAGAAAAGGAGGCAGAGGAGGGCGACGAGGAGGGAGAGGGCCAGGGAGGCCTCCTGAATCCGCTCGAGGAGCGTGACCCGTCGCCGGGCCTCCTCTGCGATCTGGACGGTGACGCCGTCGGCGGCGGCGACGAGGGCCGGCGTCGCCGCGAGGATCTTGGAGCGGAGGGCCTCGTCGGCCGATGCGGCCATGAAGGCTCCCAGATCGGCCTTGAAGGCGCCGAAAAGACGGGCCTCGTCGGCGACCTTGGCCCTGACCGAGGGCGACGGCGCCTTCAGCTCCGCCGTCGTCCCCTTGGCGATGTCGAAAGGCGCGCGCCCTCCCGAGGCGAGGGCCTTTTCGGTGGCCTCGAAGGCCGTCATCGTCTTCTCGGCCTCGCTGCGGAAAAGGGCGTCGCCGGTGAGGGCGAAGGAGAGGGCCTCCTTGGTCATCTTCTGGGCCAGCATCCGCTGCCGTCCCGCCAGGTTGACGGCCAGACCGTCCTGCTCCTGGGCGGCGGTGACGAGGAGCGTCGAGACCAGAGAGGCGCAGAAAAGAAGGGTGAGCAGGGCGACGGGGAAAACCAGTTTGAACAAGAGATGCCTTCGCACAGAGAGACCTCCTTCGTTGTCCGATTTCTTGAACACGGCGATTATACCCCAGGGGATGTATGTTGAAAAGGTTGCAAAATAAGATTCACGGGCTCGGAGAGGCATCGTCCGTCGGAGCCGTCGATTCAAAGAGCCCTTCAGAAGCCTCGTCGTCGCCGAGGCGAGATCCCCATACCCGGCGTTCCCGCCCGAAGGAGCGGTTCGGACTTGTCGGAACCGCTCCTTCGGGCGAGAATGCCTTTGCGGGCTTCGAGGCCCGCGAAGGAGGAGAGGCCATGACGAAACCGACCCGTGCCGTGCGAGCCGTTCTTTTCGATCTCGACGGGACTCTCGTCGACAGCGAGCCCAACTACCTGGAGGCCGACAGGCTTCTCCTGGCCGGCTACGGCGTGGCCTTCACGGAGGAGCTGAAGCGCCGCTACGTCGGTTACGGCAACGCCGCCATGATGGAGGAGTTTCACGAGCGCTTCCGTCTTCCCGACGGCCCCGGGCTTCTGCTGGCGAAAAAGAACGCCCTCTACCTCGATCTCGCCCGGCGCAACACCCTTCTTTTTCCCGAGATGGCCCGTCTCCTGCCCGAGCTGAAGGGGAGGGGGATCTCTCTGGCCGTCGCCTCCGGGTCCTCCCCGGCCGTGATCGAAGAGATCGTCGCCCAGGTGGGGATCTCCGCCTTTTTCGATCTCCTCCTCTCCTCCGAGGAGGTGCCCCGTCCCAAACCGGCTCCCGATATCTTCCTCGAGGCGGCCCGGCGTCTGGGCTGTCCCCCGTCGTCGGCCCTCGTCGTCGAGGACTCGGCCCACGGTGTCGAGGCGGCCCTGGCGGCGGGGATGGCCGTCGTCGCCGTTCCGACCCTCGCCCCCTCTCGGGGCGACGTCTTTTACCGGGCCCATCGGCTCTTCGAGGGGGGCATGGCCGACTTCACCGCCCGGGCCTTTCTGGAGTGGCTCGACGGGGCCGATCGCTGAGGGGCGGTCGACCCCGACAAGCTTCAGCGCCGCAGCAGAAGGATCAGGGCCAGAGGCAGGAGGACGAGGTTGCCCAGGCCGACGGAGCAGCCCGAGGAGGAATGGCCGGGATCGGCCTCGGGGACGGCGACGGAGTAGAGCTGGATTCCGGCGTCGGCGTCGGCGTCCCACCCCTGGGAGAGGAGGTGGAGCCCCGTCTCGTCGCCGTAGCTCCAGCCGGAGAAGGCCCCCTCGAAGGCGAAGCGGAAGGGGGCGATGCGCCAGGGTCCCTGAGGCTTTTCGGCCTCCGTCCAGGCCACGAGAGGCGAGTTGACGCTGGTGTTGTAGAGGGTCGTCGTGGCGCCGAAGAAGTACAGCCGTCGGCCGCTCTCGAAGAAGGTCCCCCTCAGGGTGGGGAAGGGGAGAAGGACCGTTTCGCTCGCGCCCGTGGCCACGTCGACGATGTCCAGCTCCCGCCCCCCGTCGGGGTTCGCTCGGTCCAGGGCGACGCCTCCGGCCAGGAGGAGCTTCCCGCCGAGGAAAAGCGTCGCCGGGCGATAGCGGGCCGTCGGCAGGTCGGCGAGGCGGAGCCACTCTCCCGAGGAGGGGTCGAACCGGTAGAGTCTTTTCGAGATCTGCCTCGTCCCCTCCCCGTCGCGGAAGCTCCCTCCGGCGAGGTAGAGGCAGCCTCCTCCGTCTGCGACCGACGTTCCCTGGAGGACCCCCTCCTTCAGCTCCTGCGGCAGCTCTCCCGCGGCCGTCAGGCTCCCTTCGTCGGGATCGTAGCGGTAGACGACGCCGTCGTCGGAGCCGCCGAAAAGGTAGATCGCCCCCTTCCAGGCAGCCGGCACGGCGTAGTCCAGGTCGATGGGGCCGTCGTTGCCGACGAGTTCCTGGGCCGCCGCGTCGAGAGGGGCCTTTTCGTAGCGGCGCTCAGAGGGGTCGAAGCGGAGGAGCTTGGGGCCTTGGACCCAGTAACCCCACCGGCTGAAGATATCGGAGGTGCCGATGCCGTAGAGGACGTCTCCGAGGGCGACGGGACGGTCCGTCGAGGGGTAGACGCCGATCTCCTGGTCTCCGCTCGTCTCCAGATGGGTGTCGACGGCGCGGACCGTTCCGAGACGTCCCGCCCGGATCTCCAGCCGGGCCTCGCCTCCGCCGGTGAGGCAGACCAGCTCCTGCGGCGCGTCTCCGGGGTCTTCGGGGAGGAGACACTCCACCTCCGTCGGCGTCCAGCGTCGGGCCGTCACCTCCCGGACCGTCCCCCCTCCGTCGACGAGGCGGAGCGTCCCTTCCGCGCCGAGATTGCGGCCGTAGAGCGTCACCGCCTCGCCCGCCGCGGGAAAGACCGCCGAGGTGCCGAAGAGGGAGGGCCCTTCGGGGAGGGAGAGGACGGCCTTGGCGGCGTCGATCCGTCCCAGGCGGCTCAGCCCTTCGAGCCCCTCCGGCGACGCCTGGGCCTGCTCCAGCAGGGCCCTGACGTCGCGCCAGTCGGCGTCGGGATGGGCCGACAGGGCGAGGGCGCCGATCCCGGCGGCCAGAGGCGAGGCCATCGACGTGCCGTGAAGGATCTGCCAGGAGTAGATCCTTCGGCCGATCCTCTCCGAATAGCTGTTGGGCGGGTTGGCCGTGTTCGTCGTCGTCGAGAGAATGGCCAGCCCCGGGGCGAAGAGGTCGACGGTGCTGCGGCCGAAGTTGGAGAAGAAGGCCCGGTCGTCGGTGCCCGTCGAGGCCGAGACGGAAAGGACGTTGGGGTAGGGGAGGCAGGCCGGGTAGGTGAAGGGATAGGCGTCGAGGTCGATGCTGTCGTTGCCCGAGGCGGCGAAGACGAGGACCCCTCCCTCGTGGAGGGCCTCCAGCGAGGCTCTGACGGCCCGGCTGTAGGGGGCGCCCGTCCCGAAGGACATGTTGACGGCCCTGACGTTGACGCCGCGGGCCTTCTGGGCCAGGAGGTATTCGGTGTTGATCGCCATGGCCTCCGTCGAGAAGCCCTTGAGGGCCATGAGCTTCACGCCGTGGGCGATCCCCACCGTGCCGTAGCCGTTCCGCTCGGCGGCGATGATGCCGGCGCAGTGGCTGCCGTGGCCCGCCAGATCGTCGACGTAACAGTTGCCTTCCTCTCCGTTCCAGCCGTAGTAGTCGTCGATGTAGCCGTTGTCGTCGTCGTCGACGCCGTTCCAGGGCGTTTCCCCCTCGTTGATCCAGAGGCGGTCGGTCAGGTCGATGTGGCTTTCGTAGATGCCCGTGTCCATGACGGCGACGACGAGGCCGCTGTCGCCCGAGGTGACCTGCCAGGCCTCCCGGGCCCCGACGTCGACGCCCGATTCGAGGGTGACGGGAAAGGCCTGATCGGGCCGGGAACCCACGTCGGTCAGCTCCCGGGCCGTCGCGGCGCTGCCGTCGTTCTCCAGGGCCCACTGGAGATGGGAGAGGTTGTCCCATCCCTCTCCTCCGAAGAAGACGAGGGGGAGAGAGGGTTCGGCCCAGGCCACGCCGGGCGTCCGGGCCAGACGTCGCGCCGCCTCGTCGGCGTCGCCGTCGACGGACAGGGAGAGGACCCCCACGGAGGGGGCGCCGCCTCGGAGCTGCCCCGACAGGCCCGAGGCGGCCAGAAGGGAGGCCCCCCGGGCCGTGACGGCCGAGGCCGAAAGGTTTTCATCGGCACCTTGTTCGGGGGCGAAAAGGACGACGTTGCTCCAACCGGTGACGGGGGCGACGAAAAGCGACAGAACCACAGCCGACCACAACCAAGACGGAAAGCGCATGGGACCCCTCCTTCGATCGATGAATTCGCGGCGGAACCTTTCTTCCCGAGTATCGTAGCACAGGAGGGAACGGAGGGCCTCTTCCCCGTGTCCTTCGAGGGAGGAGAGGGCCTCGGGGCCCGTTCGGAGCGGAGGGTGGGATCGTTTGTGGTGGAGGTCTCCTCGCGTGCCGGTGCGATCGGGGGCGACGGAGCCTCCCTTGCCGGCCGCTGCGGATCGGGTCCGCGATCCGCAGACAAAATGGAGATGGAAACTTCATCGGCCCGGCCGGTCGGTTCGAACCGGCGCCTGCGCGCAGACGGTGATCGAAGCGGCCCCGCGTGGGTCCGACGGAGGGGGGCTGACGCGCCCGGGGCGTCGGCTGGGAGTCTGTCGGGTTCCTCCGGGAAATGATGAAACTGCCCTCTGAAGCCCTGCTCCTGCGGATCTTTATCGGCGACAACGACAGGCTGGAGGGCAGGTCGCTGCACCTGGCGATCGTCGAAGAGGCCCGCCGATCGGGCCTCGCGGGGGCCACCGTGCTGCGGGGGGCTCTGGGCTTCGGCGCCAACAGCCGGATCAGGACGTCGAAGATCCTGCGTCTTTCGGAGGACCTGCCTCTTGTCATCGAGATCGTCGACGCCGAGGAGAAGATCGAGGCCTTCCTTCCCAAGCTGGACGCCATGATCGGCGAGGGGCTCGTCACGCTGGAAAGGGTGCGCGTCGTCGTCTACCGGCACGATGGAGGGGAGTGAGGGCCGGGAGGCTCGTCGTCGCCCCGCCTCTTTTCACGCAGAAAGGCGAGGCGTCCCGAGGAGGGACGCCTCGCCTTTCTGCGTGAACGCGGGACCGGTCAGAGGGCGAAGGGGTTGCCGAAGCGGGCCGAACGGCCCAGCTCGGCCTCGATCTCCAGAAGGCGGTTGTACTTGGCGATGCGCTCGCTGCGGCAGGCCGAGCCCGTCTTGATCTGGCCCCCGCCTGCGGCGACGGCGAAATCGGCCATGAAGGCGTCTTCCGTCTCGCCCGACCGGTGGGAGATGACGTAGCCCCAGCCCGCCCTGCGGCAGAGGGCGATGGTCTCGAAGGTCTCCGTCACCGTTCCGATCTGGTTGAGCTTGATCAGGACGGCGTTGGCGGACTTTTCGGCGATTCCCCGCTCGACGAAGCGGCTGTTGGTGACGAAGAGGTCGTCGCCGACGATCTGGATCCGCCGTCCCAGAGTCTCCGTGTGGGCCTTGAATCCGGCCCAGTCGTTCTCGTCGAGGCCGTCCTCGATGGAGACGATGGGGAAGCGGTCGACCCAGCCGTCGTAGAGGGCCGTCATCTCGGCGCTGGTCCTGTCTCCCTGGCCCGACTTGGAGAGACGGTAGAGCCCCTTTTCGCAGAAGGAGCTGGCTGCGGGATCAAGGGCGATGGCGATCTGCCGTCCCGGCTCGAATCCGGCGTCGGTGATGGCCTCGACGATGAGCTCGCAGGCCTCGTCGTTGCTCTTCAGGTTGGGGGCGAAGCCGCCCTCGTCGCCGACGGCCGTGGCGTAGCCCCTGTCGTGGAGGATCCTCTTGAGGGCGTGGAAGGTCTCGGCCCCGTAGCGCAGGGCCTCGGCGAAGGTGGGGGCGCCGAGGGGCATGATCATGAACTCCTGGAAGTCGACGCTGTTGTCGGCGTGCTTGCCGCCGTTGAGGATGTTCATCATGGGCACGGGGAGGGTCGTCGCCCCGGCGCCGCCCAGGTAGGCGTAGAGGGGGAGTCCGGAAGCCTCGGCTGCGGCCTTGGCCACGGCCATGGAGACGCCCAGGATGGCGTTGGCGCCCAGCCTGCCCTTGTTGGCCGTCCCGTCGAGATCGATCATGAGCCTGTCGATCTCGGCCTGCCTTGAGGGATTCAATCCCTTGAGGGCCGGAGCGAGGATCTCGTTGACGTTGGCCACGGCCTTGAGCGTGCCCTTGCCGCCGTAGCGCCGCCCGTCGCCGTCGCGGAGCTCGACGGCCTCGTTTTCGCCCGTCGAGGCTCCGGAGGGGACCGAGGCCGAGACGGAGATGCCGCTGTCGAGCTCGCAGAAGACGCGTACCGTCGGGTTGCCCCGCGAATCGAGAATCTCCATGGCGCGGATCGCTTCAATTTTCGCCTTCAAAATGAGGACCTCCTTTTTCGATGTGCCTTCCATGGTGTTCTCCCATTGTAGATGTCTCCAACTTATCCTGTCGATGAGAATCGGGGCCTTTTGCGGCAGAGGGGCAGTCCCGCGCCCTTTCTGGCAGGTCTCCTCTTCCGGGAGGGAAGGGGGAATGCTTCGGAGGAGGGAAACGAAGGTCCTTCCTCGGGAAAGACGGCGATCGTCGAAGGCCTTCGGCCATCCCTGTGCCGATCGGGAAACAAAGGAGGGCCTTCGGCAGGATCCACCCACGCTCCGATCGGACATCCCCTGGCGAAAGGGCGGAGAAACACGAACTCCCGCCGCTTCCGGCAGGAGCGGCAGGAGTCATCATCCCGTCAAGGGCGTTCCAAGGGGGACTCCATCCCCCTTCTTCTCTTCGTCTCCCCATGAGCCTAACCAAAGAGGGCCCTGAAATCAAGAGGTTTCTGTCCAGATCGGTCGACTCGTGGCGAAGGGCTCCGTCGAGTCCGCCCCTTTGCGATCTGTGCCCGCCGTCGGCTTCGGTTGGCGGCGACGCTTGCGCCCCTTCGGCCGATGGAGGTCGTCCCTCCTATGGGGGCGGTCCTCGGGCTTCGTCGGAAAAGTCCGCCCTTCGGCAAACCCAAAAATCAACACATGCTGATTATTGACAATCCAGTTGATTCATGGCAGACTACGTCTTACGTTATCCGATGCACAAAAAGGGACGGGTAACGGCAATTCATCGACGAAAGGGGCTCTCCGTCATGATCAAGGCACTTCTTCTGCTCATCGTTCTCGTCAACGGTCTCTACGCCGTCCGCTTCGTCCTCGACTTCCTGAAACATCGGAAGGAGGCCTGGGCCGAGCCCGGCAGCAACTTCCTTCTGGCCCTCTGGGGAGCCCTCTGCTTTTTCCTCTCCACCTTCGGCATTTCCGATTTCGCCCTCTCGACCGTCCTCTACCGGGCCCGCAAGCTCGTCAGCGACAAGAAGCTGCCGGGAACGCTCAACACCCAGTGCGCCATTCCCGTCGCCGTCATGGCTCTGGCTTATATCTCGTCCATCACCGTCGAGCCCAAGACGCTGATCCTCCTCATCGTCGCCCAGATGGCCGGCGCCTATATCGGGCCCCGTTTCGTCGTCCGTCTTCCGGCGGCGACGATCCGCACGTTCATGGGAATCGGCCTCTGCCTGGCCGCCGCCTTCATTCTGGCCGGCAAGTTCAACCTCGTTCCCTCCGGCGGCGACGCGACGGGCCTCGAGGGGGGCAAGCTGATCCTGGCCGTCGTCCTCCTGGCCCTCTACGGCGCCCTGAACAACGTGGGCATCGGTTCCTACGCGCCGACGATGGCCACCGTCTACGCCCTGGGCGTCAACCCCGCCGTGGCCTTTCCCATCATGATGGGAGCCTGCACCTTCTCCGTTCCCATGGGGGCCATGGAGTTCGTCCGCCTCGGCGAGTACGGCCGCAAGATCACCTTTTTCTCCAGCCTTTTCGGCATCGTCGGCGTCCTGGCCGCCGTCTACATCGTCAAGAGTCTCAATCTGAGCATGCTCCAGTGGGTCGTCGCCGCCGTCGTCCTCTACGCCGGAGCGACGATGCTCTTCGAGCGGGCCAAGGGATCGGAGGCGGCCTGAGACGCCGGGAGGCTCCCCTCCCCGGAGGCGCAGAAAGGCGAGAGCGGATTTCTCCGCTCTCGCCTTTTTTTGTCCGTCGATCGCTCCTTATTCTTTGTTGACGGTGATGGCCCCGCCCTCGGTTCCGGCGTAGAAGACGACGAGGACGACGGGGACGTCGCCGTCGTTGCGGCCGTAGTGCCACTTGTCGACGACTTCGACGAGGGCCTCTCCGGCCTTGACGTGGAGCGTCTCCTCCTTTTCCGTGATGACCGTCAGCTCGCCCTCGAGGAGGACGGCGGCGTTGATGACGGGGTGGCGGTGGAGGGCCAGAGAGGTTTTGGGGGGGACGGTGATGTGGAGGACGGTGATCTCGGGCTGTCCCTCCGGATAGGAGGCCAGCGTCGTCCCGTCCCAGCTCGACGTCGTTTTTGCCAGGACGTCGACGTGGGGGCCCTCGTGGGCCGCGGCGGGAGAGGTGAGGCAAAAGAACAGAGCCAGAGCGAGGCAACCTTTTTTCATTAAGTGATCCCTCCTTTTTCGTTCGTCGCTGCTTTTCCCGAGGTGGAGGGAGTGAGTTTTCCGACAGGGAGATTTTTCTCTCCGCTGTACGTTATAATGAAAGGAGACGGACCAGAAGGAGACGGGGGATGTCGGCGGCGGCAGGCTCCCGCTGTGCTTTCCCCCGGAGATTGTACTCCCGGGGCGTGACCTCACGAAAGAGGGGACAGGGAATGACGCTGAACGAGCTGAACGAGTTGTACGGCACGACGAAGTATCTGCTCGGCGGAGGCGTGCTCCCTCTGCTGGCCAAGGCCCTGGCCGAAAGGGTCGACGGCGCCGTGATCCTCCAGCCCGAGGGGCGCGATCTTCACGTCTTCGACGCCGTCGGCCCCGTCGTCCCTCCCTCCCTGCCCGGAGCCATGGACTACCTGGAGGGGCGCTTCGCCGCCGCGGCCGGGGGGTGGCGTTCCCTTCCCCTCGATGAAGAGGGGCGGGCCCTCTTCTCCGCTCCCTGGAGCCACGTCGTCCTTCTGGGAGAGGGAAGACACGTCGTCGTCGTCGTCCTCGACAGAGAGCCCGACGAGGCGATGGGGCCTCTCCTCGAGGGCGCCGACGGGCTTGTCCGTCTCTGGAACCGCTACCGTTCTCTCGACGAGGCCGAGCGTTCCCTCGATTCCCTGGCCTATCTTCTCTATGCCGTCAAGAGCGCCTTTCCCTCCATCTTCGAGCCCTTCCCGCCCGACTTCCTCGCCGCCTTTCTCGTCGATGTCCTTCGGGAGAGCTTCGGGCCCGAGCGGCTGACGCTGCTCCGAGACGAGGGGGGCGAGTTCCGTCGCGTCGCCGGCGACGAGGGGCCTCTGCCCCTCCGCCAGGGGCTTTTCGTCGCCCGGAACCTGGCGCCCGTGCCCGTCCCCATTGAGGCCTCCCACGGCGAGAGCCTGGGCGGGGAGAACGTCGCCCGCCTGGGAGAGGCCTATTCGGTCGTTCTCCCCCTTTTTGCCGGTGATCGGCGCTTTTTCTACCTCCTCCGCTGGGGCTCCTCTCCTCGTCCCGAAGGCGTCCATGTCCTGGAACTCATGGGCGGCGTCACCTCCAAGGCCATGGCCCTCAACGCCCTGAGGGAGGAGCGGGAGGAGCGGATCCGCGAGCTCTCGGCGCGGGAGTTCTCCCTGGGGGCGCTTCATCGGGCCCTCCTCAGCCTCATCAGGAAGGAATCGGCCGAGTCCCTCCTGGAGGAGCTCCTCGACGTCTTCGGCGAGATGACCCAGAGCCGCCGCGTTCTGGCCGTCGTCCACGATCGGGCTCGCGGCGCCTACCGCCTTTTCGGCGAGCGCCGCGACGGCAGGGTCTTCCCTCGCGACGGCTCCTTCTGGCTCGCTCCGGAGCCTCTTGAGGTCGTCGATCTTCCCCTTTCCTGTCCCGCCTCGTCGGCCCGGGCCCTCTTCTCCGTTCTCGGCCTCGAGGCTCCGCCCGAAGAGGCCCTTCCCGAGGAGATGGACCGACTCTTTCTGCTCGTCGACGGCAGGTCTCTCCTGGGCTACGTCGCTCTGGCCCCCTCCGTGACGGGAGGCGACTACGGCGACGGCCAGAACCTCGAGACTCTGGCGGCGGCCTCGGCCGTCGCCCTCAGCCGCTGCCGCCTTCAGGAACGGTAGGGCCTTCCGGGTTCGGGAGATTCGTCGCGCCCTCTCGCGACGGCGGACGACAAGAGGGGAAGGTGAGGGGATCGCGAGGAGAAGAGGCGTTGCGCTTTTGCTCTTCGGGCCTTCCTGGCCCGACGTTCGTCTTCGAGTACGCCAGGGAGACCGATTTCCCGGTCCTCCTCGTCGACGAGGGGAAGAGCCCTGCCCCCCGAGGGAAGCTATCTCTTCTTCGCCGGAGCGCCGGGTGAGGCCCTTCTTCTGGAGGCGCGCTGAGATTGGCCCTTTTCTCTCCTTCCTTTCCTCTCATCTGTCGGGAAATCGTCACGTTCCGGTGTCGGGGCCGTAACGTCTTTGCGCTTCAATGGGAGTTCCTGGAAGATGAGGCGCCCGCTGAGGCGCGGGAGGGAGAGAGATGAGCGACAGACTGATCCTTGAGGAGACGGAGACGATGACACTCTTCCGCGAGGAGGAGCGCCTCGTCCTCGATGTGTCCAAGCCGCCCGTCAGGCTCCTCGACCTCCTTGCCCTTTTGCGGCGTCACGGGACCTCGGGCCCTTCGACGGAGCGGCTGCGGGAGTTGGCCAACGTGGGCGGCGTCGAGAACCTGGAGATCGGGGCCGGTCGGGATCTTGCGGTCCCCTCCCTTCAGATCGTCGACGGAGGGCTGGAGGCGACGTTGAGCCTGCCGCCGGGCTTCGACGACGAAGAGGCCCTGCGGAAACTCTTCGCCGCCAGGGGTGTCGTCTACGGCCTGGACGGGGAGGCCCTGGCCCGGGCCCTGGAGAGGAGCCGGTCGGGGCAGGCCGTCCGGGACGTCGTCGTCGCCAGAGGGCTCGAACCGCGCCACGGAGAGGATGGGTGGGTCGAACACCTCAAGCGGCGCCCCACGGGCAAGCCGACCATGACCGAATCGGGCGAGGTCGATTTCTACTCCCTGGACCTCGTCGTCGAGGTCCAGCGGGGCGAGGCTCTGGCCATCCGCCATGAGGCGAAACCGCCCCGGGAGGGGAAGACCGTGACGGGCCAGACCCTGGCCGGCCGCAGCGGCCGGACGCCCCGCCTCTCCTACGGCAGGGGGGCCGAGATGGAGGGAGACCGTCTCGTCGCCTCCGTCGACGGCCGTCTCGTCTGGAAAGGCGAGAGGCTCTCCGTGGAGCCTCTTCTCATCGTCGGGGGGGCCGTCGGCCCCGAGACGGGCAACATCGTCTACGACGGCCCCGTCCTCGTCCGAGGCGACGTCCGCGAGGGCTACTCCGTCACCTCCGGCGGCGATATCGACATCCAGGGCGGCATCGAAAGGGCCGTCGTCCGCAGCGGCGGCAGCATCTCCGTCCGATTTGGCATCGTCGGCAAGGGAGGGGCTCTCGTCGAGGCCGAGGGCGATATCCTGGCCCGTTTCGTCCAGGAGGCCGAGGTGCGCTGTTCGCTCCTGAAGGTCAACGAATATGTGTTGCGCTCCAAAATCCACGCCCGAAGAGGTGTCCTCGTCGAGGGCAGTCGAGGCGTCATCATGGCCTCCCAGATCGAGGCGGCGGCCCACGTCAACGCGCGATCGGTGCGGGTCATGCGCTGGGGCGACACGGCGATCACCGTCACGGGCGTCTCCCGCCTGGAGCTCTTCCAGCGCTGCCAGGCCCTCGGCCGGGAAATCGTCGAGGCCGACGACGAGCTCCTCGTCCTCTCCTCCTCGATCCGAACGCTGACGGAGAAGGGCTTTCATCTCCAGGCCCGCAAGCATCTGGCCGAGTTTCTGGCTTTTGAAGAGGCCCAGGAGAAGCGGAAAGAGGTCCTGGCCGGGCTGAAGGAGACGCTGAGAAACCTCAGGGGGGACGCCTCCTTCAGCGTCATCGACGGCGTCTCCGGCGAGATCTCCCTTCGCCTCAAGGGGGTCTCCTGCCGCGTCAACGACAAGGCGCGCCGCGTGACCCTCTACTACGACCCAGACGAGGGCCAAGTGCGCATCGCCGGGGGGGAATGACGATGGACCTTCATCGACTCTGTCATCAGACGAGCTTCATCCTCGGAGGGGGTGTCCTCTCCCTGATCAGCCAGGCTCTTGCCGAGAGAGGCGTCGTCGCCTCCGTCTTCCAGCCCCACAGCAGGAACGATCTCTACCTCTCCGACGTCATCGGCGACATGGAGCCCCTTCCGGCCGTGGCCGACGGCCTCGTCCGCGTCCGGGAGAGGTCCTCCTCCCGGGCCGGCGTCGTCGTCCTCGCCCTCGACGAAGGGGAGCGGAGTCTCTTTTCCGGCGTCGGAAGTCACGTCGTCCTCCTCGGCGAGGGGCCCGACGTCGTCGTCCTCCTCGAGGAGGCGCCCGACGGAGAGCTGACCGACCTCTTCCACAGCGCCGACAGCCTGGTCCGCCTCTGGCGACGCCACCTCTCCGTCGACGAGACGGAGCGCCATCTGGCGGGGCTGGCCTACATGCTCTACGCCCTCAAGAGCGCCCTCCCCTCCCTATTCGAGCCCTTTCCCGTCGATTTCCTCGCCACCTTTCTCCTCGACGTCATGCGCGAGTGTTTCTGCCCCGAGAAGCTGACGCTCCTGAAGGACGAGGCAGGAGGACTCCGTCGCCTGGGAGGCGACGAGGGGCCTCTCCCCCTTCGGCAGGGCCTCTTCGCGGCCTGCCATCTCTCCTCCGTTCCCGTCGTCGTCGACGAGGAGCACCGCTCCGCTCTGGGCGGCGGAAATTTCGCCCTCCTTCGCGATGCCTACTCCGCCGTCCTTCCCCTCTTTTCGGGAGATCGGCGTTTCTTCTACCTCCTGAAGTGGTCTTCTCCGGCCTCGTCCGGCCTTTTCCACGCCCTGGAGCTTCTGGGCGGCATCGCCTCCCGGGCCATGGCCCTCAACGCCCTTCAGGAGGAGCGCGAGAGCCAGATCGGCCGGCTCTCCGAAAGGGAATTCGCCCTCCGGGGCCTTCACGGCGCCCTGTTGAGCCTCATCGACGAGGAGGAGGAGATGTCCCTCCTGGAAAGGATCCTCGACGCCTTCGGCGAGATGACGCAGAGTCGACGGACCCTGCTGGTCCTCTACGACGAAATTTCCCAGGCCTACCGCCTCAGGGGCGAACGCAGGGAGGGCACGGTCCTGTTCACCGATCGTCCTCTTTTGGCCAGCGAGCGGCCCCTTCCTGCCGCCTCGCTGCCTCTTTCCTCTCCCGTCGCCTGCGCCGGTTCTCTCGCTTCGGTCCTCGAAACCTCCGATCTCCTCTTTTCTCCCCTGGAGGAGGAGATGGAGCGTCTCTTCTTCCTCGTCGACGGGGAGCGCCTGCTGGGCTACGTCGCCGTCGGCGTCGCCGTCACGGGCAGCCCTTACGGAGAGGAGGAGAGTCTGGAGACTCTGGCCTCGGCCTCGGCCATGGCCCTGCGCCGCTGCCGCCTTCTCGACGAAGTGCGCCGCCAGAGGGACAGGCTGACCGATCAGGTCCGGACGAGGACCTTCCTTCGCGAACTCGCCGGCGAGATCCAGCAGATCCGCTCCCTCGCGAGCCTCGAAACCGCGCTTTGCCAGTCCCTCTCCGTCGTCCTCGATGTGGAGACCCTCCGCCTTTTCGGCCCTTCCGATCTGGAGGCGATTCCCGAAGAGGTTCTCGGCGGAGGGGAAAGCGTCCTCATCGGTTGCGATCACTGGTTTCCCCTACGAGCCGGAGGGCAACTGAAAGGAGCCCTGTGCCTTCGGGGCCGGCGTTCCCTCGACGCCGAGGGGCTGGAGCTTCTCTCCCTCGTGGCCACCTTCGTCGCCCCTCGCCTCGACGGCGTCGAGGAGGGGGACGGAGGCACCGTCGTCGATCTCGAAGACCCCCTCCATCGCCTTCTGGCCGAGAGTGTCGCCGAAGCCGAGGCCGACGGCCTCGAGCCCTCCGTCGTCGAGGGCCCCGCCCCCCTTTCGGAGGAGCAGCGGCGGAGCTGCTGCCGGGCTTTCCTCTTTCGTGATCGGTCCTTCGTCGTCCTTCCCTTCCCCTGGGAGGGGGAGCTGGAGGCGATCTTCCCCGTCGAGGAGGGGTGGCGCCCGACGGGAGGGGGCTCTTAGCTCTTCAAACGATGGACAGGGCCGGGTCGAGCGGAGGAAAACCGGCTCCTCGCTATTTCGCATTGGCCGCAACTCAGCCGAATATTCAAGAAGGTATCCATCTATTAATTAGGTTCTCTCTGGCTAGACATCCTCCAGCCGTCCTCTCCGGTAGCGCTCGGGCAAGGGATCGGCCCTAGGGTGCTGTCGATGGCGACGATCTCCCTGATGTCGCAGGCCTCGAGCGCCGTCGCCCTCGCGGGGAGCGCCTCGAAGACGACGCGAGCCATGGCGCGCTCCAGGCATCTTTTGAGGAATTCGAGCCGTTCCGGCGTGAAGCGATCGTAGAAAGCGGGCCAAGTCATCCGGTCCGGCGCGACTTTCTCATGGCTCCGATGGAGCCGGAGAAGACACAGGCGGCTCGAAGAGCCGAAAGCGAGAACCAGATGCCCAAAAAAGACCATCGGATCGAGAGTGCGGACCCCTTCGACGAAGCCCGATGCCTTGGCCTGCTCGAGAATCCACCGGCGCGGAAAGAGCTCCGAGAGCCTCTTCCCCATCTCCTGGGCCAAAGGATTTTCATGGCTTTCAAGACTCGGCGTTCGCATGGGATCCTTCCTCCTGGTCGATGCGAGGGATGATTCCATACGGACAGGCATGTCGGGCAGGAGCCGCAATCGTCGTTCTATCCGGAATATTCGGCCAAGTTGCAGCCGATGAGCGCATTGTGTCCAGTCGTCAAGGGTATTCTCGGTTGTTTTGTTTGCCCTTCGGGGGGCGAGGGCGTTGTCTACGGTCCCGTGAGTGGGGAGGGGTGTGCCGGGGGCGTTCACGTAAAAAGGGGGATGCCTCTGTCTCGGGCGATGCTTGATGTGCCGATCTTCAGATAGGCCGACTCCTGCCTTTCGAGGGAAACCACGGGGAAGCTCCTCCGTCGCTTTCTGCCCGGGAGCGCCGTCGATGGCGACGGCCTCGATCCCGTCGTTATCGGCGGCGCCCCTCCTTACGTAAGGAGGGGCGCCGCCGGGGCGGCTGCCGGGCCCTCGCCTTCCGCGTGTTTTCGTCGTCCGCCCTTTGCCGGGAGGAGGAAGAGGCGGCGATTTCCCTCGTCGATGGTGATGCCGTTAGCGGGTCTGCCCCGGAGGTCCGAGGAGGGCCTCGAGTCGGGCCAGTTCGTCCCGTTCCGGCTCCGATCGCGAAAAAAACGCTTCCCCTCGTGCTCCACCGAGCCTCAGCCCCGAACCTCTCTCGACGGTTCCGATGACGGTGAGGGGAACGCCGAGCTCCTCCGAGGCCCTGCGGGCCCGGAGGAGCTTTTCTTCGGGAAGGGTCAGGACGAGGGCTCCTGAGGAGAGCATCCTCAGAGGGTCGAAGTCGAAGGCCTTGGCGAAGCGTCTCACGACAGGCGGCAGGGGTAGACGATCTCCGTCGACGGCGAAGCCCTTGTCCGAGGCCTCGGCCATTTCGAGGAGGGCCTCGATGACGCCGCCCCGCGTCGGGTCGTGCATGGCCGTCGCGCCCGCCGCGGCCAGGGCCAGGGCCTCGGGAACGAGAGAGAGCCTGTCGGCGAGGCGGCGCCCTTCGGCGATGTCCGTCGCCTCCAGTCCACGGCGAAGGGCCTCCTTTTCGTAGTCCGTCGCCAGGATGGCCGTTCCCTCCAGGCCGGCGCCCCGAGTGAGACAGATGCTGTCGCCGATGCGGGCCCCGCCGGTGGAGACGATTTCGCCCTCGGCACAGCCCAGGGCGGTGACGGCGACGAGGGGGCGGTTCAGGGCCGACGTGTAGCCGCTGTGACCTCCGATGATGACGGCGCCCGCCTCGCCCGCGGCCTGGACGGCCTCGTCCATGATCGAGCGGAGGCGCTCCGCGTCCTTTTCGTCGGGCAGAAGGACGAGAATCTGAAGCCAACGGGGCCGGACGGCGCTCGCAGCCAGGTCGTTGCAGGCGACGTGAACGGCCAGGCGGCCTATTCCCTCGGCGGCTCCGACGATGGGGTCGACGTGGGAGGCCACGAGGGTGCCTCCGGCGTCGACGAGGGCGATATCCTCGCCGAAGCGGCTTCCCAGAAGGACTGACGGGTCCTTTTTCTGTCTCGCCAGAGGAGAATAGACGGCGCGGTCCAGGACGGAGCGGGAGAATTTGGACATCATCGCCGCTCCTCTGCGGCCTTGCGCAGATTGCGGACGTAGAAGGTCGCTCCCCGCCAGGAGGTGATGAGAAGGTCCTTCTCCTCGAGGGCCCGTCGGAGGACGGCGGTTCCATCCTTCGCGTCGGCCAGGAAGAGGCTCAGGGCCTCCTCTCTCATGGGGTGGACGGAGAGGATGGCCAGAAGGGCCTCCCGCGTGTCGCCGGTACGGACGAAGTCGTTGCCCTCGTAGGCGTTGAGAAGGCGGACGTCGAGGCCTTTCCCCCTCAGAATGGCCGTGGCCGCCGCGAGACGCTCCTCGTCGCAGCAGGTCACGTCGCCGCAGGCGGGGGGTCTCGTGGGCGACGAGAGGCGGCAGACGGAGGGGGCCATGGAAGCGAGGAGGGAGGCCAGGTCCTCGAGGGCTTCGTCTCCGTCGTTTCGTCCGGCGACGAGCATCGTCTCCGTCTCGAGATGGCCCCCGTAGGAGGCGGAAAAAATTCCGAGTCCGTCGATGATGGCTTCGAAGGCGAGAGCGCCGTGAGGTCGGTCGAGGGCTCGCCAAAGGCCTTCGGTGGCGGCGTCCACCTTCAGGGAGACCCAGTCGAAGAGGGACAGCTCTTCTCTGACGGTCCTGTCGGCGATGAGGGAGGCGTTGGCGATGACGGCCAGAGGAATGGAGAAGACCTTGAGGGCCCGTGCCGTCTCGCCCAGGCCGATGTCGAGGGTGGGCTCTCCGTCGGGGACGAAGGCCAGGTAGTCGACGGTCTCCTCCTGTCTTTTCAGTCTCTTGAGGTTCCTGGCCACCTCGTCGACGAGGTCTTCCGTCGCGTAAAAGGGCCGACGCTCCGTCGTCATCGTCAGGGCCTGGCCCAGCTGGCAGTAACGGCAGGCATAGGAGCAGACTTTCGGCGGAATGGTGTTGATTCCCAGGCTGCGACCGAGTCGTCGCGACGGAACGGGTCCGAAGACAGGCATGGTCCTTCCCCCCATGAAAGATTTTTTCATGAGAATGCCTCTCAAAAAGAAAAAGAGAAAGGGCCAGAAGGCCCTAGGGGGGAGGTCGATGTGGCGTCTTCAGCCGCGGGGGATGACGACGGGGAGCTCTCCGTGGCGGGCCACGTCGACGGGAAGGTCGTAGACCGATTCGACGAGGGAGGAGGTGACGCGGGAGAGGTCGTCGAGGGCCTCGACGATCTTTCCTCTCTTGAGGAAGAGGAATCGGTCGCCGAAGCGGAAGGCCAGGTTCAGGTCGTGGAGGGTGGCCACGACGGCCATGTCGTGGCCTTTGGCGATGTGACGGAGGAGGGAGAGGATCTCGACCTGGTTTTTCAGGTCCAGGCTGCTCGTCGGCTCGTCGAGGAGCAGCAGGGAGGGCTCCTGGGCCAGGGCCCGCCCCAGCGTCACCTTCTGAAGCTCGCCGCCGCTCATGGCGTCGATGGGGCGTAGGGCCAGCCCCTCCATGGCCAGGGTGCGGAAGACGGCGTCGACGCGCCGCAGATCCTCATCGGTGACGGCGCTGCCGAAATGGGGCCGTCGTCCGAGGAGGACGGCGTCGAAGGCCGTCAGGCGGGCCGTCTCGGGCCTTTGGGGAACGTAGCCCACCGATCGGGCCCGTTCCGGTCCGTCGAAAGAGGTCAGGGATCGGCCGTCGAGAAGGATCGATCCCGCCGCGGGGCTGGCCAGGCCGTCGAGACAGCGGAGAAGGGTCGATTTGCCCGCCCCGTTCGGCCCGAGCACCATGACCATCTCGCCCCGCCGGGCCGAGAAGGTCACGTCTTCGAGGACGGCGTCGCTTCCGTAGCGGAAGCGGAGCCCTTCGACGTCGAGGATCATCGCCGCCGCTCCCTTCCGAGGAGCCAGATGAAGGTCGGCGCGCCGAGAAAGGCCGTCACGATCGAGACGGGCAGGATGCGGGGAAGAAGGACGAGCCGCGCCGTCGTGTCGGCGGCGAGGAGGAGGAAGGCGCCCGTCAGGGCCGAGGCGGGAAGGAGGAAACGGTGATCGTCGCCGGTGAAGCGCCGGGCCATGTGGGGGCAGACGAGGCCGACGAAGCCGATGACGCCGACGAGGGAGACGATGACGGCCGTGACGAGACAGGCCACGGCCATGGTCTCGAGACGGATGCGGGTCACGGAGAGGCCCAGGGAGCGGGCCGTCTCCTCCCCGGCCAGGAGGGTGTTCAGGTCCCAGCGGCGGAAGAGGAAATAGGCCGCCGACAGGGCTGTTACGGCGGTCATGAGGGCGAGCTCGGGCCAGCGGGCCCGGGCGAGGTCGCCGAAGGTCCAGAAGACCATCGTCGCCAGCTGGCTGTCGTCGGCGAAGTATTGAAGGAGCATCGTCGAGGCCGTGAAGAGGGCGCTCAGGGCGACGCCGCAGAGGACGACCGTCTCCGGCGAGGGGCGGCGCCGCGCCAGGAGGAGGACGGCCGCCGTCGTCAGAGCCGAGGCGAAAAGGGCCGAGGCGGCCGTCCCGTAGAGGTGAAGAAAGAGGGAGCCCGTCTCGCCCCGGGGAAAGAGGAGGACGGAGAGGGCGGCGCCGAAGGCCGCTCCGTGGCTGATGCCCAGAGTGAAGGGCGAAGCCAGGGGATTGCGGAGGACGGACTGACTCACGGCGCCGGCCAGGGAGAGGCCCGTCCCGGCCAGAAGGGCGGCCAGGGCCTGGGGGAGACGGATCTGGCAGACGATGCGGTCCCATCGCGCCTCTTGGCCCCATCCCAGAAGGGATCGCAGCACGTCGCCGGGCGGGATCGTGACGGCCCCGACGGAGAGGGAGAAAAGGAAGAGGAGAGCCGTCGCTGCTGCTGCCGCTGCGACCCCTCTCTTTCTGAGGGCCACATGGCGGCCGTAGCCCTGGGGCAGGCGTCCGTCGTCGAGATGCACCGATCAGTCCTGTGTCAGGGAGAGGGGCCGGAAGGCCAGACCGCCGAAAAGGTCGTTCATCTCGGAGAAGAGGGCCTTTCCGACGAGGAAAAGGTAGATCTCGTCGGCCTTGGCGGCGGGATCGACGTCGCCGTAGCCCTGGGGGAAGAGGGTCTTGCCGACGAAGTAGGCATCGGCCAAAATGGAGCCGAAGTTCTGCGTGTACCAGTTGTAGGGAAGGAGGCCGTAGACGTGGCCCTCCTTCAGTGCCCGCAGATCCTTCCAGAGAGGCGTGTTTTTGAGCTCGTAGAGGGCTCCGGCCCTCTCTCCGGCGTTGAGCGTCGAAAGGTCGATGAAAAGATACTGGGGGTCCCAGGCCAGAAGTTTCTCTCGGGAGATCTCGGCGTGGGAGGCCCGGTCGGAAGGGGCCTCCTCTTCCGTGACGGCCCGGGCGCCGGTGAAGACGAAGGGGGGGTAGCCCAGCTCCGTCGCCGAAAGGCCGTGGGCGCCGCGGAAGCCGACGCCGCCGACGTAGCAGCCGGGGCGGTCCTCCTCGGCCAAGGAGGCGCTCCGCCGCTTCAGATCGTCGAGGGTCGTCTCGAAAAAGGCGATGACGGCTTCGGCCCGCTCCTGACGGTCCACGACGCGTCCCATGGTCCGCAGCGAGGCGTAGAGGGCCTCCCGTCGATCCAGGAGGTTGCCGTAATCGAGGGGGATGACGGGAATGCCTGTGGCCTCCTGAAGCTCGGCGGCGGGCGTTCCCGCCTCGGGATCGGTCTTGAAGATGACCTGAGGTGCCTCGGGAAGACCCAGGATCAGCTCGGCCCGAGCCCGGCCCCGGAACTCTCCGAAGAGGGGCAGATCACGGAAGGCGGGATTGGCCAGGAAGTAGGGGCGGGCGTCCCTGGCCTCGCTGCGCTTTTCGATGTCCTCGACGGCGGCGATGAGGTCCTGGGCCTGAAGGTAGGTCAGCAGGCGCAGGGCCCCCGAGCCGGAGCAGAGGACCTTCCGGGCGGGGCCGTCGAGGGCCAGGGGGCTGCCCAGGGCGTCGACGACGTCCGAGGCGAGGGCCTGACCGGCCGCGAAGAGGGTCAGGAGCACAAGGGCCGCAAGGGAGAGAGACCGAGTCCTTTTCAACGGGTGGACCTCCTTGGGGAGAAAAGATGACTGCCTTTTAGCCCGAATCATAGCACTAAATAGCGAATAGGTAACATTGAGGGCGGACGATTTTCTTGACCGCCGAGAGGAAAGAGCGTATAAGTTATTGAGAACTTTTCTCATATAAAAGCGGGGAGTGAAGTCTGCATGTCTGACTGTCAGAGCTGTTCGTCCTCCTGCGGCGAAGGGGGAACCTGTCCGGGCCAGGCCAAAGAGCCCATCGACAAGAGGGGCGTCGGCCGTTTCGTGGCCGTCGGCAGCGGCAAGGGAGGCGTCGGCAAGAGCACGACGACGGCCCTCCTGGCCGTGGCCATGGCCCGCAGGGGGTGCCGGGTCGGGATCCTCGACGCCGACGTGACGGGCCCCTCCATCCCCAAACTGCTGGGCATCCGCGATCCCCTCGTGGGAACCGTGGCGGGGATGATTCCGCCGGCCTCGGCCAAGCTGGGGATCCGCGTCATGTCCGTCAATCTCCTTCTCGACGATCCGGCCAAGCCCGTCGTCTGGCGGGGGCCGCTCATCGCCAATCTGCTCAAACAGTTCTGGAACGACGTGGAGTGGGGCAACCTGGACTATCTCTTCGTCGACCTGCCGCCCGGGACGGCCGACGCCCCTCTGACGGTCATGCAGAGCCTTCCTCTCGACGGGATGGTCCTCGTCACCTCGCCCCAGGGCCTGGCCGAGCTCATCGTCGAGAAGGCCTGTCACATGGCGGGCATGCTCGACGTCCCCCTTCTGGGCGTCGTGGAGAACATGAGTTTCGTCCGCTGTCCCGGCTGCGGACAGGAGCTGGATCTTTTCGGCCCCAGCCACGTGGCCAAACTGACGGAACGTTTCTCCATGCCCCTTCTGGGACGTTTCCCTGTCGACCCGACCCTGGCCCTTCTCTGCGATTCCGGCCGCGTCGAGGACTACGGCGAGGCGGAGCGTCTCGAAGATCTCGCCTCGGCCCTGGAGGCCTCCCTGGCCGGATCGCCCGTCAAGGGGGCCTGCTAGCCCCGGCCTGTTCCCGAAAGAAGAGGTCCCCTCCGTAAGGAAGGGACCTCTTCTTTTTTGGGCCTCCGATCCCGTCGGGGCCCTACTTGAACCATTTGTCGTAGAGGGCCTGGCGGTTGGCCTGGACCACGTCGTCGACGAGAGACTTCAGTTCGGGATCGACATCCCGGGGCAGGGTGACGCCGAAATGTTCTTCGGTGAGGAGCTCGTCGATGACGGAAAGGCTCCCGTCATTCTTGGCCTCCGTCAGGGCCAGGGGGCTGTCGAGGAGGGCGGCGTCGATGAGCCCCTTCCTGAGGGCGTTCATGACGTCGGGAACGCCCGGGAGGGGGAGGAAGGTGTTTCCCGCCAGCAATTCCTTGGCCGTCGTCTCGCTTGTCGTCGCCTGCTGGAAGCCGAGCTTGAGCCCCTTGACCTGGTCCAGGGCCGTAAGGTTCTTCGCCTTGAGGGTCAGAAGAAGCTGGCCGGCCGAGAAATAGGGCGCCGAGAAGGTCACCTTTTCGGCCCGTTCGTCGGTGATCGTCGCCGCCGTGCACATGAGATCGACGCCGAAGACGGGCCAGCCGCCGTCGCCCCAGGCTCCGCTTATGGTACCCGCCTCGCCGTCGCCCCAGGGCAGAGAGACGACTTCGAGGGAGACGCCGGCGGCCTCGGCGATGGCCAGGGCCAGGTCGTAATCGAGGCCCAGATTTTTGTCCCCCTCGCGGAAGTGAAAGAGGCCGTAGTCCTCGTCCTCCATGGCGACGCGCAGAGTGCCCCGTTCCCGGATCTCGGCGAGAGTCGAGGCCGAGGCGGGCAGAGCCGCAAGGGCGGCCACCAGGACGAGAAGGGCAGAGAAGGCCACAAGACGTTTCACGAAAAAAGCACCTCCCAGAAGATGGAAAAAGATGCCTTGATCATATTCCTTAATGGCAAAAAAATCAACTAAAACTTTTGTAACTTTTTAAAGAAGATTTTGTAATTAAATATCAAGACAGAAAGCTCTTAGCCTCTCTCCGGATTTCGGTCCAGAAGGCGGACCACGTTGCGGAAAATCGCCTCCAGGGGCTCTCTGATCCGTTCGAGGGGGGGAATCTTCTCCGCCTGGGCGGCGGCGATGGCCCTGTCGAAGGGAATGGCGCCGAGCAGGGGGAGATCGGCTTCGTGACAGAACCGCTCGAGTTCGCTCTCCTCGTCGGGGGCCAGGCCGGCCTTGTTGAGGACGACGGCCAGGGGAAGACGGAAGGGTCTCGTGACCTCGACGAGGCGTTTCAGGTCGCTCAGGGCCGATCGAGAGGCCTCCGTCACGGCCAGGACGATGTCGGCGCTGCTCATGGCCGACAGGGCCGGACAGGCGATGCCCGGCGGTCCGTCGACGAGGATCCAGGAGACGCCGCTCTCTTCCGCCTTTTTGCGGGCGCCGTCTTTGATCTGCTGGACCAGCTTGCCCGAGTTGGCGCCTCCCGGGTCGAGACGACCGTGGAAGAGGGGGCCGTAGACGGTGACGCTCTCGCAAATCTCCCCTCGGGGAAGAGGGGTGAGGGTGATCGCCTTGGCGGGGCAGAGATGGAGGCAGAGGGCGCACCCCTCGCAGGCCGAGCCGTCGACGACGGCCTTGCCGTCGACGACGGTGATGGCCCCGAATCGGCAGCTCCGGCTGCAGAGGCCGCAGCCGAGGCAGGCATGCCCGTCGACGGAGGCGACGGCCATGCCGACGAACGGGTCCCTCTTGATCGGCGTCGGGTCGAGGAGGAGCCCCAGGTTGGGGGCGTCGACGTCGGCGTCGCAGAAAAGGGCCTGCCCGGCCAGACGGGCCGCCAGAGAGGCCGTCACCGTCGTCTTTCCCGTGCCCCCCTTGCCGCTGACGACGACGATTTCCCTCGCCCTCACGATCGGGCCTCGCGGAGATGGCTCCAGAGGAGCCTCATCCCCTCCTGCCAGAGGGGGTCGAATCGGGCCGGCGCCTCGCCTCGGGCGTAGCGCGAGGCCACTTCCCGGGAGAAGGGGAGTCGGAGGGCCACGGAGCTTCCGTACCGCTCGGCGAGGCCGTCGATGTCGGCCCCGCCGAGATCGGCGCGGTTGACGACGACATGGGAGCGCTTTTTCAGTTTGGCGAGGACCTGAAGGGCCAGTTCCAGATCGGAGGCGCCGAAGGGCGTCGGCTCCGTCACGAGAACGACGGCGTCGGCGCGGCTCACGGCGGCCACCATGGAGCAGGAGCTTCCGGGGGGAGCGTCCCAGACGGTGTCGCCGTCGAAGGCCTGGGCGGCGTCGAGGGTCGATTCGATGACGGGGACGGGGTTCATCTGCCCCGTCCAGAGCCGTCCCTCAAGGAGCTCGATGCCGTCGCAGCGGCAGCGACGGATCTCGCCCAGAGGCCTCTCTTCCTCGAAGATGGCTCCCTGGGGACAGATGTGGGCACAGAGGCCGCAGCCGTGACAGAGTTCGTGCGAAAAGTAGACCTTCTTCCCGAAGACGTTGACGGCGCCGAAACGGCACTCTTTGGCGCAGAGGCCGCAGCCGTCGCAGCGACTCTCCTCCACGAGAGGCCTGGGGCGGGTGACGAGCATGCTCTCCAGGGAGGGACAGCCGAGGATGAGGGCCAGATTGGGTTCCTCCACGTCAAGATCGACGGCCAGGACGTCAGGGGAACAGAGGGCCAGGGAGGCGGCGACACAGCTTTTGCCCGTGCCCCCCTTGCCGCTGGCGACGGCGACGCGCATCAGCCCTTGCAGGTGTCGCCGCAGCCCCCGTGCCCCTCTGTTCCGTGGGTGCAGAGGCTCCTTCCGCCCTTCAGGGTTCCGTCGACGAAGGCGGCGAGGACTGAATCGACAGGTCCCTCGGCTCCGGCGATGACGTCGATTCCGAGAGCGGTGAAAAGCTCCTGGGCTTTGGCGCCCACGCCTCCGGCGATGACGAGCTGGATGCCCCGATCCTTCATCCACTGGGGGAGGAAGCCCGGCGCGTGCCCTGGGTTGGGGACTTCGTTCTTTTCCGTGAGGGCGCCGTTTTCGACGGTGGCCAGGGTGAAAAAAGGCGTGTGACCGAAGTGAGGACAGACCTGTCCCGCTTCCGTTGCGATGGCGAGTTTCACTGAAATTCCTCCCTGCCGAATTTGTCTTCCACACTCAGCGTGGTGGAGGCCCGTACCGCAGGCCTCCACCACGTCGTGACACCCTCTACCGGGACTCCGCAGCGCGGAGCCTCTCCTCGAGGGCCTCCGTCCGGGCTTTCATCGAAGCCAGCTCCTCTTCGAGGCGCCGCTGTTCGTCGACGAAGACTCCGCCGTCGCGGGCCCAGAGGCGGCGGCGAAAGCCGGAGCCTCCCATTCCCATGGCGAAGCCGCAGCCCACGGTGCCGCAGACACCCCTACCTCGTCCGCTGCGGGACCCCCGCCCCATCGGGCCGGTCCTGTCAAATCCGGGCATGGCGCAGACCTCCTTTTTGAGAAGTATTCTCAATAGAAGACTACGCCCCTTTCTCCTTCCTGTCAAGAAGATCGACGACGATGGCGGCCGTCAGAGAGGCGAGGCTCTCGCCTTCGGGGCGCCGACTCAGATCGATCGTCAGGGGGAAAGGCGAATCGCCGTTCCAGATCAGTCGGTCCTGGCCCTGACGTCGGGCCTCCTCGACGGATCGGGCGACGAGGTCGGCCACGAGGCCCGATCGCTCTTCGCCGGGCACGACGGCGACCATGGTCAGGTTTTCTCCCTGGAGGGAGGCCGTTCCGAAAAGGTGTCCCTTCGCGTCTTCGACGAGGAGCGTCACGTCGGGACAGTCCCGGAAGGGGAGGTCGTAGCGTTTCAGAAGCCCTTCGACGGCCCGGCGCTCCGGGGCGTGAAGGCCGCGGACGGAGCGGAAGCTGCGGGAGGCCGTCATGACGGGCCTCCGGTCTCTTCCGAGGGAGGGGCTTGCCGTCGGACGCCTTCGCCGGCGAGCAGGGCGAAGAGATGGTCCCGGGCCTTTTGCTGGTCGTCCTGGATCGTTTTGAGCCGTTCTTCGACCTCTTCGATCGTGGCGGCGATTTCCCGAGAGGCCTCCTTGGAGCGGGTGCTGAGATCGTTGATCTCTCTGGCGATGACGGAGAAGCCTCTCCCCGCCTCGCCGGCTTTGGCCGCCTCGATGGCGGCGTTGATGGCCAGGGCCTGGGTCTTCGACGCGATGGCCCCGACGGAGCGGGTAAAGGTCCTGAAGTCGCCGATCCTGGAGAGGACCGAGGTCAGGGCGGTCCCCACGGAGGAGGCTGCCTGGCGGACCTGGAGGGTCCTTTCGCCAGAGGCGTCGAGAGCGCCCGGGGGATCGAAGACGTCGCGGCTCTGCTCCTGTTGAGAGGTGTACATCTTCGGAAGATTCACTCCTTTCGATCGGTCCGATAGGGCAAAAGGGAGGAAGAGCCCTGGGGCTCCTCCTCCCTGAGAGGTGGACGGATGGCGACGGAAGCGCAAGGAGTTTCGAGGACGGAAGGAGGCGGGGGAGGCCCGTCGGAGATCCCTCTTCAGGGCCTTCGCCCCGAAGGGGGGCGGCTATTCCGGGCACCTCTCGGCGCGCGATCGGTCCGCCTTCCGTGCCCAGGCCTCCTCGGCGGCCATGACGATGGCGTTGGCGGCGGGAAAGAAGGTCTGCCAGGGCTGGGAGCTGTAGTCGAAATTCATCAGGTCTTCGATGGTCGCCGATGACTTGATGGCCAGGGTCAGCAGATCGATCCGTTCGGCCACGGCCTCGCCTCCGAAGGCCTGTCCTCCCAGGAGGCGCCCGTCGTCATCCCTGAAGATCAGTTTGACCCGAACCTTCGTGGCCTCGGGCATCATGGGGAAGCGGGACGTCGTCTCTCCATGGCCGACGACGACGTCGATTCCCTTGCGGAGGCAGAGTTCCTCCGTGAAGCCCGTCCCTCCGACGCGGAGCTTTTCGACGACGGTGGCCGCTCCGTTGAGGAATCCCTGGTAGTGCCACTCCTCGCCGACCATGTTCCGCGCCGCGACTTTGGCCATGGGGACGGCGTTGGTGGCCAGTTTCCCCCCGGCGATTTCGCCGTCGATGAAGGAGCGGTACTCGCAGCAGTCTCCGGCGGCCCAGACTCCGGTGATGTTCGTGGCCATGGCGCTGTCGACGACGATGCCCGTCCTGCCGATGTGGAGTCTCGTCCCCTCGAAAAGCTCGACGTTGGGACGGACTCCGGCGGAGACGACGATGAGGTCGTCCCTGCCGCCTTCGTTGAGTCCCAGGCGGTCTCCGTTGGAGAGAAGGAGGCCTTTGACGACGCGCTCCCCGTCCTGTTCCACGGCGCAGAGGCCCACGCCGGTGCGGACGTCGACGCCGAGGGCCCGGAGGCGGTCCTCCAGGGGGGAGGCCATGTCGGCGTCGACGAGAGCGGGCAGGATGTGGGGAGCCATCTCGATGAGGGTCGTCTTCAGGCCTCGGCGGGCGAAGGCCTGGGCCATTTCGATGCCGATATTGCCGGCGCCGACGACGACGGCCTGTCTCGATCTCTCTGTCATGGCCCCCAGAATGGCGGAAAGATCCTCTTCGGTCTTGACGGGGAAGACGTTACGTGCGCCGTCCAACCCCTGAATGGGGGGAAGGACGGGACGGGCGCCCGTGGCGATGAGGAGGCGGTCGAAGGGGAAGAGGCCGTTCCGGCCCGTGTGGATCTCCCGGGAGGTGAAATCCACGCGCGTCGCCTCGTCGATGACCAGCCGGGCGCCCGTATCGGTGACGAGGGCGTCGGACTTGCAGACCTTCTCCTGTCCGAAAAGGCCCTCGATGACATAGGGGATGGCACAGTAGATCATGCTGGCCCTCTCCGGTCGGATCATGGTGACCTCCCAATCGGGACGTTTTCTGCGCAGAAGCTTCGCTGCCGTGATCCCTGCAGGGCCTCCGCCGAGAAGGACGACTCTCTCCACGATGATTCCCCCTTGTTCTTTCGCTTGTTGCGATTTATTCTCAAAAGGAACGACGAGGGAATCATAGCATATACCCATGGAGGTATCAAGGGGCGATTCCGTCCTTTATTCTCAGGAGGTGCGTGACCATGAAGTGGGGAGTCGCAGCGGAAGGAAAAGATCTGGAGAGCATGACGGCCGAGCGTTTCGCCCGGGCCCCCTGGATTCTCGTCGTCGAGGGGGGAACCGTCGTCGAGGCTTTTGAGGCTCCGGCATCGGAGCTGGGCCACGGGGCGGGATCTCACGTCGTGCAGATCCTGGCCGACAGGGGCGTCGACGGCGTCCTTGCCCGCCAGGTGGGGCCCAAGGCCGCCGATGCCCTTCGTCTGGGGGGCCTCAAGGTCTGGCAGGTGCCGGGCGGAACGGTTCGCTCCGCCGTCGAGAGCGCCGAGCGGGGCGAGTTGCAGCCTCTCTAGGCTGGCTGGGGGGAGAGAGAGGCCCGGGGCCTCTCTCTTTCAGGGCGTCGAGAGCTCCCGTCAGAGCGTCGTCGCTATGGAGGCGGCGTAGTTCCTCAGGTTGGCCAGACGGGTGTTGATGCGCTTGGCGTAGACGGCCGACGATCCCCCGTAGTAACGTCCCAGGGCCTTGTCCCTGTCGCCGTAGGCCCGAAGATAGCGCCCCAGGAGCAGGCAGCCGGCGGCGATCCCCTTTTCCGGGTCGTGGAGTTCGTCGGGGGAGAGGATGCCGTTGACCTGGAGGAGGCGCTGGTGGACGCGCCAGACGACCTGCATGACGCCCATGGCGCCGTAGCGGCTTCTGGCCTCGCTGTTGAAGTGGCTTTCCGTGTTGGCCACGGCGACGGCCAGGTCGACGGGAACGCCGTACTTGCGGCTGTAGTGGACGAAGGCGGCGGCCTGCCGCCAGGCGGAGAGGGCATCGACGGAGCCGTTCTGGCTGCGGATGTAGCGGGCGAGGAGTCCCACCTGTTCCTGGCGGGCCTGGCTCCAGTTGGGGAGGTAGCGGAGAGCTGTCTCGGGAAGTTGGCGGATCCAGAGGACGAGTTCGGCGGCGGAGAGGTCCATGGAGGAGAGGGCATCGGTCACGGTGGCGTGGAAGGTGGGGACCTTGGGTGTCCCTTTTGCCGCGGGTTTGACGAGGAAGCGGTTCCAGTCCGTCGTCGCCATCGGCGTCGTTTCCCGCCCCATGAGGAAACGGCTCCAGTTCGTCGGTTCGGGCTCGGGGCTTCCGGGAGGAGCCACGGCCTGAGCCTGGGTGGTCTCGAGGACCATGACGCCCAAAAGGGCGATGGCCGCAGCGGCGACCACGATCAGGGCTGCGGTGAGTCTTCTCATCAAAATTCCCTCCTGTCGGCGGCGCGAATCGTGCCGTGCTTCCGGGGGGTCTGGTGCTGGAAGCAGGAAAATTATAGCGGATGATGACGAATCGGCAAGTTTTGACGAACAATGTAACAACCGGGTTGTTTTTCCGTCGGCGACAAACCCCAGTCTGACAAGACTATAGGCGACAAGACGAAAACGGTCAATTATTAGACGAATGCAACAAAAAGGGGACCTCCCGGCCGGGAGGCCCCCTTTCGGATTTGGGAGATCAGCTTCGGGGGAGGCGGACGGCGAAGAGGGCTCCTTCGTCGCGCCTGGAGGCCGTCAGCGTGCCTCCGTGGCCGACGATGATGCCTTTGGCGATGGCCAGCCCCAGGCCGTAGCCCCCGTGGGAGAAGCCGACGCGGCCTCGGTCACGCTCGCCGCGCTGGAAGCGCTCGAAGAGCCCCTCGATTTCCTCCTCGACGAGGCCGACGCCGTTGTCGGCGAAGGTCAAAAGCCAGCTCTCCTCATCGGCCTCGAGGGAGAGGAGGACGTGGCCGCCCTCCTCGTCGCCGAAGCGCTTGCGGACGTATTTGACGGCGTTGTCGACGAGGTTGCCCAGGGCCCGTCTCAGCTCCGCCGGTCTTCCCCGGAAGGGGGCTGACGGCGCGAGACGGCGCTCGATGACGATCCGGCCCGCCAGGGGATTGTCGCTCTCGTCGCGGGCGAGGGTCTCCAGAAGCGACGACAGATCGAGGTCCTCCTCTTCCTCCGTGGGGGGGCCGCTTTCGAGGCGCGAGAGGAGGAGGAGATCGTCGACGAGGGACGTCATCCGCTCCTGCTGTTCGATGATGCAGTCGGCGTAGCGTCGGCGCTCTTCGTCGGAGAGTTCCTCCGACGAGAGGATCAGCTCGGCGGCGGCGCGGATGGCCGTCAGGGGCGTCTGAAATTCGTGGCTGGCGTCGGCGACGAAGGTCTTGCGGGCCTCTTCGAGACGGTGCCGTTCGGTGAGGTCGGTGACGACGACGAGGGCCCCTCCCTGGAGGCGCACGGCCTGGGACTGGAAGAGGCGGGGGCTCTTGTCGCGGAGGAGGAAGGTGGTCTCGGCCCTGCCCGAGCGGGCCGTCTCCTCGATGAGGGCCGTCATCTCCGGCACGCGGAGGACGCCCTGGCAGGGCCGTCCCTGGACCCTGTCGGGGCGGTCCCGGAGAAGAGGGGCGATGGAGCCGTTGGCGAAGCGCACCCGGCCGGAAGGGTCGGTGACGACGACGCCGACGGGGAGGTTTTCCAGAAGGAGCTGAAGGTCGGACCGCTCGGCCTCGAGGTCGGCCAGGGTCTCCTTGAGGCGGGCGGCCATGGTCCTGAGGGCCGAGGCGAGGGCGTCGATCTCCTTGGGGCCTCCGCTGGGGAAGCGGGCCTCGTCGCCCTTTTCGATGGCCCGGGCCGCCTCTTCGATCTCCCTGAGGGGCGTGGCCAGACGGGAGGCCAGCCAGAGGCCGACGGCGACGGCAAGAAGACCGGACAGGGCGAAGGCCAGAAAGAGGCGCTGTCGGAGGAGGAGGAGGGTCTCGCCGATGGAGGCCAGGGAGTAGGAGGTCCGGACGACGTAGACCGTCCCGTCGGGAGCCTGGGCCCGTCGGGCGACGTAGAGGAGGTCGGCGCCGAGGCTGCGGCTGTAGCGGACGTTCTCGCCCCGTCCCTCGTCGAGGGCCCGGGCGATCTCGGGGCGGTCGCGGTGGTTGTCGAGGCTCTCGGCGGCGACATCGCTGTCGTAGAGGACCCTGCCTCCGCCGTCGACGACGGTGATGCGGTCCTGCACGACGCGGTGCAGGGCTTCGAGGCGGCTGAGGTCGGGGAAGTCCTCGGCGATGACCGTCGCCAGGACCTGGCTGTGGATGTCCAGTTCGGAGAGGGCCTTGGCGTGAAGGCGGTCCCGAACGAGGCCCGACAGGGGGAACCAGGCCAGGAAGAAGCAGAGAAGGACGGTGGCGACGATGAGAAGGGAGAGTCGGCTTCGAAGCGTTTTCATGACGGATCGTCTCCTCGGTGAAGGCGGTAGCCCCGCCCCCGAAGGGTTTCGATGAGGCTGGGCGTCTCGGGATCGGTCTCGATCTTCCGGCGCAGCCGCCAGATGTGGACGTCGACGGTGCGCGTGTCGCCGCCGTAGAGGCCCCAGATGCGGGCCAGCAGCTCGTCGCGGGAGACGGTTCGTCCGGCGTTCTTGGCCAGCAGCTCGAGAATGCGGTATTCGGTGGGGCTCAGGTCGAGAGGTGCCCCGTTCAGGAAGGCCTCCTGTCCCTTGAGGTCGAGGGAGAGGGGGCCGCACTCCAGCGTTCCCCCCTCATCCCCTCCCGTTCCGGTCCGCCGGAGGAGGGCCTTGACGCGGGCCACCAGCTCCAGGAGGGAGAAGGGCTTGCGAAGGTAGTCGTCGGCCCCCAGTTCGAGGCCGGCGACGACGTCGCGCTCGTCGCGGCGGGCCGTGAGCATGATGACGGGAATGGTCCTCGTCGTCTCCGATTCCTTCATGCGGCGGCAGATCTCCCAGCCGTCGAGGCCGGGGAGCATGAGGTCGAGGATGACCAGATCGGGGCGGGTCGTCTCGATCATCTCCAGGGCGCGGTCTCCGTCGTGGACCTTTTCGGGGCGAAGGCCCTGGCGGCGCAGCCCCTCGGCGACGAGGTCGGCGATGGTCGCCTCGTCTTCGACGACGAGGACGCGCTCACCGGCCATGGGCGGCGTCCCGGGGCGCCTTGGGGCGGCGGAACTGGGAGGCGCTGACGACCTTGCCCGTGACGGCGTAGAGGACCCGTTCGGCCAGGTTGGTGACGTGGTCGGCGGCCCGCTCCAGGTTGCGGGCCACGGTGATGAGGGCCGTTCCCTCCTCGATGATGCGGGGGTTCTCCATCATCATGAGGAGCATCTCACGGAAGATCTGACGCTCCAGGTCGTCGATGGGGTCGTCGAGGGCACAGGCCTTTTTGGCCTCTTCCACGTCGCCGTTGATGAAGGCCCTCATGGTGGCGTCGATCATCTCCTGAAGGATCTCGCCCATTCGGGGGATGTCGATGAGGGGCTTGACGAAGGGGCGGTCGGAGAGTTTGAGGGCGAATTTGGCGACGTTGACGCCCAGATCGCCGATGCGCTCCAGGTCGATGGCCATGTGGGAGATGGAGGAAACGGTCCGCAGGTCCTGGGCGACGGGCTGAAAGCGGGCGATGAAGAGGAGGCACTCCTCGTCGATCTTGAGGGCCCGGCTGTCGAGGTCGTCGTCGCTGTCGATGACCTCCTGGGCCAGGATCCTGTCCTGGTGACAGAGGGCCCAGAGGGCCTTGCGGACCGCCTCTCCGGCCCGGTTGGCCAGGTTCAGGAGATTGCGGCGCAGGGCCTCCAGCTCGCCGTCGATGGTCTGTCTCACGTTGAGGTTGTCCATGACTGTCTCCTCTCCTGGGCCTAGCCGAAGCGGCCCGTGATGTAGTCTTCCGTCCGTCCGTCCTGAGGCGACGTGAAAATGAACTGAGTGGGTCCCGTCTCGACGATCTCGCCGTTGAGGAAAAAGGCCGTCTCGTCGGAGATGCGGGCCGCCTGCTGCATGTTGTGGGTGACGATGATGACGGTGAAGCGTTCCTTGAGGCCCCGGACGAGCTCCTCGATTCGGGCCGTGGCCATGGGATCGAGGGCCGACGTGGGCTCGTCCATGAGGAGGACTTCGGGTTCGACGGCGATGGCCCGGGCGATGCAGAGGCGCTGCTGCTGGCCTCCCGACAGGGAGAGGGCCGGCGTGCGGAGCTTGTCCTTCACCTCGTCCCAGATCGCCGCGCCCCTGAGGCTTCTCTCGACGATGCCGTCCAGCTCGTGACGGCCCGTGACGCCGTGGAGGCGCGGGCCGTAGGCGACGTTGTCCCAGATCGACGAGGGGAAGGGGTTGGGCCTCTGGAAGACCATGCCGACGCGACGACGGAGGGTGATGACGTCCCGTCCCGAGGCGTAGATGTCGTCGCCGTCGAGGAGGACCTCGCCTTCGACGCGGGCACCGAGGACGAAATCGTTCATCCTGTTGAGACAGCGTAGGAAACTGCTCTTTCCGCAGCCGGAAGGGCCGATGAAGGCCGTCACGGCCCGCTCGGGAATGGCGATCTGAATCTGCTTCAGGGCCTGGAACCGATCGTACCAGAGATCCATGGACGATGTCTGGAATTTGATGGCTTTTTTCACCGCGATCGCACCTTTCTGTCGGCCGTCAGTTTTTGTTCAGGCGAAGCCGCGCACGGTAGACGACGCCGACGAGAGTGACGCCGAGGACGAGGACGAGGAGAACCAGGACGGTGCCGTACTGGATGGGACGGGTCTGATCGATGGCCGTCCCCGCCGTGGCCAGAACGAGGATGTGGTAGGGGAGGGCCATGACGGGCTCCAGGAGGCTTCGGGCCACGTGGGGCGTGAAAAAGGCCGCCCCGGTGAAGATGATGGGGGCCGTCTCCCCGGCGGCACGTCCCACGGCGAGGATGGCGCCGGTGATGATGGAGGGGAAGGCGGCGGGGAGGACGACCTTGTAGATGGTCTGCCACTTGGTGGCCCCCATGGCGTAGGAGGCGTCGCGGTAGTCTTTGGGGACGGCGGCCAGGGCCGCCTCGGAGGCGCCGACGATGACGGGCAGGGCCAGGCAGCCCAACGTCAGTCCCGCCGCCAGAAGCGAGGCGCCGAAGCCGAGGGCGATGACGAAGAAGGAGAGGCCGAAGAGGCCGAAGACGACGGAGGGAACGCCGGCCAGGCTTCGCACGGCAAGCCGCAGCAGCCGCGTGAAGAAGTTGTCCCGGGCCCACTCGACGAGGTAGACGGCGGTGAAGACGCCGACGGGGAAGGCGAAGGCCATGGCGACGAGAAGAAGCTGAACGGAGCCTACGAGAGGCGTGTAGATGCCGCCCTTCGTCATGGCGTCGCGAGGGGGTTCGGTGAGAAATTCCCAGCTCAGGACGCTCCACCCGTTGCCGATGAGGAAGGCGAGGATTCCCGCCAGAAGGAGAAGGACGCCTCCCATGAGCAGGTAGAGGCCGAGCGTGACGAGGCGGTCCTTGAGGCGACGGCCCGAGGAGGTCATGCGCGCCACCGCCTTCCCTGCCGTTCGATCCAGAGGGCGCAGAGGTTGATCGAGAGGGTCATGGCCAGAAGGAGGAGACCGGCGAAGAAGAGGACGTGATAGTGGGTGGAACCTATGGGCGTCTCGCCCATCTCGGCGGCGATGGTCGACGTGAGGGGGCGCACGGGGTCCATGAGGGATCGGGGGATGACGGCCGCCCCTCCCGAGGCCATGAGGACGACCATCGTCTCGCCGATGGCCCGCATGACGCCGAGCAGGCCGGCCTGGAGGATCGAGGGGAGGGCGGCGGGGAGGACGACGCGCCACGTCGTCTCCAGTCGCGTCGCCCCCAGGGCGTAGGAGGCGTCGCGCAGGTCCCGGGGGACGGAGGCCAGGGCGTCCTCGGCCAGGGAGGTGACGATGGGAAGAATCATGACGCCCATGAGGAGCGAGGCGTTGAGGAGGTTGAGCCCCGTCAGGAGAGTGAAGCGCTCCTGAAGCCAGGGGGCCAGAACGACCATGCCCAGGAAGCCGAGGACGACGGAGGGGAAGAAACCCAGAATCTCCAGGAGGGGTTTGAAGACCTCGCGGAGTCCGCGGGGGCAGATCTCGGAGAGAAAGACGGCCAGTCCCAGGCTGACGGGCACGGAGAGGGCCGAGGCCAGAAAGGTCACGGCCAGAGATCCGGCGATGAGAGCGAGGAGGCCGAACTCGGCGGGCTCGGCCGTGGGGTACCAGAACTCTCCGCTCAGAAGGGCCCCCAACGTCGTTTCCCTGAGGGCGGGGAGGCTTTCCCGAAAGAGGAAGTAGAGAATGAAGAGCATCACGGCCAGGCCGCTGGTGGCGACGACGGCGATGAGCGCCTTGGGCAGGCGGTCGGCCTTGAGGGCGCTTCGGTCCTTCATGACGACAGCTCCTTTTCGATTCGAGAGCGACCGGACCGCTTGCGGTCCGGTCGCCTGTGCAGAGAGGGGGAGGAGGGGCTAGCGGATGGGGACGTAGCCGGTCTTGGCCACGATTTCCTGGCCGGCGTCGCTGAGGACGAAGTTGATGAAGTTCAGGGCGTCGCCTTTGGGCCAGCCGCGGGTGAACATGTAGAGGTAGCGGGAGACGGGGAACTGGCCGCTGCGGGCCGTATCGGCGTTTCCGGTGATGCCTTCGACGGAGAGGCCCTTGACGGATTCGTTGAGGTAGCCGATGCCGATGTAGCCGATGGCGAGCTTGTTCTGGGCCACGGTCTGAACCATGGCGCCGTTGGAGGCGACGACCATCGCCTTGGGAGAGACCTTCTCGCCCTTCATGATCTTCTCTTCCCAGGTCTCGTAGGTGCCCGAGCTTGTGTCGCGGCCCACGACGGCGATGGGCTGGTCGGCGCCGCCCACCTCTTTCCAGTTCGTGACCTTTCCGGTGTAGATGTCGCGAAGCTGCTCGATGGAGAGGTCCTTCACTCCGTTGGAGGGGTGGACGACGGGGAGAAGGGCGTCGAGGGCGATGCCGAAGGGAACGGGATAGGCCCCGCCGGCCACGGCCGCCTCGACCTCTTTGTCCTTGATGAAGCGCGAGGCGTTGGCGATGTCCGTCGTCCCGTCGATGATGGCCTTGATGCCGTTGCTGCTGCCGCCGCCGGAGACGGAGATGTTGACGTCGCCGTGGGCCTCCATGTACTTCTCCGCCGCCGCCTGGGCGATGGGCAGAACCGTCGTCGATCCGTTCATGGCCAGGTCACCGGCGAAAGCGGCGCCGATGGAGAGAGTCAGAGACAGCAAAGCGGCGAGGAGCACCTTCGTTACCTTCACAGAACATTCCCCCTTGACGATCGTTGGTTTCCGGAAGGGGCTCGATGGCCCTTCCTCTTGATCGTCAGTATAGGGGGAGGGCGTAACGGAGGCTTTACGGCTCTGTCACGGCTCTGTTACGCCCTCGGGAGTTCCGTAACGGTCCCTACGAGGTCCCGGATGCGGTTCCGAGGGGGAGCGACTACAATGAAAGGGAGACGATCGAAAGGGGGGACGGGGCCATGGCCTTTGTCTACGGTGCGGCCATCTCCCGGCTTCGGGAGGAGACGATGAAACTGAAGGCCTCTCGGGAGGCCCTTCTCAAGGGTGCGGGGCAGATATACCTGGAGGGAAACCGCTTCCTCAACGCCCTGGCCACGGTGGTTTCCCACGGCGGTCAGGAGGTCTCCTTCTCCTGGGGGACGATGGCGTTCACCGTCGCCCTGGGCGACAAGGGGAAATACGTCTGCAAATACGACCCGACGACGGGTGACGGAGAGCTGAGGCGCTACGTCGATGACATGGGGCTCGATCTCAGGCTGGCCTGTCTGCTCTATATCCTGAATCACTCCGACGACGTTGCCGCCGCCTGCGCCGAGGCCGTACGGGCCAGGAGGGAAGTGGTCGACGAGGGGACGGCCCTGATGGAGCGCCTGACGACCTAGTCCCTCTCGTCCGGGCCGGTCGCTCCTTCGAGGCGGACCCTGAGGGGCCCGACGACGTCGAGGTGCACGTCGCTCTGGGGGAAGGCGATGGAGATCCCGTCCTGGCGGAAGAGCTCGGTGATGCGGTAGCGGAGATCGCTGCCGACGACCAGGGCCGAGGCGAAATCCATATGGACCCAGAAGTAGAGGTCGAAGACGAGGGCGCTGTCGCCGAAGTCGCTGAAGACGACGAAGGGGGCCGGCTTGGGGAGCACCTTGAGGTGCTCCGATGCCGCCTGGAGAAGGAGCTCCCGGACGCGTTTGGGGTCCGAGTCGTAGCCGGCGCCGACGGTGACCTTGCTGCGCATGATGCGGTCGCCCAAGGTCCAGTTGATGATCCGGTTATCCAGGAGGTAGCCGTTGGGCATCATGACGTCGGCGTTGTCGAAGGTGCGGATCTTGGTGTAGCGGCTGCCCACTTCGATGACGGTGGCGAACATGCCGTCGACTTGGATCATGTCGTTGATGCGGAAGGGCTTCTGCATGAGGATGACGAAGCCGCTGATGAGGTCGGAGAAGAACTTCTGGGCGCCGAGGCCGATGCCGATGGCGAAGGCGCCGCCGAGGAAGGCGAAGGCCGTGAGGGGAATGTTGACGACCCTCAGGGCGGCGAGGAAAAAAAGAAGGATCAGCAGGTAGAAGGAGAGGTTCTTGGCGGCCTGGGCCGCTCCCAGCTCCATTTCGAAGCGCGTCAGCAGCTTGTCGCCCACGTATTGGGCGGCGCGTCGGCTCGCGACGGAGCCGATGACCATGAGAACGAGGGCGATCAGAAGCTTGCCGACGGTGACGCCGTGATCGCCGCTGGTCCAGAGCTCGGTCTGCCAGACCTCGACGACGCGACGGCGTCCCATGGACGTCACTTTCTCCGCGAGTTGAACGGCTCCGATCGTCTGTTTGGTCTCCTCGACGAACCGGTCGTTGAGGGCCGAAAGACGCAGCACGTCGGAGAGGGCGGCCAGGTTGTTCTCGATGGCCGCCGAGAGATCCGTCTCTCTTGTCTTGAGGTTTTCGACGACTTTCGGCAGAAGGTTGGCCGCGGCCAGGTCGCGGTTGAGCGACTCCCTGTTGCTGGACAGAGTGGTCTGGTAGGCCTGCAGGGCCGACAGGGATTCGTCCAGCTCCTCCGACCAGGCCTCGGCGCTGTTCTGGAAGGCGAAAAGCTCCTCCGAAGGGAGGCCTCCTTTGAGCATGGCGTACCGGGCCCTCCAGATCTGCTGGGCCTTGGAGGCCAGGTCGATGCGTCCTTGCAGCAACTCCAGATCCGACTGAGCGTAGGTGAGTTGCAGCGTCTTCGTCTGCAGCTGGGCCGAGGCGACGAGAGCCTGGTCCTCCGTCTGTGCCTTCTGGACGACCGCCTGCGCCTGAGTCAGCTCCTTCTCCAGCCTTTCCCGGAGGCGGATTCCCTCTTCGACGCGGCGGCTCAGATCGGCCTTGCGGGTTTCTTCAGCTTTGAGCTGGGACTGGAGATCCTCTTCGCTGTAGACGAGGTTCTTGGCGACCCAGTCGCGGTTCTGACGGGCCAAGTCGATCTCGATGGCCAGCTTTTTTTCGCTCAGGGCGGTATTGGCCATGAGCTTCTCCTGCAGGAAACTTTCGGCCCGGTTCTGGGCGATGGCCAGATCGGCCAGGCTGATCCGCCAGGCCAGGCCGGGAGAGGGCTCTCCGCCGCGGACCCCGTCGGCCAGTCGTCTCCTGAAGGCCTCGGCGTCGCTCAACCCCGTCTTGGCCCGTTCGAGAGCCCGTTGGGTCAGAGCCTTGGACCTTCGCAGAGCGTCAAGCTGCTGTTGCAGGCCCTGAAGGTGTTCCGTCTGTTCGTCCAGGAGAGAGAGGGGATAGGGCGGCTCCTGTTGGAACGCCCGGCCTCCGGAGCTGGCGGCCTCCTCGATGGCCTGCGTCTCTTTCTGCAGCCGCTCCGCGCGGGAAAGGGTCGTCGACAGCCGGCGGTAGAGCGCCTGCAGGGCCTCGAGGCGTTCCCGACGCTCCGCGATCTGCGACGGCTCCAGGCCGAGACGGGCCGCCTCCAAGGAGAGATCGGTGCGCATCGCCTCGGCGATGGCGTCGTCGAGACTTCGGGCCCGCTCCTCCAGGGCCTCGACGTCGGCCGTGGTCACGTCGAAGGCCCTGGCCTCGGCAGAGAGGAGGGCCGAGAGGAGGAGCAGGGCCGGAATCAGAAGGACAAGGGGGAGGGACAGGCCTCTTTTCATGGGCGACCTCTCTTTCTCGGACAGATGGAGCCCGAAGTCGCGGGCAAAGCGCCGTGGAAGGGTCTTCGACGGGGCCGCGAGACGTCTCCGGGATCGAGGGACGGGCCTCGAGTCCGGGCCGACCGGGCGTTTCGAACGGACCTCGGATCGGCGGGCCTGACGGGGTCGGTCCGGTTCGACCGGGCCCGCCGCTTCGGGGCACGACCGTCACGCCACAGGCGTTTTGCGGCGTGTCCGACGCTTTGGCCTTTCTTTGTCCGTGGGCTCAGGGGCACCCCGATCCACCGGCAAAGACGGAACGGCAACCGCCATCGGCCTGGCCGGGAGACGTCCGGGGGACGGAGACGGCTGTCTCGAACCCGCATCGGCGAGGTGATTGGAACGAGCCTTGAATCGGCGGATCCGACGGAGTTTGTCCTGACGAGCCTTCGGTTTAAGGGGCAGGAGACAACTCGATTTTTTTATTCTACCATGCTTGTTGCCGTCGCCCTTTCCCCCGATCGTCACGGGCCCTTCGATTGCGGAGGGGGGTGCGACCCCTATAATGGGAGAACGATAACGGGGAAGAGAGAGAAGAGGCCTTCCCGTCGACCGGAAAGGAGAGGGAAGAACATGATCAGACTGGTGCTTCTCAGACACGGCGAAAGCGACTGGAACAGGGAGAACCGCTTCACGGGCTGGACCGACGTGGACCTGTCCGAAAAGGGCCTCGACGAGGCCCGAGCCGCAGGCGACCTTCTCAGGGACGAGGGATACACCTTCGACATCGCCTTCACCTCCGTCCTCAAGCGGGCCATCCGGACCCTCTGGATCGCCCTCGACAGGATGGATCTGATGTGGCTTCCCGTCGTGCGGAGCTGGCGCCTCAACGAGCGCCACTACGGGGCCCTCCAGGGACTCAACAAGGCCGACACGGCGGCCCGCTACGGCGACGATCAGGTCCTGGTCTGGCGTCGCAGCTACGCCGTCCGGCCTCCCGAGCTGGAGCGCTCCGACGAGCGCTGGCCCGGCCATGACCGCCGTTACAGGGAGATTCCCGAGGAGGATCTGCCCCTGACGGAGTGTCTCGACGACACGGTCCACCGCGTCCTCCCCTTCTGGCACGAGACGATCGTCCCGGCCCTTCGCTCGGGCTGCCGCGTCCTCGTCGTGGCCCACGGCAACAGCATCCGGGCTCTCGTCAAATACCTCGACGGCATTTCCGACGAGGCGATCGTGGGCCTCAACATCCCCACGGGCATCCCCCTCGTCTACGAGCTCGACGAGGAGCTGCGGCCGCAGAGACACTACTACCTCGGCGATCCCGAGGCCGCCGAGGCCGCCGCCGAGGCCGTCGCCCGCCAGGGCCGGGCCGGGGCCTGAGACGGCGCCTCCGCCCCGGGCTTTTCGCGGAACCCGGGACGGAGGCGTTGCCTTTCCCGATCTCCTGTATTATGATCGGGTTGAAACGAAGGGTTTTGCGTGAAAGCGAGGACTTTGCGCCGAGGCCCTTTGAGACCGACCTCGATCGTCTTCCCTTCCCTCCCTTTTTCCTTATCGATCTCCTTCTCCGCGCCAGGCCCTCGCCCGGGAGAGCGCTCTGTCCGAGCGTCTTCGGTCGCGCCCCGTTTGCGGGGCGCAGAAGGAGGGATGGACGATGGAAGGCGGAACGACGTGGATCGTCAACATGGTCCTGATTCTGGGCATCACCTTCGGCGGTTTTGCCTGGTGCATCTGGAAGACCATGCAGGGCCAGGAACGGCGCGCCAGGGAACAGAAGCGCGATTAAACGGGCGGAGGCTTTCTGAAGGGGCGAGGTCTTCCTCCCGTCCATCGGCGCGCAACGAAGGGTAGGGAGGACGTCGACGGGACCGTGCGGCTCCAGGGAAGGCGACCGGCTCCCGCAGGGGAGAGGCGCTCCGGGAGAGGGTCGAGGGCCGATCCGACGGCGAAGGCCTCTCGGGTCCGCCTTTCGGATACATGGAGCGGGGAGGCGACTCTGTCGCCTCCCCGCTGCGTATGGATTCCGCGAGCCCCTCCGGCGCCGCTCGAAAGGCGGGACACGCCCGCCTCTTTCACCGTCAGGCGCCGTTGTTGACGGAGGGATCGCCTGCCGGGATCTGGGGGGTCTTCCACCGCGGCGCCAGGGCCCGGTAGAGCTCCTCCGTGACGAGGTAGAGGGCGAAGCGCCCCTCCTCGACGAGGCCGATCCGGTAAAGAGGCGTGCCGTCGCCTCGTCGCTCGAGGGTGAGGGCGAAGGTCTCCCCCTTGATCGATGACAGGGGGCAGGCCTCGGCGATGTAACGTCCCAGAATCCTCTGCCCGTCGCCGGGGTAGGAGGAGAAAAGGCCGGAGATGCGCCCGTCGAGGTGGATCTCGTCCCCTCGCGTCGTCGTCCAGGGGAGGGGAGTCCCCTCATGGAGGTCCCCCTCTTTTCCCGCATCGACGGGGGCGAGGAGTCTCTCTTCCTGCGGGAGGGTCCACTCTCCGCCCGACGTCGCCGCAGCCGTTCCCAGAAGGCAGAGAAGGACGAGAGCCCCCGGGGCCGAGAGGCGCCTCACGGCCTCAGTCGCGGCTCCAGGCCGACGAGGCGGCCGTCTCGGCGAAGACGGCCTCGATGGCCTCGCGGGCCAGGTCGATTCCCTCGGCTCCCTTGGCGTCGCTGAAGGCGTCGAGAAGGTGGCGGGCCTCGTCGCCCTTGCCTGCCTTGATCAGTGCGGCATACTCCGTCTCCATCGTCGCCATGGCGCCGAAGAGGTCCTTCTCGTAGGGATCGAAGAGGTTACGGATGGCGCCGTGGTAGGATTCGTAGGCGCCGAAGGCCATCTTGGAGATGATCATGAAGAGGCTTCCCGCCTCGGGCGTCGTGAAGCGGGGATCGACGCGGGAGGCCCCGACGTAGAAGGGGATGAAGAGGCTGTTGCAGGGCTGCATGAAACAGTGGAGCATGTAGCCCAGTTCATTGGGGATGCCGGGACGGGCGACGAGGATGGCCGACGAGGCCGTGATGCCCTCGAAGGCGTGGTGGCAGATGGCCCGGGGGAAGATCGTGCGCTCGAAGGTGTCCTTTTCCGGGAACTGGGTGATCCACTCCTGCATGTCGGCGTACTTGCTGCTGTAGAAGGGGATCTGGTTCAGCTCCAGGACGGCACCGCTGGGAAGGGTGTAGGTGTCGTAGTGGTCGCGGACGAGGGGAAGAACCGTCTCCGGCGAGATCTTGCCGTCGATGGCGCCCAGAAGTTCCATGGCCCGACGGTAGCGCATCTCCGTGTTGTAGAGGATCTCCGTGGCGGGGCGGTCCTTGAGGTTCTCGTTGTCGTCGGGGTAGAGCGTCGTGCCGCCGTAGACGGCGCGGAAGTTGATCTTCTTCACGTCCTTGTCGATCCAGCCCTGGGAGACGGCGAAGGAGATAAGGTCCTCGGCGGCCAGGTCGTAGTCGTCGGTGATCTGGAACTGGTTGGACCGGGCCGTGTAGGTGTTCTCGTACTTCTTGGCCACCCAGCGGTAGCCGGCGATCTCGACGACCCAGAGCTCCTTGGGGTCGGCGATCTCGAACATGATGGAGTTCCAGGCCTGGCCGTACTTCTCCGTCAGCTTCGTGAGGATCTCGACGCCCTCCCGGGCCGTTCCGGCCCGCTCGAGGACGAGGCGGATGTAGTCGTTGTCGTGAAGTCCCTCGGTGAAGGCGAGGGCGTCACGGGTGGGGGCGTCGTTGTCGGCGACGAGGACCTGGCGTTCGTTGATGCCCATGCCGTAGCCCCAGCGGCCGGCCGAGCGGGAGCCGACGAAGCGGTAGGTCTTCTCGACCTGGGGAATGTCGATGTAGGCCCCTCGATAGACGTCCTTCGAATCGTGGCGGGCCGCCTCCTCGAAGGCCACCTCGCTCAGGGTGTGGGAGCCGAGGTCGCGGTTCTTGGCGATGAGGGACCCCTTGCCTTCGGCCAGAACCGTGCCGTGGGCGATGAAGGTGGTGCACTCGCCGACGAAGCCCGTCATCAGGCGGTCGGCCGCGTTCAGGATGAGGAGATCGTCGTAGGCCACGCCTGACCCTTGGGCGACGCCCTCGATCCAGGCCATCTTGTCGGGGAGGACCTGGCGGTAGAGGGCCTCCCGTCTGCGGGCCTCGGCGAGGACGGAGCCGTAGTCGATTCCCTGGGCGCGCCCCTTCTCCAGGAGCTCGCCGACGCTTTCGGCCACGGCCTCGGCGTTGGCCCGGCCGTAGGCCCTGCCGTCCCGGCGGCTCGCCTCGGGATCGGCCCAGGCCAGAGAGGCCAGAAAGACGAGGGAAAGGGCGATCAGGAGAGCGAGGCTCGGGCGGCGGAACGTTCTGTTGCTCCACATGGACGGTCACCTCCATCGAAATGAACGGGAACTCTTTTCAGTCTAGAGTTGCAGCGTGAAAAAATCAAGCCATAGAGGAGCGGGATGAAAGGTTTTTTCAGAAAAATATCATTAAACTATATAGCTCTCGCCGACGCAGGGTTCGCCTTTGACAGGGACCTGTAAGATTATTAAAATATAGGATATTCAGGCCGTCGATCGGAGAGAGGTTTCAGAACCCCTTTGGCTGCCGTCCTCGCGAGAGGCCGGAAAAAGGAGGCCGAAAGGTGAGAGCATCGGTGCGCCGTACCCTGAACGTCTTCCTTTTTTTCCTGGCCGTTGCGCTTGCCGGTCCCGTTCCTCTCGGGGCCGGAGAGGTGCCTCTGCGCGTCGGTACCGATGCCGCCTATCCTCCCTATGTCCTTCGCGGCCCCTCGGGCCTGGCCGGTTTCGACGTCGACCTCGTCGAGGCCCTGGCCGCCCGGCTGGGCAGGGAACTCGTCTGGATCGACAGGCCCTTCACGAACCTCATCGACGCCCTCGTCGAGGGCGAGATCGATCTGATCGCCTCGGGCATGAGCGCCACCGAGGAGCGGGCCCGGCGGGTGGCCTTCACCGAGGCCTACGAGATCTCGCGGAGCACCTTCGTCGTCCCTGCCGGATGGCCCCCCCTCTGTTCGCCCGACGACCTGAAGGGCCGACGCGTCGCCGTCATCGCCGGCACGGTTCAGGAGGTCTACGTCACGACCCTGGAGGGACTGGATGTCTTGAGCCGTCCGACGACGGACGACTGTTTCGATGCCCTTCTATCCGGCGAGGCCGACGCCACCCTGGTCGACCGTCCCGTGGCGGTCTCCATGGCCGGCCGCGAGCCCTTCGTGGGGAAAATCGCCCTGGCCCTGGACTGGGAGATTGCAGGATCGGCCAAGGCCCTGGCCCTGCGGCGCGACGACAGGGAACTTCTGGAGGCGCTCAACGGGGCCCTGGCCGACCTGAAGGCCGAGGGCGTCCTGATCCGTCTCCGCGACAAGTGGATGGCCTTCCGTCTCTGAAGAGGATGTTCCTTTTTCGCCCCTGAGGGGCACCCGCCTCGCGGCGGATTCCCGTCCGCCACCGCGACGACAGCAGGCCCTCCGGCCGGAAGCCGGAGGGCCTGCTGTCTGTGGCTCTACCCTTTCTAGCCTTCCGCGCCGTTCCGGACGGGTCCTCCCATGAGGCGCAGCAGGCCGTCCAGAAGGGTCCAGGGGCTGGGCGGACAGCCGGGGATGTAGCAGTCGACGGGCAGGAGCGAGGGGGCTCCCCGTAGCGTCTCGTCGTGACCGGCGTAGAGTCCGCCCGAGACGGCGCAGCTTCCGGCGGCGATGACCAGGCGGGGCCGGGGAAGGGCGTCGTAGGCCTTCCTCAGGGCCAGGGCCATGTTGGCCGTCACCGGTCCCGTGACGAGGAGGCCGTCGGCGTGACGGGGCGAGGCGGAGAAGAAGATGCCGAAGCGTTCCATGTCGAACGTCAGCGTCCCCAGGACGTTGCAGTCGGCCTCGCAGGCGTTGCAGCCTCCGGCGCTGACCTGACGGAGGTGGAGGCTGTGGCGGAAGGGTGAGGGACCTTGCGTCTCGAAGAGGGGGCGTGCCGGGCCGGGCCGGACGAGAAGGTCCTCCCGGCGGCGGCGGGCAAGGCGATAGTCGCGGGAGAAGGCGATCTTCCCTCGTGCGCAGGCCCGGGCGCAGGCGCCGCAGAAGAGGCAGAGCCCCATGTCGAGGACCAACTCTCCGTCGTCCTTCGAGAGGGCTCCCGTCGGGCAGACGTCGATGCAGCTTCGGCACGTCCCGGGACAGCCGCCTTCGAGGAGGGGCAGTCCCCGGAAATCCTCGGGGAGGGTCGGCGGCTCTTTCGGAAAGGGGTGGGTCCTGTACCCCTGAAGGAGGCGGGCCCTGATGATGTCCAGCATTGAAAGACCTCCTTAGAGATCGTGGCCGCAGTAGGAGAGGCCGAAGCTCTTGTTGCAGACGGGGAAGTCGGAGATGGCCTGCCCTCTCATGGCCATGGCCAGGCCCTGCCAGTTGTGGAAGGAGGGATCGACGACCTTGTACTGCGCCAGGCGCCCCCGCCCGTCGGTGAGGGCCGCGTGGCAGACCTCGCCCCGCCACCCCTCGACGAGGGAGACCCCCAGGTGGTCGGCCTTCAGGGGGGCCGATGACGCTGGAGGGGCGGTCTCGATCTCTTCGGCCAGAACCCTCTCGACGAAGTCCGCCGACCGGCTGAACTCCAGGGCCCGGACGCGGGCCCGTCCCATGACGTCGCCCGTCGTCCAGAGGGCCTCCGGGACGGGAAATTCCACGAAGGCGTCCCAGGGGCGGCGGGTTCGCAGATCGCTCGAGACGGCGCAGGCCCGTGCGGCCGGTCCCACGAGGCCGAGATCGCGGGCCGTCGGGGCCGACAGGGCTCCGACTCCCTCGAACCGGGCCAGGACGGAGGGGGCCTCCCAGAGAAGGCCGACGGCCGACTCCACGTCGGCGACGATGGCCCGAAGGCGCATCAGCAGCGTCTCCCGCCGCTGGGAAGAAAGAAGGGGGACCACCCCTCCCTGCCGGACGAGGCCTCGGCCGAAACGGTTGCCGCAGAGGAGGGCCGTCAGGTTGAGCAGGTCGCCGCGGAGGCGGCCGCAGTAGGCCGACGTGGGAAGAAAACCCACGTCGCCGGCCAGAGCTCCCAGATCGCCGACGTGGTTGGCCATACGCTCCAGCTCGAGGGCGGCCGAGCGGAGCCGACGGGCTCCCGGCGAGGGGTCCTGGTCCGAGAGGGCCTCGGCGACGAGGGCGTAGGCCGTGCCGTGGGCGATGGTGCTGTCGCCGGCCAGCGTCTCCATGTAGGCCATGGTCCTCCGGTCGGGGCCGCCGACGAGGGCCCTTTCGACGCCCCTGTGCTGGTAGCCCAGACTGATCTCGAGATGGAGCACCTCTTCGCCGTGACACTGGAACCGGAAATGGCCCGGCTCGATGACGCCGGCGTGGATGGGGCCCACGGCCACTTCGTGGATTTCCGCCCCTTCGACGCGGTAGAAGTCGGCCTCTCCCGCAAGGGGCCTTTCCTTTCCGCCCCGGAGGTTCCGGGGCGGGCAGAAGCGGAGCGGCTTGAGCCAGGGATGCCCTTCGGGGCGGAGGCCCCAGGTCTCGGCCATTTCCCGCTCGAAGGCATGGGCCTGGGGAAGGGCCGGCGTCAGGGAGGGGTAGCTCCCGTCGGTCTCCGTCGCCCCGGCCAGGAGGAGGGCGTCCTCTCCGGAGAGAAGGGCCAGGAGGAGAAAACCTTCGGCGCGGGGGACGGCGAAGAGGGCGCTGAGACGCATTCCCTCCCGGACCCGTTCGGTCAGGGCGGGGCCGAAATCGGCCATAGCCGAGAGGGGCAGGGCGTCCAGAGGCAGAATCGAGCGTTGCAGAGGCGCGAAGACGGTCACAGTCCGGTCCCTCCCAGTGCGGCAGAGGCGCCCTTCAGCAGGTTAAGAAGGGATCGCGGCGGCATAAGGCCCAGCACGAGGGCCGAGACGAGAAGGACCGAGGGGGGAAGGACGGCCCATAAGGGCTCCTTCCGGATCGGGCCGGTCGCCTCGCCGAAGGTCATGGAGATGAAGGGGCCCGACATGGCGACGAAGGCCAGGCTCAGGAAAAGCAGGTAGAGGGCCGTCACGAGCCAGCGTTCCTGGAGGAGGGCCGTCTTGAGAAGTCCCCATTCGCTCAGGAAGAGTCCGAAGGGGGGCGAGCCGACGAGGGCCAGGAAACCGCCGAACCAGAGGGCTCCCGAGAGGGGCAGCCTTCGGCCCAGCCCCGTCACGTCGCCGACTCCTTTGCTTTTGAAGGTCGAGAGGATGTTTCCCGAGGCGAGGAAGAGGGCCCCTTTGACGAGAGAATGGTTGACGGCGTGGAAGAGGGCGGCCGCCACGCCGCCTCCGCCGAGGCCGACGCCCAGGGCGATGAGTCCCATGTGTTCGACGCTCGAGTAGGCCAGGAGGCGTTTGTAGTCGGGCTGTCGCAGGATGAAGACGCCGGCCAGGGCCAGGGAGAGGAGTCCGAAAAGGATAAGCAGGTCGCCGCCGAAGCGCCCCGTTCCGGCGGCGACGGCGATCTGCTGGACGCGGAGAAGGCCCAGGAAGGCGCAGTTCAGCAGCGCCCCCGAGAGGAGGGCCGAGACGGGCGAAGGGGCCTCGCTGTGGGCGTCGGGCAGCCAGGTGTGCAGAGGGGCCAGCCCCATCTTGGTCCCGTAGCCGACGAGGATGAAAAGAAAGGCCATCTGGAGACGCGGCCTGTCGAGGCGGCCTGCGGCGGCGATGAGACCGTCGAAGGAGAGGGTCGTCACGTCGGGCGGACAGGCGGCGGCGATGAAAAAGACGCCGATGAGGGAGAGGGCGATGCCGACGGAACAGACGAGGAGGTACTTCCAGGCCGCCTCGAGGGAACGGCGGTGACGGTGGTAGTAGATCAGCGGGGCGCTGGTCAGGGTGGTGGCCTCGATGGCGACCCACTGGAGGGCCAGGCGACGGCTGACGACGACGAAGACCATGCTGGCCAGAAAGAGCAGCATGCCTCCCGTGAAGACGGCCTCCGGAGCGTCGACGGCGTAGGGGAGGCCCTCTCCCTGACGGCGGAGAGGGGCGGGACGGTTCCGGACCTCGCCCAGGCTGTAGGCCGTCACGGCCAGGAAGAGGAGGACCGTCAGGGCCAGGAAGAGGAGGGAGATCTCGTCGAGGCCGATCCAGGGTCCCCGAACGGGACCGGCCTTGACGGCCAGGAGGGTCAGAAGGCCTTCGACCAGGGCCGAAACGCCCCAGAGCAGGCGTCGCGCGTCGTCGCGGCCGACGAGGAAGGCCGCGATTCCGGCGCAGGCGGGCAGGAGGATCAAAGACCAGAGGAGAGTCATCGCACTGTCTCCCTTCCCGAGGGAAGATCGCTGAGTTCGTTGAAGAGGTCGGCGTCGATGTGGTCGAACTCGCGGTTGATGTGGAAGATCAGGATTCCCATGAGGAAGACGCCGACGAAGACGTCGAGGAGGACGCCCAGCTCGACGAAGGCGTTGAGCGAGCTGCCCAGGGCGAGGCTGACGGCGTAGATGCCGTTCTCCAGGACGAGGTAACCCAGGACCTGGGTGATGGCCTTCCGCCGGCTGACGATGAGGAAGAGGCCGACGAGGACGAGAAAGAAGGCCGTCGCCTGAAGAAGGGGGAAGGGGCTTCCCACGCGCAGAAGGCCGGCCGTGACCCAGAAGGAGAGGCCCAGCAGGGCGATCCCGGCCAGGATGGAGAGGGGATAGCTCACGAAGGGCTCGATCTCCCGGCGGATCGACACGCGGTGGAGGACGTGATCGAGCAGGAAGGGGAGCGCGATGCCCTTGAGGAGGAGCGTCCCCGACGCCAGGAGCCAGACCCCGAATCCCCCATGACCGCCTTCGGTGAGGAGGGGGACGAGGGCGAGGACGATGCCCTGAAAGGCCATCATCCGGATCGAGAGGCCCAGGCGGCTCGACCCGAGCTGGAGGAGTCCCGAGAGGATGAGCAGGGCCGCGAGGGCGTTCACAGCCGCTCTCCCGTCAGCTTGAGCAGAAGGGCCACGACCGCCAGGGCTCCCGCGCCGAGGAGCAGCTTGGGCACCTGGTTGAGGCGAAGCCGGGCCATCGTCGACTCGACGAGGCCTACGGCAAGGACCGTCGCCGCCACGAGGAGGGGAAAGAGACCGAGGCGCAGGGCTCCGTCGACGGGCAGCGAGGCCAGAAGAAGGTCGGCCACGAGGGCGGAGAAGAGCCAGAGCTTGAGGGCTCCGGCGTAGTGAATGAGGGCCAGATCGGGGCCGCTCGAGTCGAGGATCATGACCTCGTGAATCATGGTCAGCTCCAGATGGGTCTTGGGATCGTCGACGGGGATGCGGGCGTTCTCGGCCAGAAGGGCGACGAACCAGGAGGAGGCGACGAGGAGCCCCAGGGCCGCGCCCTGGCCGGGGGCGAAGAGGGAGGCCAAGGTCCCCTCTCCCGAGGAGGGGAGAAGGGCCGCCATTCCCAGAAAGAGGGACGGCTCGACGAAAAGGGCGAGGAGGACCTCCCGGGAGGCTCCCATGCCCTCGAAGCTCGACCCCGTGTCGAGGGCGCCCAGGACGGTGACGAAGCGGGACAGGCCCAGAAGATAGGCCAGAAAGACCCAATCGCCCCGGAAGGAGAGGGGGCCGGCCATCCCCCCCCAGGGGAGGAAGAGAGAGGCCGTCAGGAGGGCGCCCAGAGAACAGAGGGGGGCCAGACGGACGAGGCCGCAGGAGACGTCGCTGACGACGACGCCCTTGCGGAAGAGCTTGGCCATGTCGCGGTAGAGCTGGACGGCCGATGTGCCCCGCCTTCCGGCGAAGCGGGCCTTGACGCGATAGATCAGGCCCGGCAGGAGGGGGGCGGCGAGCCAGGCCGCCAGGGGGAAGAGCCAGGAGGTCATCGGAGCGATCCCGCCTTTCCGATCAGAAGCGCCACGAGGGTGAGGGCGATGTAAAGGACATAGAGCTGGACCCGCCCCTGCTGGAGGAGGCGCAGCGGCGCCAGGAGCCGATCGACGGCCCGGAAAAGGGGCCGGAAAAGGCCGTCGTCTCCCGTTCCCGGCGTCTCCGTCGAGAGAAAGACGGGCTCGGGAAAGAGGCCCTCCGGGCGGTGTCCCCGAAAGCCCGTTCTCAGGAGGGGGGCGAAGAGGTCCGTCAGAGGGCGGCTGAAGGAGGTGGCCGTGTACTGCATGCGCGGCGTGGGCCTCCCGTAGCCGCAATCCCAGGTGGGGCCCTCGTCCCGCGGCGCCCTGCCGGAGATGCCCCGGCGGACGGCGGCGACGACGGCGACGGCGGCGACGAGGAGGCCTGTGGACAGGGTGAGCTTGTGCAGCGTCGCCGAAGCCCCGGCGAGGAGCGTCCCATCGGCGCTTTCCGTCAGGATGGCCGCTCCCGGCGCCGCCAGAAAGAGCATGAAGGGAGCGGCGAGACCGGCGGCGAGGCAGAGCAGGGCCAGAAGGGCAAGGGGGAGCGTCATGGAAAGAGGCGCTTCCGTCGCCTGAAGGGCGCTTTCGGAACGGCCCTGGCCGAGGAAGACGATGCCGAAGAACCGGGCGAAACAGGCCGCTCCCAGGGCCCCGACGGAGGCCAGGCCGGCGAGGACGATCGCGCCGGCCGCGATGGAGGGCGTCTCTTTCGCCATGACGCTTTCGATGCCGGCCAGGTAGAGGAGAAATTCGCCGACGAAGCCGTTCAACGGCGGAAGGGCGGCGATGGCCCAGCTCCCGACGAAGAGGGCGCCGCCCGTCCGGGGCATGACCCTCAGGAGCCCTCCCAGGCGGTCCATCTCCCCCGTGCCGCAGCGGCGGAGGACCGTCCCCGATCCCAGGAAGAGGAGTCCCTTGAAAAGGGCGTGGTTGAGGACGTGGAGCAGACCTCCCGAGAAGGCCAGAAAGGCCACGGAGGGCAGGTCGCGGCAGCGGCCGACGAGGGCGATGCCGAAGGCCAGAACGGCGATGCCCACGTTCTCGACGCTCGAATAGGCCAGCATCCGCTTCAGGTCCTTCTGCCCCAGGGCGAAGAGAAGGCCCGAAAGGGCCGAGGCGAGGCCGAGAAAGAGAAGGGCCCACCCCCAGCTCTCCCGGGGCTGGAAAAAGGTCAGGGTTCGCAGCAGGCCGTAAAGGCCCATTTTGAGCATGACGGCCGAGAGAAGGGCCGAGACGTGGCTCGGCGCGGCGGGATGGGCCTCGGGAAGCCAGATGTGGAAGGGCACCAACCCGGCCTTCGCTCCGAAGCCGACGAGGGCCAGAAGAAAGAGGGTCGTGGCGGCGGAGGGAGAAAGGTCGAGGCCGGCGAAGGCCTCGAAGGAGAGGGAGGCGGCCTCGTTGCCGAGAAAGGCGAAAAAGGCCAGAAGGGCCATCGTGCCCAGATGGGTCGCCACCAGGTAGATCCAGGCGGCTCGGCGGACCTTTTCCGCCTCGTGATGCTCGCCCACGAGGAAAAAGGACGAGAGGGCCATCGTCTCCCAGCAGAGGAGGAAGAGGAGACCGTCGCGGGCGGCCGGGATGAGCAGCAGCGAGGCGACGAGGAGGTTGAAGAGGAAAGGCGACGCCTTCTTCCCCCCGCCGCGGCGATAGCCCAGGCCGTAGAGGGCGCTCAGGGGCGCCAGGACGACGGTGGGCAGGCAGAAGAGGGCCGAAAGGCCGTCCAGACCCAGAGAGAGGTTTCCCCAGGGGAGGGGCCAGGGAAGGGAAAGAGGGGAGACCGGTTCCCCTCTCAGAACCGTGACGACGGGGACGAGAACGGTCGCCGCGGCGGCGAAGACTCCGGCGACGGCCACCTCCTCCCGCATCCGGGGAAGAAGCGCCGCAAGACCGGTTCCCGCGAGGAGCAGGGCGGCTGCAAGGAAAGCGAAAATTTTCTTCATCTCCTGTCTTCACGAAAGAGCCGTTTCCCCCGGGGGAAACGGTCTCTGCCGGATCGGGCCGGCCTGCAGGCGGCGAAAGGGTCTCTTTTTGCGAGGGCGGGTACGAGGGGCGAGGGCTTCCCTAAGCGTCGATCCTGTCGGAGAATATAAGGGGAGAGGGAAGAAAGATCAAGGGGTTCCTCTCGTCCGTGCGGGACCGGTGACGTCCCGATGAGGAAGGGAGATGAATCGGTGAGGATCGGCAGGGCATTGCTGCTCGTTCTGATCTGGATGGGCTGCGTCGGCCCGTCGGCCCGGGCGGCCTCCTACGACGTCGTCGTCGTCGGCGCCGGACCGGGGGGGACGGCGGCGGCCATCGAGGCGGCCCGCATGGGGGCCGCCGTGGCCCTTCTGGAGGAGTCGGCCGTCGTCGGCGGCCAGATGACGGCTTCGGCCGTCTCCACCATGGACGACATGTACGGCAACCGCAGCGGCCTCTACGGCGAGTTCTACGACCGCGTCCGGGCCCTCTACGGCGAGAGGGGCAAATCGGTGGGGACCTGCTACTGGGAGACCTTCACCTTCGCCTTCGAGCCCGCCGTCGGAGAGGCCATCCTGAGAGAGATGATCGACGAGACCTGCCGCTTCGGCGGCTCTGTCGACCTCTTCCTGAGGGCCTCCGTCGTGAAGGTCCTCCGCGACGGAGATGTCCTTAAGGGCGTCGTCGCCCTCGTCGACGGCAGGGAGGCGCGTTTCGAGGCCTCCGTCGTCGTCGACGCCACCGAGTGGGGCGACCTGCTTGCCCTGGCCGGCGCGGCCTGCCGGACGGGGCGGAACGTCGTCGCCGACGGAGGCCTCCGGCAGGAGGGCTTCGACGACGACGCCCGCATCCAGGACATCACCTGGGTCGTCGTCCTCAAGAAATATCCCGGCGGCGTTCCGGCCGAGCTGCGCGTCGACGAGGCCCCTCCCGGCTACGACGACTGGGTCTCCACCTACAGGAACCACTTGGCCCTCGACGGGTTTCCCTTCTCGGGCTATCCCGTCAGGCTTCCCGTCAACATGGCCACCCACAACGGCTACAGAGGCCTGCCCGACTCGTCCGTCGCGGGCGACGCCGACTGCTCGTCGCCTCTGAGCCTCCAGCTGCTGACGAAAAGCGGCGTCAACTGGGGAAACGACTACCCGGGCGAGGGCGGGTACGAGGGACGGAGCGGCCTTCCCGTGACCTATCTGGAGGACCTCTCCTTCCGACGCCGGGCCCACGAGCTGGCCATGATCAAGACCTTGGGCTTCCTCCACTACGTTCAGGTCGAACTGGGTCTGCCCTGGTCCGTGGCCGATGACGAGTTCGACGACGGGGCCACCTGGGAGGCCGTGAAAGAGGGGGTTCCGGCGCGCTACGCGTCCCTGGCCCGCCGTTTCCCGCCCGTTCCCTACGTCCGGGAGAGCCGGCGTCTCGTCGGCGTCGAGACCCTCACGTCGGCGGCCCTGCGCGCAAACGGCGACAGCTACCTCGAGGGCTCTCCCGGACGGGAAGAGGCGACTTCCGTCGCCACGGGCCGCTACATCCTGGACCTCCACGGCTCGGACGAGACGGAGGCCCTCGAGGCCGCCTTCGGAGAGAGCCATGAATCCATCGTCGATCACAAGCCCCGCGGTCCCTTCCAGGTTCCCATCGGGATCTTCATCCCCGAGAGGATCGACGGCCTCGTCGCCGCCGAGAAAAATCTCTCCATGACGCGCCTCGCCGCGGGAGCCCTTCGCCTTCAGCCCATCTCGATGGCCACGGGCCAGGCCGCAGGCGCCCTGGCGGCCCTGGCCGTCGCGGAAGGGCTGCCCCCCCGTCGCGTCGATCCCCTCAAGGTCCAGCGGGCCGTCGCCGAAGGGGGAAGCCGCATCGCCCTCTGCCTCTTCTCCGACGTGGCCGAAACCCATCCTCTCTGGCCCTCCGTCCAGGTCGCCACCGTCCGGGGCTGGATCGACCCCCTCGCCCTGCCCACGTCGCCGGCGCCGCGCATCGACGACCTCGATGCCGTCCTTGCCGCCTCGCGCCAGGGATCGACGAAGGGCCTTTTCGGCGTCGACCGTCCCCTGACCGTCGCCGAAGGCGAGCTCCTGCTCCGGCGGGCCCTGGACCTCGACGATCCCCTGGGGCCCTTCCTCAACGAGGGCCCCAGGCTCCGCCTGTCCGTCCTCCTCCGGGCCCTCGACGCCTCGACGGGACGCCGTCGTGGCCTGGCCGAGATCGTCGAGGATTTCAGGCAGAGGCGCCTCCTCTTCTCTCTGGGCTTCGAGGCCGCCGTCGATCCCTTTTCGAGCGTCACGCGGGGCCAGGCCGTCGACATCGTCCTTCGCTTCCTCACCGATTGAGTCCGCCGTAAGGGCTCTCTTTTACCCGATCAATCGGGCCGGACGAAAAGGACAGGTCCTTCGGGGCCTGTCGCTTCTTGCTGCGGAACGTTCGGGCCGGGCCTCGTGCCTCGCCCGTCGCGGGGGGCCTCGGGCCCCAAGACAGGAAAGGCAGGTTTTCGCATGAACGCTCGTCACGTCGAAGAGATCGCCGCCGAACTCTCCCTGGGCCCCTCTCAGGTTAGCGCCGCCGCCCGCCTTCTCGAAGAGGGAAGCACGGTCCCCTTCATCGCCCGCTATCGCAAGGAGGCGACGGAATCCCTCGACGAGGTGGCCCTCGTCTCCATCCGCGACCGCCTCGTCCAGCTCGCCGAGCTGGACCGGCGCCGAGAGGCCATCGTCGCCTCCCTGGCCGAGAGGGATCTCCTCTCCGACGAACTCCGGACGGCCCTGGAGGCGGCCCGGACCATGACCCAGCTGGAGGACCTCTACCTCCCCTACCGCCCCAAGAGACGGACGCGGGCCACGATGGCCCGCGAGAAGGGGCTCGCCCCCCTGGCCGAAAGGCTCTTGGCCGCCGCTCAGGGCAGAGAGATCCTCGCCGATCCCTTCGAGGCGGCCCGGGCCTTCGTCGACGGCGAGAAGGGCGTCGCCGACGTCGACGAGGCCCTGGCCGGGGCACGGGACATCATCGCCGAGACCGTCAGCGAAGACGGCCGGGCCCGTCATGCCCTGCGCCTTCTCTTCGTGCGCCGGGCCGAGGTCCGCTCCTCCGTGGCCAAGGGGAAGGAGGAGGAGGGGGCCAAGTACCGCGACTACTTCGACTGGAGCGAGAAGGCCCGCCAGGCCCCCTCCCATCGTCTGCTGGCCCTCTTCCGGGGCGAGAAGGAGGGGTTCCTCTCCCTCTCCTTCCAGCCCGAGGCCGACGAGGGCGTCAAGGTCCTGGAGCGCCTTTTCGTCACGGCCTCTGGAGCGGCCGCCGAGGAGGTCCGCCGGGCCGTCGTCGACGGCTATGGCCGCCTGGCTGCCCCCTCGATGGAGACGGAGCTGAGGGGAGCGCTGAAAAAGAAGGCCGACGTCGAGGCCGTGGCCGTCTTCGCCCGCAACGTCCGCGAGGTTCTCATGGCCTCCCCTCTGGGACAGAAGCGCCTTCTGGCCGTCGACCCCGGCATCCGCACGGGCTGCAAGGTCGTCGCCCTCGACGGCCAGGGAAGGCTGCTCGCCACGGACGTCGTCTACGCCGTGGGGAGGAAGGACCGATCCGAGGCGGAGCGGAAGGTCCGGGCCCTCGTCGAGCGCTTCTCCATCGAGGCCGTCGCCGTCGGCAACGGCACGGGAGGGCGCGAGGCCGAGGCCTTCCTGAAGGACCTCGACCTGGGGGCGTCGATTCCCGTCGTCCTCGTCAACGAAAGCGGCGCCTCCATCTACTCGGCCTCCGACGTGGCCCGCGAGGAATTTCCCGACCAGGACCTCACCGTCCGAGGGGCCGTCTCCATCGGCCGCCGTCTTCAGGACCCCCTGGCCGAGCTCGTCAAGATCGATCCCAAATCGATCGGCGTCGGCCAGTACCAGCACGACGTCGATCAGAAACTCCTCAAGTCCTCCCTGGACGACGTCGTCCTCTCCTGCGTCAACGCCGTCGGCGTCGAAGTCAACACGGCCAGCCGCCAGCTTCTGACTCACGTCTCGGGGCTGGGCGAGTCCCTTGCCGCCAAGATCGTCGCCCATCGCGAGGCTCAGGGGCCCTTCCGGAGCCGATCGGAGCTGCGTGCCGTTCCCCGTCTGGGACCCAAGGCCTTCGAGCAGTGTGCCGGTTTCCTGCGCGTCCGGGGCGGCGACGACCCCCTCGACGGCAGCGCCGTTCACCCCGAACGCTACCCCCTCGTCCGGAAGATGGCCCGGGACCTGGGCTGTTCCGTCGAGGACCTTCTGAAAGATCCCGAACGACGACGGGCCATCGACGTGACCCGTTACGTCAGCGACGACGTGGGGCTGCCGACGCTGAAGGACATCCTGGCCGAGCTGGAAAAGCCCGGCCGCGATCCCCGCGAGGCCTTCGAGAGCTGCGCCTTCGATCCCGACGTGAAGGAGATCGACGACCTCCGCTCGGGCATGATCCTCTCCGGCGTCGTCACCAACGTGACGGCCTTCGGCGCCTTCGTCGACGTCGGCGTCCATCAGGACGGCCTCGTCCACGTCAGCCGCCTGGCCGATCACTTCGTCGCCGACCCGGCCTCCGTCGTCAGGCCGGGCCAGCGCGTCACCGTCTCCGTCGTCGACGTCGACAGGGCCCGGAAGCGCATTTCCCTTTCCATGAAGGGATTGGGCGAAAGGGGGGGAGAGAAGGCATCGCCCCGATCCTAGCGGTCGGAACGATCGTTGGGATCAAAAAAGAGGGAAAAGGACAAAAAAACAAAAACCCCTTGCTTTCATTTCTCCGTGACATAGTCTTAATATTAAAAAAGGAGATTGAAGACGGGGGGAATGTGCCGATGGAAAAAGAGCTGGCGTTGCAGGATATCCTCGACGTGAAGTTCATGCAGAAGTTTCAGGACGCCTTCGCCAAGGCCATGGGAATGGCCGCCGTGACCGTCGACAAGGAGGGCAAGCCCGTCACGGAGCCGAGCCGCTTCACCGACTTCTGCATCAACCTGACGCGTCAGACCGAGAAGGGGCGCCGCCTCTGCGAGGAGTGCGACCGCAAAGGCGGCGAGGAGGCGGCCCGGACGGGCAAGCCCTCGGTCTACTTCTGCCACGCCGGTCTCATGGACATGGGGGCGCCCATCGTCGTCGACGGCCGCCAGCTCGGGTCGGTCCTGGCGGGCCAGATCCTTCCCGCCAAGCCCGACGAGGCCAAGTTCCGCCGCATCGCCTCCGACATCGGCGTCGATCCCGACCGCTACATCCAGGCCCTGGCCAAGATCGAGATCCGCCCCGAGGAGTCGATCCGCAACGCCGCCGAACTCCTCTTTCTCGTCACCAACACCCTGTCCGAGATCGGCTACCGCCGTCTCCAGTCCCAGCGCAAGGCCCTCCAGTTCGAGGAACTGGCCACGCGCCTCTTCGAGCGCATCGCCACGATCCAGGAGGGCATCGCCGAGCTCAAGACGGGCATCGAGTCGATGACGGCCACCTCCGAGAGGCTTCTTCTCAGAAGCGGCGAGGCGAGGAAGATGGTCAACGAGACCGACGAGATCCTCTCCTTCATCCGCAACGTGGCCAATCAGACCAAGCTCCTGGGCCTCAACGCCGCCATCGAGGCCGCCCGTGCCGGCGTCCACGGCCGGGGGTTCGCCGTCGTCGCCGACGAGGTCCGCAAGCTGGCCGATGTGAGCGTCGATTCGGCGGCCAAGATCGAGACGATCCTCAAAAGCGTCAACGAGGGCGTCGACGGCATCGAGGAGGGGATCAGGGGAACGGGCGCCCTCGTCGAGGAACATTCGCTCCGCCTGGGAACCTCCTTCGGCGACCTCGACGCCATCTTCCGCCTTTCCGAAGAGCTCAAGAACCTCACGGGAGAGATGCGTCTCCATTAAAAATCCAGAGGGTCTTTCGGGCCGGGCCGGAGAAAGGCCCGCACCGGCAGATCCGGAGGGGTAAAAAAACTCTGGTCCGCCAGAGAGTCGGCCATAGGATCGACGGGGCGATTTTGGCGGTCCCGGAGGGGAGGGTCTCGGCAGGTTCTGCCGAGACCCTCCCCTCCGCATCTCGGGAAAGGGACTCCCGGGGAACGGCCTTTTTCGTGCCCTGAATCCGAAGAGCAGGCTCGGTCAGGATAAACGTCGTCGGAGCCGCTTGAGCTTCGCTCAAACCACCTCGCCGGTGTCGGTCCGAGGGAACGTTTCCGCTCCCCCGGCCGCGTCTTTGCCGGGGCGATGGGAATTTTCGCTCTTTTTTCGTCGATTCGGGCTGCCGGCGAGGCGAATGCCGCACGGCGAAAGGATCGATGAGGCCGAATTGTCCTTGTCCTTTCTTGGGAAGACAACTGCTGTGCGAAATTAGCCGTGCGGTTCTCCGGGAGGCGCGAGGCGCGCCCTGAATATGGTGGACCCCATTGTCAAGACCATTTGAGGCCCGAAGTTAGTTAAAGTCAGACCGCCATCGGTCCCTCCCGGTCGGCAAAGTGAACCTCCCGCGGTGTCCTGTAGTTCAGTGAGGAGTGAAGCCTTTCGTCGTTGTAGAAGTCCATATACTCCCGCAGGCCGCAGCGGAGATCGCGGACCCGCTCGTAGTCGTTCAAGTAGAGCCACTCATACTTGAGGGTCCGCCAGAAGCGTTCCACGAAGATGTTGTCGAGGGCCCTGCCACGACCGTCCATGCTGATCCGGATCTCCTTTTCCTTGAGCAGAGACAGAAAGGCCTTACTGGTGAACTGACAGCCCTGGTCGGTGTTGAAGATCTCCGGCGTTCCCTGCCGAAGGGCCCTGTCGAGGGCGACGACGCAGAACTCTGCGTCCAGGGTGTTGGAAAGTTCCCAGGAGAGAACGAAGCGGCTGTGCCAATCGATGACGGCCGCGAGGTACATGAAACCGCCACTCATCGGGAGGTAGGTGACATCGGTGCTCCAGACCTGATTCGGTCTGACGATGACGGCGTTCCGGAGCAGGTAGGGATAAATCTCATGTTCGGGGTGAGGCTTGCTGGTTCCCGGTTTGGGGCCAATCCCTTCGAGCCCCATAAGCCTCATCAGCCGTCCGATCCGTTTGCGGTTCACGTCCTGTCCCTGTCGACGCAGCCAGGCCGTCATCCGGCGGCTCCCGTAAGAGGGGGCGCAGGTGTACCGGCCGTCGATGAGCTCCATGATTTCAAGGTTCTCCGCCGTCTCCGTCGCGGAAGAGCTCGCGTAGTAGAAGCTGGACCGGTTAAGATCAAGGAGGTCACATTGCCGACGAACACTGATCGAAGGGTGCTCGGGATCGATGGAGGTCCGCTTTCCCTCAAGCGTCAGCGCCTGATTTTTTTTTGAGCCAGTCGAGCTCCATCTTGAGCCGACCGATCTCCTGGTAGAGGGGGGCCATCGACGTCTCGACATCCATCGGAGTGCCTTTGCGTTGAAAGATCTCCGGACCCCCTTGCAGAAGCTGCTTCTTCCACTGACCGATCTGGACGGCGGAAACCTCGAACTCACCCGACAATTGAGCCAGGGTCTTATCCCCTTTCAGGGCAGCGAAGGCTACTTTGCTTTTGAACTCCGCTGAACGCCTCTGTCGCTTGGCTGCCATGATGTCCCCTCTCTTTCTGGGACCCTATGATACAGCCCGACTTCAACTGCAACTTAGCTCGTGGTCCAGTTTTCGGGGTCCACTATAGAAGCCCTGCCTTTTCCCGGCGTCGGGTTTGTTCGTGTCTTTAAACTTCAATCCCTCTCAATCAGTAACGCCTTCGACCTTCTCGTCGGTAGGCGAGTCATGTAAAATGATAAAGCGACGGAGACGTTCTCGTCTCCGTCGCAGAACGGTGAGGGGGTCGCTTTTTGAGATGTGCCGCTTCGGGGCATCGTCGGCGTGGCGGCCTTTTCCGTCCGCTCGGCCGGCGTCGTCTACAGAGATCTCATGGAAAGGATTCACCAGGAGGCTTTCGTGGCTCAGAGCCTCGTCCTCAACGGCGACCGCGATCTCTACCAGGCCCTCGTGGCCAAGCAGGCCCTTCTGAACGGGAGCACCGGGGCCGCGCTCGAGAAAAACCGGCTCCTCGGCGGCCATAGGGCGCATCATCGTCGCCACGGCCCAGCAGGTGGACCGGTCGGAGAAGGTCATCGCCCTCATCGACAGGACGGCTTCGGTCATGGAGACGGCCGACGACCTCCGCCGTCTCACGGAGCGCTTCGTCGTCGACGGGGAAAAGGGGGGGCTGGTCCCTCTCCGCTGAGGAAAGGCTCTGGAGAGGAAAGGCCCGGAAGCCGCACGGCCTCCCGACAGGACAAAAAAGGTTCCGGCCTCCGCGGAGGCCGGAACCTTTTTTGTCCTGTGTCGTGCGCTCAGATCTTCTCCGGCAGGGCCGCCGGGACCAGGCCCGGCTCGGAGGCCCGGGCGACGGTGAAGGATTCGACGAGCTTCTGGAGGCGGGAGGCCGTCTCGGCCATGGATTGGGCTTCCGTGGCGACGCCCTCGGACGTCGTGGCCGTTTCCTCGGCGGCCGCCTTGATGGCCTCGACCATGCGGACGACGTCGAGGGTCGACCGGGTGGCGCCGTCGATGGCGGCGGCCATTTCCTGGCTCGAGGCCGACTGCTCCTGCGCCGTCGAGGCGATGTGCCCCATGGCGTCGCTGACGGTGACGATCTCCTTGAGCAGGTGGCCGAGGTTCTCCCTGGCCTTCCCGGCCCGCTCCGCCGTGGCGGCCGTGATCCGGGCCGATTCGTCGGAGAGTTCCTGGGAGTGGTGGGCCTCTTTCCGGAGCCTGTCGGTGAGCGTGTTGACTTCCTGGGCGGCTCGGGCCGAATCCTCGGCCAGCTTGCGGACCTCTTCGGCGACGACGGCGAAACCCCGTCCCGCCTCTCCGGCCCGGGCCGCCTCGATGGCGGCGTTGAGGGCCAGGAGGTTCGTCTGGTCGGCGATGCCGACGATGGTGGCGACGAAGTTGCCGATCTCGCCGACGGACTGCTGAAGCTGTTTGGCCCCCTCCAGCGTCTCCTTGCTCTTGCCGCTGACGGTCGTCAGGGCGCCGATGACCTCTCCGATCTCCTCCGTCGTCTTCTCGGCGTGGCGGCGCGTCCTCTCTGCGGCCTCGGCTCCGCCCGAGGCCGCTTCGGCCGAGGCCTGGGCCGCGGAGGCCACCTCCTCGACGCCGGCGTTGGCCTCTTCCAGGGCCGCCGAGTTGGTCTCGGAGAGCTGGGCCGTCTGGTCGACGGAGGCCTTGACCTCCTCCATGGAGGCGTTGGTCTCCTGCGAATAGGCCGCCAGGGAGGAGGCCTTCTCGGCGACGCTCCCGGCCTCGGCGATGACCGATTCGATGACGTCGCGCTGCGTGGCGACCATGCGGGCCAGGGCGTCGGCGAGGAGGCCGATCTCGTCGCAGTTCTCCGTGCAGAAATCCTCCCGCGTGACGGTGAGGTCCCCCCTCTGGACCCGTTCCGCCAGGGAAAGGGCCCGCTTGAGGGGCTGCGTCAGGGCCCGCGTCATCAGGAAGGCGACGACGACGCCGGCCAGCAGGGCGATGGCGATGGTGATTCCCAGCGTACGGGCCGTCGAGACGGCTCGGCTCTGGGCTTCGGCGGCGATGGCCTGCGTGCTTTTCAGGCCGCTCTGGGAGACGGTGCGGGCGGCCGTCAGAAGGGCCTCGCCGGCCGCCTCCCGCTGGAGGCCGGCGGTTCTCAGATCCTTCCAGGTCTGGCGCAGCTGGAGGAGGTTGGCCCTGAAGTCCTCGAGAGCCTTGTCGAGGGCCTGAACCTGAAGGAGGCTCTCTCCGTGGGTGACCTTCCGCTCCAGATCGCGGAGCGAGGCGGCCAGGGCGTCGAAATCGGTCTCGATGCCCTCGAGCATCTCGGGGCGGTCCTGGGCCAGGGCCTGAAAGGTGCGCAGGCGGAGCCCCGTTCCCGCCATGACGGCCGCCTCCGTTTCGTAGATCCGTCGGGCCGAAAGCTCGAGGAAGAACTGGCTCGCCCCGGAGGTGAAGCCCTCTTCGAGGACGTCCCTCTGGTTCTGGAGCAGCGCCTGGCCCTCCTCGTCGAAACGGCTTCCGGCCGCGACGATGGCCTCCCTGGCGGCAGCCATCGCGGCGACGGATCGCGTCGTGCCCTCGAACTCGCTCCGGTAGAGATCGAGCTGTCGCTGGGCCTCGGTCACGGCCTCCCTGGAGTCGGCCAGCTGGGCGAAACGGTCCGTGAGGACGCCGAGCTGGGAGATGGCCGCCTGGGTCCACTCCAGATACTCCTCCCCCTTGCGGCGGAAATCCTCCCTCTCGGAGAGGGCGTAGCCCCGGATGGAATACATGCTGAGGAAGGCGTTGCGCTCCACGCCCGTGGCCGAGGAGACCTGAGGGATGCGGGCCAGGGCGAGATCGTCCGCCCCGGCTCTGACGACGTCGAGGTTTCTCCAGGCGAAGAAACCGGCGAGGCAGAAGAGCAGAAGGAGGACGCCGAAGCTGAGGGTCAGTTTCGGACCGATTTTGAGACGACCAAGCAAGGAGGACACACCCTTTCCGAATCCGTTAAAAGAGGTATTGAGGGGACTCCGCTCCGGGAGAGCGTGACGGTATTATATCAGCTTCGGTCTCGGCCGTCGGCGCCGTTGCCCCTCCTGTTGCGTTGTTTTTTTATTTGACTGTGAATATTGCAAGTATCGCATCAACGTGTCGCCGGCCGGTCTCCCCGGCGGCGCGAGAGTGAAGGGGGCTGTCCGCCCGTCCGCAGGGCGTCTCCCACCCTGTCGGCGATGAAGGACAGAGCCTGGCCGTTCAGCCCCTGATCGACGGGAAGGACGAGAAGGGAGCGGGCCACGCCTGCATCCTCCTCGGCGGGAGCCTCGGCCAGGCTGTTGACGCCCCAGTCGACGGGGCAGAAGATCCCTTCACGGCGCAGGCGGCGCAGGACTTCGTCCCGGGAGCCACCGAAAAGGCGGAGGGGCAGTCCCTGGGGGACGACGTGGGGAGGGAGCCTCTCCGCGATAGGGTGAAGAGGGTCCAGGATACGGTGGCGCTCGAGCTCTTCAAGGAGCCTTTCGTAGTTCCGTCGCCGAGCCGCGACGACGGAGGGCAGATCGCAGCGCGCCAGGATCTTCAGACTCAGAGGCGAGGGGAGCCGGGGCCTTCCGTCGAAGCGCTCCTCGCCCTGGCGAGCCAGGGCGAGCCAGCGCCGTCCCTCGTCGGGGCAGAGGTACCGCCCCAGGGCGGCCCAGCCCTTGAGCCGCAGCCGTCGGATGTCGGGTGCCCCCAGGCAGACCGTTCCCGCCAGGAAGGCATCGCGGGAGGCGACGACGGCGCCGTCGGCGACGGGGAGAAATTTGCGGAAACTCCTGAGGGTGACGTCGCCCCAACGCCCCGTCCCTTCGGTGAGGGAGGCCGGGACGGCGTCTTCGACGACGAAGGGACGCCTGGCCTCGTCGAGCCCGTCGAGAAAGGCGGCCATCCCCTCGTTGAGGAAGCCGAAATAGTGGATGAACAGAAGGACGTCGTCTTTTGTCGGTCTCAGCTCCGAGGGGGGAGCGGTCCAGAAAGGGGTGCGGCCCGACTGGCCGTAGAAGCGGAGCGAGAAGGAGGCCTCGAGAAAGGGCTCGACGACGGAGCTGCAGCAGAGAAAGGGCAGCCAGGCCCGCCGAGCTCCCCTCTCCCTCAGGGCGGCCAGGGCGACGGCCAGGGCCGAGCGCCCCGAATCGACCCAGAGACGTTGGCCTCCTTCCCCGTCGAAGGGGTGGCGAAAAACGGCGCCTTTTTTCAGCGGAGTTCCCGTGAACGAGGGATCGCCCCCTATGAGGCGGAAGGGCGGAGAGATTCTATCCGAAAGAGCCGAGGAAGGAATTCCTGTCTCCGAAGGGCCTTTCCCCATGGTTCGTCGTCCTTTCCGCAAGGAGGCCTCCCGTCGGGAGCGGTGAAGACTGCCCGAAGGGCATCCCGGACCGACCGTTTTCTCCCTGTTTTCGCGAGCCAGAGCCGATTCGGGCGGTCAAAAGCCTCGAAAGACGTCTTCCTGGACGCCGTCATGGTGCGACAGCCCGTCCCCTTCCGCCAGGGGCTTTCCGAGCCTTCCCCACGGGCGGAGACGAGCCCTCTTCGTCCACGATAAAGAGAAAAAGCGGTCCTTGACAGAGGCAATCAGGTGCTATAATCTGCTTGTAAGGTTGCAATTTTCAATAGTTCGTCTTGTTCTATTGGCCTTCCCTTCACAGGTGCAGCGAAGCGAAAACGACGTTCGACGCCGTTCCTTCCCATCTTCCTCTCCGCTGTTCTCCCTATGTTACCTCTCCTCTCCCCTTTTCGCCTGTTCCGTCGCCGTAGCAGGGTTGTCGTGCTGGGGTTGAGCCCCAGGTGAATCCGGCTGTGGGTTCGTTCTCGTACGCGGGCCTCTCCGAGGTCCTGCGGTGCTGGTCTGTCTTGTCTCCCCTGAAGCGATTGCCGGGGGTGCTGTTGGTCGTGTTTTCCAAAAAAATGAAACAAGGCGGAGAACAGAGCAGTATCTTCTAATATTATTGCCCCTGTCTGACGGAGACTCATGTCAAGAAGTATAAATATTTATTAAAAAATGCTAAAAAGGCCTTGTTCCTTGAAGAATGCTGATGTAGTATTCTGCAAGTTTAGCGTACAAGAAAGGAGGTGAACGAAATGGCAGTGCAGACGTCTATGGCTTCGTCGGGTCTGGCTGAGGTCATCGATCGGATTCTCGACAAGGGTCTCGTGATCGATGCGTGGGTGCGGATCTCCCTGTTGGGGCTGGAGCTTCTGACCGTCGAGGCACGGGTGGTCGTCGCCGGTGTGGAGACCTACCTGAAGTACGCCGAAGCGGTCGGCCTGACGGCTCCGATCTCCGCGTAGGGATCGGCGGCGCCCTCCCGCAGGAGGCAAGGAAAGCCCAAGGAAAGACTCGTAAGGAGGCGGAACGAAATGGCAGTGCAGACGTCTATGGCTTCGTCGGGTCTGGCTGAGGTCATCGATCGGATTCTCGACAAGGGTCTCGTGATCGATGCGTGGGTGCGGATCTCCCTGTTGGGGCTGGAGCTTCTGACCGTCGAGGCACGGGTGGTCGTCGCCGGTGTGGAGACCTACCTGAAGTACGCCGAAGCGGTCGGCCTGACGGCTCCGATCTCCGCGTAGGGATCGGCGGCGCCCTCCCGCAGGAGGCAAGGAAAGCCCAAGGAAAGACTCGTAAGGAGGCGGAACGAAATGGCAGTGCAGACGTCTATGGCTTCGTCGGGTCTGGCTGAGGTCATCGATCGGATTCTCGACAAGGGTCTCGTGATCGATGCGTGGGTGCGGATCTCCCTGTTGGGGCTGGAACTTCTGACCGTCGAGGCACGGGTGGTCGTCGCCGGTGTGGAGACCTACCTGAAGTACGCCGAAGCGGTCGGCCTGACGGCTCCGATCTCCGCGTAAGTTCCTTTGTGGAGGTCTGCCAGGGTTCCCTTGTTTCGCAAGCGTGCCCTGCCAGGCCATATGCCCTTCCTCGGGAGGCCAAGTATCGAAAATGGATGAATGTATGCTCCTTGATCTTATCGATGCCCATTCGTCAAGGATCCTCATGGTGGAAGAGATGGTCTCTACGGTCCATGAGGTCACGTCGAGCTTGGCGGAGGATTTGGAAATCCTTCATAAAGAGCGCGATCACCTGCGCGTAGACTTGAGAGAGATGGCAGCGAGAAATTGTTCTTTCAGAAAAAAAGATTTTGATAACTTCATGAATAGGCTTTTTGATGGAATAGATAAAGATAGAGACGTTCTTATAGCTGATAGTCAAGAAATCGAGCTATCTCTGAGGAGATATTTAAAAGAACAGATAGAGTTGACGCTAACTCTTAAAACTAAAGTTTATAATTGCATTAAAAAGACTATAGATAAAAAAGAGCTGGAATGTTTCGTTGATGAAATGAAAGGGACTTATCAAAAAAACGGAGACGACGTATTTCAGCAATTATGTAAATTTCAGTATAAAATTCAATGCTATAAAAAAATAATGTTGGAATGGAACAATTCTATGCGCCGCCTGTTGGAGCGGTCCAGCTCCCTAGAAATGAAAGACATGTGGCAGCTTGAAACAATAAAAAGTAGATTTACAAGAGAACAAGATAGGGATTTAAGAAGAGAAGAAGTAAGAGCCACTTTGGGTAGATTTAAAGATGAAAGATCGCAATATAGAATAGAACCTATCGCAACACGCGATGAAATTTGATTATTAATGCATTTAGATGAATTTTTATGTTAAATTGCAAAATAATGGGTTTTGAGATTTAAAACCATAATAACCGAGGAGGGATGGACTGTGAATTTATTGGAAGAGACTAGGTCATTGGTTCAGGAGTTGGCTGATTCTCATGCCGATAGATATCAAAATCTCCAAGATCTTAAAAAAACAATAGATGAAACACTTAAAACCTTTTCTACCGAGAGATTTGATGAGAAAGAGTCGATGAAATCAAAGCTGGTTCAAAATAAAAAGAAAATAGAAGAAGAAGTCATGGAAATTAAAAAATCCACGGCAGATATGTTGGATGGCTTCAAAAAAGAGCTTGATCTTCTTTTTGAGGCGTCAAGGTTGGCATCCCAAAAAAATACCCCAGATATAAGAGAAGAGCTCAAAGAAGAAAATAAGAAGAGAATAGAAGCATCAAGAGAAAAGATTTTATCGCTAAAAAAACAGTATAATGAAAATGTTAGATTGAATATCAATAACCGTAAGATTGAGATAGAAAACCTGCATAAAGAGGTTAAAGATATTTTAAGTGACATTCGTGAATCATTAAAAAATCAATTCGATGAATTACGTCAAAAAAGATTAGCGGATATTTCCAACATGAAACAAAGCGTAGATATGTTAAGAAATAATTTAAACAAAGAAAGGCAGGTCATTATTGACTTGCTTGAGGAGACGAGAGCGGTTTGGTCGGAATGCCTTGTGAATGAAGAGTCTTGCGAAGACGATGAGGTTGAAGCCGAACCTTCCGTCGAATCAAGAGATGACGCCTCTCCCGAGGCGGATGAGAGGGACCCGGATTGCTCCGTACTTGAACGCGCAACGGAGGAAGAGGACTTTGCTGTGACGGGGGAAGATCTTAAGACCAGGTTTTTGTCAGTCATTAAGGCGCATCCTGAAGGTATCTCCCTGACCGATGTGGCCGATAAGTTGGGCATGGCCACAGTGGCGTTGGGACGAGTGTCAAGAAATCTCTTGGATGAGGGCGGGATTCGAAGGGAGGGTAAGCTTTATTTCCCTTTGTCAGAAGGGGAGGTAGAAATCGGTGAAAAGTGAAGCTCTGACTAAACTTCGAACAATGCGCCATATTAAAAGCAATGCTGAAGTTTTCCGTGGCCAAAAAGCCAGGACGACAGGTGCTTTGTTTCGTGCCTTTGATAATAACGATGCTCCGGATTTGGAAAAGGATCGCAATTTCCAAACGATGCTCGAGCGAGAGAAGAGGCGTTTCGCCTCTAGGTTGCAATCGGTCGAGAGAGCCAGGGCGCGCCTTTTGAATTCCAGAAAGAAGCTTGCAGTTATTATTGACAAAAATAAAGCCCTGATGGAGTTGCGCAGAGAACTGCAAAAAGAGAATAGCTCTGATATGTGCGACTCAAGCGATGGCGACGCAGTGAATGATGAGAATTTTGAAATGCATTACTGATCCTGTGATTTTGGAGGTATTTAAGTTATGGATCGAGGAAGGATGACGCTTATTACTTCAAGGCCAAGCTTGGAGTTTGTAGAAACTCCATACATATCAAAAATATCCGAAAAAGCCCTTAGTTATTCTTCCTGTGGCTTTCCTATTCATTTAAGCGGACCTACTGGAGTGGGCAAGACGACTTTAGCGATGCATGTGGCCGCAAAAATAGGTCGTCCTGTCGTTTTGATTTGTGGTGATCATGAATTTGGAACTTCCGATCTGGTCGGTTATGTGTCCGGATATCGTCATAATTACACTAAAGACAATTTTATTAGGTCTGTTGTCAAGACAGAAGATGTAATGACGTCTCAGTGGTTTGATAACAGGCTGACTGTCGCGTGTGAGCGTGGACTGACGCTTGTCTATGATGAATTCACTAGATCTAGACCAGAGGCCAATAACGTCCTTTTATCAGTGCTGGAGAGTAAAATACTTCCTGTTTCGGGTAGAAATGGTAAAGAGTCTTACGTTAGGGTTCATCCCGACTTCAGGGCGATATTCACGTCCAACCCAGAGGAATATGCCGGTGTTTATAAAAGTCAAGATGCATTAAAAGATAGACTGGTAACATTGGAGTTAAGCAGCTTTGACGAAGAGACGGAAGTAGCAATTGTGCGAGGTAGAGTGGATTTATGTGAAAGCGAAATAGTTAGAATAGTTAAATTAATAAGAACCATAAGAAATAACTATTCGGATAAACTTACTCCCACTGTGCGGTCTTCTATTAAAATAGCGAAATATATAGATTTTTTGGATAAAAAGGGCAACATATCTGAAGATAGATTTATTGAAATATGCAACGATACTATATTGCCAATTATATCAAGTAAAAAAAGAGCCTCGGTTTCTAGGCTTATTATTGATGCAGCCAGCAATATTGAAAGAGAACCATATGGTAATGTTGAGAATTATTAGATGTTTTAGCGCCTAGATCGGGGTGTTGCGTAAATGACAATGGATAATAGTAAAAAAAAAGAAAATCCGGATGAAGAGAAAGATAAAATAGAGATAGATTTCAAAAAAGGTAAAATAAGTTTTGAAGGAATTTTTAAGGGGTTAGGTAGTTTATTGGATATGGTCGATAGGTTTGATGTAGTTGAAAAAAAGGGATCTATTGAAAGCCCCGAAGGAATTCGGGGCATTTATGGTTTTACTGTAAAAAATTTAGCAGGCAAGCCGATAATTGAAACATTTGGAAATAAAAAAATATCTGATTTGGAAAATAACCAACAAGAAGTCAGGGAACCTATAACGGATATTTTTAACGAAAAAGATAGAATGGTTATAGTTCTAGAAATGCCCGGCGTGAATGAAGAAGATATTATGATTGAAATAACAGATGGAACTATAGTTGTTCAAGCAGAGAGCAAATCAAGAAAATACTTTAAGGAAATCAAAACTGAATTCAATGTAAACCAAAACACACTCCTTCATTCTTATTTAAATGGAATTTTTAAAATAGAAATATCTCCTAAAAATGGGAAAAATCAATAATTCAGTATTTATTGTAGCTGAATCTAATTTAAAAGATGTCGGGAGAGGAATTGTTCGCATAGACCCTGTAGATATGGAAATAATGGGTGTAAGTGTAGGCGATGTGGTTCAGATTGAAGGAGAAAGGCAAACTATAGCTAAAATAATGCCTACTTTTCCGCAAGATCGAGGAAAAAGAATAATTCAAATGGATTGGACTCTAAGAAACAATGCAAAAACGTCATTGAACAATAACGTCAATGTAATAAAGATAGATTTTAAATTAGCGGAAAAGATTGTCATAGCTCCTTTGTCAAACGTTCGTATTCCACTTGGAGATAAGGATATTTCCTATATAGGATCCATTTTGACAGGTCTTGCCGTTATAGAGGGTGATTTCATAAGAGTTAACTTTATGGGAAACAGGAATCAGGATTTTTTGGTCAATAATACCACTCCTGGCGGACCTGTCCTTATTTCGCAAAAAACTCGTATTTTATTAGATAAAATTCAACAAAATTCAACTAAAAGATCCAAAATATCCTATGAAGATATAGGTGGATTGTCAAGAGAGCTTAAAAAAATACGAGAAATGATCGAACTTCCTCTGAAATGTCCCCGCCTTTTCGATCGACTGGGTATAGATCCCCCGAAGGGGGTATTGCTCTATGGTCCTCCGGGCTGTGGAAAAACCCTGATCGCCAGGGCTGTCGCCAGTGAAACGGCAGCGTATTTCGTCCATGTGACGGGGCCTGAAATTATGGGCAAGTTTTATGGTGAGAGCGAGGCCAGGTTGAGGGGCTTTTTTGAAGAGGCCAGAAAGAATGCCCCGTCGATTCTTTTTATCGACGAGATCGATGCCATTGCCCCCAAGCGGGAGGAAATGGGCGGGGAGAAACAGGTGGAGAGGCGGGTGGTCGCGCAGCTGTTGGCTCTGATGGATGGCCTAGAGTCGCGCGGTGACGTCATTGTCATCGGTGCGACGAATATACCCAACGCCTTGGATCCGGCGCTTCGTCGCCCGGGACGGTTTGATCGGGAGCTGGAGATCGCCATACCGGACCAGAGGGACAGGTTGGAGATATTGAGCATCCACGTTCGAGGCATGCCGCTCGCCTCCGATGTCGATTTGGAGAGGTTGTCGCGAGTGACTCACGGTTTTGTCGGTGCCGATATGGAGGCCCTGTGTCGGGAGGCAGCCATGAGCGTCCTGCGGAGGGTCGTTCCCGATTACACCTGTCGGATCGAAGAGGTCGCCGACATCGATATTTTGCAAATGGAAGTGATGATGGACGACTTCCTTGGTGCCCTCAAAGAAGTGGAACCATCGGCCATTCGGGAGGTTTTCGTGGAGGTGCCCGACGTGAGCTGGGAAGATGTCGGTGGCCTTCGCGAGATCAAGAGGCAGCTTTCGGAGGCGGTGGCTTGGCCGCTTAAGCATGGCGAGCTGCTTGCGAGCGTGGGGCTTCGGCCGCCGAAGGGCATCTTGCTCTCGGGGTCTCCCGGATTGGGTAAAACGTTAGTGGTGAAGGCCATGGCCAACGAAAGTGAAATTAATTTCATATCCGTAAAAGGCTCGGAGCTTTTGTCTAAATATGTTGGAGAGTCGGAAAAAGGAGTTCGAGAGGTATTTCGTAAAGCGAGACAGGCAAGCCCTTGTATTTTATTTTTCGATGAATTTGATTCATTGGTCCCTCTAAGACATTCTTTTGGAGATTCTCAAGTTATTGATCGAGTAATCAGCCAATTCCTCTCCGAAATGGATGGAATTGAAGAGCTCAAAGATGTTTTAGTTTTAGCTGCAAGCAATAGGCAAGATTTGATAGATCCAGCGATCATTCGCCCGGGCAGATTTGATCTAATTTTAAATTTCAATCTTCCAGATAAAGATGATCGGATAGAAATCCTTAAGATACATAGCAAAAAAATGCCTTTGGATGGCGATGTCTCGCTTGAAGAAATTTCTATGCGTACAGAAGATTTTTCTGGAGCAGAGCTCAAGCAGTTATGTCAAGAAGCAGCTCGCTTGGCGTTAAGAGAATATATGGCTTCAAACGGTGAAAATAAAATTGTTATACTTAAAAATCATTTTGATTTAGCCATTAATAGTGTAATGGAACGCAAGAGGTGATTTTATGAATATTAAAAATAAATATTTTTATGGTATTATAAATGAGCCTGATTTTAAGATTTTTGATGTAATTGGTATTAATAGTTCAAAAGTTTATTCTATTAGTATAGATAAAATTTCTGCTGTTGTCAGTGACTTTGGTAACGATGAAATATATCCGACCAGGAAAAATATTTCCACACACGCGACCGTGCAAGAATTTTTGATGGATAAATACACTTTACTCCCAGCAGGATTTGGTGTACTTGCATCTAAGAATGAAATGATGGATTTACTGCAAAAAAGCAAAGAATCCATAGTCAATGAAATAAATCGGTTATCAGGCGTCATTGAGGTGGTTGTCAAGGTTTATTGGGATTATAACTCAGAAATAAAAGAAATTGAAGTCAACAACAAGGAAATAGTTAAAATTAAATCTAAAATTAATAAAACATCTTCTTTGTTAGAAAAACAAAATATTAAAATAGATGCTGGCAAATTAGTAGAATCATTGCTTCTAGACAAAAGAAATATTTATTCTGATGATATATATGGTTATTTCAAAAATATAGCTCTTGATAGCCATAAAGACTCTGAATCTGGTATAGAAAATGTGCTAAACGCCTCATTTCTTGTAAAAAAAGCCGATAAAGACGATTTTATAAAATCAATCCATAAATTGGATGAAAAGTATAATAATAAATTTAATTTTAAGTGTATTGCTCCTCTGCCTCCCTATACGTTTTTGAATGTGGAAATGAATTATTTTAAAAAACCATGTTAGGTTTAATAAAAGATATTTTCATAGGTATCCCCGTTATTTTGTCGAAAGAAATTATTCTTGCCATTAAAAAAGAAATAGATAAGGAAGGCCTGATGACAGAAGATGCCATTAGAGCTAGGCTTAAAGAAATTCAAAAATCATTGGAAGATGGAAACTTGAGTGAAAATGAATACGATGAACTCGAAAATGATCTAATAGAAAGATTAAAAAAAATAAAGGCTGAGAGGTGAGAACGGTCGATGTCTATGCAACCCACACGAGAGGCAAGTTCGACGCTGGTCGATGTTATCGACCGTGTTTTAGATAAGGGTTTAGTTATCAATGCCGATATTTGCGTGTCTGTAGCAGGTGTTGAATTGCTTGGAATAAAGATACGAGCTGCTTTAGCTTCTTTCGAAACTGCGGCTCATTATGGATTGGAATTTCCAAGTGGAACAAATTACAATACAGATGCCTGGAAAGAAGCGCAAAAAGGCAAGGAAACATGTCCTCAGTGCGGAAAGCGAGTTTTTACGGAAGAGCTTTTGTCGAAATGTTGTCCTTGGTGCGGATGGGTCAGTGCCAGGGCTAGAGAGTCTTTGTTGGATAAAAACGAAGAATCCATTGCTATCGTAGATTAAATTTAAATATGGACAACAGGAATTTTTTATCTGACTTGTTGGATTCCATAGATTCAATAAGCAAAATTTTGCTGCTGGACGTTTGGTGGAGACGTCATGCAAGCATAGTGGATCTTAGACGGGATTTAAGCTGTAGGAATGACTTTGAGATAATTTATAGAATAAAACATATAATAAATACAAATTCTGAAAAAATATTAGGATACTCCATTATTGTTTTTAAAGAATCAAAAATAGATCCGTGTGACGGTAAGCAATGGTTTTTCCAGTGGTGGTTTGTGGATGAGATAGGATTAAATAAAGAATTTTCATGTATGGATATATATTCTGAAGGGAATAAAATTACTTTAATCGCATCCGTGAACGTCGTCCCTAGAATACCAAACGAAATGTCTCATATAATTGAATATAGGAATGGTGTGTTGAAGATAACGCTTGACAAGGAGTAATTAATGTCTCTTAATATTGACGAAGGAAATTTGAAGCAGGGGTTGTTGGGGTTGGTCGTAGCTCTTGTTGAAGTCATTCGCGATGCTCTTAAAATTGAAGCCGTTAAAAGAATGGATGAAGGCTCTATCCGAGAGGCAGAGTGTGAGCGTCTTGGAGAGGCTTTAATGGAGCTTGAAATTGCTCTAGAAGAAATCAAAAAGGATAATGACCTTGTTGAGTCGGTTCAAGCTGTGCGCGATGGATTGGATCAAGTGGTTGGTGACGTTTTGGATCGTATTGTGAATCCAGAGCGTTGGCGTGATGAGATTGATAGATAAAGATGAGGCTTTAGCCATGGGTTTGCCATGGAGGACAGGGCCTTTTTTGTCTGAATGAGGGGGCGCTGGCGATGGAGAAGGTTTTTCCACCTTTTGAAGAGGATGGGAGGTACGTTTATGGTCTTGCCTTGATTTTGGAGAGAGTGTCTTTCACTTCTTTGGGGATTGGTGGCAAACCGGTTCGCATGATTATCTCCGGGGATTTATGCGCTATCGTTCATGATTGTCTTCCGCAGCCTTATCGATCGGCAGAGGCGGATTCAGTTCGAGCGTGGGTGATGGATCATCATCGAGTGCTCGATGAAGCGAGTAAGGTGTTTGATTGTGTTGTCCCTGTTAGTTTTGATACGATTGTCTGCGCTCAGGGAGAGCTTTCTTCTGATCATGTAATATTAAAATGGCTTCAAGAAGAGCAAGAATCTCTAACCTGCATGATGCGTAGATTTAAAAATAAAAATGAATATGTTGTCCAGCTTTTTTGTGCAACGGATGTTTTGGAAAATAAAATAGCTTTTGAAAATAAATATCTACTTAAATTAAAGCAAGATATTGATTTGAAGTCTCCGGGAGTTGCTTATATGTATAAACAAAAACTAGATAAGGCCATTAAGGATGAAGTTTTAATTGAAATAAATAAGTTTTCTGATTATTTTTATAATAAAGTTTTGTCTTGCTGCAGTGAAATTGTAATAGAAAAGCCTAAAAAAACTGATGCTTCGTCTAAAATGATATTAAACCTGTCCTGTATGGTTGATAACGATAAAATTGACGGTTTAGGTAATTTTTTGGATGAAATAAAATTATATGATAGTTTTTCTGTCAGATTTACAGGGCCTTGGCCACTTTATAGCTTTGTTGGTGATATAAGTGGAATTTCTCGGAGTATTAGCTCTAACTACGTGGAATAAAGCGTTAGCATGAAGCCTACTAGGGATTACGATGCAACTTTGGTTGATTTGTTAGAGAGAATTCTAGATAAAGGAATTGTTCTTCATGCTGATATAATTATTCATGTTGCTGGAATTCCTTTGTTAGGATTAAGTCTTAAGGCTTGTATTGCTGGAATGGAGACAATGCTTCGTTATGGCATATGGAATGATTGGGATGAAGCTCAAAGGGCATATGCCATTGAAGAAACAGAAAAAAATAAACTTATTTTAAATTTGAATGAAAAAGTCTTTTTGAAAACATTTGTTTCTATACTAAAAAATAATTGTCCTTATGAAAATTGGAAATCAGGATTTCTTTGTATTACATCTAACGAACTAATTGTTTCTCAAAACAACTCTAAAAATGTCATATTGAGATGTTTTTTGTCGGATGTAAATATATTTAATGTAACTAAAAAGAAAGATGAAGGTAGTTTGGAAATGGATGTCATGGATTTCTCTCTTGTGTCAGGTGGTTCATTCTTGTTGCGTTCTCGTGATATGCTTAAAATCAAATCCGTTTTAGAAAATAGGATTAACTCTATAGCTTGAAATGTAAATATAATGATGGGAAGTGAAAATTGTGAATGCTGAAGAGGCTATTAAAAAAGCCAGAGAAGATCTTTCTCTTTTAGCTCAACTTTCTGTAGAGAGAGTGGTGGGAGTTTCTAGGATGGATGGTCAATGGATTGTGTCTGTCGAAGGGCTTGAGCGTAAATCCATACCGGAAACGATGGATGTGTTGGGTCGTTACGATGTCTTTCTCGACGAAAATGGAGGATTGATTTCATTTGAACGAAAAAACCTGCGTTATAGAGGTAATACGGATATTGAATAGATAATTTTCGATAAATTTATTTATATATCGGCTTATCCAACAACGGGGCTCTCCGTTTTTGAGAGCCCCGTTGTGCCGTTTTGGCTGGTCTTTGGGTGTCCTTGGATGTTTTACGTATCGCCCATGGGGCTTTCAGCGAAAGGCCGCTGCCTCGGCCATGGCCACTTCCAGAAGAGAGGGAAGTTCGTCGAGGAGGTAAGGGAGATGGACGCGCTCGGTGCTCTTGTGGGCGTCCCGCCCGAGAGGACCCACGTTGAGGATGGGGATATCGAGAGAGGCCAGGGCCTCCAGGGGAAAGCGGTAGAGCCTGCCCCAGCCCGGGACGTTACGGGCCAGCAGATCCAGCTCGGCCCTGTCGGCGGAAAAGCCGCAGTAGCTCAGGTCGCTGACGCCCTCGAAAAGGGGGCGGAGGCCCAGATGACGGCCGAAACGGCTTCGTGCCGCCTCGGCCACGGCTTGGGCGACGGCGGCCATGCGGCGGTCGCCCTCGGAACGTCCCCCGTTGATCCGGTGCGGGTAGTAGGGGAAGAGAAAGCCCACGACGATGAGGGGGCCCCTCTCTCCCGACGCGTCGAGGAGGGCCGAGGCGATTTCCAGGGCGGCGAGGCGAGGGTCCTCGCTTTTTCTCTTTTCGAGGACGGTTTCCGTCAGAGAGGTCACGTCGACGCCTGCCGCCGAGGCCTGATCGAGCAGCGTTTCGTAGCGGACGACCCGGGGCTCCCCTGCGGGAGGCGTCACGGGGCGGGGGCGGTGGAAAGAGAAGGAGCGCGCCGAGGCGTCGATCTGGGACAGAGCCCGTCGCTGAGCCTCCAGGGCCGCCGCCGTCAGCTCCTCCATGAGGTCGGAGGGGAGGCCGTCGACGGTGAGCCGGCTGTAGAGAAGTCCCTGTCTGTCGGCCAGGGTGGCTCCGTAATCGGGCCGGAGATCTCTCTGCCAGATGGAGGCGTAGCCGGGGTAGGCCACGCCGTCGAGGCGGTCCGTCAGGTCGGCGTTGCCGTCGAGGATCGTGTTGAGGTGAGAGCCGATGAGGGCTCCCGAAAGGCCTTCGTAGTACTCTCCGACGTGGGCTCGTCTGCCGAGGCAGAGGAAGAAGGGGTTGATCTTGCCGATGCTCCCCAGGTGGATGGAGGCCTCCTCACCCTCTCCCGTCGTCACCGTGGGCTCGGCGTCGATGCAGCCCAGAAAACGGAGCCCCTCTTCTTGAAGGCGGACCAGGTGGGGGAGAGACCCCGTCATGCCCAGGGAGCTCGTCTCCTCGTCGGGTACGACGAGGAGAGCCACGTTGCAGGGAAGGGTCGCAGGACGGTGGGAGGCCTCGGCCAGGAGAATGGTTTCGACGGCGACGCCGCCTTTCATGTCGGCCACGCCTCGGCCGAAGAGCCATTGGCCCGAGCGGAGATCGTCGTCGATCTTTCGAGGCAGGACGATTTCCTTGAGGGCCTCCGTGTAGGCCCGAGGGTCGAAGGCGAGCCGTTGCAGATCGGCCAGAGGTTCGGGGGCGACGACGTCGATGTGTCCCATGAGGAGGATCGTCGCTTCCGTGGGAGGTTCGGCCCGGACGAGGGCCCAGAGGGCCTTCCGTTCCAACGGATCGTTCTCGAGATCGAGAAGGCGCAGATCGCCGCCGGAATCGGCGAAATAGGGTTCCCGGGCGAGGCGGTCGCGCAGAAGGTTTACGACGGCAAGCTCTCCTTCGGCGTCGGGAGAGACGCTGGGAATGCGGCAGAGATCAAAAAGCAGTTCGAGGATCTTTTCCCGTCGCTCCACGATCGATCCTCCTTGTTCAGAATCGGTTGCCCAGCACGAGGCGCGGGAGCCATAGGGCCAGGTCGGGAAGGTAGGTGACGGCCAGAAGAGTGGGCAGCCAGGCGAAAAGGATGAAAATCATGGCGGGCTTGAGCATCTGAGAGACGGGCGTCTTGGCCAGCCGGCCGCCGAAGTAGAGCGTCGGCGCCGTCGGAGGCGTCACGTTTCCCATGCCGAGATTGACGCCGATGATGGCGGCGAAGTGGATGGGGCTGACGCCGAGCTTCATGACGACGGGCAGGAGGATGGGGGTGCACAGAAGCATGGCGCTCACGTCATCCATGATCATGCCCACGATGATCATGAAGATATTGAGCATGAGGAGAATGACCTTGGGGTTCGTCGAGACGGAGCGGAGGACGTTCATGATCATCGAAGGAAGATCTTCCATGACATAGATGCGGCTCAGCATCATGATGCAGAACATCATGAGCATGACGACGCCCGTCGTCGTCGAGGTCTCGACGAGAACGTCGACGAAGGTCTTCCCGTTCAGGCCCCGGTAGATCCAGAAGCCGACGGGAATGGAGTAGAGGACGGCCACGGCGGCGGCCTCGGTGGGCGTCATGATGCCGCCGTAGGTCCCGCCGAGGACGATGACGGGCATGAGGAGGGCCGGAGCGGCCTCCCAGGAGCGCTTGCCCAAGGTCCGCATCGTTTCGGTCCCGCTCATGGGAGGGGCCACGTAGATCTTTTCGTCCCTGCGGAGCATGATGACGTTCAGGATCGATAGGAGAACGGTCAGAAGGATCCCCGGACCGACGGTCGAGAGGAAACAGGCCAGGACGGACTGCTGCCCCACCCAGGCGTAGAGAATCATCTGCGAGCTGGGCGGAATGAGCAGCCCCAGCGGGGCGGCGCAGGAGACGAGGGCGGCGCTGTGTCCCATGGGATAGCCGTTCTCTCGGAGGCGGGGGAACATGATGGAGCCGATGCAGGAAATGGTGGCGGCACAGCTCCCCGAGATGGAGCCGAAGACGGCGCAGGAGACGACGGCGACGACGCCCAGGCCTCCCTTGACGCGCCCGACGACGACATCGACGAGATTGACGAGGGACGACCCGATGCCTCCCCGGTCCATGAGGCCGCCGACCATGATGAAAAGGGGAATGGCCAGGAGGACGACGGAACTCATCTGGCCGAAACTGTAGGGCAGAAGGAAGCTGGGCGCGTAGCCCTGAGTCAGGACGAGAAAGGTCGTGGAGAGCATGAAGCAGAAGGGGACGGGCAGGCCGACGAGGAGGGTGAGCACGATGAGCAGAAGGGCTGCGGCGATCGTCATCGCGGGCTCACCTCGCCTGGGTGGCTTCAGCCGTCGAATCCTTGCGCAGGAAAGCCCGGATCTCCAGGAATTCCTCGGCGAGGTAGACGACGGAATAGAAGCTCATGATCAGGTAGCCCGCGAGGACCGAGGACTGGCCTACGGCGAGAGGGATCGCCCAGATGAGAGTCCGGGGCATCTCCTGAAGGCTGTAGCCGATGAAGTCCAGCCCCCACCAGGAAAAGAGGAGGCAGAGAGCCGTCATCGTAGCCTGAACGGCCAGAGAGAGGATCCTCCGGGGTTTTTCCGACAGAAGCTGGGGGATGATGTCGGCCCTTACGTGGCTCTTTTCGTAGACGCCGTAGGAGCTGCCCATGAAATAGAGCCAGAAGGCGACGATGACGATGATCTCCTCCATCCCGTAGAGATCGGATTTGAAGACGTAGCGCATCAGGACCTGGGCGCACATGATGAGGGCGACGAAGAGGCTGGACAGGATGAGGATCGCCTTCTGGAAGAGGCCCAGAACCCTCCAGAACAGGGAGCCTTTGATCGCTTCGATGGCGTTCACGAAGTCACCTCCGGTCTGAGGTCGGGGAGGAAGAGCGGTTTCCTTCCTCCCCGACCGATGTCTTACTGGTAGGCCTCCATGAGGCGATCGACGAGATCGTCGCCGAGCCGCTCCTTCAGCTTGGGCCAGGTCCGGGCACGGATGTAGCGGGCCATCTCGGCCTTCTCGGCGTCGGTGAAGGTCGTCACCTCGATGCCCCGTTCCCTCATCTTGGCCAGATAGTCGCCGTCTTCCTGCTGGCAGAGCTGGAAGCTCAGATCGGCCTCGGCGTCGACGGCCTCCTGAAGGACCGTCCGGTCCTCCTCGGAGAGGCCTTCCCAGAGCTTTTTGTTGATCATCATCGTCGTCTGATCGAAAAGGCTGTCGTAGGCGACGTAGTGCTTGATAACATCGCCGAAAACCTGATAATTGATCTGGGAAGATCCGCCGATCCATCCGTCGCAGACGCCCGTCTGAATGGCACTGTAGGTGTCGGCATAGGGAATCGTCGTCGTCCGGAAGCCCATGTCCTCGGCCATGTACTTGTAGACGGCCACGGGAGCGACCCGCACGAGAAGGCCCTTGTCGGCCTTGGGGTCCAGGGGTTTTTCCGGCTTTTTCGTCGATCCCAGTCCGATGAAGCCTTCGCCGAAGATCCGAAGCTGCTTGACGCCGAGCTTGTCCAGGGCCGCGTCAAGGGTGTCGCACACGAAGGCCCCCGGTGAGAGGGCCTGCCGGATCTGGGTGTAGTTCTCGGCCAGGAAGGGCATGGAACCCAGTTCGAGGGTCACGTCGAACTGGCTGGGGAGGAAGATGAGGCCCATCTCGATCGTCCCCCGGCGGATCTCCTCAAAGACCTGGGTGTAGTCGCCCAGCTGGTTCATGGGAAAGACCTTCATCTCGATGCGACCGTCGGTCCGCTCCTTCACCTTTTCGGCGATCCGGTAGAGCGACTGCGTCGAGCGGTACTCGACGGGCGATATCCCCGCCACCTTGATCGTCGTCTTGGCCGAGGCCACAGGGGCCGTTCCGACCGTTACCGCCAGAAGCAGGGCGGCTCCGAGGAGCAAAAAACGCTTCGCCTTTTTCATCGCAATCCCCTTTCTCTGTCACCGTATTCCCTTTCCCCTTCCCGTCCCCGATTCGAGCGCTTGACGGCGCACCACCTCCCCTTTTTCGACGGCCAGGCAGAAAGCTCAGCGACGGAACTGGAGTTTGAGCGAAAGTTCCTCCGCTCCGTCCTTGAGCAGTTGAAGCCATTGGGTGATCCTTTCCTCTGTGGCGCGCTCCGTCGCCGCCGAAAGGCAGAGGCAGGACCAGACCTCTCCGTTGCGGTCGAAGACGGGAACGGCGAGACTGACATGTTCGAGGCTGAACGTCCGGTCCTCGAAGGCGTAGCCCTTCTGGCGGATCGTCTCGTAGAGCGCCGTCAGTCGTTCGGGGTCGGTCTCGGTGAGGGGGGTCCGCTTCGGCAGCTCGGCCTGGCCGAGGAGGGCGGCGATCTTCTCCCCGCCCTGAAAGGCGCAGAGCGCCATGGCCGAGGCACCGGAGTTGACGGGGATGCTCTTGCCGATGAAGTCGTTGTAGCCGTAGATCCCCTCGGGGGTGCTCTTCTTGTAGGCCGGGAAGGCCCGGTCGCCCTCCCAGAGGGTGAGATAGGTCGTCTCCCCGCTGGAGCGATGGATGTAGGCCAAGATCGGATCGGCCAGCTCCTCCAGCCCTTTGAGTTGGCCGTAGACCCGCCCCAGCCGCAGGACGACGGGACCCAGGTGGTACTTTTTCGTCGACCGATCCTGAATGACGACGTGTTCCGCCCTGAGGGCGTCGAGAAGCTTGAAGGCGCCGCTCCGCCCCATGTCCAGATTTTCCGAGATCTCTTTGAGGCCGTATTCGTAGGGTGGCTCTCCGAGAAGTTTGAGGATGCGGATCCCTTTGTCGAGGCTGCTCAATGGGCGTCTCTCCTTGTTTCCTATTTGGAAAAGATATTTCCTAAACAGGGGGTGATGTCGAAAGTGTAGGTCAGGGAAGTTCCGTTGTCAAATTTGTATTCCTTTCAGGGGCGGATCGGAGATCAACGGGGACGGAAAGGTTTGCCGGAGGCTGTCGCGTCCTCCCCCCGCAGAGGGAGTCTGCCTCTCGGCAGGGGAGGCGGAAGGGAGCACAAAGGGGGCGCCGAAAAAGCGGCGCCCCCTTTGTGCTCCCTTCCGCGTTTTCCCTCGCCGTCGAGGTAGAAACGGCCGTCAGGCGGCGAGGAGGGCCAGATAGCCGCCGTAGCAGGCCAGGAGGCAGGCTCCCTCCCGTCGGGCCAGGCGGAACCCCGTGAAGGAGAAGAGGACCAGAAGGAGAGAGAGGGCGACGAGGCCCAACCCTTCGGGGCCGAAGAGGTTCCAGGAGAGTTTGAGAGGGCCCAGCTGGGCCGAGACGCCCAGGATGGCCAGGACGTTGAAGATGTTCGATCCCAGAAGGTTGCCCAGGATGAAGTCCGAATCGCCCCGCCGGGCCGCCACGAGGCAGCTCGACAGTTCGGGGAGACTCGTCCCCAGGGCGACGACGGTGAGGCCGATGAGGTGTTCGCCCACTCCAAGGTGGCGGGCGAGGGTGACGGCGCCGTCGACGAGAAGGTCGGCGCCGAGGGCCAGGAGGGCCACGGCTCCGGCGACGGCGGCCAGTGCGGGAAGGAGGCCGGGGCGGGTTGTTGCGTCGACGGCGACGGGTTCCGTCCCCTTCAGGGTGAAGAGGGTGTAGGTGCCCAGAAGAGCCAGCAGAAGGAGGCCGATGAGGGGGGTGATCTCGCCGAAAGAGAGGAGGGCGACGAGGATGAGGCTCGTCAGGACGAGGAGGGGCAGGTCGCGGCGGAAGGCCCTTCTGTCGACGGCGATGGGCCTCAGCAGAACGGCCAGGCCCAGGATGAGCCCCACGTTGGCCACGTTCGATCCCAGGACGTTGCCCATGACGAGGTCGCCCGATCCCCTGAGGGTGGCCGAAAGGGCCGCCGCCAGCTCCGGTGCCGACGTGCCGAAGGCGACGACGGTGAGGCTCACGACGAGGGGAGAGAGTCCCAGCCGCCGGGCCAGAGAGGTGCTTCCCCCGACGAGGACCTCGCCGCCTCCGTACAGCAGGGCCAGCCCCGCCACGATTTTCATCCAGATCATCATCGGTTCCTCCTCTGTATCGATTCGGGCACAAAAGGCGAGACCTTCGAATCCGACTCGCGTCGTCTCCGAAGGTCTCGCCGATCGGTCTCTCTCCGACGACGGCACCAGGCCTTCCGGCCATGCTGTTGATGCCGTCACGTGCGGCTACTCCCCTTGCGGGATCGGAGCTCAGTATTCTCCTTTTCTGTCCTCATGTCAAGGATGAGTTGCCGGCCTGGATCCGCAGGCAAAAACAGGATGGAAGCCTCTTCGGCCCGGCCAGGAGGTGCCTGAAAAACGGAGACGCTCGCCTCGAACCCGCACCTGCGAAGGGATTTGAACGGGCCTTGAATCCGTGGGGCCGAGGGCGTTTGTCTTGAGGAGACTGCGGATTCGGAGTCGGCGGTCTCCGGCGGCGCGCCCGTCGCCGAAACCCGTCGACGTCCGGGCCGGCTCTGACGTACAATGACCGGGCCGGAACAGAACCTGCCGTCAGGAGGAGAAGGGCCATGGAGATCACCGGAGAGGACCTGAAGCAGTTTTTCTCGCGCAGCCGCCATCTCATGGCCGTCTGCGACGACAGGGCACGCCTGATTGCCGTCAACCCGGCCTGGCTGGAGGCGACGGCCATGGCCCTTTCGGAGATTCGGGGAGAGCCGCTCTGCCATCTCGTTCACGAGGAGGACGCCCGTCTGGTCGAGGGCGTTCTGCGTCGTCTCGAGAGAGAGGCGACGCTCGATGTCCGCCTTCGCCGTCGAAAGGGGGGGGCGCTCTGGGTGGAACTCTCTCTCTTTCGCGAGGAACGCCGGGCCAGGCTCTACGTGACGGCCGTCGACATCAGCGTCCGCGTCGGCGAGGAGGAGGCCCTCGCCGCGGGCGAGGCCTTCCTGGAGCGGCTTCACAGCTCCGTTCCCCAGGCGGCCTTCCTCTACTTCGTCTCCGAGGGGCGTTCCGTCCTCCTCAGCCAGGAGGGGCTCAGCCCTCTGGGGTATCGCTGCAGCCGATCCCTTCCCGTCGCGTCGATCCTCCATCCCGACGATCTTCCCGTCGTCCGGGCCCTGCCGGAACGGTTGGCTCCTCTGGCGGAGGGGCAGTCGACGGAGGTCATCCTCCGTTTCCGTCACCGCGACGGCCGGTATCGGACGTTCCTCGTCAGAGAGACGCCCTTCCGGCGCGACGAGAGAGGTTCCGTCACGCAAATCCTGGCCGTCGCCGTCGATATCACCGATCAGAAGGACCGGGAGGCCTCTGCCCTTGAACAGGCCTGCCGCGACGACCTGACCGATCTCATGAACCGTCGCGCCCTCATGGCCACCCTTCGCGACTTCCTCGAAAAAGGCGACCCCTTCGCCCTTTCCTATCTCGACCTGGATCACTTCAAGGAGGTCAACGATTCCTTCGGCCACGGCCGAGGCGACGCTCTTCTCCGTCAGATCGGCCGCAGACTCTCCGAGAGCGCCGGACCGGGAGACGTCGTGGCCCGCCTCGGCGGAGACGAATTCGTCGTTCTCATGAAAGAGATGGCCGACCGTCGCGTCGCGCAGGCGGCGGCGGAAGGTCTCAAGGAGGCCATCGAGACGATCGGCTCCTCCACAGACGGAATCTCTCTTTCGTGCAGCATCGGCGTCGCCCTCTTCCCCGAAGACGGTCGCGATGGAGAGGCCCTGCTGGCTGCGGCCGACGGGGCCCTCTATCGGGCCAAGGCCGCAGGAAGAAGCTGCATCCGCTGAAGGAGACAAAGCCGAAGGAGACAAGGATGGAAGAAAAGAGGCGCCCTCGAGGGCGCCTCTTTTCTTGAGGCATCGGAACTGTTGACAAGACCAGAAAAGCATGCCATTCTCCTGTTGGAATCTGGAATTCCAGATTCCAACAGGAGAATGGCATGGCGGAAAAGCGAGGAGGAGTGGCTGTGGCTCTGGATGTCTCCTTCAATTTCAAGGCTCTGCGGGAGCAGGTCTATGATTTCCTGAAAGAGGAGATGGCCGCCGGCCGTCTCTGCCCCGGCCAGATGATCAACATCCGGGAGATGAGCGCCCGCCTGGGAATCAGCCGGACACCGCTGCGCGATGCCCTTTTCGAGCTTCAGGGAGAGGGCTTCGTCCTCTTTCATCCGCGACGGGGCGTGGAGGTCCGTGGCCTTACGGCCGACGAGATCGCGCATGCCTATCAGGTGCTGGGGGCTTTGGAGTCTTCGGTGATCCTCCAGGACTTCGGCCGCATCGGCGGAAACTGCATGGCCCGTCTGGAGGCCGTCAACGCCGAGACGGCCATGGTCCTTCGGGAGGGGCTCTACGAGAGATATTGGGAGCTGAACCGTCGTTTTCACGAGACGCTTCTTTCCGTCTCGGAAAACGATTTGCTTTTGGGGTTGGCCGACAGGCTGAGAAAGCGGCTCTACGATTTCCCGGCGCGCCGTCGGTTCACGCCGCGCTGGGCGAGCCGCTCTCTTGAGGAACACCGTGAACTGGTGGCTTTCCTGGCTCGGGGGGATCGCCAGGGAGCGGCTCTGTACATGGCGGAAGTGCACTGGAACTACGAGCGTCAGAAAACGCTTGTGGAGGAATTCTATTTCGCGTCGCCGGAAGAGAAGGAGGCGAGTCGTCAAGAACGCGGTGCCTGACGGGACGGAAAAGGTGTTTTTCCGGTCGATAAGGAAAGGGAGTGACTGTGGTGAGCGATTCGTCGTACCTGCTTTTTGTCGGAGGATACCTGGTCCTGCTGGTTCTCATGGGGCTTTTCCTGGGCAAGCGGGAGGTCGGCAACAGCGATGATTTCATGGTGGCCGGACGCCGTCTGCCTCTGCTCGTCCTCGTCGGAACGCTTCTGGCCACTTGGGTCGGAGGAGGCACGGTCACCGGATCGGCCAATTTCATCTACACCTACGGGCCCTTTGCCGGGCTGCTTTTTTTCATCGGAGCCCCTGTGGGCATCGTCATCCTCTTCTTCGTCGCCGGCAAGGTGCGTGCCCTGGCGCGTTACACGGTGCCCCAGATTCTGGAGATGCGCTACGGCTCTCTGGCTCGTTTCCTTTCGGCGATCTGCATCATGCTGGCCTATCTGGGGATCATTTCCTACCAGTTCAAGGGAGGCGGTTACGTCCTCAACCTGACGACGGGCATGGATCTTCAGACGGGGACCATCATTTCCGCCTTTGTCATGGTCCTGCTCGCCGTCACGGGAGGGATGGTGACGATCGCCTACACGGATTTCTTCAGCGCTCTGCTCATCGTCGGCGGAATGGGGATCGGACTGCCCTTCGTCTTCGGGAAGGCGGGAAGCTGGAGCTCCATTCTCGGCCAGCTCTCGCCGGCACAGCTTTCCTGGTCGGGCGGGCTTTCGACGGTTCAGCTTCTGGGCTATATCCTCCCGCTGATTTTCCTCATCCTCGGTGACCAGAACATGTTCCAACGCTTCGGCTGCGCCAAGGACGCCAAGACGGCGGCCCGCTCCAACGTCGGCTTCTTCATCGGCGAGTGGCTCGTCATCGGTCTGGCCGTCACCTACGCCACGGCGGCCATCGTCCTCTTCCCCGGCATCCGACCCGACACGGCCATCCTCCAGATGGCCATGGGCGGCGTCCCCTTCGTCATCGGAGGCGTCATCCTGGCGGCGGCCGTGGCTTTCATGATCACGACGGGCGACTCTTTTCTCCTCTCTACGGCCACGAACGTCGTCTACGACATCATCCAGAAGTATTTCAAGCCCGATATGACGGAGCGGGAGAAGATCGTCTACACCCGGGCCTGTATCGTCGCCCTGGGGCTTTTGGCCTACGTCATCGGGACCTATTTCCCCGACATCCTCAAGATGCAGATGTACTCCTATTCCATGTACGGAGCGGCCATCACTCCGGCCCTTCTCGGGGCCATCCTCTGGCCGGGCGTCTCCAAGGCCGGAGGGCTGGCCTCCATCGTTACGGGCGGTGCCGCCGTGCTGATCTGGGAGATCGTCCTCAAACGGCCCCTGGGCTGGAACGCCATTCTCGTCGCCGCTCCTATGTCCATCCTCGTCCTGATCGTCGTCAGTCTCGTCACCGGCCGTCGGCCGGAGACGGCGGCCCGCTAGGACGGGCGTCATGGAAGACGGGAGAGTTCGCCTGCTGGCCCGGCATATCGTCGATTTCGCCCTTGAACTGCAGCGCGGGGACCGTCTGCTCGTCGAACTTCACGGCGAGGGGCTGCCTCTGGCCTTGGCCGTCGTCGAGGAGAGCTTCGACAGAGGGGCCCGTCCTTTCGTCCACCGCCACGACTACCGTCTGGAGCGGGCCCTTCTGCGGGGAGCCGACGCCTCTCTTCTGGAGGAGATCGCCGCCTTCGAGGTGGCCCGGATGGAGAAGATGGATGCCTACGTGGACATCAGGGGGACGGAAAACCTCTACGCCTGGAGCGACGTGCCTCAGGAAAAGCTCGACCTCTACCGGAGCCGCTACTTCGGTCCCCTCCATCTGCAGCGCCGTTGCGGCCATACCCGGTGGAGCGTCATGCGCTACCCCAACGACGCCATGGCCCAACAGGCCAAAATGAGCACGAAGGCCTTCGAGGACTTCTACTTCGGGGCCTGTCTCGTCGACTACGGCCGGATGGAGCGGGCCATGAGGCCTCTCGTCGACCTGATGGAGGGGACCGATCGGGTCCGCGTCGTCGGTCCCGGCGTCGATCTGGCCTTCTCCATCAAGGGGATAGGAGCCGTCGCCCTGGCCGGTCGCCGCAATCTTCCCGACGGCGAAGTCTATTCGGCGCCGGTCCGGGGTTCCGTCGAGGGGCGGGTGCGCTTCAATGTCCCCTTTCCCTACGAGGGCTTCGTCCTCTCCGATGTGGAGCTGGTCTTTCGGGAGGGGCGCGTCGTCGCCTGTTCCTGCAACGACGGACCGCGCCTCGAGGCCATCCTGGACACGGACGAGGGAGCCCGATTCCCCGGCGAGTTCGCCCTCGGCGTCAACCCCGAGATTCTCCACCCCATGGCCGATGTCCTCTTCGACGAGAAGATCGCCGGCAGCTTCCATCTGACGCCGGGCAACGCCTATGCCAATGCCGACAACGGCAACCGCTCCTCGGTGCATCTGGATTTCACCTGCATCCAGAGGCCGGAATACGGGGGAGGGGAGATCTACTTCGACGACAGGCTGATCCGCAAGGACGGTCTTTTCGTCGTCGAGGCCCTGGGGGATCTCAATCCGGACAGACTGAGCTGAAGGAGATGGTCAGGTGAACACGGAAGAACGGCTTCGTGCCCTGCGAGGGGTCATGGAGGAAAGGAACGTCGAGGCCTCGTTGATTCTTCAGCCTGACGATCTTTTCTATCTCAGCGGCTTCAAGGCCATCATCTATTCCCGTCCCTTCGCCTATCTGGTCGAAAGCGACGGGCTCTCCATGGCCCTTCCTTCCCTGGAGGAGGAGCACGTCCGGAAGGAGGCCCGTGCCGACCGTCTTCAGATCTATCACGAGACGCCCGAGCGAATCGACAGAGGATCTTCCTTCCTGGCGGCTCTCGACGCCCTTGTCTCCCCCCTGAGGCCCTCGTGCCGCCTGGGCGTCGAGAAGGGATACCTTCCCCTGGAGCTGGGCCGTTTCCTCGAGGAAAAGGGCTTCGTCCTCGTCGATGTGGGACGTGATATCGCCCTGGCCAGAACGGTCAAGGAGCCCAAGGAAATCGAGGCCATCACCCTGTCCGGAGACCTCGTCAGCTACGCCCTCAGGGCCTCTCTGGAACGGGCCCGTCCGGGCATGACGGAAATGGAGCTGGATCTGGCCGGCACGTCGGCTCTTTTCGCTCGAGTGGCCAGGGATTTCCCCTCGGCCACGGTGGATCATTTCGTCATGAGTCCTTCCGGACGGGAGAGAAGCGCCATGCAGCATGTCTTTTCCAGCACGCGCGCTCTTCAGCTCGGAGATGGCGTCATCCACAGCCGCCAGGTCGGCCTGAACGGCTACAGGGCCGAATGCGAAAGGACCTTTTTCGTCGGATCGGCCGATCCCTTCCAACGTCGGTGTTTTGCCGTCATGGCCGAGGCCCAGGCGGCGGCCGTCGCGGCCGTCAGGCCGGGAGTCCGGGCCGGCGACGTCGATGGAGCCGCCAGGCGCGTCATCGACGGGGCCGGATTCGGCGAGGCCTTCGACCACCGTACGGGCCACGGCATCGGCGTCACCTCCCACGAAGAGCCGTCGCTTCGTTTCGACAACGACGTTGTCCTGAAGGAGGGCATGGCCCTGTCCATCGAACCCGGCTTCTATCTGCGGGGCCGGGGGGGCTTCCGTCACTCCGACACCGTCATCGTCACGGCCGGGGGGGCCAGACAGGTCACATCCTATCCGAAAGATCTGGAAAGCCTCGTCATCGGCTGACGGCTTCAGCCAGTCGGTTCGTCGAGAAGCCCGTCGGACGTGGACCGATGCCTGCCAGCCAATAGCCCTTCGTGCTGTCCGGAAGAGACTCTTTGACCTCGAAGCCCGGCTTTTCATCCTAGGGGCCCGTCGGGCTCGGCCTGACGATCGTTGATCGATGCCCTTTTGTGCTATCCAGAGGAAATCTTTTGTTCTTGAAGTCGCGATCTTAGTCCGAGAGAGCAGGCCCAATCAACCTTTTCCCGGAGACGTCCGACAGCCCCCGGGGCAGGCGCAACCAACCTTTTTTCGGAGAGGCCCGACGGTCCCCTCGCCACGTCGAGGCGTCCGTCGGGCTTTTCGTTCCCGGGAATCGGACGCGGGTGAGGCTACGCCATCGACTCCGTCGCGAGGGTTCGTGGCAGGAGGATCACCGATCCCCGCGCCTTGCCCTTCGCGGAGCGGGGCTGTGGGGCGTCCTCGTGAGGCGTCGGCTTCGCCGCGGCTGTCCGTCTCTCCGGCGTCGAGGTCGTTGGCGGCGGGGATCGCCCGTCGGCCGATGGCGCCGGGGTCCTTCGTCGGCGTTGTCAGTCGAGTGCGCAATGCCCCGTCTTTGCCCTCTTGTGTTGTCTCTTGTGCATCTGTAAACTTTGTCTCACGTTGACTTTTTCCCGGTACTCTGGCAACATGACCTCGAAAAGGGTCCGGGCCTCGTGAGATTGCGCAGAGGGGAGGCTTTCGCCGTCGACGGGGCGAAAGGTCCTCCTCTCTTCCTTGCGTAGCTCTGTTCCTGCATGGACTCGGGGTTGGTGCTTTCTTTCTATAATCAATGGGAGGTGGTGCTGTGAAGCACCGGTTGTTTCGGGGCGGCGTACACCCCGAGGGCGGTAAGGAGCTGACAAGTGAGAAGGCGATCGTCCCCTTCTCTCCGGGCGGGATTCACGTTTTCCCCCTGGCTCAGCATATCGGTTCCCCCTGCCTTCCCCTCGTCGAGAAGGGGCAGGAGGTCCTGCGGGGTCAGTTGATCGCCTCTCCTCCCGAGGGGCGCATGGGCGTCTCGATTCACTCCAGCGTTTCCGGCACGGTCAAAGCCGTCGAGGTCCGTCCTCTCATCGGCGGCCGGGGGCCGTCCATCGTCATCGAGAGCGACGGCCAGGCCAGGGAGGTCCCCTTCGAGGAACGGCCCCGGTGGCGTGAACTCTCTCGCGAGGAGATCCTCTCCCTCGTCGGATCTTCGGGCATCGTCGGCCTGGGAGGGGCCTGCTTTCCCACGTCGGTCAAGCTCAACCCGCCGCCCGATTCCCCCATCGACACGGTCATCCTCAACGGCGCCGAGTGCGAGCCCTATCTGACCTGCGATGACCGCATCATGAGGGAACACGCCGACGAGATCGCCCAGGGGACGGAGCTCCTTCGGCTTCTCTTCCCCGAGGCCTCCGTCGTCGTCGGCCTCGAGGAGAACAAACCCGAGGCCATCGAGGCCCTGCGCAGGGCCTTCGCGGGCTCGGGCGGCGGGGCCGAGGTCCGGGCCCTCCCCGTCATGTACCCCCAGGGCTCGGAAAAGCAGCTCATCTACGCCGTGACGGGGCGGTCCGTCCCGTCGGGCAAGCTGCCCTGCGTCGTGGGCTGTCTCGTCCAGAACGTGGCCACGGTGCGCAACATGTATCTGGCCGTCGCCGAGGGGCGTCCCCTCATGGACCGCGTCATCACCGTCACGGGCGAGGCCTTCGTCTCGCCGGGTAACTTCCTCGTCCCTCTGGGGACTCTCGTCAGCCAGCTCGTCGAGGCCGCCGGGGGATTCAAGGAGGAGCCGGGCAAGGTCATCGCCGGGGGTCCCATGATGGGCGTCGCCCTGACGCGCCTCGACGTTCCCGTCGTGAAGGGGACGTCGGGCCTCCTGGCCCAGCCCAAGTCGATGACCCTGACGGAGCCGGAACAGGATTGCATCCGCTGCGGCCGCTGCATCGAGGTCTGTCCCATGGGGCTCGCCCCCAATCGCCTCAACCGCCTGGCCCTGCTGGAGGACTACGACGCCTTCGTCGACGAAGGCGGCATGGACTGTATCGAGTGCGGCTCCTGCTCCTACACCTGCCCGGCCATGCGCTACCTCGTCCAGAGCCTGCGCGAGGCCAAGCGGACGGCAGGCGCCCGAAGGAGGAAGTGAAGCCGTGAGTGAAAAACTGGTCGTCTCCGCGTCGCCCCACGTCCACGCCAATTCGTCGGTGCGGACCGTCATGGGCGACGTTCTCATCGCCCTTGTCCCGGCTCTGGCCGCCGCCGTCTACTTCTTCGGCCCCCGAGCCCTGATCCTGACGGCCGTCACGGCCGCCTCGGCCGTCGCCTCGGAGTACCTCTGGCAGAGGCTGCTGGGGCGGACCGTCACGATCGGCGACGGCAGCGCCGCCCTGACGGGCGTCCTGCTGGCCTTCAACGTGCCGCCCACCTTCCCCCTCTGGATGGCCGCCATCGGCGGCGCCTTCGCCGTCGTCATCGTCAAGCAGTTCTTCGGCGGCCTGGGCAAGAACGTCGTCAACCCGGCCCTGGCGGCCCGGGCCTTCCTCCTCGCCTCCTGGCCGGGGGCGATGACGACCTGGACCGTCGACGGCCTCTCGTCGGCGACAGCCCTGGGCATCCTCAAAGAGGGGGGGCAGGCCCTTCCCTCCATGATGGACCTCTTCGTCGGCCACGTCGGCGGCTGCCTGGGCGAGACGTCGACTCTGGCCCTCCTCGTCGGGGCGGCCTGGCTCCTCTGGCGCCGCGTCATCACGCCCGAGATTCCCGTCGTCTACATCGCCACGACGGCCCTCTTCACCTGGATTCTCGGTCGCGACGGTTTCTTCACGGGCAACGCCCTCTACGAGATTCTCTCCGGCGGCCTCTTCCTCGGCGCCATCTTCATGGCCACCGACTACGTCACGTCGCCCATGACCGTCAAGGGCCGGGCCGTCTTCGCCTTCGGCTGCGGCCTTCTGACGGCCCTCATCAGGCTCTACGGCAGCTATCCCGAGGGCGTCTCCTTCGCCATTCTTCTCATGAACCTCGTGACGCCCCTCATCGACAGAGGCTTCGGACCCCGTCGCTTCGGGGAGGTGACAAGCCGTGGGTAACGCGCTCCGCCCCGCCTGGATTCTTTTCATCGTCACGGCTCTGACGGGCCTTCTCCTCGGCTTCGTCCAGAACCTCACCGCCGAGCCCATCCGTCTCACGAGAGAGAGGGAGAGGGCCGAGGCCCTGCGTCGGGCCCTTCCCGCGGCGGAAAGCTTCCGCCCCGTCGAGAACGGCGACTTCCCCGGGATCGTCTCCGTCGAGGAGGCCCTGGCCGGAGGCGACTCGGTGGGGCTCTGCGTCACCCTCGACACGGCCGGCTACGGCGGCGAGATTCGCCTTCTCGTCGGCATCGGCAGCGACGGCGCCGTCACGGGCGTGGAGATCCTCTCCCACTCCGAGACGCCGGGCCTGGGAGCCAAGGCCGCCGGCGAGGCCTTCCGGGACCCTCTGAAGGGGATGACCGGTCCCGTCGAGGTCACGAAACAGCAGCCCCGGGCCAACGAGGTCGAGGCCATCTCGGGAGCGACCATCACGACCCGGGCCGTCGCCGACGGCCTCAACAGGGCTCTTGATGTCTTTCGTCAGGTGAAGGGAGGCGGCGTCTCGTGAAGGTGCTTCAGGAGAGACTCTGGGCCGGCCTGGTCAAGGAAAACCCCATCTTCGTTCAGGCCATAGGCATGTGCCCCACTCTGGCCGTCACGTCGAGCGCCACCAACGGCCTCGGCATGGGACTGGCCGTTCTGGCCGTCCTCTTCTGCTCCAACGCCGTCATCTCCCTCCTGCGGCGTTTCATCCCGGCCACGGTGCGCATCCCCTCCTTCATCGTCGTCATCGCCGGGTTCGTCACCATCGTCCAGTTCGCCACGGAGGCCTGGACTCCGACGCTCAACCGCTCCCTGGGGATCTTCATCCCCCTCATCGTCGTCAACTGCATCATCCTGGGCCGGGCCGAGGCCTACGCCTCGAAAAACGGCCTTCTGGCCTCCCTCTGCGACGCCGTCGGCATGGGGCTGGGCTTCACCGCCGCCCTGACGATCCTCGGCAGTGTCCGCGAGATCCTCGGCGCCGGAACCCTTTTCGGCAAGTCCTTCCTGCCCGCCGGATTCCAGCCCGCCCTGGTCCTCTCCATGGCTCCCGGCGCCTTCATCGCCCTCGGCGTCCTCCTGGCCCTCGTTCGCGTCATCCAGCTTCGCCGCAAGGGATCGGTGGCCCCCACGGGCTGCGGCAGCTGCAGCCTCTGCGGCGAGAACTGCCCCTCGGCGGGGAAGGGGGCTGAAGCCTGATGCACTGGTTCGAACTCTTCTTCGGCGCCATGTTCGTCAACAACATCGTCCTGGCCCGCTTCCTCGGCGTCTGCCCCTTCCTGGGCGTCTCGTCGCGGATGGGCACGGCCCGCGGCATGGGACTGGCCGTCATCTTCGTCATCGCCCTGGCCTCGTCGGTGACGTGGCTCGTCTACTACGCCATCCTCGAACCTCTGGGGATCACCTACCTCTCGACGATGGCCTTCATCCTCGTCATCGCCGCCGTCGTCCAGTTCGTCGAGATCGTCATGAAGAAGCTCTGGCCCGCCCTCTACCGCTCGCTCGGGATCTTCCTGCCCCTCATCACGACGAACTGCGCCGTCCTCGGCGTGGCCGTCCTCAACGTCCGCGAAGGTTTCGGCTTCGTCGAGTCCCTCGTCCACTCCGTGGGGACGGCGGCGGGCTTCATGCTGGCCCTGGTCCTCTTCGCCGGCCTGAGGGAGCGCATGGCCGAATCGAGCCGCGACGTCCACGAGGCGCTGCGGGGACTCCCCCTGTCGCTGGTGACGGCGGGGCTCATGGCCCTGGCCTTCATGGGCTTCCAGGGAATCTTCTAGTCGAAGGGAAGTGTGAACGATGGAGAGCCTCCTTTACCCGGTAATCGCGCTCGGCGGGCTGGGCCTGGCCTTCGGCCTTCTCCTGTCCTTCGCCTCGAAAAAGTTCGCCGTTCCCGTCGATCCCAAGGTGGAGGCCGTCAGGGCCCTTCTGCCCGGCGCCAACTGCGGCGCCTGCGGCTTCGAGGGCTGCGACATCTACGCCGAAAACGTCGCCTCCGGGGCGGCGGCCACCAACCGCTGTCCCATCGGCGGCCCCGACCTGGCCGCAGCCCTGGGACGTCTCATGGGCAGCGATGCCGGAGCGGAGGAGAGAAAAGTGGCCTCCGTCCGCTGCCGCACCGGCTGCGACCGCGGCATCGAGGCCTACATCTACCAGGGAATCCGGGACTGTCGCAAGGCCACCGTCCTCCCCGGAGGCGGCCCCAACGCCTGCAGCTTCAGCTGTCTCGGTTTCGGCACCTGCATCGCGGCCTGCGCCTTCGGCGCCCTCTCCGTCCGCGACGGCATCGTCGTCGTCGAGCGGGCCCTTTGCGTCGGCTGCGGCAAGTGCGTCGAGGCCTGTCCCCGGGGCGTGCTGGAGATGATCCCCCTCTCTCAGCCCGTCCGCCTGGCCTGCAACAACGCCGACAGGGGCGCCCAGGTGCGGGAGGTCTGTCCCGAGGGGTGCATCGGCTGCGGCCTCTGCGCCAAGTTCTGCGAGGCCAAGGCCATCGTGATGAAGGACAACCTCCCCGTCATCGACGGTTCCCTCTGCGTCGCCTGCGGCAAGTGCGTCGAGAAGTGCCCCGTCAAGGCCATCCTCATCACGCCTGCCGGGGCCGGAAAGATCACGCCCAAGGCATCGTAGAGGCCGGAGGCGACCAAAAGCGAGAGAACAGAAGGAACGCGCAGGTCCGGCGGCAAATCCGGACCTGCGCGTTCCTTCTGTCGTCGTGCCCGTTCCGTCGTCGGCCCGGCGGGGCCGACGACGCAACCGCTGCCTGCCGGGGGGCCGTGGCGGCCAGGCAGCGGACTTTCGCCCGACAGGACCTTACGGCATCGATTCCCTGCGGATCCGGTCGAGCCTCTTCGCGGTCCACTCGGCCAGGAAGCCCACGGCCAGCCCCGAGGCGAGGCCCGAGACGACGAGGAGGGGAAGATAGGCCAGGAGGGCCCGGCTTCCCAGGAGGGCCACGACGAAAAGAAGCTGGGCGCCGTTGTGGGTGACGGCTCCGGCGGCGCTGACGACGGGCGGCGACACCTCTCCGGCGGCCCCTCGGACAAGCAGCGTCATGACGGTCATGGCCGCCATGCCTCCGGCGACGCTGCAGCCCAGGGCGAAGAGGTTGCCCGAGAAGAGCCCGGCAAGAAGAAGCCGAACGGCCAGGACGGACCAGGCCGTTCGGGGGCCGTAGAGAAGGAGGGCCAGGAGGGAGACGGCGTTGGCCAGCCCCGGCTTGACTCCCGGAGCGGGAAGGGGGAGGGCGTTTTCGAGAAGGGCCAGGGCGAGGGAAAGGCCGCTGAGGAGGCCGACGATCAGGATGCGCCGCGTCGGCGACGGCTCACTGGGAGTGGGCGTCCACATCGTCCTCTCCGTTTTTCGCGCCTTCGAGGCGGACTTCGATCCTGTTGGGGAGGCAGAGGGCCGACTGGCCCGCTTTGTCGAGGTGTCCCCGGGCGATGCAGAGCCTGTCCGGGCAGTCGCTGTCCACGAATCGGGCCCCGCCTTCGCCGACGGCGATGACGCTGCGGTGTCCGTCGTCGGTGACGATGGCGATCTCCCGGAGGGGGCCATCGACGTCGAGCCGGTGACGCTCCGTCCCGTCGACGTAGATGACGGCCCACCGCGGTCCCCCGTCGGAGGAGAAAAGGCGGGGCAGGAGGGAAAGAAGGAGGAGTCCCGCCAGGAGGAGGAGGACCCGCCGGTCACCGCGTTTCAAGGTCATACTCCGTCGATTCGAGGCGGAAGGAGCTCTCCAGCGAGGGGGAGATCGTCACGAGGCCGTCGCCGACGAGGATGAAGGCGTAACCCTCCTTCTCCAGCTCTCCCTTCAGGGATAGGGCCCTTTCCCGGCCCAGGACGAAGAGGGCCGTCGCCAGGGCGTCTCCGTCGAGGGACGCTTCGCAGACGACGGTGACGCTCAGGAGGTCCGACTCGGAGGGCCATCCCGTGGCGGGATCGACGATGTGCCCCCAGCGTTTTCCCTCCCAGTCGAAGAAGCGCTCGTAGTTGCCCGACGTGACGACGGAAAGGTCGCGCCCCTCGAGAACGCCCAGGCGCTCGCCTCGTTCTTTTTGGGGGTCCTGGATGCCGATGCGCCAGGGGCCGCCGCCGGGACGGTCGCCGATGACGACGACGTTTCCGCCCAGGTCGACGATGGCCCGCGTGACGCCTCTGTCGCGCAGGAATCGGACCGCCTCGTCGGCTCCGTACCCCTTGGCGATTCCGCCCAGGTCAAGGCCCATCGAGGGCTCGAGACGGAGGATATCGCCGTCCAGGCGGACCCGGTCCCAGCCGACGTGACGCCGGGCCTCGGCGACGGCCTCCGGCGAGGGGGGGCGATGGCGTGTCCCGTCGCCGTTCCAGAGCAGGGTGAGGGGGCGCACGGTGGGATCGAAGGCGCCGTCGCTGCGTCGGGCCCAATAGAGAGCTCGGGCGAGAACCTGGGCCGTCTCCGGCGAGAGAGGGTGTTCCGACGAGGGATCGGCGTTGACGCGGCCGATCTCGGAGTCGTCGAGATGGGCCGAGAGGCGCCTTTCGAGGGCGCCCAGGAGGGCGATCGTCTCGTCGAGAAGAGGTTCGGAGAGGGAACCCCGGACCGTGACGGTCGTTCCCATCAGGAAGACCCGTCGCTCCCGGAGCTCCTCGGCGTCGGGGGCCCGGAAGAGGAGAATCCCGGCGATGGCCGCCGCCAGGACGACAGGAAGAAGGAGGAGGCTCCGTCGCGTCATGCTAAGGGCGTCCCAGGGCCTCTCCGTAGAAGACGGCCAGGTCTTTCTTGAGGTTCTTGAGGGTCTCCTCGTGGATATACATCATGTGCCCCGCCGGGTAGGTCCTGAAGGTCACGTTCCTGAAGGTCTCGGCCGGAACGTCGATGCGGTTCAGGCTGTAGACGACGGAGTCGACGGGGCAGACCAGATCGTAACGCCCCATGGCGACGAAGACCTTCATCCAGGGGTTGCGCCTCATGGCCAGCTCAAGCTCGCGGATCGTGTTGGGACTTCCCCTGAAGCCGTTTTCCATGCCCGAGAGCCAGTTCCAGTTGTGGAAGGCCTCGTCGCCCGATGTCTTGTAACTCCAGTCGGTCAGATACTCCAGGTCCTGCTGGAGATAGCTCTGAAAGGCCGTGACGAAGGCCGTTCCGACGCGGGCCATGAGAGGATCCTCCCAGAGGCGGTACTCCGAGCCGTGGCCCGAGAGACGGCTGTCGTAGAGGCTGACGAAGCGCCGCTCGTCGGCCAGGAGCTCTCCTGCGAAGCGGTCGATGTCGACGCGGAGATTCCACCTCAGCCAGAAGGGGTCGGGAAGTCCCGTCAGCTCGGCCAGTTCCCGGGCGAGGGCGGTCCGCTCCTCCCCGGCGAGGGCGGCGCCTTTCCAGAGGGCATTGCGGTAGGGACCGAAGGCGAAGCGTTCGGCCCGTTCGACGGCCTCGTCCAGGGAGAGGGCCTGAAGGGGCGGCGAGAGCCTGCCGTGGACCCAGGCCGCCGCCGTCATCGTCGGCAGGGCGTGGACGTAGGGCCTGTCGTTGGCGCTGTCGCTCTCCAGATCGCCGTAGCTGACGGCCGGGGCGACGAGGACGATGCCCGCCGGTTCGATGCCCAGATCCTGAAGCTGGGAGGCGAGACCGCAGGAGCGCATGCCGCCGTAGCTCTCGCCGACGAGGAAGAGAGGCGACTGCCAGCGGTCGTTGCGGCTCAGGAAGAGGCGGATGAACTCGGCCACCCATTCGACGTCTTCCCAGACGCCCCAGAAGGCCCGCCCCGCCTCGTCGTCGCCGGGCGGCGTCGTCAGGGAGAATCCCGTTCCCACGGGATCGATGAAGACGAGATCGGTGATGTCGAGGAGGCTCTCCCCGTTGTCGACGGCGCCGTAGGGGGGGCGGGGATGGGCCAGCCCGTCGTCGGCCACGGGGCTCCGTTTGGGTCCCAAAAGGCCCATGTGGAGCCAGAGAGAGGGACTCCCGGGGCCGCCGTTGTAGACGAAGGTGATAGGCCGCGTCTCGAGGCGCTTGATCCCCTCGGCCTGGTAGGCCACGTAGAAGAGCCGTCCCCGTTCGTCGCCGCTGCGGCCGTCGAAAAGGGGCATCAGACCGGCCGTGGCCGTATAGGCCAGGCTCCGCCCGCCGAAGGTGCCCCGGTGGCGGGTGACGACGGGCTCCTCGGGAAAGGCCGCCATGGCGGCGTTGCCCGAGGAAAAGGCCTCCTCGGCGGGAGACGCCTCTTCGGCCGGAGCCCTTCCCGTCAGAAGGAGAAGCATCACGACCATCAGGCACAGGGCGCCTTCGCCCCTGCCGGTTTTCCTTTTTTCCCTCATCGGTGGATCACCTCCCAGGGAACTCTACTCACTCTCTTCGCCTCGTGCAAGGCCACTTGCGTCATTCTCCCCGGCACTTTCCTGCGGGGCGGCCGAGGAGGTTCACCGGCGCCGCGAAAAGACGGTCCCGTCGACGGAAGGTCGGTCTGGCTCGTTTCATGGTGACCGAAAAGAGGCCGTGACGGGGCCTCTAGCGGAAGCGGAGCCTGAAGAGGATCACCTCGGGACGGCCGCTGGTCCGCACCGGCGGGCCCCAGGTCCCGAGGCCGCTGGAGACGTAGATCCAGGTCTCGTCCTTTTGCCCCGGGCCGTAGGCGATCTCGAAAAGGGCCTCCGTGAGCAGGTTGAAGGGCCAGAGCTGTCCCCTGTGGGTGTGGCCCGAAAGCTGAAGGGCCGCGCCCGCCGAGGCGGCCTCGGCCAGGTCTCGGGGGGTGTGGTCGACGACGATGACGGGCAGGCGTCCTCCCAGGGGAGCCGTCAGCTCCGCCAGGGGTCTGCGGTCGAAGCCGAAACGGGGCGCCTGGACGTCGTGGCGTCCCACGACGAGGACCGTGTCGGCGACGGCGCGGGCCTCGTCGAGAAGGACCGTGACGCCTCCCTTCTCGATGTGGGCCGTCGCGGCCTCGAGGCCGGCGTAGTACTCGTGGTTGCCGGCGACGGAGAAGACGCCCAGCGGGGCCTTCAGGCGGGCGAGCTCGCCTGAAAGATCCTCTTCGACGGCCTCCGTGACGGACCGGTCGACGAGATCGCCTCCGAGGAGGATCAGGTCGGCGTCGAGGCCGGCGATGAGGTCCACCATCGCGGCCAGCCTCGCGTTGTGGATGACGGTCCCGGCGTGAAGGTCGGAGGCGAAGGCGACGGTCATCTCCCGCCCCGCCCCGTCGAGACGGGGCAGTTCGAGATCGATGACGCGCACCTGAGGGAAACGGGCGGCGACGGCTCCCGCCGCCGTGACGGCGACGACGAGGAGGGAGGCGAAGAGGACGGCCCGCCGGAGGGCCTCCGTCGAGGGGCGGATCCCGAAGAGGCGGGCGGCGAAAAGGACCGCCTCTGCGGCGACGGCGACGGCGAAGGCCGTGGCCATGAAAGCCAGGTAGAGATTGCCCAGGCGGAGAAGGGCCCCTGCTGGGCCGGGAAGGCTCCGCGACAGGAGACGCCCTGCGGGGTAGGCGGCCGCGACGAGAACGAAGAGGGCCCCGGCGGGGCGGAGGCCCCTCGACGAGGCCAGAGCCCTGAAAAGCCAGGAGCCGAGGTAGACGTTGATCGCTCCGTAGAGGGAGAAGAAGACGAGAAAGAAAAGGGAGAGGGCTCGGTCGGCCATGGGAGGGCCTCCTTTCGAGGAAAAAGCGAGAGAGAGACCTGATCATTTTAGACCAAATCTCCTCGGAGGCCAAGCGCCTGTTCGGGCTGTCAAGGGACACTAAAAATGTCATCTAAAAAGAGGGTCTGAGGGACAATGAAAGTGTCGCTTTCGAGGGGCTGAAATCGCCCCCGTCAACAGCCCGCCTTGGCTTTCCTCCGCGGCGGAGGTCCTTCTAGGGAGGGGAACCCGTCCCTTGCTCGGAGCCGACCGCCGCGGCAGGAGGAGCGGGATTCTGTCGCCAGGGATGGTCTGCCGCCGGCTTCCTCTGCTTCTTCGTTTTGCATGGAGTGCCTGTCTTCGTCTCGATGACAGGCGGGGGAGTCGCAGGGGGCTCTTTGTCGACGGCTGCGAGATCGTAGAGCCCGTCATGGACAAGAGCCAGGAGTTTCCCGTCGAGCTTCTCGATGACCTTGACCGCCTGTCCTCTGGCAAGAAGCAGGGGGCGTCTGCGGGGGCCTATCAGGGCGTACTGTTTTCCGTCGAGGGAAATCGTCGAGTCTCCCGAGGCCTTCCGGTCGGTCTGGCGAGTCAGGAGGAGATCGAGAGCGGGGCCGTCCGGCGGAGGGAGAAAGGCAGATGCCCCCTCTGCGGGAGGACGAGCGAACCTCGGGTTATGGACCTCTCCCGGGTAGGCGGCGAGCAGGACGTTGGCCTCTTCGATCGTTTTCACTCCGGCCCGTCGGAAGGCGACGACGAGACGATCCTGAAGAGTTCCCCAGAGCCTTTCGATCCGCCCCTTCGCCTGGGGAGACCCTGCAGGGACATAGCGAGTTCCGAGAGCCTCCAGAGCGCGGCCGAACTGGGTTACAGGCGCCGAGTCCTCCAGCTCCTCCTTGATCGTCAGTTTTTCCGACTTGGGAGAAAGGAAGATGGTGTGGCGGTCGGCGTAAAGCTCGCGAGGCACGCCGTGGCGATCAAGCATCTGACGGAGCACGCGGAAGTAGCCGAAGAGGCACTCATTCCTGGCCATCCACAGACCGAGGACCTCTCCTGTGGCATCGTCAATCACGCCGTGGAGAGTGCAACGCTCACCGATCTCGAACCAATCGAAAGGAGAGGCGTCCATCTGGACCAGATCGCCTCGTCGGGACCGTCGGACCCTGCGGGAACGCCGCTTCGGGGCCCGGTGGCGATGAACGAGGGACAGGTTCTCCGCGCGAAGGAAACGGGCGATGCTCTTGGCGCTCAGCACGAGATCATGCTCTTCGGCAAGGAGTTCGGCCATGTGCTGACAGCTCGTATCCCTGTAAAGACCCTTGGCCAGACTGACGACGAAATCCCGTGTCTCCTGAGAGATTCTGCGCCGGGACGGTTTGCCTCGTCCCTTGTGCAGGAGCCCCTGCGCTCCTTCTTCCCGGTAGCGTCGTTTGAGCCGAAAGACCTGACGGCGGCTCAGACCGAGCCGATCGGCCACCTCCTGAACCGTCAGGTTGCCCGCGACAGCCTCTTCCACCAACCCCAAGCGCCTTGCTTCTTTTGTCTTCATGAGTAGGTCTCTCCTGGTCGTCATAAGTGACATTTTCCCTGTCCTCTTCACGAGTGACAATACCATTGTCCGGCGACACAAGCGCCTGTTCGGGCTTGACAGCCCCTCTCCCGTCTTCTATGATGCAGCACAACTTGCGGCGCAGAGCGCCCGAAAGGAGGCCGAGACGACATGAGCAGACGCGGACCGTTCCTTCTCGCTGCGGCGGCTATGTGCGGCGGCCCTCCTGGAGGGGCCGGCGCGCCTTAGTGCTGCCGGTCAACTTCAGGCCAGGGCCCGGTTCGGGGGTCCTGGCCTTTTTTTGTGCCCGAAGGCAAAAAGAGATCAGGGAGGGATTGACGTGCTCGAAAACAGACTGGAACTGGACGGCAAGGTTTTTTCGGCCCTGAACGTCTACCTGAGCGACGGAAAAAACCCGCTGGTGCGTGATCTGCTTCGCGTCGTCGGCAAATACGGGACGCCCGAGGAGATCAACGAGAGGGCCCGAGAGGCCGGGAGGCTGGAGCGTCTCCTGGAACGTCTCGAAAACCGCAACTCGCCTCATCTGAAGGATCTGGAGTGGCTCATGAGGGAGCGGGACCGGGGGGCCTTCGTCTCCCTTTCGGAGTACCGGGCGAGGGTCCTCGGCACGGAGGCCTCGACGGCGCGAATCGACGAGAGCTCGGCCGTCACCCTCGAAATCAGCGCCCTCCAGTATTTCCCCTGGCTCGTCGTCCAGGCCCGCCGGGCCCTGGAAAAGGGGGAGCTCCTGCCGGGGCGGTTCATCCGCGTCCGCAACATGAGGGAACAGGAGCGGGACGGAGACCTGCCCGCCGTGGCGGCGGCCATGAAGATCGTCGGCGCCAGCTGGGTCGAGACGCTCGATACGAAGGGGACCGACGGCTCCAACGTCCACCTCGGCGGGCCCGAGACGATCACGGGCTACTTCGGCGGCATCGGCCAGCCCAACGGGCACGTCCTCCGCTGGATCGACGAGTACCTCCACTACTACACCAACTACGGCGTCAGCCAGGTCCTCAACGTCAACCCCGGAACGGTCCTGGCGGCCTATCTCCTCTACCGCATCGGCGTGGACATCAAGTTCAAGATCTCCGTCTTCATGGGCAACGACAATCCCTACGCCGTCCTCTGGACCCTCGTCGGGGCGCGCCTCTTCGCCCGGGACGACGGATCGACGCCTCTCGAGGGTTTCAACGTCTCCAACTCCGTCGACGACGACTGCCTCGCCCAGATCGCCCGTCTCCGCCGGGACCTGGGGCTGGAGGACCAGGTCCGCATCGAGCACCACATCACCGAGACCTACCGGGCCATCGTCCGTCAGCCCTACCTGCGTCGCGACCAGCTCATCGCCGTCGCCCGGTCCGTTCCCAACATCTCGGCCAAGCACGAAGGGGGAGACCCCGACGACGAGGCCGCTCAGACCCACAGCTCCAGCATTCTCGACTACTTCCGGACGCGCAGCGACGTCGAGTCGAGCGGCGACATGGAGGTCCTCCAGGCCAACTACCTGCTGAAGCACGTCGCCGTCAACCGAACGGCCGAGGCCCTCACCCGGTCGGGCCTCTCCTTCGTGGCCGCCTCGCGGCTCCACGGCCGGTAGGGGAGGTCGCCATCGTGAAAACAGCCAAAAGGGCGAGCCACCTCTCCGGCGAGGGGGCCTTCGAGGTCCTGGCCCGCGTCCAGGCTCTAGAGACCCAGGGACGGGACATCGTCAGCTTCGCCATCGGAGAGCCCGATTTCGGCACCGAAAACCACGTCACGGAGGCGGCCGTTACGGCCCTGCGGGGCGGGGCGACGCACTACACGCCCACGGCGGGGACCGTTCCCTTCCGCCAGGCCGTCTCGCGCTTTCTCCGCCGGGAGAGGGCCGTCGACGTCGATGCCTCGCGAATCGTCGTCACTCCCGGCGTCAAGCCCGTCCTCTTCTGCGCCATCCTCTCCTGCGTCGACGAGGGCGACGAGGTCATCGTCCCCAGCCCGGGATTTCCCGCCTACGAGTCGCTCGTGCGCTACAGCGGGGCGACGCCCCGTCCCCTCCCCCTGAGGGAGGAGCGCGACTTCGTCGTCGATCCCGACGAGCTCGAGTCGCTCGTCACGCCCCGGACGTCGATGATCATCCTCAACTCGCCCCACAACCCGACCGGTTCCGTCCTGCCCCGGCCCACGCTGGAACGGATCGGCGAGATCGCCGCGAGACACGATCTCTGGGTCGTCTCCGACGAGGTCTACGCCTCCATGGTCTACGAGGGCGCCTTCACGTCGGCCCTCTCCGTCCCCTCCCTGGCCGACAGGACCGTCGTCGTCGACGGCTTCTCCAAGACCTTCGCCATGACGGGATGGCGCCTCGGCTTCGGCGTCATGCCCGAACCTCTCGTGCCGGTCTTCACCACTCTGCTGACGAACTCCGTCTCCTGCACGGCGGCCTTCACCCAGGAGGCCGGCATCGCCGCCCTCGACGGCCCTCAGGAGGGGGTGAAGGCCATGACGGACTCCTACCGCCGCCGCCGCGATCTCCTCGTCGCCGGTCTCAACGCCCTTCCCGGCCTGAGCTGCCGCCTCCCGAAGGGAGCCTTCTACGTCTTCGCCAACGTCACCGAGGCCTGCCGCTCCCTCGGCCTGGCCTCCGCCGGAGAGCTTCAGAGGAGACTTCTCGACGAGGCCGGCGTCGCCGTCCTGGCCCGAAACTGCTTCGGCGTTCCCTTCGAGGGAGAGGAGGGGCACTTCGTCCGTTTCTGCTACGCCACGTCGGAGGCTCGGATCGTCGAGGGGCTGGCCCGGATGAGGGCCTTCTTCTCACAAACCTCTTGACGGCCTGAGTTTGACATCGTAAACTCGTCTCGAAGCTGTAGTAAAAAGACGAAGAGGAGGGGTTTTCTTGGTTTCGTCGCGCATCGAGGACTATCTCGAGGAGATCTTCGCCGAAGAGATCCGCGGTCGCACGGCCACCGTGACGTCGCTGGCCGAGACGCTGGGCGTCACCAAGGGGACCGTCGTCTCGGCGCTGAAGCGCCTCGTCGGCGAGGGCCTCCTCGATCATGAGCGCTACGGCACGCCCTCCCTGACCGAATCGGGACGGGAGCGGGCCCTGAGCATCTACCGCCGCCACGAGCATCTGACCTTCCTCTTCACCGGCCTTTTGGGCATACCTCGCCCCAAGGGCGAGGAGATCGCCTGCACCATCGAACACGATCTCGACGGGGAGTCGGAGAGCCGCCTCCTCCTGTTGACCGACTTCCTGGCCCAGGGGATGCGCGAGGGCGCCGACTGGGCCCAGGCCCTCACGCGGCGTCTCGGCGACGTCGCCGCCCTGCCCCGACCTCTGGCCATGCTCCGTTCCGGCGAGGAGGGGCGGGTCATGCGCCTCACCGCCGAGGGCGCTCTGCGCAAGAAGCTGCTCGAAATGGGCTTCGTGCCGGGGACGAAGGTGGTCTTTCTCCGGCCCGCGCCTCTGGGCGATCCCCTGGAGATGGAGCTTCGCGGCTCCCGCTTCTCCCTGAGGCGAGGCGAGGCGGCCACCGTATGGGTCTGCCCCTCCGAAGGGGGGTGCTTCTCCTGTGCCCCCTGACGGCTGCCCCTGAGGGCGTCCCGCTGCGCGTCGCCCTCCTTTCCGGATGCGGCCATTTCAGGAGGAGACTAGCCGATCTGGGCGTCGTCCCGGGAGCCCGGATGACCCTCGTCCGAAGGGGATCGCCCGTCCTTCTCGCCCTGGGTGACGCCCGTTTCGGCCTCGGTCGGGGCATGGCCGAAAGGATCTTCGTCGATCTGGATGAGGGCGAGGTCTGATCCGGACCCTGCGAGGAAGAGGGCCCTCCGGGGCCCTTTTTTCGGAGCGATCTCTGAGTTTGAGGTATAGAACAAAGATGAAGGTGAGCGGTGAGCCATGATCTTTCCAGTGCCTGCTGTCGAGGATGTCCCGAGAAAGGGATTGCTGCCCGCCTCTGCCCTCGTGGCGACGGGGAGGTCCCTCTGAGATGGCGGTCGCCAAAGTCGTCGCCCTGGCCGGCAACCCCAACACGGGCAAGACGAGCCTCTTCAACGCCCTGACCGGTTCCCGCCAGAGGGTGGGTAACTGGCCCGGCGTGACGGTGGAGCGCAAGGAGGGGGCTCTCCTCCTGGAGGGGCGGGAGATCTCCGTCGTCGATCTCCCGGGAATCTACAGCATCGGGGCTTCCTCTCTGGACGAACAGATCGCCTCCGACTACCTCGTCGGCGAACGTCCCGACCTGGTCCTCGTCGTCGTCGATGCCGCCAGCCTGGAGCGCACAACCTCTACCTCGTCGTCCAGCTCCGGGAGATGGGGCTCCCCATGGCTCTGGCCCTCAACCGGGGCGATCTGGCCCTGGAGCGGGGCCTTTCCGTCGACGGGGCCGCGCTGGAGCGCCTTCTCGGCGTTCCCGTCGTCCCCACCGTGGCCTGCAGCGGCCGGGGCGTTGCGGAGCTGCGGCGGCGTCTTCTCTCGCTCCTCGACGGGGCGTCCCCTGCCCCTTTGGAGGTCTCCTACGGGCCTGTTCTCGAGGCCGCGCTGGAGCGCCTCGCGGCCGTCTCCGACGATATGGCCGCCTCGCTGAGGCTCTCTCCCCGCCTGGCCGCCCTCCGTCTCGCCGAGGGCGATCCCGTGGCCTGGGCCGTCCTGGAAGGGTCGAAAGGCCGGTGGCTCTTCCGCCGCGTGCTGGCCAACGAGGCCGATCGCGTCGAAAAGGGCCTGGGCTGCGACATCCAGACGGCCCTCATCGAGCGGCGCTGGGCCTTCGTCTCCGCTCTGGCCGAGTCCGCCATCCGCCGCGAGGCGGCCCCGGACAACGCCTTATCCCTTTCCGATCGGATCGACAACATCGTCACCCATCGTCTCTTCGGCCTTCCCCTGTTTCTCGTCGCCGCCTGGGGGCTCTTCAAGGTCACCTTCGTCCTGGGCGATCCCGTGGCGGAAGCCCTCAGGGCGCTCCTCGCCGTGGCAGGGGGGGGAGGGGCCTCCCTCCTGGAGTCCGTCGGCGCCGGCGGGTGGCCGTCGCGATTTTTCGCCGACGGGATCGTCGCCGGTCTGGGGGCCGTCGTCGTCTTTTTCCCCCATATCTTCCTCCTCTTCCTCCTCATCGCCGCCATGGAGGATTCGGGCTACATGGCCCGGGGCGCCTTCATCATGGATCGACTCATGAGAGGACTGGGCCTTCACGGCAAGAGCTTCATGCCTCTGCTGATGGGGTTCGGCTGCAACGTCCCCTCCATCATGGCCACCCGCATCCTCGAGCGTCCCCGTGACCGGATGATCACGCTCCTCGTCCTTCCCTTCATGAGCTGTTCGGCCCGCCTGCCCCTCTTTCTCCTTTTCGCCGGCACCTTTTTCGGCGATCGGGCCGGAACGGTCGTCTTTTCTCTCTACGTTCTCGGCATGGCCGTGGCCATCCTTTCCGCCACGATTTTGAGCCGGACCCTCTTCGTCGGCGAATCGTCGCAGTTCATCATGGAGCTTCCCCCGTACCACCTGCCCGAAGTCCGGACGGTCCTGACCAGCGCCTGGGAGAGGGCCTCGCTCTTCCTGAGAAAGGCGGGTTCCTTCATCTTTCTCGCCGTTCTCGCCGTCTGGCTTCTGGCCAGTCTCCCCTTCGGCGTCGCCTACGCCTCGGCCGAGAGCTGGATCGGCCGAATCGGCCAGGCCCTGTCGGGGCTTCTCGCCCCTGCGGGATTCGGCTTCTGGCAGGCCACGGTGGCGCTTCTTTTCGGCTTCCTGGCCAAAGAGATCGTCCTGGGAACGCTCGCCGTCCTCTTCGCGGCGGAGCTGGCGGAGCTGGCCCTCCTGCTGCCCCGCTACTTCTCCCCCCTTTCGGCCTACGCCTTCATGGTGATGGCCCTGCTCTATGTCCCCTGCGTCGCCGTCGTGGCGGCCTTCAAGGGCGAGACGAACAGCTGGAGGTGGACCCTTTTCATGGTCCTCTACACGACCCTCGTCGCCTGGATCTCGGCCGTGGCCGTCTATCAGGGCGGTCGCCTGTTGGAAATCGTCCTTTCGTGATCCGCAAAAGGAGGTCTCTCGAGATGGAAGTCTTCAATCACCACCTTTACGAATACCGCAAGGGCGTCCGCCAGCTCATCCTTCACACGGCGGACGCCGTCTCTCTGGGGGAGATGACGGAAAAGCTCCACCGCTGGGAGATCCCCTACGTCGTCTTTCCCCTCGGTCCCGACAGGGTCAACATCTTCTTCGGCAACGCCCTCTGCGTCGACGTCATCCGCAGGATCGGCAAGCCCTCGCTGACGACCTACTCCGACGAGGAGGATTTCATCCTCGGCATTCTCCTGGGCTACGACAAGATCCAGCAGTGCGAGCGCTATCTCCTCCAGAGGGAGCGTCGCGGCGATCTCGTCGGCTGACGATTTCCCCTTCGGTCCTCCGCCTCTCGGCGGGGCCGCCAACGCGAACGCCTCTTTCCCTCCGGGTCCGGCAGGAAGCCTCCTCCGGGCCCTGTCTTTCGTCCGGGGGGGACCGGTCGCCGTGAAGAAAGGTTAAAGCGTCGTCGCGGAAGCCTGAGAGGGGCCGAAGATTGCCGCCGCAGGGAGGGAGGACGTGATACTATAGGTCCGATAGCGATCTTGCCCTTTGTGCGAGGTCTCCATTGCGCAAAGACCTGAAAGGCAGGCCTCACAAGGTTGAGACGATTCATCATCGGTCTTTTAATGGCTCTCTTGGCGGCTCTTCTTGCAGGTTTCGCCGCCGATCGCCTCGTCCTTTCCCGGTGGCATCACGGCGATGGCTGGATCGTCCTTCTCGGCGACGTCTCCGACCCCCTTTACGAGACCATCGTCGACGAGGAAGAGTGGGAGACGGTCCGCCGCAAGCTTTCCGTCCAGCTTCTGACGGGCGTCCAGAAGGGACTCTGGCGCCAGGTCGAGGTGGAGCACCTGGCGGGCAGCGCCCTCCAGCTTCACCCGGGGCGACGCTATATCCTCATGCGCGACACCTTCGAGGACGGCAGCGAATTCTACTCCGTGAGCGACGTCTACCGCATGCCCTACGTGGTGGGCATGCTGGTCTTCACGACGGGCATGCTCCTCTCCTGCGCCGGAGTGGCCGGCCTGAGGGCCCTCATGGGGCTTCTTCTCTCCCTGGCCGTCCTGCTCTTCGGCTACGTCCCGGCCCTGCTCCGCGGCGTCGAGCCCGTCCCCTTCGCCATCCTGACGGCGGCCGTCGTCTCGGCCTGCACCGTCCTTTGCGTCGTCCGGAGGCGGCGGTACCGCCTCATCGCCTTCCTGGGTACCGTCGGCGGGGCCCTGGCGGCCTCCCTGACGGGAGCCCTCATGGTCTGGCTCTGGCAGCTCACGGGACTTGCCGGAGAGGGGGGCACGCTTCTGGCTTCGACCTTCCCCGGCCTCTCCCTGCGGGGCTTTATGCTGGCCGCCGTCATCATCGGCTCCATCGGCGCCGTCATGGATGTGGCCATTTCCGTCACGTCGGCCCTGGCCGAGATCGGCGACTACGCCGATTCCCTCGACGCCGGAGCGCTCTGGCGGTCGGGGCTGGGCGTGGGGCGCGAGGTCCTGGGGAGCATGATCAACACCCTCGTTTTGGCCTACCTGGGGAGCTCCCTGCCCATAACGGTCCTCATCGCCTCGACGGGGCCCACCCTCCGGGGCCTGCTCAACGACCCGGCCGTGGCCGAAGAGCTGGCGCGCAGCCTGGCCGGGACGGTGGGGCTGCTGCTGACCGTTCCCATCACGACGGCCGTCGCCGTCTGGCACCTCCGCCATCGCCGCTGAAACGGAGACAGGCCTGTGGACGAAAAGCCCCTTTCCTGTTAGACTTGCCCGAGCGGTAGGGCCCGAGGGCCCGCACCTTAAAAACAGAGAGCACTGGGGGAGTCGGTGAGACCGGCTGAGAGGGGGCTTGAAGCCCCGACCCCTTGAACCTGATCCGGGTCATGCCGGCGAAGGGAAGTCATCGAGGCCTTTTCTCCCTCCTCTCTCCCTTTTCCGACGTCCCGTCGGAGGAGGGAGTTTTCGTGTTGTCCATCCGGGGGTTGACGAAGCGTTTCGGTTCCGCCGTCGTTTTCGAGGACTTTTCCCTCGACGTGGCCGAGGGATCCTTCACGGCCCTGCTCGGCCCGTCGGGCTGCGGCAAGAGCACCTTTTTCGATGTCCTGACGGGCCTCGTCGCCCGCGACGGGGGGAGCCTCCTCTGGGGGGGCGAGGACAGAGGCGATCTTGTCGGCGTCGCCGCCTACATGCAGCAGAAGGATCTCCTCCTGCCCTGGCTCTCCCTGGAGGCCAACGTCCTTCTCCCCCTTTCCCTGCGAGGGGTTCCCTCGGCCGGAGACCGCCGCAGGGCTGCGGGACTGCTGGAGGCCTTCGGCCTCGGCGGCTACGGGGCCCATCGCCCCTGTCAGGTCTCGGGAGGGATGAGACAGCGCTGCGCCCTGGCCCGGACGGTCATGGCCGATCGGGAGCTGGTCCTCCTCGACGAACCCCTCTCGGCCCTCGACGCCGTGACCCGCCTCGACCTTCAGGAACTCCTGCTGAAGCTTCACCGCTCCTACGGCAGGACGATCGTCATGGTGACCCACGACGTCGACGAGGCCCTCCGCCTGGCCGACTCGATCCTCCTCCTCTCGCCTTTGCCCATGACGGTCAGGGCCGTCTTTTCTCCTTCCGGCAGGGCGCCCCGTCCCTCCGACGATCCCGAACTTCTCCGGCTCAAGAGGCGTCTTCTCGACGGGCTCCGCCGTCCCCTATCATGAAGGGGACGGCCGTTCTCTTCCCCGCCCTTCTTCTGGCTCTCTGGGAGGGGGGCTGTCGCTGGAGCGCCGTCTCTCCTCTGATCCTCCCCCCTCCCTCTCTCGTCCTGGCCGCCTTTCGGCGCGATCTTCCCCTTCTGGCCTTCCATGCCGTCGCGACGGGGGGCGAGATTCTGGGCGGCTCGGCCCTTGCCCTGGCCATCGCCTTTCCCCTGGCCCTGCTCCTCTTTCTCTGTCCCCGCCTCGAATCTCTTCTGGCCCCTCTGCTGGTGGCCTCTCAGGCCATCCCCGTCTTCGCCCTGGCGCCCCTCCTCATCTTCTGGTTCGGCTACGGACCGGGGAGCAAGATCGTCATGGCCGCCCTCGTCGTCTTCTTTCCCGTCGTCGTCAGCCTCCTGGCGGGGCTTCGCGATTGCGACCGGGACTACCGGGCCCTTTTCCGCCTCCTCGGCGCCGGTCCCTGGAGGACCGTGACGGGTCTCCATCTCCCCTGGGCCCTGCCCTTCCTCCTGGCCGGCCTGCGATCGGGACTCTCCGTGGCCACCATCGGCGCAGTCATCGGCGAGTGGGTCGGGGCCCGAAGGGGTCTGGGCTATTTCATGATCCAGGCCAACGCCCGTCTTCAGACCGATCGGGTCTTCGCCGCCGTCCTGGCCCTGACCCTGATGGGCCTCGCCCTCTGGGGTGCCGTCGGCCTGGCCGAAACAAGACTCCTCCGGTGGAAAGGAGGTGAGAAATCGTGAAAACCCTCGATCTGACGGGAGAGATCTCCCGTCTTCGGGCCCTCACCCTGGCCGGCCTGCTCTGCGCCTCGGCCGTCCTCCTCTCGGGCCTCTCCTTTCCCGTCGGTCCCACGCGCTGTTTCCCCTTCCAACACGCCGTCAACGTCGTGGCCGGAGTCCTCCTCGGTCCCTGGTGGGCCGCAGGAGCGGCCTTCACGGCGGCCCTCATCCGCAATCTCCTCGGCACGGGGACGCCCTTCGCCTTCCCGGGCAGCATCCCCGGAGCCCTGGCCGTCGGTCTCGCCTGGCGCCTCTTCCGCCACGACGGAGCGGCTCTGGCCGAACCTCTGGGAACGGGTCTCGTCGGCGCCCTCCTCTCGGCCTCTGTCGTCGCTCCCGCCCTGGGCAAGAGCGTCGGCCTGACGGTCTTCATGCCGGCCTTCCTCGCCAGCAGCCTCCCCGGTTCCATCGTCGGCCTTCTGGTCCTGACGACGCTGCGCCGTCTCGGACTCCGAGGCGACGTCGGGCGCCGATGCGACGAGAACAAGAAAGGAAGTCTGCCTCTATGAGACGTCTCGCGTTTCCGGTCCTCTCCCTCTGCTTTCTCCTCTTCGCCGCCCTGCCCGCCGCGGCCGAGACGGTGACGGTCATGCTCGACTGGTTCCCCAACATGGATCACCTGCCCCTTTACGTCGCCCGCGACGGGGGCCATTTCGCCGAGGCCGGTCTCGACGTGGAGATCCTGGCCCCCTCCGACACGGCGACGGCCTTCAAGATGGCCCTCGTCGGCAAGGTCGACCTGGCCGTGACCTACGAGAGTCAGGTCCTCGTCGCCGCCTCGGAGGGAACGGCGTCGACGGTGACGTCGACCCTCGTCGACAGTCCCCTCAACGTCGTCCTCTTCCTGGCCGGAAGGGAGATCGAAGGTCCCTCCGATCTGGCCGGCAAGGTCGTCGGCTATACCGAGCCCGACTTCGAACGTCTTCTCCTGGCCGCCCTGGCCGATCGGGCCATCGGCGACGTCGACACCGTCCACGTCCATTTCGCCATCGTCGCCTCCCTCATCGCGGGCAAGGCCGACGCCGTCATCGGCGGCTACAGGAACTACGAGGTGACGGAGCTGGAACGACAGGGGTACGAGGCTCGCTTCTTCACCCTAGAGGAGCTGGGTTTCCCTCCCTACAGCGAACTGATCGTCGCGACCTCGCCCGAGACGGCGCGGGAACGGCGGGAGATGATCGAACGTTTCAACGGTGCCCTGGAAAAGGCCGTGGCGGCCATCGAGGCCGATCCGGGCGGGGCGCTGGATCTTTTCTTCCGGGCCCTTCCCGAGGCCGATCGCGAGCTGGAATCGGCTGTCTTCGAGAGGACTCGGGCCTTCTTCCCCCGTCGGCAGCAGCTCGACGTCGGGCGTTGGCAGGTCTTCGCCGACTACCTCCATGCCCAAGGCGTCATGGCCTCCCCCGTCGCCGTCGGCGACCTCCTTCTGCCATGAGCTACCGAGCCCTGGCCCTCACCGTCGCCGGGAGCGATTCCGGCGGCGGCGCGGGCATTCAGGCCGATCTCAAGACCTTCGCCGCCCTCGACGTCTTCGGGACGAGCGCCGTCACGGCCCTGACGGCCCAGAACAGCCTCGGCGTCCACCACGTCCAGGTCGTCCCGGTCGAGAGCGTCCGGCGCCAGATGGAGGCCGTCCTCTCCGACTTTCCCGTCGGGGCCGCCAAGACGGGAATGGTGGCCGAAAAGGCCCTCATCGAAGTCATCGCCGACGTCTTCTCCGCCTTCGGCACGAAAAGGCTCGTCGTCGACCCCGTCATGGTCGCCACCAGCGGCGATCTCCTCATCGCCGAAGGGGCCCAGGAGGCCCTCGCCTCCCGTCTCATCCCCCTGGCGCTTCTGGTGACGCCCAACCTCCCCGAGGCCTCGCGGCTCGTGGGCTTCCCCGTCGAGGATGTTCCCTCCATGGAGGCCGCCGCCAGGGCCCTCGTCGACGGCGGCGCCGGGGCGGCCCTCGTCAAGGGGGGCCACGGCCGGGGGGAGACGGTGACCGATCTTCTCTTCGACGGAGAAAACGTCCGCCTTTTCCGCCACGATCGCCTCGACACGGTCAACACCCACGGCACGGGCTGCACGCTCAGCGCCGCCGTCACCGCCGAGCTGGCCGCCGGATCGCCTCTGGAGGAGGCCGTCGAGAGAGGATTGACCTACCTGCAGATGGCCCTGCGCCGAGGTTTCCGTCCCGGCCGGGGCGCCGGCCCCGTGGGACATTCCGTCGTCCCTCCCTGGCTGGAGCCGCGACGATGATCCCCGATCTCCGTCGGGCCTGGGAGGCCCTCTCCCGGCGCCCTCTCGTCTATCAGCTCACCAGCGCCGTCGCCGCCGGCTGGCAGGCCGAGGTCACGGCCGCCGTCGGCGCCGTGCCCGTCCTCTCCCGCCACCCCGCCGAGGCCCGGGAGATCGCCGCCGCGGCCGACGGCCTTCTCCTCAACGCGGGGATGCCCGGGACGACCTCTCCCGAAGCCTTCGTCGAGGCCCTGGCCGGCCTTCGCCGCGGCCGCCCCTGTCTCGTCGACCCCGTCGGCTACGGAGCCACGGCCTGGCGGAGGGAGTGGATCGACGCCCTCCTTCGGGCCCGTCCCCTCGCCGTCAAGGGGAACAGGGCCGAAATGGCCCTCCTGGGAGGAGGGGAGGGCACGATGCGCGGCGTCGAGGGAGGGGAGGCGCGAGGCGTCGCAGAGGCTCTGGCCCGCCTCGTCCGGTCGGATCGGGCGACGCTGGCCGTCGCCACCGGAGAGGAAGACCTCCTCTTCTTCGAGGGACGGTTCTGGACGGTCCGAGGCGGATCGCCGCGCCTTCCTGCCCTTCCCGGCAGCGGCTGCTGCCTGGGCAGCGTCATGGCCGCCTGTCTTGCCGTGGCCGAGCCCCTGGAGGCGGCCCTGGCGGCCCTCGTCGCCTTTCGTCTCGCCTCGGCCCGGGCGGATCGGGCCGCCGGTCCCGCCTCCTTCCGGTCGGAATTCGTCGACGCCCTGGCCTCGCTGGACGGGGCGGACCTGGACGAGGGATCCTCCCTCGTCGAAAGGATCCGGCCATGACGTTGGCGGAAAGCCTGAGGCTTTACGTCATTCCCGACCTCCGCTCCGGCCTCGGGCGCTCCCTGGAGGAACAGGGCCGTCTCGCTCTCGAAGGCGGCGCCACGGCCCTCCAGCTCCGCCACAAAGAGGCCTCGTCGCGGGAGCTCTACGAGGAGGCCCGGCGCTTCCGCACCCTCTGCGACGCCTTCGGCGCCCTCTTCATCGTCAACGACCGTCTCGACGTGGCCCTGGCCGCAGGAGCCGACGGCGTCCATCTGGGCCGCTCCGACCTTCCCGTCGCCCCGGCGCGCCTTCTCGTCCCGGCGGGTTTCGTCGTCGGCGCCTCGGCCCGGACCGTCGAGGAAGCCCTGCGGGCTCGAAGCGACGGGGCCGACTACCTCGGCGTCGGCGCCCTCTTCCCCACGAAGACGAAGGAGGAGGCCGTCGTCATCGGCGTCGAAAGGTTCCGCCGAGTCTGTCGGGCCGTGGAACTCCCCGTCGTCGCCATAGGCGGCATCGGGAGCGGGCAGGTCGCGGAACTCCTCGAGGCCGGAGCCTGCGGCGTCTCCGTGGCCTCGGCCGTCGTCGGGGCCGAAGACCCGGCCGCGGCGGCGCGGGCCTTCCGTGCGGCGATGACCGGTTGAGGCGCGACGGCGCTCGGCGACCGTCGCCGAGCGCCCCTTCCGGAAAGGGTCCTCCTTCCCGGGGGCGGACGACCAGCGCGGACAGGCTCTTCGGGACGGATTTCGTCGGACCGATCCGAGATCCCTTCGAATGACCTCGCAGGTGCGGGTTCGAGGCCACGGTCTTTGTCTTTCGGATGCCTCCTGGCTGGGCCGGTGAAGCGTTCATCCTGATGGTCGCCTGCGGACCGGGGGCCGAGGGCGCCGTCGCCCTCTTCAAGCATGAAGCAGGGATAATATAAAACAATTTTTAATTTAAAAATCAGAATAATTAAGATTTTGTAAATGATTTATTTTTGTTGAAGAGCTATTCTAAATAGGCGACGGGACCGGCCCGCTTCGGCGGGTTTTTCCCGTCGCCTGAAAGAGGAAGGGGTAGGGGGTCCGTTCACTCGGAGTTCGGGCCAGGGTCGGTGGAGGAAGGAGAGAGTGCGATGCCGGAGCGGAAACGACGTCTCTGGACGGCGGCCGGAGTTCTTTTCCTGTCGCTTTTGCTGTTGGGAGGCTGTGGCGGAGGGGGCGGGGGCACTTCCGACGATCCCGGACCCGGTCCGGAGGAGCCCGTCGCCGAGGAGCTGACGGGCGTCATCAATGAAGGGCTTCTCCCCGCCTCCGAGGGAGGGGCCGTCGTCGTCCTCGACGGCTCGAAACACGTCGGCACGGCCTATCGCTGGGCCGTGACGAGCCAGCCCGAAGGATCGGCCTGGAAGATCGCCGACGAGGCTGCGGCGACGACCGATTTCTGCGGCGACAGCGCCGGGGCCTACAGGATCGTCCTCGACGTGACGGCGGCCGACGGTCCGTCCCGGGAGTATCCCTATATCGTGACCCTCTCCGTCAACGACGATCCGGAAAAAATGCCCGTCGCCGACGTGAGGGCCCTTTCGCTCCAGGGGGCGACCGTCCCGGAAGGCGGTCTTCCCGGCGTCGACACGACGCTCTACCTCGACGGACGGGCCAGCCGGGGGATCACCTATCTCTGGACGGTGACGGGTTTCTCCGCCCCGACGGTCTCGACGGCCGATGAGGCTCTGCCCGTCCTGACGGCTCCGACGTCGCCCGTGACGGGCTTCCACTCCGACGAGGCCGGAGTCTACACCGTCACCCTGAAGGTGGGCAACGGCATGGGCCAGTCGGCCGTCGCCTCCGTCGACGTCACCCTCATCGACGATCTCGACGGAGACGGGCGCCCCGACGGCGACGATCCCGACCGCGACGGCGACGGCTTCGTCAACGACGACGACGCCTTCCCCGACGACAGGGCCTCCCATCTCAAATGGGCCGGCCGTCTGTCGACGGAGGGCAACTACTACGTTCTCGACGAAGACGGCGACGGGCGGGGCGACATCGACGACGACGAACCCTTCGACGCCAACCTGACCGACTACCCCGTCCACGACGAGGCCGAAACCGACGGCAACAGCAACGACGGGATCTCCGTCGCCGAAGGTCGGGGCGCGCCCCTCGTCGTCCCCCATCGCCTGGCGGGCAAGATCGACTCCTCCGGCGGAAGGGCCGACATGGACTACTTCGCCCTCTCCTTCTCCGAGGCCGGGACCTACTCGGCCGTCCTGACCCGCGCCGACGGGACGGACTGGGATCCGACGATCGCCCTCATCCTGGCCGACGGAGCCTCCCTGACGGCAGCTGAAGTCGAAGGCGGCGTGGGCCAGACGGCCTCGACCTTCGTCGTCGCCTCCGACGACCTGACGGCCTACCTCATCGTCACCGACGGCACGGGCGGGAGCGATCCCTCCTGGACCTACTCCGTCGAGACCTTCCGGGACTCCGATTCGGACGGCGTCTCCGACGAGAGGGAAGACGCCCTGGACAGCAACAGGTACAATGCCGACAGCGACGGCGACGGCGTTCCCGATCTCGCCGAGATCGCCCCCGTCCTGAAGGACTGGCGCCTGGCCGACGTCGACGGCGACGGTCTGCCCGCCTGGTGGGACCATGACAGCGACGGCGACGGGATTCCCGACAGCGTCGAGTACCTTTCGGCCCGCGAGGGAGCGGACCGGGGCATGACGAAGGCCGAAATCGACGCCTGGAACGATGCCGACGGCGACGGCTACCCCAACTTCCTCGACGAGGACAGCGACAATGCCGCCGTCACGGTCACGCTCAGCGGCCGTGGCAAGGGGGCGAAACTCGTCAGGGGCGACGCGGCCGAGGCGGGGTCCCTGCCGCTGAAGCCCGTCGACAGCGACGGCGACGGGCGGCCCGATTTCATGGACGGCGATAACGACAACGACGGCCTTCTCGACGAGAACGAAGTCGACGGCGCCGCGTCCGTCACGGCCCTGGAGTTCTCGGAAGAGGCCGATCTCTTCACCTTCCTGAACGAGACGAAGGGGGTGGAAAACGTCGCCGCCGGGGGCGACCGAATCCGTCTCTCCGGCAGGGGCCTTCCCTCCGAGGCGACGTCGGCCTGGATCGTCCTCGTCGGTCCCGATGCCCACAACCCGATCAACCTGAGGCCCGACGAGGCCTCGGACGGAGATCTGCTCTTCGACTGGCCCGAGGGCATCGAGGCGGGGACGGTGACGCTCTTCGTCGTCGTCGGCGCCTCGCGGACCAACGCCCTCTCTCCGCTGGCCGTCGCCGGCGACAGCCCCGTCCTGACGGGGGTCCTCTCCGATTCGTCGGGCCGGGCGATCTTCCGGGGGCTGAACCTGAACCGGAACTTCACGGTCTGTTTCAACGGGGCTCAGACGACCTACGACAACCGCTGGGGCAGCGCGACGGAGTTCACCGCCTGGGTTTCCGGCGACGCCCGGTCGGGGCCGGTCTATCTCTCCTCCGACGGAGTCGACTCCAACGCCCTCTGGCTTCAGATCACCGGCATCGTGACGGGCCGGGTGACGTTGCCGACCGGCTCGGCGCTGGACGTGACGGAACTCGTCGTCGACTGGAACAGCCTCGAAGAGGCCAGGCCAGACGCGGATGGGGTCTTCTCGATTCCCGTCAGCATGACGGCTCCCACGATCGTGACGGCCTTCTACGTGCGGGGCCAGGACGACTACGTCACCTTCCTCCAGGGGCTGATCCTCCCAGGAGAGGCCTCCGTCGCCGTCGACGGCGGCGGAACGGCTCTGGCCATGGTCTGGGCCGCTCTGATGCCGGAGGAGCTCGTCGCCGCCGGCGATCTGGAGGCGCTGCGCGACCGTCTCGTCGCCCTCGACGAGGTCAGGGCCCTGGCCGCTCTGCTGGAGGCCAAACTCGCCGCCGATCCCTCCGTCCTGCGCGGAGAGGACGAAGCGATCGCGACGGCCCTCAACGCCGCCATGGAGGCCGCCGCCGCCGTCGTCCAGAGCGACTTCCTGGCCGCCGGTCGGGCCCGGTCGATCCGCCTCCGGGCCGAGGGGGCGACCATCACTCCCGCCGAGGTCGACGACATCTCCGTCTACGAGATCGCCGGAAAGGGAAACGTGGGCGTCGAGAACGACTCCCTTCTCTACCTCTCGGCCCAGGTGACGACGGCCGACGGCAAGGTCGTCCGGAGCCACTCCTCGGCCGTATCGGACATGATCGGCCCTCAGGGCTACGGCCTGCTCTTCATCGCCAGCACCCAGGACTTCGACGTCCCGGGCTACCGCAACGGCGTCGTCCAGGTCATGACGGGCGGCGTCGACAAAGCCTACGACCCCAAGACGAGCGCCCGGCCCTTCGACGTCTGGAAATGGCTCTACATCCGTTCCGTCGTCGAAAAGATCCTCTTCCCGCCCATCGCCTCCCTCATCGGCCTGGGCTACGATCCCAGCTTCTGGCCCAATCTCTTCCTCAGCTACACGCCCAACATCGTCGACATGGCCCTGCAGGGCAACGTGAAGGGAGCCGTGAGCAGCGCCCTGGCGACGCTCAAGGCCGATGCCCTCAGCGCGCCTCCTGGCCCCATCATGACGGCCATCGCCAAGAAGTATGGCCCCGGACTGGCCGAGGCGGCCCTGAAGAAGTTCGCCGCCAAGGTGGCGGCCAAGTTCATCCCCATCGTCGGCCAGCTCAACCTGGCCCTCGATATCGCCGGTCACGTCAGCAACGGCGTGACGGCCTCGAGCGCCGTCGCCGACATCGTCACGACGGACAGCGTCATCGATTTCACCGTCGAGTTCCCCGTCCAGATCGACGAGGTCCGTCCGGCCAAGCTCAAGCCCGACGGCAGCAACGTCAATTTCGCCGTCGTCGGCAAGGGCTTCGGCCCCATCGTCCGGGGCTGGTGGCCTCTGAGAAGCACCCTGGAGCCCAAGGTCATCTTCACCGACGTCAAGGGCAACGAGTGGCGCGGCGATCCCAAGTGGATCGCCGAGGACGGGAAACGTCTGGGCATCGCCGTTCCCGGCTGGTGGCTCGAACGGGCCAAGGAGTACGCTGAAGACGGCGACGGCGATACCCTCGACGTCACCGTCCACCATCCCACCGACGAGGCCGGGGCCAAGTACGTCAAAGACGATGCCGTCACGATCGTCACCGACGTGACGCTCGCCTCCATCGATCCCGCCAAAGGACCGGCCGGAGCCAAGGCCGTCGTCTACGGCGCCGGGTTCAGCGCCGTCGCCGGCGACAACGAGATCACCGTCGGCGGCCGGAAGGCCCTCATCACGGCCGGGGCGGAGACGTCGCTGTCCATCGTCGTCCCTGCCGGCCTCGATCCCGACGTCTACGACGTCAGGGCCCGGAGCCGCTTCGACGGTCAGTGGAGCGACTGGACCGACGATGACGTCACCTACGAAGTCGTCGAAGGGGAGATCTCCGTCACCGTCACCGACAGCGGAGGGGCCAAGGACGACGCCTTCGCCCTCTACGTCGACGGCAGGTACATCGGAACCATGTACGCCACCTGGGGCAGCTACAGCCAGACCTGGAAGCTGAGCCTCTCGCCCGGTCCCCACACGGCCATGCTCGTCGGCATCGAGGCCCCCGACAGCATCGGCACCTACTCGATCTCCTTCTTGGGCGTCACGGGCCTTGCCGGAGACGCCACGTCCGGTTCCGATCTGGTTCCCGGCGTCCGCAAACACTACTCCTTCACCGTCCCCGAGCCGACGGAGAGCGGATCGGCTCCGTCCATGCGCGCCTTCCCCTACGTGCCGCCCCGGTACGACGCCGAATCGCCTCTCCGCTAGCGGAGGACGCGATATCCGAGAGGAGGGAGGGGGAGGTCCCCTCCCTCCTCGTTTTTGTGAGAAACTGGGGGAGGAAGCGATCGCGCCACGCGCCGATCGGGGGAGCACGGCAAAAGAAAGGGTGAAAGACGATGACGACGGAAATGCCCTCCGACGAGGTCCTGCGGCGTCTCTGGCACTCGGGGCTCGGTCGGCTCTACCGCGAGTCGCGGGGCCATCTGGGTCGGGTGACCTCTCTTGACGATCCCTTCGAGAGAAGGGGGCTTTACTGGACGACGGCCCTTCTTCTGTCTCTTTCCGCGGCGAGTCTCGTCCTCTTCTCCATCTGGGGGATGGCTGTCGTCTCCGCCGATCTCCGCTCCGTCACCTTCGTTCCCTCCCTGATCGGCCTGGCGGCGGGGCTTTTCTGCGTCGCCAAAAGCGTCGCCTTCATGCGGGGGGCCCTCGCGCTCGGCGCGGCCCTGGCCGAGGGGCGCGACGGCGACGGTGCCGATCCCCTGAGGACGGTCACCTTCCGCCGGGCCTGGCGTTGGGCCCGGCGGAAGGATCTGCTTGTCGGCGAGGGCGAGGAGCTGCACCTCCGCTGACTCTCCCGCCCGTGCCCTTCTCCGCTTTCTCCGGCAGACCGCCTCCGCCGGAGGAAGCGGCCGGTCGCGCGACGTCGGAACGGAGGCCCCGCCGCGTGCCGTGGCGGCCCTTCGCGGGAAAGGGAAGGAGAAGGAGGTCAACGATGGGAACGGAGTTCAGCCCCAAGCGGATCGAAGAGGTCGTCGCCTTTCACGGTCACTGGTGTCCGGGATTGGCCCTGGGCATTCGCATCGCCGAAAAGGCCCTGCAGGAGGTGGGGCGGGCCGGCGACGAAGAGATCGTCGCCGTCGCCGAATCGGACAGCTGCGCCGTCGATGCCGTCCAGGTCCTGACGGGATGCACGCTCGGCAAGGGCAACCTCGTCGTCCGCGACGTGGGAAAGATGGCCTTCAGTTTCTACCGGCGCCGCGACGGCAAGGCGGTTCGCCTCGTACCCCGGCCTCGGCCCGACGAGGGAGGCGATCTCTACCGGATGTTGCAGATCAAAAGCAACGAGGGCACTCTCTCCGAAAAGGAGCGACTCGACTTCGCCACTCTCCGCGAGGCCAGGGCTCAGGCGCTTCTCGACGCCGACCTTGAGGCCCTCCTTCTCGTCGGACCGGTGCGCAGGGACGTTCCCCCTCACGCCCCCATGGAGCCGAGCCGCCTCTGCGAGCGGTGCGGCGAAAAGGTCATGGAGACGAAGGCGAGGCTCCACGGCGGTCGCGTCCTCTGCCCGGACTGTTTCGACGGCGAGGTCCGGCGCTGAGGGGACAAGGGCTCTTCCGACGGGACCGTCGGAAGAGCCGCGGAGGGAAGTCCCTCTGCCGCGCCTCGCTTCGGCCGCCGACGGGGGGCTTCTCCGTGCAGGGGCAATGTTCAGGGGCGGTTCGAATCGGCGGGGATTTTCCCGACGAGCCCGCCTCTAGCGGAAAAGGAAGTCTCCCGAAGGGAGGAAAGGAGCGAAAAACGTGGAGCGCGCACCCATCGAAGAGCGTTCTTTGAGGAGGCGTCTTCTGGCCTTCCAGCGGACGGAAATGACCGAATCGGCCCTTTACGAGGCTCTGGCCCGCAGGGAAGGGGGGCGCAACGGGGAGGTCCTCCTCCGCATCGCCGCCGACGAGAGGCGCCACGGCGCCGTCTGGCGACGCCACACCGGCGTGGAGGTGAGGCCCCAGCGCTGGCGGGTGTGGTTCTACCTCCTGATGGCCCGTCTTTTCGGCTTCACCTTCGCCGTCAAGCTCCTGGAAAAGAGGGAGGACAGGGCTCAGGAGGGGTACGGCGACATCGCCGACCGCTTCCCCGAGGTCGGGGCGATCGTCGCCGACGAGACGGATCACGAGAAGGCCCTCATCGGCCTTCTCGACGAGGAGCGCCTCCGCTACATGAGCTCCATCCTTCTCGGCCTCAACGATGCCCTCGTCGAGCTCACCGGCGCCCTGGCCGGCCTGAGCCTGGCCCTGGCCGACGCCGAGACGGTGGCCCTGGCGGGCCTCATCACGGGCATCGCCGCCGCCCTTTCCATGTCGGCGTCGGAATATCTCTCGCAGAAATCGGAGGGAGGCGGCCACCCGCTCAAGGCCGCCCTCTACACCGGGACGGCCTATCTGATGACCGTCGCCGTCCTGGTCCTTCCCTTCTTCGTCCTCTCCCATCCCCTGACGGCCCTTGCCTTCACCCTGGTCGGAGCCGTCGCCGTCATCGCCCTTTTCACCTTCTTCATGACCGTCGTCAGAGACGTTCCCTTCCGACGGAACTTCGTCGAGATGCTCTCCATCAGCCTCGGAGTGGCCGCCGTCTCCTTCCTCATCGGCCTCGCCGCCCGCCGTCTGCTGGGGACCGACGTCTGAGGGGCCTCTCAGGGGCTCCATCGGGAGATGCGGTTGCGTCCCAGGTTCTTGGCCCGGTAGAGGGCCTCGTCCACTTTTCGGAGACTCTCGTCGATGCTCTCCTTCGGGTCCTGGACGTGGACGCCGACGCTGAGTTTCAGAGGGGCTCCGGGAACGTCGAGAGAGGCCGCCAGATCCATGATCCTCTCGGCCAGGCGGAAGGCCTGGCGCTCCGATGTCTCCGGGGCCAGGACGAGAAACTCGTCGCCTCCCCAGCGGGCCAGGAGGTCCGACGTGCGGATGCCCTGGGAGACGGCCCTGCCCAGGGCCCGGAGGAGGCGGTCCCCCGCGGCGTGTCCCAGAGAGTCGTTGACCTCCTTGAAATGATCGACGTCGAACATGATCCAGGCCAGAGACTGGCCGTGTCTCAGGCTGCGGGAGAACTCCCGCTCGGCCTCGCGCAGGAAGGGCTCCCGGAAGAGAGCTCCCGTCAGGGTGTCCCAGGTGGCCAGGTGTTCGACGGCCAGATGGTTGCGGAGGGCGAGCCAGGTCAGGAGGGCCAGGAGGGCGAAGATGAGGCCCGTGGCGACCATGAGGGAGCGGTAGCGCTCGCCCTGGATCTGGATCGTCCCGTCGACGGTGAATCCGGCCAGGTAGCCCACAAGCCCGCGACGGAGCGAGCGGAGGGGGAGAAAGGTGGCCCGGAAGGGTTTCCCGTCGCGGGTCAGGGCCGTCGAGAAGGAGGCTCCCGAGGCGAGTCGCTGGCGGTCCTGGGGGCCGAGGGCTCGGCAGATATCCTGGACGGTCTTCGCGTCCGGTCCCTCGGCCGCCCGGTGGTGGGAGAGGAAGGAGCGTTCGACGAGGAAGCCGTCCAGGCCGGGAAAGGGAAGATGGTCCTGTCGCAGGGCCGTCAGCCCCTTGGCCTCGAGCTCCTCCTTCGATTCGAGAAAGAAGAAGGTTCCCCTCGCCAGCTCCTCCAGCAGGGGGATGATCTTGCCGGGGCAGAGGGTGAGTCTGACGCTGCCGACGGGGCGCCCCGACGGGCAGAGGAGGGGGTAGGCGAAATGGTAGCCCGAGAGGGCCCGGTCGGCCTCGAAGCCTTCGACGGGCTCGAGAGAGGCGTTGACGAGCTGGACGGTGAAAGGCCCCCCTTCGTCCTCGTCCCCTCTGTCCCCTGACGGCCGGACGGGGCGGGGGGAAAGGTCGAGGAGGAGAGAGGCGTCGGGCAGGTGGTACTGGATCTGGCGAAATCCCTTGGCGTCGACGATGGCGTAGAGGGGGCCGATTTCCCGAGCGATCTCGCGGGCGACCCCCTCCCTGTAGGGGCCTGGCCCGGCGTCCCAGGCCGTCTCGATGCGGGAGCGGATGGAGGGGGAGAAGAGATCCTTCTCGGCGATGGTCTCGGCGAAGGGACGGAAGGCGCCGATGACGGCGAGAAGGCTCTGTTCGGCCTCCGTGGTCCGGGCCTCCAGGTAGGCGTCGCGGCGGAGGCGGTGATCCAGGGAGAGGGCGAAGAGGATCAGAAATCCCAGAAGGAGGATCAGGCCGGGGATGAGCGGAATGAGGGCTTTTTTCGAGACGCTCCGCAGACGGTTCATGATCGACCCCTCCTTTTCGATCCTATCGGTTAATTATAACACCGAAGGGTTCCTCCTTCCTCTCCGTACCCCTTTCGCCCGGTACGGACGTTTTTCTCCCTTGGCGTCGTCCCTTCCTAGGGGCTAGAATGTTTATCGGAAAAATCTTGGAGAAGGAAAGGGGGATTGGGCAGTGAAAACGGCAGCGGTACGATTCTTTGTGATCCTCTCTCTCTGCCTTGTGGCGGGGGGGGCCTGGGCGGCCAATTTCGAGGCCGACATGGTCATCGAGGGACCCATGGGGGCCATGACGGGGAAGATCTACGTCAAAGGAGACAGACAGCGTCAGGATATGGAGGGGGCCATGGGACGGACGGGCGTCATCACCTTGGGGGAGGACCGCTCGTCGCTCATTCTTCTTCACGACAGGAAGGCCTATATGGAGATGGAGGCCGCCGCCTTTCCCATGGCCGACATGGGGGGCCTCGATGCCGACTCGGTCCCCCGGGAGGGAGCGGCTCCGGAGGGGATGAAGATGCAGAATCTGGGCAGCGAGACCGTCGCCGGCTACGTCTGCGAGAAGATCCGTCTCGTCGACGAGGAGAACGGCGACGTCTCGACGCTGATCTGGTTCTCCCACGATCTCTCCATGCCCCTCAAGGCCATCCACGAATCGCCGGAGGGGACGTCGACGGTGGAGTATCGCAATATCGTCGAGGGCAACGTGGCCGACGACGTCTTTCAGGTACCCGAGGGCTACCAAAAAATGGAGATGGGAGCCTTTTGAAGGTCTGTCGCCGCGTCGACCGTCGCCCGAGGGGTTCCGCCTGGAACGTCTCCTTCGCCCTGCGTCGGCGGGCCGAAGGGAGGGTGAGGACGGTCCGCGTCACGGCGGCCGGTCTGTCCGGTCCGGCAGCCGCGACTGCCTATGTTCTTTCGGCCTTGCCTGTGCTAAATTGAAAGAAAAACAGTTCATGGCGTCTCTCTGGAGAGGCCGTCGGGGCGGTTCCCCCGCTCCGACGAGAGGAAAGGAGAGGATGGGGATGATCAGGAGAGTCCTGCTTTTGATTCTCGTCGCGGGCCTGTTCCCCTGTGCCGTCGAGGCCCAGGCGGTCCAGGCCGTCGTCGAGACGGTGGCGGTCGAGGCCGCGCCGTCGGCTTTTGCCGTCGTCGACGAGACGGAATCGGCCCGCACCAATTGGACGGAGAGCTACATCGAGGCACGGGGACAGGCCGTTCCTCCCGCCGGCAAGGAAAAACTGGCTCAGGGCAAGCTGTTGGCCCGTCGCGGCGCTCTCGTCGACCTTCAGCGCAATCTCCTCGAATACCTGCAGGGCGTACGCGTCGACGCGAAGACGACGATGAAGGACTTCATGGCCACCGATATCGTCCGTACCGAGGTCCAGGGGATGGTCCAGGGCGTGGAGATCCTCGAGGCCACCTGGGACGGCGAGGTCTATACCGTCGTCGGCCGCATCAGACTGGAACAGCTCCGCAGGGCCCTCGAACCTGCCCTGCCCGAAAAGCCTCATCCCCGCCCTCTGCCGTCCCCTCCGGCTCCGGCCAAAAAGGGATCGGCCAGCTACACGGGCCTCGTCGTCGACGCCCGCGATCTGCCCCTCATTCCGGCCATGACCTTCCGCATCGTCGACGAGTCGGGCAAGGAGGTCTACGGCCTCGCCTCCGTGGACAAGGAACGTTTCCTCTCCTCGGGGCTCTGCGACTACCACAGCAGCCTCGACTATGCCAAGGGAGCCCCGCGCGTCAGCGACGGCCCTCTCGTCGTCAAGGCCCTCCGCGTCGAGGGACCGGAGAACGTCGACATCGTCGTCTCCAACAAGGACGGAGCCAGGATCAGGGGAAGCGCCTACGACTTCCGCGTCCCCTGCCGCGTCTCCGTCGTGAAGAGGTAGAGGCCCATGGGCGGGGCCCGTCGTTTCGCCCCCCTGCTGCTGCTGTCGATCCTCCTGCTCTGGAGCTCTTCCTCCCTGGCCCAGGAGACGATCCGCGTCTCGGCCGAGGGCTCGGCCGCCGTCGAGGGGGGCGACCTTCCCCGGGCCCGGGCCGAGGCCAAGCGCCAAGCCTACCGGGACGCCCTGGAAAAGGGCGTCGGGGCCTACGTCCAGGGCATCACGGAGATGAAGGACTTCGAGGTCGTCCGCGACAAGGTCTTCTCCCAGTCGCAGGGAATCGTCACCTCTTTCACGATAACCCGTGAGGGAGAAGCGGAGGGCATCTACACCGTGGAGGCCGACTGCCTCGTCGCCACGGCGGCCCTCGACGGCGTTCTGGGACCTGCCGTCATCGATGCCCTGGGCAATCCCCGCGTCATGGTCCTCGTCGACGAGTCCATCGAGGGCGAGCGTCCCTTCCTCTCCACCGTCGAGGGCGAGGTCCTCCAGGTTTTCGAGAGGGCGGGCTACCTCCTCGTCGACGCCGGGCAGGCGGGCGACCTCGATCGGCGCCAGATCGACCTGGCGCGGGAGACGGGAGACGTGACCCTTCTGCAGGAGCTGGCCCGTTCCTTCCGGGCCGACGTCCTCATCTACGGCAAGGCCCAGGGGCTCTCCTACGCCAGGCAGAAGGTCGCCGGCGTCGATCTCTACGGCGTCCGCTCCCAGGTCCAGCTCAAGGCCGTCATCGCCCAGACGGCCTATGTCCTGGGGACGGAGGCTTTCGAGGCCCGCGACAAGGGGACGTCGGCCCAGGACGGCGCCGTCAAGGCCTTCAAGCCCATCTCTCGGGGGGCGGCCTCGGCCCTGGTCAACAAGGTGGCCTACTCCCTGGTGAGCGGTTCGGCGGGAGCCATGGCGGGACGGACCGTCAAGATCGTCATCGACAAGGTCTCCTTCGCCCAGCTCCGCGAGATAAAATCCGCCCTCGAGGGAGCGGGCGGCGTCGTCGGCGTCTACCAGAGGGCCTTCGGACAGGGGAGGGCCGAACTGGACGTCGTGACGGAAAAGACGGCCGAGGACCTGGCCGTCGAGCTGGAAAAGCTCTCCGTCGAGGTGACGGGGCTGACGGCCAACACCGTCGAAGGGAAGCGAGCGCCGTGAGGCGCCTTGTCGCGAGGGGGACCCTGGCCCTCCTCCTGCTGCCCTTCCTGTCCCTCTCGGCCGGGGCCCTCTCCGAGGCCGACCTTTCGAGGATCTGGCGCAACAACGGCTCCGTCGAGGGGATTCAGATCTTCCGCTTCGGCCTCGTCGACTGGTCCGGCCGCTCCGCCTCCGTGGAGGGGGCGGTTCCTCTGAGGGACAGTTCGGCCCAGGCCCGTCTTCTGGCCCGGCAGGGAGCCTCCCTGGAGGCGAAAAAGAGGCTTCTCCTGCTCCTCTACGAGATCCGTTACGGCCTGCCCGAACGGCTCCGCTCCATCGACGTCTCGGGGAGCGTCGTCGAGGGGCACGTCGATTTCGCCGGCGTCCGGGAGGGCCGCTACGTCCTGGAGGTGACGCTCCCCCTGGAGCGCCTCTTCGACGAATGCGTCCTCTTCGAGGCCGTCGTCCGCTAAAGGTGAGAGACGTGCGTCGCCTTCGGCCGTCGGGAGGGCGCGACGGGGCGGGTCGTGCCGCCCCGGGGAAGCGCTTTCCCCGTGCCCCGTGGCTCCTCGCTCTGGTCCTCCTGGTCCTGACGGTCTCCCCCCTTCAGGCCGCTCCGCCCCTGCCCCGGGACAAGAGCGTCGCCGTCCTTGTCCGCTCTCCGTCGGCCCAGGAGAGTGCGGCCGCCGAGGCCATTCTCATCGGAACTCTGATCGACGGCGGCTTCCGCGCCGTCGATCAGAGGCAGCTCGAGAGGATTCGCCAGGCCAAGGCGGCGGCGCTGGCCCTGGAGGGCGACGTCGAGGCCATACTGGAGCTGAGTCGCTCCTTCGGCTTTCAGGTCCTCCTCTCGGGGAGGATCTCCGTCCCCCCTCCCGTAAAAAACGAGTTCGGCCTTTTCACGGCCACGGCCGAGCTGGCCCTCACGGCCTGTCTGGGATCGAACGGACGGCAGATCTATGCCGACGCCACGACGGCCAAAGAGGTGGGCTACAGCGCCGCCGAGGCCGCCCGGAAGGCCCTCGATTCGGCGACGCGCCTGGCCGCAGGACGGATGGTCGAAGGCGCTCCGGCCGAGACGGCCGCGGCCGATCTCCAGAACCTCCTCGTCGAAGTCGCGGGTCTCCGTTCCTTCGTCGAGGCCCACGGCATCGTCGAAAGCTGCACCCGTGCCGGTTCCGCCTCGGCCCGGCTCGACCGCTTCTCCGCCGGGGTGGCCCTCGTCTCGGCCCTCTATCCGGGAAGCGCCGAGGCCCTGGCCCGGGCCCTCCTTCAGCAGCGAAGCGACCTCCGATTGGAGGGCGTCGAGGCCGACAGAATCCGCCTCAGTCGTCGCTGATCGTTTCGGGAGAAAGGGTGAGGTCCATGGAAAGCAGAGTCCTTCGATCCCTTGCGGTTTTTCTTGTCCTTTCCGTTCTCGGCGGCGTCCCGTCGCCGGCTCGGGCCGAGGTCCGCCTTTTCGTCGACAAGGTGACGGTCCGCGTCGACGACCCGGCCCTGGGCCAGCCGTCGGTCCTCAACGACTTCTATCCCCGGGGACACAGAACGCACACCAACATGGCCCTCGTCTGGAACGACCGTTCCGTCTGGGTCTACGACATCAGGCACCATCAGTGGATGGCCCAGGAGGCCTTCGGGCCTCTGGCGGGTCTCCTGTCGGACGAGCTGGCCCTTGCCTGGGAACGGGGCCGCGTCGCCGTCTACGACTCCCGCGAGCGCCGCTGGATCGTGGGCGAGTCCCTGCCGGGCGCGATCAAGAGCCCCCTTCTTTCCAGGGGAATGGCGGCCCTGATCTGCGAGGAGGGCTTCGTCGTCTACGATCCCCTCCTCAAGGCCTGGCAGAGGGCCGACGACTTCCGCGTCCGCGATGCCGAACTGGGCGACAACCTCGCCGTGGCCTGGGACGAACGGGACGTCGTTCTCTACGACACGACGGTCCATCAGTGGGTCCTGAAGGAGGCCGTCAACCCTCAGGCGGCCATCGTCGAGGCCTACAAGGTTCAGATCTACAGCGCCGAGAAGGTCTACGTCTACGATGCCATGACTCACCGCTGGTCCGACTCTCCCCGCTAGGCGGAGAGGGACGGCCCCTGCCCCTTTCCGCCTGCCCCGATCGAGGAGGTGAATGTCCCGGTGAACAAACGCGTCGCTCTCGCCGCCCTGCTTCTGGCCCTTCTGGGGCCGCTTCCCTCGGCCGAGGCCGCCCTCACGGTGGCCGTCAACACCTTCCTCTCCCAGGGCTCGAGCCTCTTCCTGGGCTCTTCCGTGAGCGAGATCCTGGGGACGGAGCTGATCGGGACCCGCGAGGTCACCGTCGTCGAGCGCCGTCAGCTCGGCGCCGTGGCGGATCAGCAGCGCCTGGCCCTCTCCGGCGTCGTCCCCGCCGAGACGGCCGCCGAGGCGGGACGCCTCGTGGGGGCCCGCTACTTCGTCCTCGGAGCCGTCAGCCGCTTCGGAAGCCTTCTGGTCCTGACGGCCCGGCTGGTCGACGTCGAATCGGGGGCCGTCCTCAAGAGCTTCGAACAGATCTCCCGAGAAGGGGAGAGAGGCGTCACTCTGGCGACGAAAAACCTCGCCGCCGAGATGATGGCCTTCTTCAGCGGCGAGACGCCTCCCGAGGGCAAGCCCATGGAGGACTACCGCTACTATCTCTACGAGGCCCTGGGCTACTATAATCTGGGCGACTACCGGCGCTCCATCCCTCACTGGGAGAAGATGACCAAACTGAGCCCCAAGAACGTCCTCTTGCGCTTCATCACAGCCGGCGTCTACTACCAGGCCGGCCGCTACGGCGACAGCCTTCTCGCCGCCCAGCAGGCCGTCACCTGGGATCCCACCTTCGCCGAGGCCCATCTCCTCGTCGGAAAGGCCTCCTTCATGATGGGCGACGATCACGGCGCCACTCCGGCACTCGACAGGGCCCTGGAGCTCAAGCCCGACCTGGCCGAGGCCCTCTTCCTCAAGGGGCAGGCCTACAAGAACCGCAAGCGCCTCGACGAGGCCGTCGACCTTCTCGTGGCGGCCATCGACGCCGACGAGAATTACGTTCCGGCCTACCTTTCCCTGGGGCAGATCCTCATCGAGGCGGGTGCGGCGGAAGACGCCGTCGGCGTCCTTCTGCCGGCCCGCTCCAAAGAGCCCGACAACGCCCAGGTTCGCTTCCTTCTGGGCCTGGCCCAATTCCTGAGGGGCAACCGCAAGGCCGCGGAAGAGGAGGTGGCGGCCCTGAAGCGTCTCGACGGCACCTTGGCGGAAAAGTTGGCGGAGATGCTCCGGTAGGAGGGAGCACGAGTGGGGAGGAAAGGGGAATCGAACCATGAAGAGAACGAGAAAGAGCGCGATCGTCGCCTTCCTGACGGGCCTGGTCTTTCTTCTCGTCACCGCCTCGGCCTTCGGTTGAGGCGGCGGCGGCGACGGCGGTTCGTCGTCCGATGCGACCACCCGGCAGCAGACGGAGAAGGCCATCCCCCGCTTCACCTCCCAGGGATCCCTCGGGGGGAAGGCTCTGGCCGACGCCGAGGCCCTGGTGACTCAGGTCACGGCGGCCAACGCCGACCTGGCCTACATGGTCGGCGCCAGCTACATGCGAAGCGGTCAGTACCGGAAGGGCAAGGCCCTTCTGTCCGAGGTCCTCGACAGGGCCTTCGACAGGACCGTCTCCTTCTGGGGCGACGTGGAGAAACTGCGCACCCTGGCGGCCTCCGAGCTGGCCTACCACGCGGGGCGCGAGGGTGACTCGGAGATCATCCTCTGGATCGAGGAACGCCTGGGAGGGGATCTCGTCACCGATCAGCTCCTCGTCCGCGACGGCAAGGGCCTTCTGGCGGGGAAGACCAAGCTGCGCGACGTTCTCCGCTTCCACAAGGCCAGGGCCTTCATCAACGAAGATGACCAGGCCCGCGCCAAGGAGGTCCTGGCCGAGCTCTCCTTCGCCTCGGGAAAGATCTTCGTCGACGGAGAGGTCCAGGGACTCCAGGACGCCGTGGCCAGGCTCCAGACCGAGCTCGGCGGCGTGGCCCGTCTCTTCTTCCTCGCCTCCGTCTGAGGCGCAGGGCCCTTCGAAAGGGGGACGACCGATGTCGTCCGTGAGAAGGCTTCTCGTCATTCTGGCCGCCGTCCTGGCTCTCGCGGCGGTCGGCGCTCCGGCTCGGGCCGAGATGACCCTGGCCGTGACGGACTTCCGCGCCGTCGGCTGCCCCTTTTTCCTGGGAGGAGCCGTGGCCGAGCAGCTTCGGGGGCGGCTTTCCGAGGAGCCCCATTGGACCGTCGTCGAATCGTCCCAGGTCGCGGCCGTCGCCGCCGAGCAGCGCCTCAACCTCTCGGGCCTCGTCGACGACGCCACGGCCGTCAAGGTGGGGCGCCATCTGGGGGCACGCTACGTCCTCGTCGGCTCCGTCAACGCCGCGGGCGGCCTCTATACCCTCTCGGCACGCCTCGTCGACGTCGAGAGCGCCGTGGCTCTCGTGGGATTCGAGACGACGAGCGCCGATGGCCAGGAGGGGCTTTTCGAGGCCGCGCGTCTTCTGGCCGACCAGATCGTCCTGGAACTGACCGGTTCCTGAGGCGCGACGCGAAAAGGGCGGAAGAAGGGGGGGAAGGCCTGGCCTTCCCCCCCTTCTTCCGCCCTTTTCGCGTCCTTCAGTTCGTCCGTCGCAGGATATCGGCGTCGATGAGGCGGTTGATCTGGTGCTGGATGTAGGCCGACGTGAAGAGGACGGTCCACAGGGGGGAGGGGGCCACGTTGGTCGCGGCGTAGTCGGGGGCGATGCCGGCCACGTGGTCGCGGAGCATGGTCCGCATTTTGAAGGCGATCCAGATCCAGAGGCCGAGGCAGACCAAGTTGATCCCCCCCTGTCCGTTCTCCCCCAGGGAGGAGCCGGTGGCGAAGGCGAGCAAGGTCACGCCCAGGGGGAGGACGGCGACGACGTCGGAGAGCTTCTCCGTCGAGGACAGGGAGTTGAAGTCCCGGCGGCGCAGGAAGACCCACAGCGACGGGTAGATGCCCAGCGTGACGACGGAGAGGACGAGGAACCAGGCGACGGAGATGCGCTTGAAGCCCGCCTTGGGCGCGGAAAACCGTCGTCCGATGGGACCGGCCCCGACGGAGCCTTCTCGATCGTCGGGCCTTTGCGCCTCCTCTTTTTCCGGCCGAGGCAAAAGGCTGCCGCAATAGGCGCAGTACGTCGAATCGGCGGGGTTGTCGGCGCCGCAGGAGCGGCACGCGACGGGGGCAGAAGAGGGCCTTTCCTGATCCATGGGGGGAGCTCCTTTCAACGTCATTTTTCGCGCAGAAGCAGGGCCCTGCGGCGGAGAAGGTTCTCCGAAAGGGTCTGGGCCAGGAGCCGGGAGGTCTTCCTGGCCCCCTCGCCGCCGAGATCGAGGGCCAGGGCGTCGGTCAGGGTCTGGTCGAGGGAGCCCTCCAGCGATGCGGAACCTTCCGTGCCCATCGGATCGGCGTAGAGGAGGCCCTCTGCGGCCTTCTCCCATGCGCGGGCCAGGGCGTCGTCACCGCATGACGCGGCCCTTCGGGAGAGCTCCCTGGCCTCGTCGGCACGACGGGCGAAGGCGGTCGAGCCGCCCTGTCCCCGCTCCGCCCGCTCCGTCGAGGCCAGGGAGGCCATGAGAGCCGAGCCGCCCAGGACGAGGAAGAGGGCCAGCCCCACGATGTGGGTCAGGACGTAGGTCGTCGGCGACAGGCCGAGGCCCTTCCAGAGCAGAAGGGGGGTGGCGGCGACGAAGAGATCGTAGACGACGACGATCGACGTCAGCCCCATGAACAGGGGCAGAGGAAGGTTCTTCCCGTCGAGGTCGAGGCTGTTCTGCAGGGCGGCGGCGGCGAAGGTGACGACGACGGCCAGGGAGAGGAAGGCGAGGGTGACCCAGAAAGAGCTCGTCCTCTCCTCGGAGGGATGGGTGACGAAGAGGACCGTGGCCATCGCCGCCAAAACGACGAGGGCCATGAAGAGCAGGATCCAGTTGAATCGACGGTTTCGTGCCATCGTGAGGACCTCCCGGTCAGTCTCGGACCTTGTGGCCGCAGCGGGGGCAGAAAAGGGCCTCCCGGGGAAGGGGCGTTCCGCAGCCGGGGCAGCTCTCCGTCAGGGCCTTTCCGCAGCCGGGGCAGCTCTCCGTCAGGGCCTTTCCGCAGCGGGGGCAGAAGCGCATCTCCTCCGTGACGGGGGCCTGACAGTGGGGGCAGGGTATCGGCTGAGGGGCGCCGCAGTCGGGGCAGCGCGCCGAGCCGTCGGGCACGTCGCTGCCGCAGGAGGCACAGCGCCTCAGGGCCCTTCCGCAGGCCGGACAGAAGGTGGCTTCGGGCTGAAGGGGAGCCGAGCAGGCGCTGCACCGTCCCGTCCGGGCCTTTTGCAGGCTTTGGCCGCAGCGGGAGCAGAAGGCGGCTCCCCTGGCGTTGTCCGTGCCGCAGGCCGGGCAGGGCTGCACGTCGGCGACGGTCAGGTCGCCGGCCAGATCCCGGGCCGACGCCCCCAGGGCGCCTCCGATGCCGAACCCCATGCCGAGTCCCATTCCCGCCTGCATCGTCCCGCCTCCGCCCTCGTTGGCGGCGGCCCTGTCGAGGACGTCGAAGGAGCGCTGCTGACGGTAGTCCGTCCCCAGAATCTCCAGCTCGGCCCGTCGGGCCAGGGCGCTCTTGAGCTGGGCGACGGCCGGGTCCTCCTCGGGCACGTTGACGGAGGTGACGAAGAAGTTGACCAGGGTCAGACCGAAGGTTTCGAGGGCCGGGGCGAGCGTCGTCTCCATGTGGGCCGAGATCGCGTTGAGGTGGGCGTTCAGCTCCAGGATGCTCCGCTTCTCGACGACGATGAACGTCGAGATGAGATCTTTGATGCGGCTCACCAGAAGACCTCGGAAGTGGCCGACGAGAGCCTCCCTGTCGAAGGCCTTGGCGGCTCCGACGAGCTTGACGAGAAACTTGCGCCCGTCGTCGACGCGGATGCCGAACTGGCCGTAGGCCCTGACGGGCAGAAAGACCCCGTAACGGGGGTCCTGGATCTGAATGGGACTCGTCGTTCCCCACTTGACGTCGAGGGAGTGGACGGTGTTGATGTACCAGATCTCGGCCTTGAACGGCGATTTCCCGCCGAAGGGCAGGCTGACGAAATCCCGCAGCAGGGGGATGTTGTCCGTGCTCAGCGTGTGTCTTCCGGGGCCGAAAAGGTCCAAAGCCCTGCCGTCCCTGAAAAGCAGGGCCTGCTGTCCCTCGCGGACGACGAGCTGCGTCCACGTCCCCAGCTCGTCGGAGCGGCCGCTGCCGTCGACGAACTTCCAGGCCAGGGCCTCATGCGGATCGGGTCCGTTGTACTCAACGACTTTAACGACAGCCACGAGCCATCTCCCCTTTGGGCGATATGCCCCATTATACGCCTCGAAGGGGCTGGGGAAATCCCGAGGGGATCGGGGCGCCGCTCCTTGGCAGAAGCCCTTTTTTCCACTATTCTATCTGCGAGGCTTTATCGCTCTTTTTCGAATTGAGAGGAGGATCTTAAATGTGGGATCAGCTTGAGGCCCTGGGCAAAAAACTCGGACTTTGCGGTGGTGGAGAGGGAGAGCCGGGAACGGGGCGCCCCATGGAGCGCGTCATGTTCATGGCCTTTCTCGTCATTCTCTGCCTGGCCCTTTTCTCGGCCGTCATCTTCCGTCTGGGGAGCATGGAAGATCGCATCAACGCCGCTCTCGACGGGAACGCGGCTCAGGTCGAAGAGCTTGCCGGAGGCCTTGAAAGGCTCGAGGCGGCCCTGATCGCCAATCAGGAGGCCCTTCAGGCCATGGCCGCCCATGTGGAGGCCCAGCGGCAGGTGGCCGGCCGTGACGCCGCCGCCGACGAGAGCATCCGTCATCTCTCGGGCGTTCTCGACAAGGAGCTTCAGCGCAACGCCGAGCTCCTCAAGAGCCTCATGGCCCCCAAGGCCGAGCCCGCGCCCGCCCCGACGAACTGAGACGGTTTCGCTTTCCGTTCCTTTCGACGAGGGGTCCGGCTTCGTGCCGGGCCCCTCGTTCCGTCGTTGCCGGCGGCTTTACAGGATCGAGGGGGAGGGCTAAACTGAATTCACTGAATTCAGTTGCGAGGGGGCAGATCATGTATCGCATGCGCGTTCTCAACGCCGCTCAGGTGGGTTCTCTCGTCTCCATGGCCGACGCCGTCGACTGCGTCGAGAGGGCCTATCGTCTCTACAGCGACGGTCAGGCCTCTCTCTGGCCGACGATCTATCACGATTTCGAGGCGGGCCGTCGCGACATGGACATCAAATCGGGCCACATGGAGGGGGCGGGGCTTTTCGGCCTCAAAGTCGTCTCCTGGGTCGCCGACAACCCCCTTCTGCGGGGGCTGCCGGCCCTGGCCGGTCTGGTCCTGGTCATGAGCTCCGAAAGGGGCGTGCCCCTGGGCATCGTCGACGGCATGGCTCTGACGAATCTGCGCACCGGCGCGGCCGGGGCCCTCGGTGCCCGCACCCTGGCCCGCCGCGACAGCCGACGGGCCCTCATCGCCGGCGCCGGGGCCCAGGGCAGGGCTCAGCTGGAGGGACTCGTCGAGGTCCTGCCGGAGCTGAAGGAGGTGGCCGTCACGAGCCCCGACGAGAGGATGAACGGTCTCTACGTCGAGGAGATGAGGTCTCGCTTTCCCCGCCTCCTTCTGTCCGTCGCTCCCTGGGGCGCCCTGGCGGAGGCCGTCTCCGAGGCCGACGTCGTCGTCACCTGCACCCCCGCCCGGGAGCCCTTCATCGATGCCGACTGGGTGAGGCCGGGGACGCACGTCAACGCCATCGGGGCCGACTCGAAGGACAAGGGCGAACTCGACGAGGCTCTGGCGGCCCGGGCCTCCCTCTTCGTCGACTCCCGGGCTCAGACCCTCGACCACGGCGAGGTCCGGCGGGCCTTCGAACGGGGCCTCATCGGTCCCGACGCGGTGACGGAGATCGGAGCGGTCCTCCTGGGGCGGGCCGCAGGAAGGCGGTCCGACGACGACGTGACCCTTTTCGACAGCACGGGCATGGCCCTTCAGGACATCGTCACCGCCGACCTGGCCCTTCGCCGGGCCGAGGAAAGAGGCGTCGGCGTCGTCGTCGACATGTGAGGCTCCGCGAAAGGCCGCTGTCTTTGGCCTTCTTCGACCGTCAGGAGGGATTTCCCTTGCGCTACATCCGCATGGCCATCGAGAAAGAATCGCCGGAGCAGCTCGGCTATGACCGCATCAAGAACAACCTGACGGAGAGCTCCGTCAGGGACCGTTCGCTGAAGGATCTGGGCGTCGTCCTCGACGACCTTCTTCTTCCCTATCCCGATCACCGGGGCGATCGCCGTCTGCGGGATGCCATCGCCGAAATGAGCCGTCTTGAAGGCGACGACATTCTCGTCACGGCCGGAGCCTCGGCGGCCCTTTTCATCATCGCCACGGCCCTTCTCGAGAGGGGCGATCACCTCGTCGTGGCCCGTCCCAACTACGCCACCAACATCGAGACTCCCCGGGCCATCGGTGCCTCCATCTCCTTCCTCGACCTGACTTTCGAAGAGGGCTTCCGCCTCGACATGGGGCGTCTGGCCCGTCTCATCGGCCCCGAAACGAAATATGTCAGCCTTACCGCCCCTCACAATCCCACAGGCGTCACCTTCACCGAGGGCGAGCTGAAGGAACTGATCGCCCTCGTGGAGAGCCGAGGCTCTCTCCTGCTTCTCGACGAGACCTACAGGGAAATGGCCTTCGGCCGTCCCCTTCCCGTGGCTGCCTCCCTCAGCGACCGCGTCGTCAGCGTTTCCTCCCTCTCGAAAACCTACGGCATTCCGGGCATCCGCACGGGGTGGATCGCCTGCCGGAACCGGGAGCTGATGGAACGGTTCCTCTGCGGCAAGGAGCAGATCGGCATCTGCGGCAGCGTCCTCGATGAGACCGTGGCCTTCCATGCCCTCGCGCAGCGTCGGACGTGGCTTCCCGAAAACGACGGGCGCATCGCCAGAGCCTTCGACCGCGTCAGGACGTGGATGGAGGGCGAGGGCCATTTCGAATGGGTCCGACCTGCCGGCGGCTGCGTCTGCTTTCCCCGGATCCGTCCGGACCTGCCCGTCGACATCGACGCCTTCTACCGGATCCTCAACGAGAAATACGGCACCTACGTGGGGCCCGGCCACTGGTTCGAGATGGATCGACGCCACATGCGCATCGGCTACGGCTGGCCCCTCGAAGAGGAGCTCGAGGACGGTCTGGCCTCTCTGTCGAAAGCCGTGCGGGAGGCGATGAGAGACTGACGGAAAGGGGGAAGACGGAGATGAAAATTCTCTTCCTGGGCTTCGGCAACGTGGCCCGCAGACTTGCCGCCATCGTCACCGACGAGGGGTGGCCTTCCCGGCGGGGAACCTTTCCCGTCGAGGTCGTCGGCCTTTTCACCGCCAGCCGGGGTTCCCTGGCCGGGGCCGTCGATCTCGCCCGGGCCAGGGCCGAGCTGGAGGCCACAGGCCGCTTCGACGCCCGTCATCCCCTCCGGACGGACATGACGCCTCTGGAGGCCAGCCGAAACCTCGACTACGACGTCCTCGTCGAACTCTCGCCCCTCGCCATCGAGGCAAGGGGTGAACCTGCCGTCTCTCACATCGCCTCGGCCCTTGCCCGGGGCCGTCATGTCGTGACGGCCAACAAGGGGCCCGTGGCCTTCGCCTACAGAAAGCTGGCCGCCCTGGCCGAGACACAGGGCGTCCGCTTCCTCTTCGAGTCGTCCGTCATGGATGGGGCCCCTCTCTTCAACATGGCCCGAGTGGCCCTTCGAGGCTGCCGCGTCGAGGCCTTCGCAGGGATCCTCAACGGGACGACGAACGCCATCCTCTGTCACATGGAACGGGGCGGCTCCCTGGAAGAGGGCATCGCCGCCGCACAGGCCGCGGGCATCGCCGAGGCCGATCCCTCCCACGACGTCGACGGCTGGGACGGCGCCGCCAAAACGGCCGCCCTGGCCAACGTTCTCATGGAGGCCGACGTGACGCCCTTCGACGTCGAACGAAGGGGAATCGGATCGGTTTCCGTCGGCGAGGTCCGCAGAGCCCTTGCCGCAGGACGGCGCCTTAAACTCGTCTGCCGGGCCTGTCGTCGGGAAGGAGCGATCCAAACGTCCGTCGCCGTCGAAGAGGTGGCCGCCGACGATCCCTTCTCCCTCGTCGATGCCTACGGCGCCATCCTGAGAATCGAGACGGACCTCATGCATCCCCTTGTCCTGACCCAGGAGGGGCCCGAAGTGATGGACACGGCCTACGGCGTTCTCAACGACCTCATGGAGATCGCCGGAACAGCGGAAAGAAAGGGTGAAGAACCGTGAAAATCGAGCCCAGACTGATCGACGTCCTCAGGGCGGCCCGTTTCCTCCGGGGAAGAATCTACAGGACGCCCCTGGAATATTCCTATCCTCTGAGCGAGGCCTGCGGAGCCTCCGTCTACGTCAAGTGGGAAAACCGGCAGAAATGCCGCTCCTTCAAGATCCGCGGCGCCCTCAACAAGATGTTCTCCCTCTCCGAGGCGGAGCGCGCCCGGGGCGTCGTCACCGCCTCCAGCGGCAACCACGCCCAGGGACTGGCCACGGCGGCCCGGATCCTCGAGACGCGCGCCGTCATCTGCGTCCCCGGCGCCTGTCCCGAGACGAAGCGGCAGGCCATCCGAAACTACGGAGGTCCCTTCGTCGACCTGCGCGTCGTCGGCGCCGTCTACGACGACGCAGAGGCCGAATCCTTCCGTCTTCGCGACGAAGAGGGCCTCACCTACGTCTCGGCCTTCGAGGACCTTCAGATCGTCTCCGGCCAGGGCACCCTGGCCCTGGAGATGCTCGAAGACGAGCCCGATCTGGACGTGATCCTCTGCCCCATCAGCGGAGGGGGGCTCATCTCGGGCGTCACGGCCGCGGCCAAAGGGCTCAGTCCCTCCATCGGGATCTACGGCACCCATGCCGAGGCCAACCCCTCCTGGCCCGAGGCCTTCCGCGCCGGGAAGGTCCTCCCCGTCAGCGAAAAGGAGACCGTGGCCGATGCCCTCTGCGGCGGAGCCTCGCCGCTTCTTTTCGAATACCTCAAAGACCGCCTCGACGGCCTCGCCGCCGCCTCGGAAGAGGCCCTGGAATCGGCCATGGCCTTCGTTCACCGCCACCATCACGAAGTCATCGAGGGAGGAGCGGCCACCGTGGTGGCGGCCCTCCTCTCGGGCCGTCTCGACCTGGCGGGGAAGAAGGTGGGCCTCGTCATCTCCGGCGGCAACGTCGACGACGACCGTCTCGTGGAGATCCTCCTCCGCCGGGGCGGCAAAGGACAAGGAGGTTCCGCACGATGAAAATCAGACCCTTCGGCGTCGAAGAGTGGATGAACACCTACGAAAACGACGCCGTCGCCAACATCGCCGAGACCTGTGTCGACTCCCTCACCGTCGAGGCCCTTCTCGATCTGTCGGGACGGAAGGAGCCGCTTCTCGAACAGATCCGGTCCCTGCGCCTCTCCTACGGCGACATCCCCGGCAGCGACCGCCTGCGGGATCTCGTGGCCGGACTCTACGCGCGCCAGAGTCGCGACAACGTCCTCATCATGAACGGAGGGGCGGCGGCCAACTTCCTCTCCCTCTACACCCTCGTCGAGGCCGGCGACGAAGTCGTCTCCGTCTGGCCCACCTACCAGCAGCTCACCTCCATCCCCGAATCCTTCGGCGCCACGGTGAAGCTCCTTCCCCTCGAGCCCGAAGGGGCCTTCCTCCCCGACGTGGAGAGGCTGAAAGCCCTCGTCTCGGAAAAGACGCGCCTCATCTGCATCAACAACCCCAACAACCCCACGGGAGCCCTCATGGAAGGCCCCCTTCTCGAGGCCGTCGTCGACGTGGCCCGCTCCGTCGGCGCCTGGATCCACTGCGACGAAGTCTACCGGGGGCTCGTCCACGAGCCCGGCCTGGACATCCCCTCCGTGGCCGACCTCTACGAAAAAGGCATCAGCACGGGAAGCCTCTCCAAGACCTATTCCCTGGCGGGCCTTCGCCTGGGCTGGATCGTCGGCCCCGCCGACTTCATCGCCCGATGCTTCTCCCGTCGCGACTACACCACCATCAGCTGCGGCCGCATCGACGACCTTCTCGGATCGGTCGCCCTCGAGGCGCGGGAGGCGCTGCTGGAGCGCAATCTCTCCATCGTCCGCCGGAGCGCCGCCGTTCTCCGGGAATGGGTCGACGGCGAGGCCCGCCTCGACTGGGTTCCCCCCAAGGCGGGGACGACGGCCTTCATCCGCTACGACTACGACCTCCCGTCGGAGACCTTCTGCCGGAGGCTCTTCGAGGGCGACGGCACCTTCATCGTCCCGGGAAGCGCCTTCGACCGGGACCGCTGGTTCCGCATCGGCTACGCCTTCGATCCCGTCATGCTCCGCCAGGGCTTGGACCGCATATCGGCCTTCCTGCGCAGGCTGGAGGCCTCGGGACTCTAGTGGCCCTCGACGACCGTTCGGCCGACGCCAGGGCCTACGAGGCCATCGTCGGCCTCGTCAGGGAGGGGCAGATCGGTCCCGGCGAACGCCTTGCCGCCCTGCCCCTCGCCGAAAGGCTCGGCGTCAGCCGGACTCCGGTCCGGGAGGCCCTCAAGCGCCTTGCCGCCGAGGGCATCGCCCTTCTGCTGCCCGGCGGCGGCGCCCGCCTTCGCGACCCCTCCATCGAGGAGATCCGTGGGGCCTACGAGGTCAGGATCAACCTCGAACTCCTGGCCGTCCGACGGGCCGTCGCCCATCCCGACCCCGTCGCCCTGGCCGAACTGGACGCCTCTCTCGGGTGGGAGGCGAAAAAAACCCCGTCGCTCTTCGGCGGCGTCGCCGACTTCCATCTCCTTCTGGCCCGATCGGGAGGCAACGCCGTCCTCGCCGAGACGCTGGCCCCCCTGCTGGCCCGGACGGCCGTCTACCACCTCCTCTTTCCCGCCCCGGCCGAAGAGGAGGCCTCCAGCGACGTCGAACACGGCCGGATCGTCGCGGCCCTGAAACGAGGGGACGGGGAAGAGGCCTGCCGCCTCATGGCGGCCCATCTTCGCCTCGGCCTGGCCGTGCTCGAGCGGACCCGATCCCGCCGGGGACGCTAGGGGGCGGAGGGCCCCGTCGATCCGCAGACCCGAGGGGAGGTCGCCGACGGGAGTCGGCGACCTCCCCTCGAGTCTGCGCGGCGGCCTTAGGGCCACCGATAAGGCGCCCTGTCTTTCCCCCTCTTCCGGCCTCGCCCCCTTCCCGGAAGGGCCGCCGGAGACGCAATCCGGCCCTCGTTGTTGACGGTGGCCTTCCCCCCGCAGTAAGGTTGATCGAAGATGAAGAGCGTTCATTCCCGGGGCCGTCGCTTGAGGGGCGTGGTCGCTCCTTTTGCGGTGCGGCTCGTCGGCAGAGGCGAAATCGGGACGTTCCCCTTCGGGAACTGCCGACGACGCGTCGGGGCCGCAAGCGGGACAGGGAAGGGTCCGTTTCTCCTTCGTGAGGGACGGCGTCGGAGAGAGAGGAGGCGAACGATGAAAATCGAGGCCATCCGGTTGAAGAATTTCAAGTCCTTCCGAGAGGCCGAAATGGCCGACCTGCCGAATTTCTGCGTCATCGTCGGCGCCAACGGAACGGGCAAGTCGACGATCTTCAAACTCTTCGATTTTCTCCGTGACGCCATGACGAACAATGTCAACGCGGCCCTTTCCCGTCTGGGCGGCGCCCGAGGCTTCAAGGAGGTGCGAAGCCGCAACGCGGAGGGGCCCATGGAAATCGAGCTGAAGTTCCGCGTCAGACCCGGTGGCCCTCTGACGACCTATTTCCTCCAGATCGGCGAGAAGGAGGGCCGGGCCGTCGTCGAAAAGGAGATCCTCAAGTACCGGCGAGGCAGCAGCGGCCGCCCCTGGCATTTTCTCGACTTCTCCGAAGGCCGGGGATCGGCCGTCACCAACGAGCTCGATTCGGTGTCGGACGTGAGCGAGTTGAACCGGGAGACGCAGAACCTCAAGGCGCCCGACATCCTTGCCGTCAAGGGACTGGCCCAGTTCGAGCGTTTTCCCGCCGTGATGGCACTGGGCGATTTCATAGAAAACTGGCACCTCTCCGATTTTCACATCAGCAAGGCCCGTCCCGAGCAGGAAACGGGCTACTCCGAGCACCTTTCCCGAGAGGGAGAGAACCTCTCTCAGGTCATCGAATACCTCTACAACAACGAACGGGCCGTCTTCGAAAGGATTCTGGAGAGTCTGAAGCGGCGCGTTCCCGGCGTGACCGACGTGCAGCCCAAAGTGACCGAGGAGGGGCGGCTTCTCCTCAAATTTCAGGACGGAGCCTTTGAGGATCCCTTCCTGGCCCGTCATGTCTCCGACGGGACGATCAAGATGCTGGCCTACCTCACGCTTCTCTACGACCCCAAGCCCCACCCTCTGCTCTGCGTGGAGGAGCCGGAAAATCAGCTCTACCCGAAGCTCCTCGGGGAGCTGGCCGAGGAGTTCCGGGCCTATGCCGAGCGAGGCGGCCAGGTCTTCGTCTCCACCCATTCCCCCGATTTCCTCAACGCCGTGAGGCTCGACGAGGTCTTCTGGCTGGCCAAGAAAGAGGGGTATACCCGGATCTTTCGTGCGAGGGATGACGCACAGCTGGCGGCCTACATGGCAGAGGGCGATCAGATGGGCTATCTCTGGAGCCAGGGCTTTTTCGAGGACGCCGATCCATGGTGAAGGCGATCGTCTCCTTCCTCGAAGAGCCTTCGGCCAAGGAGATGCTCCAGGGACTTCTGCCTCGGTTCCTTCCCTGCGGGGTCGCCGTCCGATACGTCACTTTTCAGGGGAAGCAGGATCTGGAGAAGAACCTGGAGAAGAGGCTCAAGGGCTGGCGGGAGCCTGACTCGGCCTTCGTGGTCATGCGCGATCAGGATTCGGGTGACTGCCGGGTCATCAAGGAGGGACTTGCGAAGCTCTGCCGCCAGGCGGGGAAAGAGCATGCCCTGGTCCGCATCGCCTGCCGCGAGCTGGAGAGTTTCTACCTGGGCGATCTGGCTGCCGTGGAGAAGGGGCTCGACGTCGGGGGAATCGGGAGGCAGCAGCAGAAGAGAAAGTTCCGCTCTCCCGATCAACTGGGAAGCCCATCGGGAGAGCTCGAAAAATTGACGAAAAACAGGTATCAGAAAATAGCGGGGTCTCGGGCCATCGGGCCCCACTTGAGCCTGGAGGGGAACTGTTCGAGGAGTTTCAACGTGCTGGTGTCGGGCATAAGGGCCATCGTGTCGCAAGAGTGACAGGCCGTTTCTCCGCGGAACTGTTCCTTATGAGCCCGATCCGCAGGTGGAAAGGGACGGAAACGTTCTTGCACGGGCACGAGGCGGCGGAGGGCCAAAGAACGTTGCCGCGGATCGGCGGAGTTTGCCCTGATGATCCCGTTGAGTTTGCGCCCTGCCATCGGAAATGGACGATGTTTTCAGAAAAGAGGGGGCCCGGAGGCCGGATTTGCCGAGCGTATGTAAAGGCCCTTTCGGCGGCAGGAGGGGGGAGAGGGACATCGTCCCTCTCCCCCCTCCTGCCGCCGGTTTCCGTTCAGCAGCGTCCCAGGGCGACCTTGACCGGTCGGGGCGTCTCCACCGCCGACTTGGACGGCAGGGCGGCGGGGACGGCGGCTTCGTCGGGCAGCGCCTCTTCTCCGTCGTCCTCGGTCGGTCGGGGCCTCTCCTCGGGAAGGCGGAAGCGGTCGAAGGCCTCGCGAACCTGGAAGGCCTTGGCCCCCATCTCCTCCGCCGCCGCGGCCGTCCTGGCGGCCCCGTCGCGCGTCTCTTCCGTGACGCGGCGGAGGATCTCGATGCGTTCCGTGGCCGTCGTGGCCCCTCCCACGGCCTCGCCGAGAGAGACCGTCATCTGCTGGGCGGCGGCGGCCTGCTGCTGGACCAGGGCGGCGATCTCGCCCGTCGCCGCGGCGATGGCCTCCACTTCGCGCCGTCCGCCGTGCAGGTCCGATCGCGTCTTGTCCGCGCCTGAGGCGATCTGCCGCAGGGAATCGCGGGCCTCCTGGGCCTCCTTCAGGCTCAGAAGGGACTCCTCCCGAAGTTCCTTCGTCAGCGCCTGGATCTCCCCGGCGGCCCGACCCGACGCCTCCGAAAGGTCCCGCACGGAGCGGGCGACGACGGCGAAGCCCCGTCCGGCCTCTCCGGCCCGGGCCGCCTCGATGGCCGCGTTGAGGGCCAGAAGGTTCGTCTGATCGGCGATGGTGGCGATCGTTCCGGCGAAACGCGAGACGGAGGCGATGGCCTGCTGCAGCGTCTCGATGCGGAGACTGCTCGCCTCGCTGCGCCCCGTGGCCTCGTCGAGACCCTGGAGCAGCGCCTCGACGGATTCGATCCCCTCTCGAACGACGGAGAGGGTCTTCTCCGCTCCGGCGGCGCAGCGGGAGGCCAGTTGAGCCGCCTCGGCCGTTCCTCCCGCCGTCTCCTCGACGCCGGCGTTGATCTCTTCGAGGGCCGAGACGCTGTCCTGGAGCCTGGCCGAGGCCTCGTCGAGGGCTTCGGCCGTCCGCAGGGCCGCCGAGCGGGAGCCTTCGGCCTCGCCGACGAGGCCGAAGGCCAGAAGGGAGGCCTCTTCCATGAGGGTCCGCGTCTGTCGGAGCGAGAGGGCGAAACGGCCCGTCATTGCCGTCAGGAGTTTCCCCATCGTCCCCATTTCGTCGGAGGCGCTTTCGTCGAAAGAGACGGTCAGATCTCCCTCGGCGAGGCGCTCCGTTCCCGACTGGAGCGATGTCAGCCCTCGGCCGAGACGGAGCGTCGTCGGGACGACGAGGGCCAGGACGAGGAGAAGGGCTCCCGTGCCCAACAGGATCAGGGAACGGGTGAAGGTCCCGGCCATCTCTCCGATCGTCGTCAGAGGGAACTCGAGAGCCACGATGTAGCCGAAGCGCGTATAGCCGTAGAAGAGGCGTTCCCTCTGGCCGTCGAGGACGAAATCGCCCATCCCCTCCCTTTCGGCGAGGACCTTCTGCCCCAGCTCGGCCAGCTCGGCCGGGATCCGTTCGGAGGGGACGAGGATGTTCTCCTCCATGGGCCAGTCCTGGCGGGCGGCGACGACGAAGCGTCCGCTCCCGTCGAGAAGGAGACTTGAGCCGCAGCCGAGCACCTTCTCTCCCTCCAGGAGGGCCTCGAGTCGCTTCAGGCCCACGTCGGCTCCCAGGACGCCCAGCAGCATCCGACGGCTGTTGAAGAGAGGGGCCGACACGGTCACGACGAGCTCTCCCGTGACGGCGTCGCGGCGGGGCGGGGAGAGGGTCCCGTGGCCGGCGTCGATGGCCGCCTGATACCAGGGCAGTTCTTTGGGGTTCTCGGGGTTCTCTCGGCCCGCGGCGGCGATGAAGGTTCTGCCTCTGGCTGCGGCGAAGAAGAGATCTTGGACGCCCAGGGCGAGCCCGCTCTTGTCGAGGTGGGTCGCCAGCGTCGCTTCGATGTGGCCTGCGGCCTCGTCATCGAGCTTTTCGGGCCAGTTGCCGGCCAGTCCCAGACCGACGGTCTCGACGAGAAGGTCGATCCTATCGAGATAGCGTTCCACAGATAGGGCCGTCGAGCGGGCCTTGTCGATCCCCAATCGGTTGACGGCCTCTTCGATGACGGCCCCTCCCTTGAGGTAGGCGCTCAGGCAGAGGCCCGAGGTGACGACGATGAAGACGGAAACGAGCATCCAGAGCCGAGTCCTGACGGTCATGGTCTTTCTCCTTTCTCAGCGGAGCCTTGTGGCCGAGGGGCGCCGATGCCAGTTTAGGGCGAGGCCCTTTCCCCGCTCTTCCGTCACGGTCACGAAAAGGTAAAAGTCTAAGGAGACGGAGGTGAAAACGCTCTTCCGAGGTCGCCGAGAGGGGCTGAAAAGGGGGAGAGCCTCAAGATCGGTCCCTCGAAAGGACGACGATCGAGGCGACCCCAAGGGGTCCGTCGGAGACAACCTGGCCGGGGTCCGCTGATCCGGTGCAAGCCCCTCGACGCTCGGAGCGTTCCGTGGCCGGACGACCTCTGCCTGTGGCGCGGAGACGATCGAATCGGCAAACGGAGAGGGGTAGCGGTCCCGGCTCTGCCGTGAAACGGCTGGGGGGCTTAGGCCTCTGCCTTGAACCTGAATCGGTGAGGGGACCTCGAATCGGCGGACCCGACGGAGTTCCTTTTGAAGAGCCCGAGGACGCGGGACGCGGGAGCTCTTGACAAACAAATTTCGATATATGATTATATGTTCAAATATATAAGGAGGGAGATCGATGACCCGTACCGTTCCGCCCGACGACGTCTCGTCGGAAGAGCTGTCCTCCTTCCCTTCGGCGACCTGCTGCGGCCGCACCGACTGGACGGCCAGGGCGCAGGCCCTCATGCCCGAAGGGCCTCAGGCCGAGAGCCTGGCCCGCATGTTCAAGGCCCTCGGCGACCCGACCCGGCTCCGCCTCCTCCTGGCCCTCATGGGCGGTGAGATGTGCGTCGGCCACCTGGCCCAGTTCCTGGGGGCCAGCGAGTCGGCCATCTCCCATCACCTTCGTCATCTCCGCCAGTTGGCCCTGGTCCGGCGTCGCCGCCAGGGGCAGATGCTCTTCTACTCCCTCGACGACGATCACGTCGAGGCGATCCTGAAAATCGGCCTGGAGCACCAGGCCCACAGCGAAGGAAGGTCGGCCCGATGAAATTCCTCGAAGAACTGCTCCGCAGCTCCTTTTCCATGTTCCTTGCCGCCGCTCCCTTCATGGTCTTCGGCCTCGTCGTCGCCGGACTGCTCAAGGTCCTTCTCCGTCCCGAGACGGTGAGCCGTACCCTGGGGCGGGGGAGAGTGGCCTCGGTCTTCAAGGCGGCCCTCGTCGGCGTTCCCATGCCCCTCTGTTCCTGCGGCGTTTTGCCCGTGGCCCAGTCCCTGGGGCGCCAGGGCGCCACGCCGGGAGCCGTCGCCTCCTTTCTCATCGCCACGCCCGAGTCGGGCGTCGACTCCATCGCCGTCAGCTACGCCCTTCTCGACCCGCTTCTGGCCCTCGCCCGGCCTCTGGCGGCCTTCGTCTCCGCCGCCGCGGCGGGCCTGACGATCAACTTCACCCAAGATCTGCCCGAGGCGGCGACGGCTCCCGCCGAGGGGAAGGCGTTCCGTCGGGAGAGCCTGGCCTCGGGGGTCCGCTACGCCTTCGGCGAGCTCTGGGCCGACATGGCCGGGGCCTTCTTCGTCGGCGTCCTCCTCTCGGGAGCCGTGGCGGCCTTCATCCCCGACGACTTTCTGGGGCGATTCCTCGGCGGCGGTCCTCTCTCCATGGCCGTCATGTTCGTCGTCGGCGTGCCCCTCTATGTCTGCGCCACGTCGTCGACGCCCCTGGCGGCGGCGCTGATCCTCAAGGGCGTCTCTCCCGGTGCCGCCCTGGTCTTCCTCCTGGCCGGTCCGGCGACGAACCTGGCCTCTCTGTCGGTGCTGCTTCGCACCTACGGCAGACGCTTCGTCGCCGTCTATCTCGGGGCCATCGCCGCCGTCGCCTTCGCCTTCGGTCTCGCCGTCGACGGTCTCTACTCCCTATGGGGTCGGACGGCGACGGCCACTCTCGGGACCGCCTCGGAGGTCCTGCCCCTCTGGATCGGCCTTCCCGCCGCGCTGCTTCTCGTCGCCGCGGCCCTGCCCGCCCTGCGCCGTCGTTTTCGCCCCGCCCCGACGGGCTGCGGCTGCGGCGGCCACTGCCACCACTGAACCGGGCCGGGTCTCGCCGCTCCCGAGGCGGGGCCCGACAGACGACATGGAGAGGAGCGTCATCGACGGATGCGATTTCTGAAAGACGAGGAGAGGAGGACCCTCCTGTTCCTCTCCGTTTCCCTTCCCGCCCTGGCGGCGAGTTTTTTCCGCGTAGACCCTCTTCCCTTCGATCCGGCCTGGATCGCCATCGTCCTCTGCGGCGCTCCCATCGTGAGGGGAGCCGTCGTCGGCCTTGTGACGGCCTTCGATGTGAGGGCCGACGTCCTGGTCTCCCTGGCCGTTTCGGGCCTTCTCAGCCCCGTCACGGGAGCTTTGGTGCACAACGTGGGGTCCGTCGCCGTCATCGTCAATTCGTCGCGGCTGCTGACCTGGAGGGAAAAGGAGTAGAGGAAAGCGAAAGGAGGAGGAGGTTTATGGCCTCGATCGGGCAGTCGAAAGAGGGCGTCGTCGGGGAAAAGCTTCGTGGCGGAGAGGGACGCGCCACGTTGTTTCCCGCTCCCCTGGCGGGAGGAGAGGGCGCCGTGACGCTGGCGGCGCGGATCGAGCTGGAGCCGGGGAGCTCCGTCGGCTTTCACCGGCACGACGACGACGAGGAGGTCTACGCCATCCTTTCCGGGGAGGGGATCTTTCTCTCCGACGAGGGCTCCTGTCCTGTCGGGCCGGGCGACCTTTTCGTCACGCAGAGGGGAAGTTCGCACGGCCTCCGGAACACGGGAAAGGGAGCGTTGATCTTTTTCGCCGTCGTGGCGCGGAAATGAAAGGGGCGGCCTTCGGGCCGCCCCTTTGTCGATCAGGAGAAAACGTGGTTGGGAATGAACGTGACGAGGGCCGGGAAGAAGAGGATCAGGATCAGGGCGAAGGCCATGGCCGCCAGGAAGGGAAAGATGTAGCGGAAAGAATCCTCGTAGGGAATATCGGCGACCTTGCAGGCCGTAATCAGGTCGATTCCCAGCGGCGGCGTGTTGGCGCCGATGGCCAGATTGACGCAGATCATGACGCCCAGATGGACGGGGTCGACGCCCAGCTGCTGCATGATGGGGAAGAAGATGGGAATGAGGATGATGACGATGGCGATGGTCTCCATGAACATTCCCAGCACCAGCAGAAGAAGGTTGAAGAGCAGAAGAATGACCCAGTAGTTGTCGGAAAGGGCGAGGATGGCCGAGGCCACCTTCTGGGGGATGTCCTCCGCCGTCAGGACCCAGCCGAAAAGGTTGGCGGCGGAGATGATGAAAAGGACGACGGCGCTCGTGCGGGCCACGTCGAAGGCGATCTCCAGAACGCGGCGCCAGGTGACCTTGCGGTAGACGAAAACGGAGAGGACCAGGGCGTAGAGGGCCGCGACGGCCCCTGCCTCCGTGGCGGTGAAGATGCCCTCCAGGATGCCTCCGATGATGATGGCCGGCGTCATCAGAGGCAGGATGGCGCCTCGGAAGGCGTCGAAAACCTCTCTGGCCGAGGCGCGCGCCATGCGCGGGTACCTGTCCTTGATGGCGAAGAGATAGGAGATGAGCATGAGGGCGCCGCCGGTGAGCAGGCCGGGGATGATCCCGCCCAGAAAGAGCTTGCCGATGGACGTTCCCATGCTGACGCCGAGAACGACCATGACGATGCTGGGGGGGATGATCGTCCCCAGAGAGCCGGCGCAGCCCAGAAGGGCGGCGCTGAAGGGCACTTTGTAGCCCTGGTTTTTCATGGCCGGAAGCATGATGGAGCCGATGGCGGCCACGTCGGCCACCCCCGATCCGGAGATGGCCCCGAAGAGCATGCAGGAGACGATCATGACCATGGCAAGGCCGCCGGGGATGTGGCCGACCAGGCTGGAGGCGAAGCGCATGATGCGGGGCGTGATGTCGCCCTCGGCCATGAGGGCTCCCGCCAGAAGGAAGAGAGGGATGGCCAGAAGGGTGAAGGAGTCGACGCCGACGACCATCCTCTGGGCGACGACGAGAACGGGCACCGTCGATTCGAAGAGCAGGTAGGCCGTTCCGGAAAGGGCGATGGCGAAAGCGATGGGAATGCCCAGCAGGATGGCTATGGAGAGGACGCCCATGAGGGTCAGCATGAGGGGCTCACTCCTTGCGGATTTTCAGGTAGAGGTCGCGGAGAACGGCGGGGACCATGATGAGACAGCCGACGGGGAAGGCCAGGTAGAGGATGCCGGCCGGCATCTGGAGGGCCGTCGTCTTCATCGTCCACGTCCTCTGGGTGACCTGGATGCCTCCGTGGAAGGCGATGACAAGGAAGGCGAGAACGGACAGACCGCCGATGATCTGAAGGACAAGCCGTTTCCTCGGCGATCGGACGCAGTTCATGACCAGGTTGACGGACATGTGCTCCCCCCGGAAGAGGGCCAGGGCCGATCCGACGAAGGTGATCCAGACGAGGACCGTCTGGGAAAACTCGCTTCCCCAGGCCAGGGGGCGATGGAGGAGGTAACGGAAGGAGACTTCCAGGATGACCTCGAAAAAGACGCCGATGAGGGCCAGAGTGAGCAGAATCTCGAGAGGGCGCAGGGCCCTCTCGAGACCGTTTTTCTTTCGGGTTGTCATGGAGCCGGGTTAATGCCCGTATTTCCGGACCAGGTCGAGCAGGTCGGCGCCGAAGACATCCTCGTAACGTCCCCAGACCTCCTGAACGGCCGCCTGGAAAGCTCCTTTATCGACTTCGTTGATTTCCATGCCCTTTTCCTTGAGCTTGGCCAGGAACTCCTCCTCCTGGGCGATTGTCTGACGGCGCTGTTCGTCGCGCCACTTGGCGGCCAGCTCGCGCACCGTCGCCTGATCCTGAGGGGAGAGCTTGGCCCAGACCGAGGGGTTGACGCAGAGGAGGGCCGATCCCCAGATATGGCCCGACAGGGAGAGGTACTTCTGGACCTCGTAGAAGGCGCTGGAATAGATGATGGCGAAGGGGTTTTCCTGGCCGTCGACGACGCCCTGCTGAAGAGCCGTGTAAAGTTCCCCGAAGTTGATGGGCATAGGAGAGGCGCCCAGCGTCTCGAAGGTGTCGAGACGCATCTTGTCGGGCGTGACGCGGATCTTCATCCCCTGGAGGTCGGCGGGAACGACGATGGGCTTCTTGCTGTTCGTCAGATGGCGGAAGCCGTTCTCCCACCAGGAGAGCCCCACGACGCCCTTATCGGCCAGAAGCTTGAGCAGGCGATCGCCCAGCTCCCCGTCGAGGGCGCGGTAGGCGGCCTCGTGAGTCGGCCAGGCGTAGGGAAGAGCCTCGATGCCCAGCTTGGGTTCGATGGACTGGAAGGAACCGCCGCCGATGAGCCCTCCGTCGACGGTCTGAAGGGTAAGGCCTTCGATGAGGTCCTTCTCGTTTCCCAGCTGGCTGCTGGGGTAGACCTGAATGAGGACCCGTCCCTCCGTGGCGTTCTTCACGTCCTCGGCCAGTCCCAGAAGGCAGGTGTTCCAGGAGTGGTCGGTGTTGAGGACGTGGCCGATCTTGATGGTCATCGCGGCTTGGCCGGCGACGGGCAGGGAGAAGATGCAGAATGCCAGGATGAAAAGCGCCGATAAACTTTTTTTCACGTCAATCGCCTCCAAAAGAGTAGGATGAACTTTTACAGAGCATTGTAGCAGACAATGGCTTCGTTGACGGGCTTTGTCAAAGTCTTTGCTGAAATATCGGAAGTCCGAAGCGGGAGAGGCCTTTTCCGTCGAGCGTCGCCGTCGGCAGGAAAAAGGAGGAGTGCCCCCAGCGAGCCCTGGGGCTACAATAAGGACGTAAGGCCCCGTCGGCTCTGCGGCGCGGATCGTTGCCGCCGGAAAGAACCCGAAAGCGGCGGGGGAGAAGGGGGAGGTTTTCCATCCTGGAGGTCCTGCACGCGGTCGGTCCCGTCTTTTTCGGCAGCCTTCTCCAGGGCTGCTCGGGATTCGGCTTCTCCCTTTTCGCCGTTCTCCTTCTGCTTCCTTTCTTCCCTCGCCACGTCGTCGTTCCCCTCCTGGTCCTCCTCAGTCTGGCCATGAACGGCCTCCTCTTCGGCGAGAGCCGACGTCACGCCACGGGGGCGACGGTCCTGGGCCTCCTTCTGGGAGGCGTCTCGGGCCTTCCCCTGGGGATGGCGGCCCTTGCCCTTCTGCCGGCCTCTCTTTTTCGCCTCGTCGCCGGTCTCTTCGTGACGGGATCGGCCCTGGCCCTTTCCTTCGGCTTTCGCCGTCCCCTTACGCCCGGGCGGGGGACGCTTTTTGGCGTCGGCCTTCTCAGCGGCATCCTCAACGGCAGCCTCTCCATGAGCGGGCCGCCGGTCATCCTTTTCCTGGCGAACCAGGAGGTGGGGAAGGAGGCCTTCCGAGCCACTCTGGCCGCCTATTTCCTCAGCCTCAACGTCGTCACGTCGCTGCTCTTCCTCCTGCGGGGGCTCTTCGACGGTCCCCTGCTCCTGCTGGCGGCGGCGAGCCTGCCGGCCCTCCTCGCCGGGACCTGGCTGGGGCTGCGGCTGGCCCGCCGCCTTCCCGAAAGGGTCTTCCGCGCCGTGGCCCTGGGGCTCCTTCTCCTCATGGGCATGAGCCTCGTCGTCACGGCCTTCTTCCCTGCCTGAGCGGCCCCCTTTTTCAAGCCCTTGCCTTCGGGAGGAAGGCCTGCCGCGCGTCGAGGAAAGGGGCGGAGGAGGGATCGATTCACGAGGCAAGCCGAGGCCGCCTGTCGGTCGGATGACCGGGAAGGGGCCGTTCCCCCCTTTTCGTGGGGCCTCGGCGGGGCCGACGAACCTTGCCCTGTCCCGGTGTTTTGTGTAGGATTGCGGCATGAGACGCCGCAGGTACCGGTGGCCTCGAACACCTGGCGGTGCGGCCATCCCAGAGACCGTCCCGGCGGAGGAAGAGAGGAGATGGCAGGCGTGACCGAGCGGGAATTCCACGCGGCGCTTGAAGCCGAATATGCCCAGCCCTTTTCGGGATGGGATTTCTCCCGCATTCGCGACAGGGTGATCGAAGATCCCCTGCCCTGGAGTTACCGTCGGATCGTTACGGAGGCCCTGGCGTGCGCCGACGCCCTCCTGGACATGGGAACGGGAGGCGGCGAATTCCTCGATTCCCTGCCCCTCCTGCCTCCGATCGCCTGCGCGACGGAGGGGTATGCCCCCAACGTCCCCATCGCGAGGGAGCGCCTGAGCCGGAAAAACGTCCGGGTCGCCGAGATCGCCGATGGCGATGTCCTTCCCTTCGAGAGCCGCTCTTTCGACCTGGTGATCAACCGACACGAGTCCTTTTCCGCCCGGGAAGTCGCCAGGGTCGCGCGAGAGCCGGCGAGATTCGTCACGCAGCAGGTCGGCGGCATGAACGGGCTGGACATCAACGCATCGCTCGGCGCGCCGCTGCCCGACGATTACGGCTGGTGCCTGCTCGAGGCGAAGGAGAGCCTTCTCGATGCCGGATTCAAAATTTCAAAATGCGATGAATATATCGGTAAAATGAGGTTCTACGACATCTACAGCCTCGCCTACTACCTGAAATGCATTCCCTGGCAGATCGGGGACTTTTCCGTCGACCGCTATTTCAGACGTCTTTGCCTCTTGAACGAGGAGATGGAGGAAAGGGGATATGCGGATTTTCTCTTCCATCGCTTCCTGATCGTCGCGGAAAGGCCCGTTCCCTGAGAGAGGGTTCCGCCCAGCGGCGCGGCTCCGGGCCCTTATGGGGGAAAAGGCACAAAGGAGGTACCCGCGGTGATCGCTCCCTCCCTCGTCGAAAGGATTTTCTCGGCCTCCACCATCGAACGGTGGAACGACCATCCCCGTCCCATCCAGTTCACCGAGATGGCCAAACAGGCCCACAAAATGATCATCGCCTACGTCATCGCCCGCACGGAAGAGGACCGGGGGCGTCCCGTCGACCGAGAGGCCCTGCTGGAGGGGGGGATCTTCGAGCTTCTCCACCGCATCGTCCTCACCGACATCAAGCCTCCCGTCTTTCACCGCATGATGGCCGAACAGGGCGAGAGGGTGAACCTCTGGGTCCTCGACCAGCTCGAAGGCGATCTGTCGGGGCTGGCCGGAAACTTCTTCGGCCGATTCCGGCGCTATCTCCTCGATCCCGACGGGTGGCGCAGGGAAAAGGCCCTTCTCAAGGGAGCCCACTACATGGCCACCCAGTGGGAGTTCGATCTCGTCTACGACCTGAGCCGTCCCCTATCGGGCATCGAGAAGACGCGGGAGGAGATCGAGTCGCAGATCAACGAGCACCGCGACCTGGCGGCCGTGGAGGAGATGCTTCTCCAGAGGGGCCTGGCCGGAAGGAACAGAGGCGTTTACGAATTCGTCGACCTCGTCGGCCAGCTCCGCTTCCAGAAACGCTGGGCCCAGACGCCCCGCATCCCCCAGACCTCCGTCCTCGAACACCTTCTCTTCGTCGCCATCCTCTTCCACCTTGTGGCCCTCGAAATCGACGCCTCGCCGCGAAGGCGAGTCGGAGGCTTTCTGGGCGGCCTTTTCCATGACCTGCCCGAGGTGCTGACGCGGGACATCATCTCACCGGTGAAGAACTCCATCGAAGGCCTCGACGAGCTCGTCAAAAAGTATGAGCGTCAGGCCATGGAGGAGCGGATCTACCCCCTTCTGCCCCTCCACTGGCAGGAGGAGCTGCGCTTTTTCACCGAAGACGAGTTCGAGAACAAGATCCGTTTCGCCTCGGGCGAAGAGCGGCGCGGGCTCTCCTTCGACGAGCTGGAGCATCTCTCCCGACGGGAGGGCTCGCTCCCCCTGGACGGGAAGATCCTCAAATCCTGCGACAAACTGGCGGCCTACATCGAGGCCTCCTTTTCCATCCGCACGGGCATCACCTCTCCCGCCCTCCGCCAGGGCATGGCCAACACGGACGAGGCGGGGACGCACCGCAACCTGACCGTGGGGAACTTCTCCTTCTCGACCCTTTTCGATGCCTTCCGGATAGGCGCAGGCTAGGGGGAGTAAAAGAGGCGAAAAAGAGAGGAAAAAGGAGATAGCCGACCAAAACCGGCGATAATTTCTCCCTGTCGCGACGAGGGGCGATTCCGGCTCTTTTTTGATGTTTGACTAAAGCTGATCTTTTGACTATCCTTGATCTAGTTCGAAATCACCCCGTCAAGGAGGTATGAGTCATGAGAAGTTTAGTCCGCTGGTCCAGGCCCAGTGCCCTTTCCGTCTTCCCCGAGGTCGACGATTTCTTCCGGAGCTTCGGCAATCTCTACTCCGCCGCCGGACGGGATCTCCCCATTGAAATCTACGAGGAGGGCGACGATCTTTTCGTCAAAGTCGACGCGCCCGGCCTCGCCCCCGAAGATGTGGAGATCCGTCTTTTCCCCGACCACCTCGTCCTGAAGGGGAAGAGCCAGTCCGAGGAGCCCCAGGGCGAGAAGGAGGGACGGACCTATCACTGCTGCCGCCGCCGCAGCGAGGTCAACTACAGCCTGAGCCTTCCCACCGAGGTCGATGCCGATCGCGCCGAGGCGAAGTTCGAGAACGGCGTCGTCTCCCTCCGCCTTCCCAAGAAGGCCAAGGAGGAGGGTCGTCTCCTTCAGCTCAAGGGCTGAGCCCTTCGGGGGACGTCGAGGCGTCTCCCTTCCTTCCTCTCCTTTGGCCGACCGTCGCCCCTTCGGGGGCGGCGGTTTTTCTTTTCCCTAGTGTCAACCTATTTATTTTATACTTGACACGAGGGGCCGGGGCGGTTATTTTGGAGCCCGCTCCTGCAGGGCGGGTTCCGAATCCCTTGAGGAAAGCGGGGTTTTTCCGTGGTCCTTTCCGATCGGCGCCACGCCGTGGCGGCGGCCCTTTTCGCCGCCCTGACGGCCGTGGGCGCTTTCATTCGCGTGCCCCTTCCCTTCGTTCCCTTCACGCTCCAGTTTTTTTTCTGTGCCCTGGCAGGTTTTCTTCTTCCTCCCAGGTGGGCCTTCCGCTCTCAGATCCTCTACGTGGCCCTGGGCCTGGCCGGCCTTCCCCTCTTTTCGGGAGGAGGCGGTCCGGCCTACGTGTTTCAGCCCACCTTCGGCTATCTCGTCGGTTTCTGTCTTTGCGCCCCTCTGACGAGCCTCCTCTCCCGACGGTGGGGGGCGCGTCTCTCCGGGGCCTTCGGCGCCGCTCTGGCCGGCCTGGCCGTCGTCTATCTCTGGGGCGTCTCCTGGCTCTGGGCCGTCTACCGCTTCTGGCTCGACGACCCCCGGGGCCTTCTGTGGGCCCTGACCTACGGCTTTCTGCTCTGCGTCGGCGGCGATCTGCTCCTCTGCGGCCTCGTCGCCGCCGTCTCGCGCCGTCTCGTCCCCCTTCTGCGGACCCGGGCCCTTTCCTCGTGATCACCTCCGTCGGCGACGCCCTCGACCGTCTCGAGGCGGGGCTCTCCCTCTCTCGGGAGGAGGCCCTTTTTCTCTATGAAAGCCCCTCGACGGAGGCTCTCCTGGCCGGGGCCGCCGAGGTGCGCCGCCGCTTCGGCCGCCGGGGCGTCTCCTTGTGCGCCATCCATTCCGTCAGGACGGCCCGCTGCAGCGAGGATTGCCTCTTCTGCGCCCAGTCGTCGCGGAGCGTGGCTTTCCTGGATCCGTCGTCCCTTTCCGACGAGGCCCTCGTCGATCGGGCCCGGGCCATCGAGGCCTCGGGCGTGAGGCGCTTTTCCCTCGTCGCCTCGGGAAGATCGCCCGGCGGGGATCTGGACCGATGGCTCGATCTCATCGCCCGCCTCGGGAAGGCGACGGGCCTTTCCCTCTGCGCCTCCTTCGGCCTCATCGACGTCGAGGAGGCCCGACGCCTCAAGGCGGCCGGTCTTTCTCGCTACCACTGCAATCTCGAGACGTCGGAGTCCTTTTTTCCCTCCCTCTGCGGCTCCCATTCCTTCCGGGAGAAGGTGAGGACGCTGCGCGCCGCCCGCCAGGGGGGGCTATCCCTCTGTTCGGGAGGGATCATCGGCCTCGGCGAGAGCGACGCCGATCGCCTCGATCTCGGCCTGGCACTCGCCGAGATCGGGCCCGAGTCGGTTCCCGTCAATCTTCTGCACCCCCTGGCCGGAACGCCTCTGGCCGGACGGTCCCGGCCGGAGGCCGACGCCGTTCTCCGCCTCTGCGCCCTCTGGCGCTTTCTGCTTCCCCGGAGCCGTCTGCGTCTCGCCGGAGGACGATCGGCCCTGGGCGACGCTCTGGCTGCGGCGCTGAAGGGGCCCGTCGACGGCCTTCTGACGGGCGACTATCTGACGACGACGGGAAGCGACGTGGCGAAGGACAGGGCCCTTCTGGTCTCTCTGGGGCTGGAGGCGGCACCGTGAAGTCCCTTTTCGTGGCGGGAACGGCGACGGATGTGGGCAAGACGGCCCTCTCGGCGGCCCTCGTCGTGGCCCTGCGCCGTCGAGGCGTCGACGCCGGGTGGTTCAAGCCCGTCGGGACGGGAAGAATCGCTCCCGACGTGGAGGTCGTCCGGGCCGCTACGGGCCTCGACGACGCCGTCGAGCTCATGTGCCCCTTTCTCTTCGGCCCTCCCCTCTCGCCCCATCTGGCGGCCCGTCTCGAAGGAAGGGCCTTCCTGTGGGACGGCGTCGAGAGGGCCTGGAGGGAGCTCCTGAGGCGCCACGACCTTCTCGTCGTCGAGGGAGCGGGAGGCCTGGCCGTTCCCCTCGACGAGGGGGGATCTCTCGTCGTCCACATCCCCCTCCGCCTCGGCCTTGAGGCGATCCTCGTCGGACGGGCCGGTCTGGGGACGATCAACGAGACCCTTCTTTCGGCCCAGTTCGCCGCCGCGCAGGGACTGACCCTGAAGGCCGTCGTCCTCAACGGCGGCAGGGGGGAACTCTGCGAGGCCGACAACGTCCTCCAGATCGGCCGACTCACGGCCCTTGAGACCTTGGGCCCCGTTCCCCACGTCGAAGAGGGGACGACGTCGGGAGCCTTCTTCGACGCCGTCGAGGCCGTCCTTTTTCCGTCCAGGCTCCGCGAGTGGTTCGGCCTGGGACGCCGTCCGTCCGAAAGGAGTTTTCAGCCGTGAGCGTCCACGACCTTCAGCGCCGCGATCGGGCCCGCATCTGGCACCCCTGTTCTCAGATGAAAGACTACGAGGCCCATCCGCCCTTCATCGTCGACTGCGGCCGGGGCGTCTGGCTCTACGACGTCGAGGGGAGGCGCTGTCTCGACGCCGTCTCCTCCTGGTGGGTCAACCTCTTCGGCCACGGCAACGAGGACCTCAACGAGGCCCTCCGCCGTCAGGCGGAGAAGGTGGCTCACTGCATCTTCAGCGACTTCAGCCACGAAGGGGCCATCGAACTGGCCGAACGCCTCGTCGCCCTGGCCCCGCCGGGGCTGAGCCGGGTCTTTTTCGCCGATAACGGATCGGCCGCCGTCGAGGTGGCCCTCAAGATGAGCTTTCAGTACCATCGCCTTCGCGGCGACGGGCGCCGTCTCTTTCTCTCCTTCTCCGACGGCTACCACGGCGAGACCCTCGGCGCCCTGGCCGTGGGGGGGATCGGCCTCTACGGCGAGGTCTTCCGCCCCCTTCTGATGGAGACGGTCAAGGTCCCGTCGCCGGACTGCTTCCGCTGTCCCTTCGGCAGGGAGCGACAGGGCTGCGACGCCCCCTGCTTTTCGGCCATGGAGGCCTGTCTCGCCGAAAGGGGCCGGGAGATCTGCGCCGTCATCGTCGAGCCTCTTCTTCAGGGGGCGGCGGGGATGAAGATGTATCCGCCGACCTATCTCTCCCGTCTCCGGAGGGCCTGCGACGAGGCCAGAGTCCATCTCATCGCCGACGAGATCGCCGTCGGCATGGGCCGATCGGGCACCCTTTTCGCCTGCGAGCAGGCCTCGGTCTCGCCCGATTTCCTCCTCGTCTCCAAGGGGATCACCGGGGGCTATCTCCCCCTCTCCCTGACGGTGACGACGGAGGACGTCTATGGCGCCTTCTACGGCGACTACGGCGAGGGGAAGGCCTTTCTCCACAGCCACAGCTACACGGGCAATGCCCTGGCCTGTGCCCTGGCCTGCAGGACCCTCGATCTCTTCGGCGAGGGGGTTCTGGAGGCCAACGCCGTCAGGGGAGCCTTCCTCGAAGAGGCTGTCCGGAGCCGTTTCGAGGGACACCGTCATGTGGGGGAGGTCCGCCGTCTCGGCATGGTGACGGCCGTCGAGCTCGTCGAAGGGCCGGAAAAGAGGCCCTTCGACAGGTCGCGCCGCATGGGCCATGCCGTCTACCGCAGGGCCCTTGAAAGGGGCGTTCTGCTCCGTCCTCTCGGCGACGTCCTCTACTTCATGCCGCCCTATGTCATTTCCGAAGAGGAGATTCTTTTCATGGTCGACGGCGCCCGAGGAGCCCTGGGAGACGTCCTGGCCTGAGGGAATCTTGAGGGGCCGAAAGGAGCGGTGTAGACTGGTCCGGAAGGGAAGGGAAGGTGAGGTGTTGGGTCTCCTCCCGAAACGACGCCCTGTCCGATGACGTCACGTCGTCTCTTCCCGTCTTGCCCGGAGAGGGCGACTGTGCTTTAGTGGGAGCGCCATCATTTCCGCAGGGAGGCCTGTCTCACAAGATGAAAAAAGCCGTGCTGATGCTGGCGGCCGTCGCCGCCCTTCTCGTCGGGCTCCTGATTCACCAGCGTCTTCGGGAGGGGCCGCCGGACCCCGCCCTCTTCATGACCCGGGCCCTCTCGGGCGATCTGGAGGTCTCTTTGCGCTCTCCCGACGGAGCGGCCCTCGGCGCCTGGGCCTCTCCCGCGCTGGAGGCCCTCGCCGGAGGACTCGAGGGAGACGATCCTCTTCCGGGCCTTCTGGTCCTCAAGTTCGGCGACGTCCTGTCCCACCTGGGGCCCTTCGCCGTCCGCCTCGCCCTCTCCGGCGACGGGACGGCCCGTCTCGAGGGGGCCTATGCCGTGACCTCCCGCGAGCCCGAACCTCTCGTCAGGGGCCTGCTCCTTCAGGCGGCGGCGGCCCACTCCGGCCTGGCCCTGGAGCCCTTTGCGCTCGATCTGCCCCACGTCAGCCCCCTGGGCGTCCTGAAGGACGAGAAACGTCTTCTGGCCACCTACTTCGCCCTCTGGGAGGATCGCGGCAGGGCCCTCCTCCTGGCGGCCTCCACCCCCGAGGTCCTGGCGGCCATGGTCGAGGCCGCCGGCGATGAGGCGTGTCGCCATCCTGTCGACGCGCCCCCGGCGGGGCTCGTCGACATCGCCCTCTCCCTGTCTTCGGCCCTCGTCGAGGCCGAGCCGCTCTTCGCCTCGCGGTCTCTGCCCGAGGGGAGCCGCCTTCTCCTTTCGGTCGCCTTCGATCGACAGGGAGGCGACGGCCTCGTCCGGCTGAAGACCAACGCCTGGGATCTGCTGGCCACGGAGGCCGAGAGAGGGGGCTCGCTCCCTCTCGGGGAGATATCGCCCCTCGTCGGCGGCGGCTCTCCCCTGGTCGTCGCGGCCGGCCGCCTGCGGAACGTCGATTTCGGAGGCGTCGCGGACCTCCTTTCCCGTGCCGGGGAGGAGGCCGGGGCGGACGAAATCGCCTCCTTCCTCGACGGACTCTTCCACCTGACTCGCGAGGAGAGGGAATCCCTTTTCGCCGGGCCCGTCGTCGCCGTCGTCGGCGGAAGGGCCCACTCGCCTCTGGGCGAGACTCCGGGGCTCTACCTCCTCCTGCATCCCTCCCGGCCCGATCTGGCCGAGACGCTTCTCGAAAGAGTCCTCTCCCTCCCCCAGCCCATCCCCTTCGGTGACGTGACGGCCGAAGGCTGGTCGCGGGCTGCGACGCTCCAGGCCTTTGCCGACGTCACCGTCGCCGCCGACCCGAAACGACTCCTCCTGGGGATTCTCGATCCGGCCGGCCTGCCCCTTCCGGTCGAGGAGACGGGCCCCTTCCGGGAGCCTCTCGATCCCGACGGCTACGGCGGCTTCTACCTCTCCACGGCCCGGCTGGACGAGGCCCTGACCCCTCTGCTCCTTCGCCTGGCCCCCCTCGACGACCGACTCGCCCGGGCGGCCCAACTGCTGGAAGCCATAGCCGAAAGGATCGAAGCCCTCTCCCTCCGCTTCCTCTCTCCCGGCGAGGCCCTTCTGCGCGTCCTTTCCCGAAGCGGCGGGGCCTGACCTTCGGGCCCCGTCTTCCGATCCGTCTTTCTGCTGAGGAGGAATTGTTGTGGATCTGCACGACAGCGTCTTCGACCGCGTCATCGAGCGGCGCGGCACGGGTTCGATGAAATGGGATCTGGCCGAGGCCGATCTCCTGCCCCTCTGGGTGGCCGACATGGATTTCGAGGCTCCCGCGGCCGTGAGGGAGGCCCTCGTCGAGAGGGCCCGTCACGGGATCTTCGGTTACGGCGCCCCGGCGCCCCGCTGCGACGAGGCCCTGGCCGACTGGCTGGGCCGCCGCCAGGGGTGGCGACCCGATCCGGAATGGCTTTCCTTCTGTCCCGGCGTCGTTCCCGCCGTGAGCCTCCTCATCGGCCTCTTCACCCTTCCCGGCGAGGGCGTCATCCTTCAGACGCCCGTCTACTACCCCTTCTACGACTGCGTGAAGCGCAACGGCCGCCACATCGTCGAGAATCCCCTCGTCTTCGACGGAGAGCGCTACGTCATGGACTTCGACGACCTCGAGCGCAAGGCCGCCGATCCGCAGACGACGGCCCTCGTCCTCTGCAGTCCCCACAATCCGGTGGGCCGCGTCTGGACCGAGGAGGAGCTGCGCCGCCTGGGGGAGATCGCCTTCCGTCACGGCCTTTTCATCATCGCCGACGAGATCCACGGCGACCTCGTCTACGCGCCGAACCGTCAGATCCCCTTCGCCTCCCTGGGAGAGGCCTTTGCCGCCTCGTCGGCCCTCTGCGTCGCCCCCAGCAAGACCTTCAACCTGGCCGGTCTCCAGTACTCGACGGTCATCCTCGCCGACGAGAGCCGGAGAGAGCGCTTCCGCGACCACATGTTCGCCCTGGGGCTCAAGAGGCCCAACGTCTTCGCCCAAGTCGCCGCCGAGGCGGCCTACCTCCACGGCGAGGCCTGGCTCGAAGATCTCCTCCGCTACATCGAGGGGAACATCGCCTTTCTGCGCTCCTTCCTGGCCGAACGTCTCCCCGAGCTCCGCCTCATCGAACCCGAGGGGACCTACCTGGCCTGGGTCGACTGCCGGGAGCTGGGGCTGTCGGCCTCGGAACTGGAGGCCCTCATGCTTCACGATGCCCGGGTCTGGCTGGACGAGGGGCACATCTTCGGCCCCGCCGGAGCGGGTTTCGAGCGTCTCGTCCTCGCCTGTCCCCGGTCGACGCTGGAAGAGGCGCTGAGGCGGATCGAAAGGGCCGTCAGGGCGCTTCCCCGCTGACGCGGAACGGTTTCCTCTCCTCCTTACCGGAGGTCTTCGAGGCCCTTTCAGAGCCCGGAGGGGCGGAAAGGGTGAAAGAATCGCGGAAAAAGAGCCGGCCTCGAGGCGGCTCTTTTTCCGTTCCGACTCTCTCCCGGGGGGCGGAGACGGGAGGAACTTCCGGCGGAGGGACTCCTTTCTCTTCCGGGAGTCTGTCGGTCCCAAGGGGCTTTCCCGTCATCGGCATGGCAGGCACGAGTCGGCTCCGCCGGGAAGGTCTCCCTTTGGCCGGGAGCCGACGACAGAGGGCTTCCGAGGGGTATTCCCGTCGCCTCCCGAGGCGTTTGCTGTCGGTCCTCTTTCCTGTCATCGGATCGGACCGTTGTCTGAAAGGCGCTCAAGATTGACAGATCAGAATCCAGAGTGTATTTTGTCAGTATTCAAGCCGAGGAGGCCTTCCGTTTCGATGCAGAAAAAAGACCCCCGCCTTTCCGTCAAGGCCTACGAATGGATCAAAGAGGCCATTTTGAAAAACCGCTTCCACGAGGGGGAGCCTCTCAGCGAAAACCGCCTGGCCCAGGAGCTCGACATCAGCCGGACGCCCGTCCGGGAGGTCCTGCGTCAGCTCGAACGGGAGGGCTTCGTCCGCCTCGTCCCGGGGAAGGGGGCCTTCGTCGCCGAAATCTCCCTGGAGGACGTGAAGGAGATCTACGAGATCCGCGTCCACCTGGAGCCTCTGGCGGCCCGTTCGGCCGTTCACCGGATCACCGAAGGGGAGATCGACGAACTTCAGGCGGGCTGGAAGGCCCTGCTGGAAAAGATCGAGGCGGGAGAGACGGCGCCCTGGGGAGAGCTGAACGATCTCGACGGCAGGTTTCATTCCCTCATCGTCGCCAGGACGGCCAACGGCAGACTGCGCCAGATCCTGGAGACCTTTTTCAGTCAGATCCAGCGCTTTCAGCTTCTCTCGGCCCGTTCCCTGGCCGACGCCCGCAACAGCGTCGGCCAGCACCTGGAGATTCTGGAGGCCCTCCGCAACCGCGACGAGGAGGTCCTCCACGAGCTTCTGACGCGGCACATCCGCCAGAGCGAACGCTACATCTTCGAACGGTACCTCAAGCCCTAAATTTTTTTGCGCTCCGTCGGTATACCGGCAGTATTTCAAAAGTATCCCCTGTGCGGCGACGCCAGGACGATGGGAGGACGCATCGCGATGAGCAAACCCTTGATCTGGATCATCGACGAAGAGTGGCCCGATTACGACGTCGAAAAGGCCCTTCTCGAAAAGGCCTTTCCCGGCTGCGACCTTCGCTTCTCGGGCAACGACTACGGGGCCGATCTCGACGCCTTCGGCTCCGAGGCCGAGGGGATTCTCTGTCAGGTGTACGTCGACATGCCCCGGGAGACGATCGAGCGCCTCGACCGCTGCCGGATCCTCTCCGTCTTCGGCGGCGGCTACGACCGCGTCGATTACCGGGCGGCCCGCGAGAGGGGGATCGAGGTCACCTTCGTCCCCGGCTACTGCGTCGAGGACGTTTCGGACCACGTGATCGCCTCCATCTACCACGCCAACAAAAAGATCACCGCCTACGGTCCGGCCCTGGAGGCGGGACTCTGGGGGGCTCCGGCCGTGAAGGATCCCGTGAGGCGCATCGCCGGGTCGACCCTCTTCGTCGTCGGTCTGGGGCGCATCGGCGGCACCGTGGCCCGCAAGGCCAAGGCCCTGGGCATGGACGTTCTGGCCTTCGATCCTTACGTGGAGCCCTCCCGTTTCGAGTCGCTCGGCGTTCTTCCCGTCGCCTGGGAGGAGGGGTTCCGCCAGGCCGATTTTCTCAGCGTCAACGCCAAGCTGACGGCCGAGACGGAGGGGATGATCGACGGCGCCGCCCTCGCCCTGATGAAGCCGACGGCCTACGTCATCAACACGGCCCGGGGCGCCATCGTCGACGAGGAGGCCCTCGTCGACGCCGTGAACGGAGGCCGTCTGGCCGGGGCCTCTCTGGACGTCGTCCGCCGCGAGCCGCCCTGCCTTTCCGATCCCGTCTTCCACTGTCCCCCGATCCTGGTGACGCCCCACATCTCCTACCTTTCCGAACAGTCCTTCGGCGAGTTGAGGCGGCGGGCGACGGAGAACGTCATCGACGTCCTTCAGGGACGGCCCGTCCGGGATCGCGTCGATTCGAAGTGACGGCTTTTTCGTCCCTTTTTCCGGACACGTCTATCTTCAAGGAGGCCTCTGCGATGATTCTCAGCGACGATGAAAAACGAATGCTCGACGGTTCCTGCGGGCCGGGCGTCCAGAAGGCGATGGAGCTCCAGGTCGCCCTGGGCAAGGCCTTCGACGCCGAGCGCATGATCGACGTCTCCCGGGCCCACGTCGCCCTCAGCGGTCAGGAGGGGGACACCTACTGGTGCGAGCTCCTCGTGAACGGCGGCGCCGTCTGCAGGGTGACGCCGACGACGAACCCCTGCTGGGACGTCCGAAACCTGACGAACCATTACGGCGTGAGCCAGGCCGAGCTCGATCTGGCTTTGAGGACGATCGACGTCTACCGCCGGATCGGGGCCAGGCTCACCTTCTGCTGCACGCCCGAGCTGGCCGGAAACGTTCCCTCCTTCGGCGAGCACGTGGCCTTCTCCGAGTCGAGCGCCACGCCCTACGTCAACTCCGTCCTGGGGGCCCGGTCGAGCCGGGAGTCCTCGGTGAGCGCCCTGGCTGCGGCCGTGACGGGCAAGACGCCCCTCTACGGCCTCCACTTCGAGGAGAACCGCCGGGGTACCCTGCTCGTCGACGTCGATTTCTGGCCCGAGGAGCCCTACGACTGGGGCCTTCTGGGCTGGTGCATCGGCGAGTTCGCCGGGAGCGCCGTCCCCGTCCTGCGCTTCCGCCACATGCCGCGCCGTCCCTCGCCGGAGGCCCTCCTCTACCTCGGGGCGGAACTGAACACCAGCGGCGCCGTCGCCATGTACCACATCGTCGGCGTCACGCCCGAGGCGCCGACGCTCGAGGCCGCCTTCGGCGGAAATCCCGTCCCCGCCTCGTCGCGTCCGATCGTTATGGCCGACCTGAAGGCCAAGGAGGAGGAGCTCTCCGAAGAGGGGGGGCCGATCAACCTCGTCATGCTCGGCTGTCCCCACTACAGCCACGACCAGATCCGCGAGCTGGAGGTCCTCATGCGGGGCAGGAAGGTCCGCGACGGCGTGGCCTTCTGGGTCCTCACCTCCTTCGACGCCCTCGAACTGGCCGAGCGCTCCGGCGAGCGCCGTCGCCTCGAGGAGGCCGGAGTCCGTCTGGTCCCCGATACCTGCATCGACGAGCCCTGCTGGAAGAGTTTCGAGGGGGGGCTGGGCGTCACCGATTCGCCCAAGTGCATGTACTACCGGGAGCGCCGGGGCCAGCCCTTCGTCGTCCGCCGTCTTGCGGAGTGCGTCGAGGCGGCCGTGAAGGGAGAGGTTCAGTGATGGAATCGGTGGAGAGGCGTTTCAGGTGTCGCCGCATCGTCGCCGGCGGCGGCGAGGGTGAGGCCATCGTCTCGCCCGAGGCGATGTGCTTCTACCTCTGCGATCCCGAGACGGGGACGGTCATCGAGAAGGGCCACCCCCTCCAGGGGAGGAGCATCGCCGGCAAGATCCTGGTGCTCAAGTCGGGCAAGGGCAGCTCCGTCGTCCAGGTCGACGGCTTCTACCAGCTTTCGGTGAAGGGCACTCTGCCCAAGGCCATCATCGTCGCCGACACGGAGCCCGTCCTGGTCTCGTCCTCTGTCGTCGTCGACGAGCCCATGGTGGACCGCATGGAGGTCGATCCTTTCGAGGCCATCGCCGACGGCGACTGGGTCCGCGTCGACGCCGACAGGGAGGAGATCGTCGTCCGCAAGTCCTCCTGAAAAAGAACCGCCGGGCCCCGCAGGGGTGAACGGAGGAGGTGGTCCGTCTCTTTTGAGGTCGTGAGTCCGTCCGCCGCGTCGTCTCGCCGAAGAGGTCCCTCGCGGGACCTGACCGAGAGAAAACAGGGAGGGAATGTTATGCGCAGCAAGAGACTTCTCGTCAGCCTGCTTCTCGTGACCGCCTTCATCGCCGTCGCCGCCATGCCCGCCGCCGCCGGGGCCAAGTACATCCTCAAGGTCGGCTACATCCTGCCCGAGACCCAGTCCGACCACATCATCATGCGCGACGTCTTCAAGAAGGACGTCGAGGAACTCTCGAAGGGACAGATCGCCGTCGAGCTCTACCCCAACGCCCAGCTCGGCGGCGACCGGGAGCTGATCGAATCGGTCCAGCTCGGCACTCTGGAGATGGCCATCCCCGCCACGTCGGCCATCGCCGGTTTCGAGAAGCGCTTCCAGGTCTTCGACCTGCCCTTCCTCTTCAAGTCCAAGGAGAAGGCCTTCCAGGTTCTCGACGGCGAGCTGGGGCTCAAGCTGAACGAGCTCCTGCCCCCCAAGGGGATGGTCAACCTGGGCTACGCCGAGAACGGCTTCCGCCACATCACCAACAGCCGCAGACCCATCCACAGCCCCGAAGACCTTAAGGGTCTCAAGCTGCGGACCATGGAGAACCCCCTCCACATGGCCTTCTTCAGCCTTCTCGGGGCGAACCCGACGCCCATGAACTTCGGCGAGCTCTACACGGCCCTTCAGCAGGGGATCGTCGACGCCCAGGAGAACCCCGTCGTCCTCGTCTACACCTCCAAGTTCTTCGAGGTCCAGAAGTTCTACTCCCTGACGGGACATGTCTTCAGCGCCACCATGCTGGTGACCAACAAGGCCTTCCTCGACGGCCTTCCCGACGATCTGAGGAAGATCGTCGAAGACGCCGCCCGGCACTACTGCCTCGAACAGAGGAAGATGGCCGACGTTCAGGAGAAGGAGTTCCTCGAGGCCCTCAAAGCGACGGGCATGGAGATCAACGAGCTGACCGACGGAGAGAAATCCCTCTTCGTCGAGGCCACCCTGCCCGTCTATGACCGGTTCCGCGGCGAAATCGGCGACGAGCTCGTCGACATGGCCAAGAAGGTGGCCAGCGAGTAGCTCCTCTCTCGTTTTGTGCCGGAGCGGGGCCACAAGCCCGCTCCGGCACCTCCTGCCGGGAAAAGAGGTTCTGCCGATGTGGAAAAAAATCAATGACGCCGAAGAGTATCTTCTCGTGGGGAGCATGGCCTTCAACGTCCTCCTCGTCTTCTTCCAGGTGGTGATGCGCTACGTCTTCCACAACTCCCTCTCCTGGAGCGAAGAGCTGGCCCGCTACATCTTCCTCTGGCAGACCTGGCTCGGGGCGAGCTACGCCGTGAGGCAGCGCCGCCACCTCCGGGTCGAGATGGTGGCCGACCGGTTCCGGGGCAGGAACCGGGTCCGTTTCGAGCTGTTCGTCCTCGTCGTCTGGTTCGCCTTCAGCCTCTTCCTCGCCTACCAGGGCAGCCGGATGACCCTCTTCCTCGTCAGGACGGGGCAGCTCAGCGCGGCCATGAGGATCCCCATCTCCTGGGCCTATGCCTCCGTGCCCGTCGGCTGCGCCATGATGGCCTTGAGGCTCGTCGGCGAGGTCCGGCTCGTCCTCAGGCGTCTCGAAGAGGAGGCGGTTTAGCCGTGGAAGCCCTCATCCTGTTCGGCCTTCTCATCATCCTCATCGCCCTGTCGATTCCCATCGGCATCACCCTGGGGATCGCCACGGCCATCTCCCTGGCCCTGACGACGCGGATCCCCCTCGTCATCGTGGCCCAGAAGTCCTTTTCGGCCCTCGACTCCTTCCCCCTCCTGGCCATTCCCTTCTTCATCCTTGCCGGGGCGCTCATGAGCTACGGCGGCATCTCCAAGAGGCTCGTGGCCCTGGCCGACGCCCTCGTCGGCTTCATCGTCGGCGGCCTGGCCATGGTGACCGTCCTGGCCTGCATGTTCTTCGCGGCCATCTCCGGATCGGGGCCGGCGACGGTCTCGGCCATCGGCTCCTTCATGATTCCCGCCATGAGGGAGCGCGGCTATCACGGCTCCTTCGCGGCGGCCGTCACGGCCGCGTCGGGGACGATCGGCGTCATCATCCCGCCGTCGATTCCCTTCGTCATCTACGCCGTCGTCTCGGGAACCTCCGTCGGCGAGCTTTTCATAGCCGGCATCGTCCCCGGTATCCTCATCGGCCTTTCTCTGATGGCGGTCTGCTTCCTCGTCGCCAGGAAACGGCACTACCTGAGCTCCGCCGAAAGGCCGTCGCTGGCCAAGGTGGTCCGGGCCTTCCGGGAGGCCATCTGGGCCCTCATCGTCCCCTTCATCATCCTCGGGGGCATCTACGGCGGCGTCTTCACGCCCACAGAGGCGGCCGTCGTGGCCGTCGTCTACTCGGTCCTCATCGGCCGCTTCGTCTACCGCGAGCTCGACTTCCGCACCCTCTACGAGGCCCTGAAGGATTCGGTCCTCGTCAACGGGGCCACCTCGTTCATGATCGGCCTGTCCATGGCCTTCGCCGCCTACCTCTCCATGGCCCAGATCCCCGCCAAGATGGGGGCCTGGCTCATGGGGATCTCTTCCAGTCCGGTGGTGACGCTCCTCATCATCAACGCCTTTCTCCTCATCATCGGCTGCTTCGTCGACAACATTGCCGCCGTCATCATCCTCACGCCGATCCTTCTGCCCGTCGTGACCCAGCTCGGCATCGATCCCGTCCAGTTCGGCCTCATCATCACCGTCAACCTGGCCGTGGGCTTCATCACGCCGCCCTACGGGATCAACCTCTTCGTGGCCTCGGCCATCTCCGACGAGTCGATCGAGGGGATCTCGCGGGACATCGTTCCCTTCGTCCTGGCCATGGTGGCCTGCCTTCTCCTTCTGACCTTCGTGCCGGCCACGAGTATGGGGCTCGTCGAGCTTTTCCGCAGGGGTTGAGGAAAGGCCGAGGCCTCCGGCTGCGGCGCTCGGCTTCCCGATCCGCCGGCTTGCGGCGCCGGAGTGTCTCCGGCGCCGCGACGCTTCTTCGGCTCCCGGCGAGGACGGAGCGGATCTCAGAGGCTTTCTCCGCCTTCCGGGGCGGTGCCGCCGGGGTCCTCGACGAGGTGCTTCCAGTAGCGGCGGGGCATGCGGCTTCGCTGGAGCTTCTCGTTCCTTCGGGCCCCGTTCGTCGTCGCCGCGAAATAGATCTGCCAGAGCCGGGCGAAGCCCGGCTCGTTCTCGTCGGGAAGGGAGGCGGACCGGGCCAGGGGGACGATTTTCCAGAGGCCGCCGCGGCAGAGGGCGCTCCGTTCCCGCCTCAGGTCGTGGACGATCCGGTCGTCGTCGGGAAAGCGGCGGGCGAAGTGACGTCCCAGCAGGGGAAGCACGTCGTGATCGGGCTCGCAGGGGGCGTACCAGAAGGTCTTCCTGAAGGAGAATCGGAGAAAGCCCGTCAGGCGGTGGGCCTCGACGCCGACGGAGCGGGCCAGCCCTTCGACGGCCCGGACGGAAGGGGCGCCGTGATCGCCGAGGACGGCCTCTCCGACGGCGAAGGCGCGGCGGCAGTAGGCCACGAAAAGCCCGTCGCCGCAGGGCGTCGACGACAGAGAGGCCAGGAGGAGACGGCGCAGGACCTCCCCGGAAGAGGCTCGGGCCAGGCTTTCGGCGAAGCGGCGGGCCCGTTCTCCGTCGCTGTCGACGGTCCGGGAGAAGAGGCGGAGCCCCTCCTCCGCCGGGGCCACGCCGTCGCCGCCGGAGCGGAGCGCCTCGTCGAGGGCGCAGAGGAGCCCGTCGAAGGTGCCGTCGTGACGGATGACGGTCATGGGAAGAGGCGGAGCTGGCGGCTCTCCCCGTCGGGGCCGTCGGAGAGACGTCGTCGGAGCCGGGCCGCGTCGAGAGGACCGTCGCCGAGGAATCGGCCGTCGCAGGTCAGGAAGTGACGGGCCCGCTTGAGGGCCAGGCCGAGGCGGGGGAGGGCGTCGGCGTCGAGGCGCCTCGTCCGGCGGGCCTCGACGATGCGTCGGGCCGTCGTCCGTCCCAGGCCGGGAACGCGCAGCAGCTGGGAGTAGTCGGCGTCGTTCACCTCCAGCGGGAAGCGCTCCAGGTGGTTCAGGGCCCATCGGGCCTTGGGGTCGAGATCGTCGTCGAGAAGGGGCGACCCTTCGTCGACCAGTTCGTCGACGTCGAAGCCGTAAAGGCGCAGGAGCCAGTCGGCCTGGTAGAGGCGATGCTCCCGCCGCAGGGGAGGGGCCTTTTCGGGGCCGGGCAGGAAGGGGCTGGAGCCCACGGGGACGTAGGCCGAGTAGTAGACGCGGCTCAGATGGAACTTGCGGTAGAGGGCCTGAGTCAAAGTGAGGATGGTCCGGTCCGTCTCGGGCGAGGCGCCGACGATGAGCTGCGTGCTCTGGCCGACGGCCACGGGAGGCGCCTTCGGCGACCGGCGCCGCGCCTCGGCCCCCTCGGCCAGCGTCGTCGCCAGAGTGGCCATGGGTCCCAGGATGGAGGGGCCGCTCTTCTGAGGGGCCAGCCGGAGAAGACTCGCCTCCGAGGGGAGCTCGATGTTGACGCTGACCCGGTCGGCGTAGAGGGCGGCGAGGCGGACGAGGTCCCTGTCGGCGCCGGGGATGACCTTGGCGTGGATGTAGCCCCTGAAGCGGTGGACGGTGCGCAGCAGCCTGAGGGTGGCGACGATGCGCTCCATCGTGGCGTCGGGAGAGACGACGACGGCCGAGCTGAGGAAGAGCCCCTCGATGTAGTTGCGGCGGTGGAAGGCCACGGTCAGCTCGGCCAGCTCGGCGGGAGCGAACTCGGTCCTCTCCACGTCGGCCGAGGCCCGGTTGGCGCAGTAGGCGCAGTCGTAGCGGCAGCGGTTGCTGAGAAGCACTTTGAGAAGGCTCACGCAGCGGCCGTCGGCAGTCCAGCTGTGGCAGATCCCCCCGGGGAAGGCTCCCCTGCGGGCGCTTCCGCTGGAGGAGCAGGAGACGTCGTGGCGGGCCGCCTCGCCCAGAACGGCCAGTTTTCTCTCCCCATCCATGGCAGCCTTCACCTCCTTTAGTTACTGAACGTTACCATATCTTTCTCCCTTTTGCCAGACGGGTTCCGCCCCTCGTCGCGCCGGCGATTATGGCAGCCCTTTTTGCGGTAGAATGGAACCGAACCGTAAATTCGCCTTCAGGGGGAGGTTCCCTTGCGCGCCCTTTCGCTCGTCGTCGTCTCCGTCGTCCTGACCGTCGTCGTCGCCCTCGGAGCGCAGCTGCTCCTTCGGGACATCGACAGGGGAATTCCCGTAGCCCTCATCTTCGAGGAAGAGGGGAGCGGCGCGTCGCTGGGCCGGAGGTTGCAGCAGACCCTCCTGCGGATCATCGACGACGCCCGGGAACAGAAGATCGCCCGCTACCAGCCGCTGGTTTTCTCCTCCGTGAACCTCGACGAGGCCGTGCGACAGGCCGTCGAGGCCGGGGCCGTGGCCATCCTGGGAGGGGGAACGTCGACCTTCACGGGGCGTCTCCTTCTCGCCGCCGAGAAGGGGCATATCTCCTGCGTCTCGCCGAGGGCCAACTCCCGCCGCCTCGCCCTCTCGGGCGACCGTCTCTTCCGGGTCCTGGCCAGCACGGGAGCCCGGAGGGCGGGCCGGTTCGCCCGCGAGCAGGGCTTTCACGACTTCGTCGTTCTGGCCGACGGCAACAACTACCAGTACGTCGATTCCTTCCTCCCCGATTTCGTCGAAACCCTCGGCGAGGCCCCCCTCGACGTCATCCGTCTGGAACGTGGGCTGGAACGGGCCCAGATCATCCATCTGCTGGATCACCACCCCCGGATGAAGGGAGCCCTGCTGCTTCTGCCCGATTTCTTCTCCGCCCTGGCCGTTCAGCTTTTGCGCGATTTCTGGCCGGGCCTTCAGATCTACGTCTCCGACTGGGGCGTCTCGTCCCGCACCTCCTCTTTGGCGGGAAGCCCCGGCGACGGCGTCTGGGGGCTCTCCTTCTTCGCCCCCGAGACGGAGCCTCATCTCGAAGCCCTCTCTTCCCGCCTGAAGGCGCTTTACGGCGAACGTCCTCCCTTCGAGCTGCTCGGTCCGGCCCATGCCGCCCTGGCCATGGTCGATCAGGCCGTGTCCGTCGGCGGCCCCCTCCGGGGCGGCGTTGCGGCGGCCCTGTCGGCGATGAGGCACGTCGACCGCTGGGGATGGGATTTCCCCCTCGACGAGGCGGGCGACGGCGCGCAGCCCCTTCACCTCCTCGAGCTGCGCCAGGGGCGGTGGCGGACCTTCGAGATCGTGCCCCCTCTGGCGTTTCCGGAGGTCTCCTCAGACTCCTTCTCCCCTTGAGCTGAATGAGCCCGCCGCAACGCGAGGGGCCGCCCCCTGGGGGCGGCCCCTCGCGTTGCGGCGGCGGTCGGGACGGGACCTACCGCGTGGCGATGACGCGGTAGGTCCCGTCCTTTTGCTCCTCGCTGCGGCACTGCCACCCCTGGTTGCGGGCGAAGCGGCTCACGTTCTCCCGGGACGTGACGGTGTCGACGAGAATCTCGACGGCGCCGGCGGTCCTGCCGGCCAGGGCCTCTCGGGTCCGCAGAACGGGCTGGGGGCAGGAAAGCCCCCGGGCATCGACGACAAGATGGTCGCTCATGACGATCCCTCCCAGGAAATCAGATCTTCTGGCGCATCAGGAAGCCGACGGAAAGACAGAAGGCCATTCCCGTGACGAAGGCTCCTGAAGTGAAGGGCGTGGCCCCTGCCGGGGAGCTGGCCAGGTTGAAGTTGTGGGCCACGGCGGCTCCGACGAGCATGCCCAGGACGAAGACGGCGGCGTCGCCGTCGCCTTCGCCGCTCATGATGAGCTGACGGCCGGGACAGCCTCCGGCCAGGGTGAAGGCCAGGCCCGAGAGGACCATGCCGAGGAAGTTCCATGTCTGGGACGTGTGGGCCACGGGCTGTCCCTCGAATCCGGGCTTGAAGAGCCCCAGGGCCAGGCTCGTGACGAAGGCGGCGGCGACGAAGGCGGCCACGCCGCTCGCCAGGTGGGAATCGCGGAGCATGACGAGATCGCGGAGGGCGCCGACGGTGCAAAATCGGCTTCTCTGGGCCATCCAGCCGACGACAAGGCCCACGCCGAGGGCCATGGCCAGGGGCGCGTGCTGCGATCCGGGGCCGCTTGCGGAGAAGAAGACGGCGCTCTTTCCCTCTTCACCGAAGACGGGAGCCAGGACGAGAAGGGCCAGCAGGGCCAGGGCGGCGACGGGCATGGCCAGCCCCGATCCCTTTTCCGAGCCGTGGCTCCGGCCAAGGCTGAATCCCTTCCAGAGGAAGGCGATGCCTATGGCGATGCCGGCCAGCAGTCCGGCGATGCCGGCCAGGGCGTTCCAGTCCCCTCCGGCCAGGCGAAGATAGGCTCGCCAGGGACAGCCGAGGAAGATGAGGGCGCCGATCATGGCGAAGAGGCCCAGAAAGAAACGGATCACCGGCGACGAGCCCGACCGGGGACGGTACTCGCCGAAGGCGAGGGCCGAGACGAAGGAACCGAGGATGAAGCCCGGAATCTCGGGGCGCAGGTACTGGACGACGGCGGCCCGGTGCAGCCCCAGGGCGCCGGCGATGTCGCGGGTGAAGCAGGCGACGCAGATTCCCATGTTGCCGGGGTTCCCCTTCCAGACGAGAAGGGGAGCCAGGATGCCGACGACCGCTCCCGTGACGATCGGGCCGAGACGGGACATCAGGATGCCGTTGAGGCTCTTCATGGCTGACGCTCCTTTGATTGAGATTGAGGTTCCGATTCTTGAAGGGCCCGACGGCCCCGGAGGATCCGGTCAGCCCCCCTTTCTTCGTTTTGTCATAAGTAGTATAGATATAAGGCATAGGATATTCAATCGCCCCCCTTGGGAGAGGGACGAAACCGTCGTACAATGTAAGGGTCGTCGAAACTCCATCGTCGCCTCCGCCGGGTGCCTGTTCCCGGAGGCCGAAAGTCGTCGTGGTCCCCTCGTCGCTTGCGCTTCCACCGGCGCTCCGGCGAAGGTGCCTTCATCGGCGCAATGCCCGCCGCTTCCCGAAAGGAGCCCGGATCGCATGAGAGTGTCGTTTCCCCGTCCCCCCCTCGGGCGTCTCGCCCTCCTGGCCGCCCTTCCCCTTCTGTTTCAGACATCGCCCGCCGCCGCGGAGCTTCCCTGGAAGGAATACAGCCTTCTGCCGGGGGAGACGGCCCAGGAGGTGGCCCTCCGCTTCTCCCTCTCCGAGGCCGATCTCCTCTGGGCCAACGACTTCCGTCGGGGCGGGGACCTCGAGGCGGGCATGACGCTTCTCGTCCCCCGCTCCGGAGAGGAGCTCCTGGCCACCCTGCTGGAGGTCCGTGCCCGCAGCCGAGGCGAGACGACGGAAGCACTCCACGCCGAGAGGAAGGGTTTCACCTTCCCCATCCTCGAGATGCAGGCCGCGGCCGCCTCTCCCGTCGCGCCCTCGACCGAGTCCCGGTCCCATCAGAAGGAGCAGGCCTTCATCTGGCCCCTCAAGGGAGAGGTCAGCTCCGGTTTCGGCAGGCGGGGCCGTTCCTTCCACAACGGCATCGACATCCCCGCCCCCAAGGGATCGCCCATCGTGGCCGCCCGTTCGGGACGGGTCGTCTTCGTCGGTTCCATCCGCGGCTTCGGCAAGACGATCCGCGTCGACCACGGAAACGGAGTGGAGACGCTCTACGCCCACTGCACGGCCCTTCTCGCCAAGAAGGGCGAGTGGGTCCGCCAGGGGCAGAAGATCGCCACCGTGGGGCGCACGGGCCGGGCCACCTGCAATCACCTCCACTTCTCCGTCTTCGTCGGCGGCAAGGCCCGCGATCCCCAGGGCTTCCTGCCCTGATGAGAGAGAGACGCGGCTGCCTTGGGCTCTGAACAGTCCGGTTCGGGTGCCTCCTCTTTCCTGAAGGCCCGGGCCGACAGGGCCTTTGCCGTCTCTCTGCTGGGGCTGGGTGCCAACCTCTTCCTGGCCGTCCTCAAGTTCACCGCCGGCTTCCTGGGCCGAAGCGTGGCCGTCACGGCCGACGGCGTCAACTCCCTGTCCGATTGCGTCACCGATGTCGTCGCCCTCGTCGGCTTCCGCTTCGTGGCCCGCCCCGTCGATGCCTCCCACGACTACGGTCACGGCAAGGTGGAGACTCTGACGGCCGCTCTCGTCGGCTTTTCTCTTTTGGCCGTCGCCGCCCTCCTTTTCCGGACGGGCATCGCACGGATCGTTCTCATCGTCGGCGGCCAACTTCCCCCGCGGCCGACGGCCGTCGCCCTCGGGGCGGCCCTCGTCTCCATCGTCCTCAAGGAGGGGCTTTTCCGCTACACCCGCGGGGCCTCGGAACGCCTCAACAGCCCTGCCCTGAGGGCCAAGGCCTGGGATCACCGTTCCGATGTCCTCGCCTCGGCCGTCACCTTCTTCGGCATCGGCGGCGCCATGCTCTTCGGACCGAAGGCCCTGATCCTCGATCCTCTGGCGGCCCTCGTCGTCGCCGTCGCCGTCGCCCGCGTCGCCTGGTCCGTCGTCAGGGGCTCGCTGAACGAGCTCCTCGAGGCTTCGCTCAGCGCCGAGACGGAGGCGGCCATGAAAGCCCTCATCGTCGCCGTCGACGGCGTCGAGGGGGCCCACAACCTGCGGACCCGCTCCATCGGCTGTCAGATCGCCGTCGACGTCCATATCCTGGTCCGCCCCGAGCTGACCGTCGTCGAGGCCCACGACATCACCGTCGATGTCGAGCGGCGCCTGCGGGAGGTCTTCGGCGAGGAGACCTTCATCACCCTTCACGTCGAGCCGCTGACGGGGCTGGGCCTGGCCGGATCGCCCGAGCTCGACGACGGCCATGACGGACGGGAAGGGGGGCCCTCTCACTTCGACGGGCTCTGAGCCGTTGTTCCCTGGGGGGAGAAAGGTCTATAATCCCTTCGATGCATGTAATGCTTTTCGCGAGAGAGAGGGATTATCGTGGATCGTTCCCATCGGAAAGGCCTTTTCGCCGTGGCCTTCGCCGGGCTTCTCTGGGCCCTGCTGGCCCCGGCGGGGAAGATGCTCATTCAAGACGGCGTCGAGGCGCCGACGATCGCCTTTTTCCGCGTCATCACCGTTCTCGCCCTGACCGGACCCTTTCTGTTCCTCTTTCGCCGTCAGGCCTTTCGGGTCACTCCGTCCCAGCTGGGCTTCCTCTTCCTCTACGGAGGCGTGGGCGTCGCCGCCAGCTACGTGGGCTACCTCATGTCCCTTCACTGGCTCTCCGTCCCCTTCGCCCTCCTTCTTCACTACACCTTCCCCATCATGACCCTCCTGGGGGCCTCGCTGATCACGGGAGAGCGTCCGCTGAAGGGCCAGCTTTTCGCGGCCCTCTTCATCCTCTCCGGCGTGGCTCTTCCCATGATCGGCTCCGATTCCTCCCTGTCGGGCTGTTTCTCCCTCCCCGGTCTGCTCTGGGGGCTTCTCGCCGCCATGGCCATGGCCATGCAGTCCCTCTTCGGACGTCTGACCGGCAAGGGGGGGGCGCCCTTCTCGACGGAGACCCTCTTTTTCTACGCCCACCTTTTCGCCGGAATCGTCCTCGGCCTGGGCAAGACGGTGGGACAGGGCTGGTCCGACCTGGCCCTCGTCGGTGGCCGCCAGTGGCTTCTCATCGCCACTCTGGGCGTCTTCGGCAGCCTTCTGCCCTACGCCGTCTTCTACTTCGGCCTGCGCCACGTCGACGCCTCGACGGCCAGCCTGGCCGCCACGGTCGAGATCGTCGGCGGCGTGGCCCTGACGGCCTTCATCCTGGGCCAGATCCCCCAGGAAACGGAGGTCTGGGGCTGCCTGGCCATCATCGTCGGCCTCGTCCTCAATGCCCGGGCCCCCCTGAGGGAGGGCTGAAAGAGGCGATTTCTCCCTTGGGTCCGGACCGGGGAAGAGGCGACGTCGCCGGAAGGAGAGGAGCCGTGATGGATAAGAAACTGTCGTCGTTCCAGACTCTCGTCGCCGACGGGGCCATGGTCCTCATCGCCCTCGTCTGGGGCGGCGGCTATCCCGTCACGGACTATCTCCTCCAGCACCTCTCCCCCCTCTGGGTGCTGGCCTTCCGCTTTTCCATCAGCTCCGTCCTGCTGACCCTTCTCTTCCACCGACGTCTGGCGCGCCTGGAAAGGAGCGATCTTTTCGGCGGCGCCCTGGTGGGGCTCCTCGTCGCCCTCCTCTTCCTCTGTCACGTCTGGGGACTCAAGCTCTCGACGCCGGGCAAGCAGGCCTTCATCGCCGGGACCAACGTCGTCATCGTCCCCTTCCTCTTCGCCCTCATCTACCGCCGCCTGCCCTCTTCCTGGGCCCTGGCCGGGGCGACGGCGACGACGGCGGGCCTTCTCGTCATGGCCTTCTCGCCGGGCATGCGCTTCAACGCCGGAGACGCCCTCTCGGCCGCCATGGCCTTCCTCATCGCCCTCCACTTCATCGCCATCGGCTTCTTCAGCCGCCGCATGGACCCCCTGGCTCTGACGGTGATCCAGATCGACGTGGCCTGCCTGGTCCTCGTCCTGTCGGCTCTGGCCGTGGAGCCCTTCCCCGGCCTGCGCCTGGCCTTGCCCCTTTGGGGCGCGATCCTCTTCGTCTCCCTGGGGGCGACGGTCCTGGCCTTTCTCGTCCAGACCGTGGCCCAGCGCTACACGCCGGAGACGCACGCCGCCATCCTCCTGGCCCTGGAGAGTCCCTTCGGCTTCCTGCTGGCCATTCTCATGGGGCGCGACAGCTGGAACGTCCAGTTCGCCCTCGGCGGTCTCCTCGTCATGGCCGGCGTGATCCTCGCCGAGTGGGAGTCCCTTGCCTCTCCGGGGCCCCTCCGGCCGAAAGGGGAAAAATGAAAGAAGAGGCCTCCCGATCGGGAGGCCTCTTCTTTTTTTCTTGTTTTCTTTTTGCGTCCGGGCCGGAGGCTCTACCAGGCGGCGATGGTGCCGTCGGCCCTCGGCTCCGTCCCTCCGGCGAGGCTTCCCTCGTCGCTGCGCCAGATGATCTGCCCCCGCCCGAAAGAGGTCGATTCCAGGGCCTGCCTCACGTCGTGGCCGCGCCGGGCCAGATCGAGGGCCGCCGGATGGGGAAAGCCCGGCTCGACTTCGACGGTCTTGCCCGACGTCCACTGCCAGCGGGGGGCGTCGAGGGCCTCCTGGGGGTTGAGGCCGAAGTCGACGCTGTTCATGACGACCTGGACGTGGCCCTGAGGCTGCATGAAGGCGCCCATGACGCCGAAGGGGCCGACGGCCTCGCCTCGGCAGGTCAGGAATCCGGGGATGATGGTGTGGTAGGGACGTTTGCCCGGCTCGAGGACGTTGGGGTGGTCCTTTTCGAGGCTGAATCCCAGTCCCCGGTTGTGGAGGGCCACTCCCGTTCCGGGGACGACGAGGCCCGAGCCGAAGCCCCAGAAGTTGCTCTGGATGTAGGAGACCATCATCCCCTCGCCGTCGGCGGCGGCCAGGTAGACCGTTCCTCCCTGGTCGGTCAGGTCGGCCCGAGGGGGACGGGCCTCGTCCTCGGCGACGAGGGCCCGCCGCCTGGCGGCGTGGGCGTCGCCGAGGAGCTCCTCGACGGGGACGTCGGCGAAACGCCTGTCGGCGATGTGGCGGGCCCCGTCGGCGAAGGCCAGCTTCATCGCCTCCAGCTGGAGATGGAAGGTCCGCGGGTCGTCGCGGTGGGCGAACTCGAAGCCCTCGAGGATCTTGAGGGCCATGAGGACGACGAGGCCCTGGCCGTTGGGAGGGATCTCCCAGACCCTGTAGCCCCGATAGTCGACGCCCAGGGGTTCGACCCACTGGGGCTCGAAGGCGGCCAGATCGCCCGGCTTCAGGTAGCCTCCCGTCGCCTCGGCGAAGGCGACGATCCGCCGGGCCAGCTCCCCCTCGTAGAAATCCCGTCCCTTCGTCTCGGCCAGGGCGGCCAGGGTCCGGGCCTGATCGGGGTTGCGAAAGAGCTCGCCCGGCCGTGGCGGCCTGCCGCCGGGACAGAAGGTCTCGAACCAGGGGCGGAAGAGATCTCCCCTGAGGTTCGTGCCGAAGAGGGAGGCCGCCCTGTGCCAGAGGCGGGCCACGTTGGGCGCCACGGGATGGCCCTCCTCGGCGCAGGCCGCGGCCGGGGCCAGGACCTCCTTGAGGGAGAGGCGGCCGTAGCGTTTCGAGAGGGCCCCCCACGTCGCCGGAAGGCCGGGGACGGTGACGGCCGGCCAGCCGTAGGCGGGCAGGGCCTTCAGCCCTCCGGCCCGGAAGGGCCCGGCGTCGAGGCCCGACGGAGCGGGACCGCTTCCGTTGAGGCCCTCGAGGCGTCCCTCGTGCCAGACGAGGGCGAAGGCGTCTCCGCCCAGGCCGTTCGACGTGGGCTCGACGACGGTCAGGGCGGCGGCCGTGGCCAGGGCGGCGTCGACGGCGTTGCCCCCCTTTTTCAGAATCTCCAGTCCGGCCTGGGCCGCCAGGGGATGGCTCGTGGCCACCATGCCCCGCGAGGCGAAGACGACGTTCCGCCGCGAGGGATAGCGATAGGTGAGGGCGTCGATCTGCACGGGAAAGACCTCCTTGCCGGGAAATTTCCTCCCATCATACACCTCTGGTCAGGCTCTCCCGGAAGGTCCATACTGGAGGCATCACGAAAAAACAACCGTTCCCTCAGAGGGAACGGACCCGAGAGGAGCTGAAGCCCTTGGACATCGTCGAACTCTGCCGGCTGGCCCTGGAGCGGGTTCCCGCCTACGGCGACTACGTCGAAAAACGATGCGGCCGCCGTCCCGAAATCAGGAGCCCCGAGGAGGTCAAAAGTCTCCCGCTGACGTCGAAGGCCGACTACATCAAGGCCTACCCGCTGGAAGCTCTCTGCATCGACGGCACGCTGAGGGGAAAGCACGTCCTCTGCCGCAGCTCGGGGACGAAGGGCAAGCCCTTCTTCTGGCCCCAGCTTCCCGAGCAGGAGCGCTACGTCGCCGACTGGCTCTACAGCGATCTCGACGAGGCCTTCTCCATCTCGAGCCGCCCCCTTTTCGCCGTCGTCTCTTTGGCCCTGGGGTCCTGGATCAGCGGCGAGCTGACCTCCTGGGGGCTCCGCAACCTGGCCGTCCAGAGGGGCGGACTGACCCTCGTCACGCCGGGACTCGACATGGACGAGGCCGTCGACATGCTCGAGGCCTTCGCCGGGAAGTTCGAGGGGACGGTCCTCTACAGCTATCCCCCCTTCGCCCGGACCATCCTCGAACGGGCCGCCGCCCGGGACCTTCCCCTGGCCGCCTACCGCATGGGACTTCGTCTGGCCGGCGAGGGGTACAGCGAACGCTACCGCGACCACCTCAACCGGCTCATGGGCTACGACGAGGGGAACCTCCACAGCATCGTCTCCGGCTACGGCTCGACCGATTTCGGCAGCCTGGGCAAGGAGACGCCCCTGTCCATCGCCATCCGCCGCCTCCTCCACGAGAGGGGCCTGGCCAGGGCCGTCCTGGGGCGGGACGAGATCCCCTCCCTCTGTCAGTACGACCCTTCCGTCTTCCACGTCGAGCTCGAGGGGGAGGAACTCGTCGTCTCCCGCTACCAGGCCGTCCCCCTCCTGCGCTACCGCAGCGGCGACAGGGCCAGCCTCATCGCCTACGGCGAGATGATGGAGCGCCTCGCCTCTGTCGGGGTCGATCCCCTGAGGCTGCTGGCCGAGAGGGGCGGCGACCCCTCCCGCGTCCGCGATCTGCCCTTCGTCCTCGTCTGGGGGCGCATCGACGGCGGCGTCTCCTTCTTCGGCGCCAACGTCCTCGTCGAGCAGGTCCGGGAGATCGTCGAGGGACAGGAGGCCTTCCGGTCCTGCTGCACGGGGCAGTTCCAGATCCGCAAAAAAGAGGCGGCCGACCTGGACCCCGTCCTGGAGATCCTCCTCGAACCCCGTCGCGGCGGCGAGGGCGACGCCGCGGCTCTTTCGGATCTGATGGCCTCCTGCCTGGCCGCCGCCAGCGCCGAATACGCCGTCGTCCGCGAGAAGCAGGGCTCCAAGGCCCTGCCTCGGCTGCGCTTCGTCGACGACAGGGAGATGTTCGGCGGGACCAAGTTCCGCTACGTCGGCTAGGGGCTTTCGGAATTCTCCGAAAAAAGGTCGCTCTGGCCCGACCGGTGGGACCCAAAACGGACTTCAAGGACAAAGAGCTTCTTTGCCGATAGCAGGAAAGGGCACCGATCGGCTGTCACCAGGCCGGGCCCGACAGACTTCCGGGGGAGCGGCTCCCCTGAGGGAAGGAGGAGAGCCCTCTCGGGCGCGGCCGTCGTGCGCCGGGTCCCGGAGGCTTTTGTCGTGTGTCTTCGCGTCTTGGGGAGAGCGGATCTGCTTCCGGTTCCCCTCCTCGATCGCCCTGCCCGGCGCGCTTTTCGGGCATCGTCTATACTGAGGGGGCTTCGCGACGGCCGCCGAAGGCCCCCGCGAAAGGGAGGTGAGAACGCTGGAGGGAACGATCAGGGCCCATGTCCGCCCCGGCCTGAGAGTCCGCGTCGTCCAGAAGGCCGACCAGGCCACGGGGCGCCTCACGGAGGGCGTCGTCAGAGACCTGCTCACCAAAAGTCCCACCCACCCTCACGGCATCAAGGTGAGGCTCGAAGGGGGTCTCGTCGGTCGGGTGAAGGAGATCCTCGGCTGAGCCCCGACCGCAGGCCGGGGCTCAGCCCTTCGGACCGGCCGGTCCGGCGAACCGTCCCGACGTCCGGAGGCGGTCTTTTCCCCCTCGCGGCTCCCGGCGCGGCTCGCCCTCTTCCGCGAGGGAGGCCGACAGGGGGAGCCATCGGCCCAGAGAACGAACCTGAGAAAGGGAACGGGAAAAAGCACGACAGAAGAACCAGGGGGGATCGAGATGGATAAGGAACGGGAAAAGGGAGGTCGGCTGGAAGACCTGCCCGTCATCGCCACGCCCGAGATGGAGGGGACGACGAAGCGCGTCGTCTTCGGACCGGGCCGCTTCTGGGACGACTATGTCGTCCGGTTTTTCACGACCCGATCGGGCAGCCGGACGCCCTTCCACAGCCACGACTGGCCCCACTACATCCTCATCCTCGAGGGGCAGGTGAAGGGGACCATCGACGGCCGGACCTGCGAGCTCGAAGGCGGCTGCTGGGCCTATGTCCCGCCCGGCGTGGAGCACGTCTTCGAAAACGTGGGGACGGGAGACCTGAAGTTCATCTGCATGGTGCCCAAAAAGGGCGATCCCTTCGACGAGGGAAAGCTCTGACGGGGCCTGTCTCCCCGGTCCGGCGGACGAGACCGGACCGGGAAGACCGGTCGCCCGGGGGCTGCAGCCCCCGGGGTTTGTCGGCGGCACGGCCCCGCCGGAGCGGGACCCCTTCCGACCGCCGCTAGAGCGCGTCGAGGAAGCGTGTGATGACGCGGCTTACGATGAACTGCAGGAGCGCTTTGAGCACGACTTTGACGATGCCCTTGACGGCGTCGTTCATCGTGCACCCACCTTCTTCCCGGCGCACGTTGCGCCGGAGAAGGTTTACGGGTTTTCCTCCAGGCAAACAGGAACTTCAGACGACAGGAAGGGCCTCGGGGAAGGAGATTCCCCGAGGCCCTTCCTGTTCAGGAGGATGTCGTCTGGAAGGCTCCCGAGAGGATTGCCTACCGGTCGAAGACGGCCCCCTGGGCTCCTGAGGTGACGAAGGCGCGGTAGCGGTCCAGGAAGGAGCTCTTCGTCTCGGGGAGGCGGGGCTGCCAGGCCTGGCGGCGTCTCTGGAGCTCCTCGTCGGAGACGGCCAGGTGGAGGCGCCGGGCGGGGATGTCGATCTCGATGGTGTCGCCCTCCTCGACGAGGGCGATGAGCCCTCCCGTGGCGGCCTCGGGCGAGACGTGGCCGATGGAGGCGCCCCGCGAGGCGCCGGAGAAGCGGCCGTCGGTGATGAGGGCCACGGAGCGGTCCAGGCCCATGCCGGCCAGGGTGGCCGTGGGCGTGAGCATCTCTCTCATGCCCGGCCCGCCCTTGGGGCCTTCGTAGCGGATGACGACGACGTCGCCGGAGCGGATCTTTTCGGCCATGATGGCCTCCGTGGCGGCCTCCTCGCCGTCGAAGACGCGGGCCGGTCCGCTGTGGACCATCATCTCGGGGGCGACGGCCGACTGCTTGACGACGGACCCGTCAAGGGCCAGATTGCCCCGAAGGACGGCGATGCCCCCCTGGGCGTGATAGGGGTCGTCCAGGGGACGGATGACGGTCTCGTCGGTGACGGTCACGCCCTCGAGGTTTTCGGCGACGGTTCTGCCCGTGACGGTGAGGGTGCCGCCGTCGATGAGCCCCTTTTCGAGGAGGCGGGCCATGACGGCCTGGACGCCGCCGGCGCCGTAGAGGTCCTGGATGTGGTGGCTGCCGCCGGGGCTCATGCTGCACAGGTGGGGCGTCCTGGCGCTGATGGCATCGAGCTCGGCCAGGGTCAGCTCCACTCCGGCGGAGTGGGCCACGGCGGGGAGGTGGAGCATGGTGTTCGTCGATCCGCCCAGGGCCATGTCGACGGCGGCGGCGTTGAGGAAGGCCCGCTTGGTCAGGATCTGGCGGGGCCTGATGCCCTTTTCGAGGAGCATCATGACGTACCGTCCCGCCTCCTTGGCCAGACGGTCCCGGGCCGAGAGGACGGCGGGAATGGTGCCGTTGCCGGGAAGGGCCAGGCCCAGGGCCTCCATCATGCAGTTCATCGTGTTGGCCGTGAACATGCCGGCGCAGGAGCCGCAGGTGGGACAGCAGGCGTTCTCGACGGCCTCGACCTCGGCGTCGTCGATGAGTCCCGCCGTCCTCTTCCCGACGGCCTCGAAGATGTTGCTCAGGTCGATGTCCTTGCCCTTGTGGCGGCCGGCCAGCATGGGCCCTCCGCTGATGACGATGGCGGGGATGTTCAGCTCGGCGGCGGCCATGGCCATGGCGGGGATGATCTTGTCGCAGTTGGTGAGCAGCACCAGGGCGTCGAGGGCGTGGGCTCGGGCCATGACCTCGACGGAGTCGCGGATCAGCTCGCGGCTGGGGAGGGAGAACTTCATCCCCTCGTGGTTCATGGCGATGCCGTCGCAGATGCCGATGGTGGGGAATTCCAGGGGCAGGCCTCCGTGGCCGTAGACGGAATTCTTGATCCCCTCGGCGAGGCGGTTCAGATGGGTGTGGCCGGGGATGATGGAGTTGTAGGCGTTGACGACGCCGATCCAGGGGCGGGCGATCTCCCAGTCGGTGAAGCCCGAGGCCTTGAGGAGGGAGCGGTGGGGGGCCCTGGCGAGTCCCTCTTTGGCCAGACTGCTTTTCATAAGGATCACTCCTTCATTGATTTTCGAGTGGGGCGGGATCAGAAGAGTCCCGGCAGGAAGAGGACGAGCTGAGGCACGTAGGTGATCAGCAGCAGGACGGCGATGAGGATGGCCACCATGGGAACGATGGGGCGGCTGATCTCCTCGACGGTGAGGCCCGTGATGGCGCTGGCCACGTAGATGTCGATGGCCACGGGCGGCGTGGCCATGCCGATGGCGAGCCCCACGGTGATGATGAGGCCGAAGTGGATCAGGTCGCCGCCGAGCTGCTGGATCGTGGGCAGGAAGAGGGGCGTCAGGATGATCAGGGCCGAGGCCGTTTCCATGAACATGCCCGCCACGAGGATGATGACGGCGATGACGAGGTAGATCAGCACCGACTGATTGCCGGCCAGGGCGAGGACGGTGCGGGCCACCGTCTCGGGGATCTGGTAGAAGGCCAGCCCCCAGCCGAAGAGCTTGGCCGTGGCGATGATGAACATGATCAGGGCCGACGTGACGCCGGCGTTGACGACGAGGCTGTAGATCCCCTTCAGGTCCAGGGTGCGGTAGATGCAGAAGGCCACCGCCAGGGAGTAGACGACGGCCACGGCCGCCGCCTCGGAGGGGGTGAAGAAGCCCGTGAAGATGCCGCCAAGGATGATGAGGGGCGTCATCAGCCCCCAGAGGGCCTGGCGGAAGCGGCGCCATTTCTCGGCCCGACAGACGGGCGGGCTGGCCGGGTAGCCGCGCCTGCGGGCCACGTAGAGGGCGTAGACGATGAGTCCCAGTCCCATGAGGGCGCCGGGGATGAATCCGGCCAGGAAGAGCTTGGCCACCGAGATGCCCGAGATGACGGCGTAAAGCACCATGGGGACGCTGGGGGGAATGACGACGCCGATGGTCCCGGCGGCGGCGATGAGGGCCGCCGAGAAATCGACGTCGTAGCCCTTCTCCTTGAGCTGAGGGAGGAGGGCCGTACCGACGGCGGCCGTCGTCGCCGCCCCTGACCCGGATATGGCGGCGATGAACATGGAGGCCACGGTGGAGACGATGGAAAGCCCCCCCCGGATGCGGCCCAGCGAGGCCTCGGCGAAGGCCACGATCCGTTCCGATATGCCGCCCCGGGAGAGGATGTCGCCGGCGAGGATGAAGAAGGGGACGGCCACGAGGGCGAAGGAGCTCGTCCCGGCGAACATCGTCTGGGGGACCATCTCCAGGGGGAGGCCGCTGACGACGAGAACGAGGAGCGACGAGGCGCCGATGGCCAGGCCTATGGGAACGCCGAGAATCATGAACAGGAGAAAGGAGCCGGTCAGCAGAAGTCCCATGGTTTCAGCTCCTCAGCGTCTCGACGAGGGCCGAGACGAGGTGGACGAGGGTCACCGCTCCCGTCAGGGGGTAGAGCAGGTAGATCCAGCTCATGGGAATCCCCAGGGCGGGCGTCGTCTGGAAGGCCTCGCCCCTCATGAGGACGACGCCGTACCAGGCGACGACGACGAAAAAGGCCATTCCCACGCCGTGGACGAGGCAGGCCATGATCTTGCGTCTTTCCGGGCTCAGCCGGTCGATGAGAGAGGTGACGGCGATGTGGCTGCCCCGCTTGAAGGCCACCGAGGCGCCGACCATCGTCGCCGCCACGAGGGCGAAGCAGATGACCTCCTCGGACCAGATGAGGGCGTCACCCAGAAGGCGGAAGACGATCTGGAGGATGGTGAGGAGAATCATGGCCGCCATGAGGAGGAAAAGAAGGCGCTCGCTGATTCCGTTGAGCCCGTCGCTGAGGCGGAGAAACGGGGAGCGACGCTCCCCGCCTCGGGCCCTGTCCGTTGTCATCGTCGAAGCCTACTGGACGTTCTGGATGGCCTCGATGAGGTCCTTGCCGAACTTGTCCTGATACTTCTCGTAGATGGGCTGAACGGCGGCGCGGAAGGCGGCCAGGTCGGGCGTCTCGACGACCTCCATCCCCTTGTCCTTCAGCTCCTGGAGCCACTGGGCCTCGTTGGCGTTGTCCAGCTCGCGGTTGTACTTCGCCGCGGCCTGGGCGGCCTCCTCCATGATGGCCTGCTGCTCGGGAGAGAACTTCTTCCACTGGACGAGGCTGAAGAGGATGACGTTGGGCGAATAGGCGTGGCGGGTCATGGAGAGGTACTTCTGAGATTCGTTGAGGTTGAAGGCGACGATGACGTTGAGGGGGTTCTCCTGGCCGTCGATGGCGCCCTGCTGAAGCGCCGTCAGGGCCTCCGTCCAGGCCATGGGGACGGCGTTGGCGCCCAGGGCCTTGAAGGAATCGACGAAGACGGGATTCTGCATGAGGCGGATCTTGAGGCCCTTCATGTCCTCGGGCGTCACGACGGGACGCTTGCTGTTGGTCAGGTTGCGGAAGCCCCGCTCGCCGTAGGCCAGCCCCTTCCAGCCGTTCTTCTCCATGTCGGCCAGCATCTTCCGGCCGATCTCGCCGTCGAGGACCTTGTAGGCATGTTCGGGCGAGGAGAAGAGGAAGGGCAGGTCGAAGACGCCGAACTGGGGCATGAAGTTGATGATGGGGCCGCCGGTGATGATGGCCGAATCGATGACGCCCATCTTGAGCCCCTCGAGGAGGTTCCTCTCGTCGCCGAGGGTGGCGTTGGGGAAGAGCTGGACGACGATCTCGCCGCCCGTCTTCTCCTCGACGATCTCCTTGAACTTGAGGGCGCAGGCGTGGAAGGCGTCCTTCTCGTTGACGACATGGGCCAGCTTGATCTCCGTGGCGGCAAGGGCTCCTGCCGTCGTGGCCAGAAGTGCGGCCAAGGTCAGTGCGACTGCGGCGATTCGTTTCATGAATCTTCGACCTCCCCGAATGGGTCAAAATTTGGTTCAACCAAGGTTCTACCACAGGCTAAAATATTATAGTATGCTCCTCGATGGGCTGCAAGGATAAAGCGCGCGGCTTGACAGGCCCGGGAAGAGCGAAGGGCCTGGCTGCCCGGCCCTTCGATGCCCTCCGGGGCGGGGGCCCTGACGGCGCTTCAACGGCTGCCGACGGGCTTTCCGTCTGCGGAGCCGGAAAAGACTTTCGAGGGAGAAGATGCCGTGGAGACGAAGCGCAAAGCCCTCATCGACCGGCTGGCGGCCGCCGTCGACGAGGGCCGTTACGGAAAGGGCGACCGCCTGCCGCCGGAGCGGGAGCTGGCCGCCGAACTGAAGGTGAGCCGCAACCTCCTCAGGGAGGCGCTGATCACCCTCGAGTGTCAGGGCTATCTCGAACTGCGGGGGCGCGAGGGCATCTTCGTCCGCCGCCTGCCCGACGTCGCGGCCAGCCTTCGTCCGGCCTCCCTCTGGCCCTCGATGGCCATGGAGCAGCTCATGGAGGTCCGGACCGTCATCGAGGCCCCGACGGCCGCCCTGGCGGCCCGAAGGCGGAGCGACGAGGAGGTCCAGCGTCTCCGGCTCTGCCTGAGCCACCTCCGGACGGTCCATGTCGAGGGGGAGACCTGGGACGGCGAGGGGGCCCACTGGGATTCCCTCCTTCACCGCACCGTCGTCGAGGCGGCCCACAACGACCTCCTTCAGCGCATCCACGAGGGATTGGCCGAGGTCATGGAGCGCTATATCGGTCAGAGCCGACGGTGGCTCTTCTCCCGCCTCGAGTGGCCCGACATCGTTCTGGCCCAGCACGAGGCCCTCGTCGAGAGCGTCTGCGACGGCGACGGGGAGAGGGCCTCCCGGGTCGCGAGGGATCACATCGAGAGGGCCCTGGCCGAGCATCGCCGTCTGGGCCGGCTCGAGGAGTTTCAGCGGGGATGAACGGAACGGGGCCCGAGGGGCCCGACGCCACGGGCAGGCGAAGCGCCACGATAGAAGCGCTACAATAAAGGAGGATAAACTTTCCCCATGAGGAGGCGTTTCGGAGTGTCCCTGAAGGTCCGGTCCCTTTTCGCAGCCCTCGTTCTTCTTTCCGTTCCCTTCCCCTCCGAGGCCCGAGAGGCCGTCGACCGCCACATGCATCTGCTCAGTCCCATGGCGGCCCACCGCCTGAGGCGGCTTGTCGGCCCCGAGCTCTACGGCTGGACCATCGAAACGTCGTCGGGCGCGACCCTCGTCTCCCTCCTCGACGAGGCCGGTTTCGACGGCGCCTTCGCCCTCTCCGACGCCTACCTCGTGACGATGGCCGAGATGGGCTCCTCCGATCCCCGGTTCGACACGCGGAGGAGCAACGCCTACGCGGCCCTCCAGGTCCTGATCCACCCCCGCCTGGTGGGATTCGCCTCCGTCAACCCTCTTATCGAGGGGGCTCCCGAGGCCGTCGACGAAGCCGTCGACCGCTTCGGCCTCAGGGGGCTCAAGCTGCACCTGGCCAACTCCGACGTCGATCTGAGGCGCGACGGGGACCGGAAGGCCCTCGATGCCGTTCTCGAGCGGGCCGAGGCCAGAGGAATTCCCGTCCTTCTCCACTTCCGCAACCGCAACCCCCGTTTCGGTGCCCGAGACGGGGAGCTTTTCGTCGACCTTCTGGCCGAGCACGGCGAGCTGCGCGTCCAGTTGGCCCATCTCGGCGGCGGGGGGGGGCTGGGACGAGGCCACGGAGGCCCTGCTGGAGACGATCCTTAGCCGCTTCGAGGCCGATCCCTCCCTGGGCCGTCACCGCCTCTGGCTCGACCTGGCGGGGGTGGCCTGCGAAAGGCCCATCCCGGGCCTTTCCGTCGCCGACGGGGCGGGGCTGGCCCGGGCCGTCGCGATGGCCCGGCGCTGGGGGCTGGACCGCGTCGCCTTCGGCAGCGACTGGTGGGTCGAGACGACGGGGGAGGCCCTCGACGAGGCCCGGCGCCGCCTCCCCTTCACCGAAGACGAGTGGCGGACCCTCGTCCATCGGGACGTCGGCGACTTCCTGGAAGGGCCCCGAGGAGAGGCCTCGGGGCTCCGTGCGTCCTCCTCCTACCTGACGGGATACTGAAGGGTCTGGTGGAGGACCCATCGGGCCGAATCGAGAATGACGTCCAGAATGTGCCGGGCGTCATTCTCCGAAAGCCCGTCGATGTCCTGACGTCGGGCCAGCCTTCCCAGCGCCAGACGATCGGCCTCGATGGCGGCCAGGGTCCTCAAAAGCAGCGCGAGGTCGCGTTGGGTCTTGGTCCGGTCGTCCCCGACGGAGGGAGGCGAGGGGACGAGGTCGATGAGGGGGACGGCGAGGGTCGCGGCGACGGCGAGGGTCGCGTCGAGGCTGCGGTTTCCCTCCCAGCGGCGGTAGGCCTCGCTCTGGCGGGCCGTGACGGCCAGGACCCGTCCCGATGGCAACGTGAGAGGAGGCGTTTCGCCTCCTCCGTCGGGGAAACTGTTCTCGAAACAGGGGCCGGTCTCTGCGGAGACCGGCTCTTTCTGTCGGGTGCCGACGGAACGGCTGTCGTCCGTCTCCTCCATGAGGTAGGCGACGGAGGTATCGAGAGCCTGAGCGAGGCGGACGATCATGGCCTGGTCGGGAGATCGCTCGCCCTTCTCCCAACGGTAGACGGTGTTTCCGATCACGCCGAGCCGGGAGGCGAGGGCCGTCCGGGAAAGCCCCAACCGAGTGCGACAGGCCTTGATGCGGTTGCCGAAATTCATGGATGTCACTCTCCCATTCATAGAGATTCAACTAAGAGGCTACCAGAGCGGAAGACATCCCAAAGAGACGCTTCGGGAGTGGGATGTCATCCGAAGTGTCATTAAACGCCATATCGGCTTGCGTTATTGCGTCCAGAATGGATATAATCCATGAGGTGTCGGCAGATTCGATTCCGGAAGGGGCCTTTCTTCGGCCGGACGGTGATTTCTTCTGCGCGGTGTCCGGCGCGGGGAAGAGGGGCCCTCTTTGTGGAGACACGGGAGGCGCCCATGGATCGACGGAGAGAGCGTGAAAAGAGGGCCGGCGGGCCGGCAGAAGACGACGTCCTCTGCGGTGTCGGCGTGGCGGCCGAGAGGCTCCGCCGCGGCCGGGGGGAGGGGCCGGAGGCTCCGGTCTCGTCTTTCGGCTCCGCGACGGGGGAGGCGCCTTGCGGCGGCTCTCTTCCCGGCCGGGCCTTTCGCGGCCCGGGAGGAAGAAAGCCGGGGAGGCGGATCCGATCCCTCCTCTCCCGTCGTGAGGCGGGGTGCCTTCCGGTTTTTTCACAGTCTGTCATGGTCCCAGGGAAGGGGCCTTTCCGATGACCTCGTCCAGGGCCGCCGGAAGGGCCCTCGGTCTTTCTCGGCTCCGGCGGCGCTGCCTCGATCTCGAAGAGGAGCTGCGCCGGGAGCGAAGCCGCAGCGCCGCCATCGTCGAGGCCCTGACCGATCCCCTTTTCGTCGTCGACGGCGACGGATTCATCCGTTACGGCCACGTTCCGGAAGAAGCGTCCTTCCCTCTCGGCGAGGGAGTCGTCGGCCACCGGGTGGAGGAGTTCCTCGAGGCGGAGGAGCTGGAGCGCCACTATCGGACCTACCGACGTTGCCTTTCGTCGGGAGAGGTCAAGAGTTTCAGCGGCACCTTTTCCGTCGAGGGGCGTCACCGAAGCTACCGGACCCGTTTCTCTCCCGTCGAGGACGGAAGCTGCGTCGCCCTCATCCGCGACGTGACGGGCGAGAGAGAGGCCGAGTCCCGCCTGGCCTGTCGGGCCGCCGAGCTGGAGCGTCATCAGGAGGCCATCATCGGCAGCATGGCCATCCTGGCCGAGTCGCGCGACGGAGGGACGGGCGCCCATATCGAGAGGACCAAGGCCTACGTGAGGCTTCTTCTGGAGACCTCGGGAGCGGCGACGCTCTATCCTCCGGAACACGTCGACCTGGTCTGGCAGTCGGCGGCGCTGCACGACGTGGGCAAGGTGGGCGTCCCCGACGCCATCCTCCTCAAGCCGGGAAGGCTGACGAAGGAGGAGTTCGACGTCATCAAGCAGCACCCTCTCATCGGCGCCCGCATCCTCGAGAGGGTCGAGGCCATTCTGGGAAAGGCCTCCTTCATCCCCTATGCCCGGGAGATCGTCGAATACCACCACGAGCGATGGGACGGCACGGGCTATCCCCAGGGCCTGAAGGGCGAGGCCATCCCCTTTTCGGCCCGTCTCATGGCCGTGGCCGATGTCTACGACGCCCTCGTCACGGAGCGCCCCTACCACGAGCCCATGGGCCACGACGAGGCCCTCTCCGTCATCGTCGGAGGGGGCGGCAGCCATTTCGATCCGGCCGTCGTCGCCCTCTTCCTGAGCTGCGCCGACCGGTTCGGGGAAATCTCCCGCTCTCTCTGACCGTCCGAGGGGCTCCCCGTCGTGGGCGAAGGGACGCCTTTCCCGTTCTCTCGAAAGACAATCGTATCATCCATCAAGGTGCCCGCCTCCCGACGGGACCGGAGCCGTTTTTCCGGCGATCGGGGGGAATGACCGAAGCGCCTCACCGGAGCCCGCCGCCCGCCTGCGGGACGGCGGCATCCGGACGATTTCCCCAGGGCACCCGTCGCTTCCCCGGCTTTCGGACCCGAGGAAAGGAGACTCGCCGACCTCAGGGACACGGCGACGGAAGAACGGAGGGATAGATCATGACCATTCGAGGCAAGCTGATCGGCATGGCGGTCGTCGTCCTGGCGGTGATCGCCGTCATGGCCGCGACGACCTACTATCGCGGCGGGACCATCGTCAGGGGACTCGTCAACACGGCGGGGTCGGAAGTCGTCCGCACTTCGGCCGAGAACATCGACGGCCAGTTCGACAGGATCGAGGCGATGGTCCTCGTGGCCGCCGAATCGGTGCGCCACGCCATGACCCGTCTCGACCTCTCCGACCGCGCGGCGGTGGAAGACCTCGTCGTGGCCCTCACCGAAGGGGCCAGGGAGAAGGGCATCGGCAGCTTCCGCGTCGGCCTGGCCGGGACGGGCGAGCTGGCCGACGGCGCCCGATGGAAGGCCCCCGAGGGCTACGACGCCCGCACCCGCCCCTGGTACGCGTCGGCTCTGGCCGCCGGCAGGGGCGTCGTCGTCTTCTCCGAGCCCTTCGAGGAGCAGATCAACCACACCATGAACATCTCCGTCTCGACGGCCGTCTACGACGACGGAGGGAAGCCCCTGGCCGTCGTCGTGGCCGACATGAACGTCGGCGCCATGAGCGAGGCCATAGCGGGCCTGAAGGTCTTCGGCAAGGGGAGCGGCCTTCTCGTTCTTCCCAGCGGCGTCCTCGTCGCCTATCACGACAGGGAGAAGGTCCTGAAGGCCAACATCCTCAAGGATCCCTCCTTCCCCGAGCCGCTTCGGAAGATCGGCGAGAGGATGACGGCCGGGGCCAGCGGCTTCGACACCTACACGTACGAGGGCGAGGAGCGCCAGATGTTCTACGTGCCGACGCGGAGGGGCTACTCGCTGGGCATCCTCTTTCCCGTCTCGGAGATCACGGCCATGGTCCACGGCCTCACGACGATCCTGCTGCTCGTCGCCGCTCTGGCCCTCGTCGTGACGGCTTCCATCGTCGCCGTCGTCGTCCGGGGGCTGTCGAGGGGGATCGCCTCCATGAAGGCGGCGACGGAGAAGCTGGGCGAGGGGGACCTGACGTTGAAGCGGGAGGATTTCGCCGCCTCGTCCCGGGACGAGCTGGGCCAGATGGCCGACGCCCTGGCCCGCATGGTCGCGGCCCAGAGGGAGACGATCGCCGCCGTCCTGGGCGAGGCCGACAGGAACGGCCAGACGGCCCAGTCCCTGGCGGCTCTGGCCGAGGAGGCCAACGCCTCCGTCTCGGAGATCAAGCATGTCGTCGGTCAGGTGGCCGACCTGGCCCAGTCGAACGCCGCCGCCCTGGAGGAGGCCAATGCCTCCATCGAGGAGGTGGCCTCGTCGGCCACGAGTGCCGCTCAGTCCTCGACGGAGGGGGCCGAGGCCTCGCACGTGACGCGGGCGGCGACGGAGGAGGCCGTCTCCGTCGTCGATTCGGTCATCACCGACGTCGTCAAGGTCGGCCAGATCAGCGCCGCCTCTCTGAAGGACATGGAGGCCCTCGTCCGATCCGTCTCGGCCATCGCCGGATTCGTGACGACCATCTCGGCCATCGCCGACCAGACGAACCTTCTGGCCCTCAACGCCGCCATCGAGGCGGCCCGGGCCGGAGAGGCGGGACGGGGCTTCGCCGTCGTCGCCGAAGAGGTCCGCAAGCTGGCCGAGGAGTCCAACCAGGCGGCCCGCGAGATCGGAGGGCTCATCGATTCCCTCAAGGTCAGCGCCGACGCCTCGACGGCGGGAGCGCGCCAGACGGGGGAGCGGATGACGGAGACGGCCGAAAAGGCCCAGCAGGCCCGCGACAAACTCAACCGGGCCCTGGCCGACGTGGAGCGCATCAACGACCTCATGCAGACCATCGCCGCCGCCGCCCAGGAACAGGCGGCCTCCAGCGAGGAGATGGCCAGCGCCGTCGACCAGGTCTCGAAGAGCACCGTCGAGATGGCCGAAAGCTCCCAGACGATCCGCCACAGCACGGAGGAGCTGGCCCATGCCGGTTCGGGCGTGGGACGCGAGTCTCAGTCCATGGCCGAGGGGGCCGAGCGGATGCGCGACCTTCTCCGCCGTTTCCGCATCGACGACGGGGCCGGTCTGCTCCCCGTCGGCCGCCGTTCCTGAGGTCCTCGTCGCCGCGGCGGGCCGGGGGAGGCCGTCGGCTTCCTCCCGTCCTGCCTGAGAAGGAGAAGCGGCCGGTCCCTTCAGGGACCGGCCGCTTCTCCTTCTCTTTTCGTCGGTCCGTCAGGGCTCGGTCTTCCTGCGGCCGTAGAGGTTCGCCACGGCGAAAAGGGACGCCCCCAGGATCAGCAGAAGGGAGATGGCGTTGATCACCGGCGTCGAGCCGTCACGGACCTGCATGTACATGTTGATGGGCAGCGTCGCCTGCGACCCGGCCAGGAAAAGGGTGGTGTTGAAGTTCTCGAAGGAGAGGAGGAAGGCCATGGCCGCCCCCCCCAGGATGGAGGGACGCAGGTAGGGGAGGGTGACGAAGCGGAGGACCTGGGCCCTGTTGGCTCCCAGGTTGTAGGCGGCCTCCTCCAGGGAGCGGTCGAACTTCTTCAGCCTCGCCGCGACGACGAGGGCCACGATGGTGGAGATGAACGAGGCCTGGCCCAGCGCCATGAGGGGAAAGCCGGGGCCGAGGGAGGAGACGTAGAGGTCGAAACGGTTTTCCACGGCCAGTCCCAGGGAGTTGGCGAACATGAGGATGGAGATGCCCAAGATGACGCCGGGGATGACGAGGGGGGCGAGCATGAGGAAGTAGAGGGCTCCCTTGAAGGGGAACTCCTCCTGCTCGAAGAGGAAGGCCGCGCAGGTCCCGAGAAAGGTGGAGAGGGCCGTCACGATCAGGGCCAGGCGGAAGGAGACGGCCAGGCTGCGCAGGTTGGTCCTGTCGTGGAAGATGCCGTACTTCCGCGGCCCCTCGCCGAAAAACCAGTCGAGGGTGAAGCCCTCCCAGGGCAGGGAGGGGAAGAGAGAATCGTTGAAGGCCAGCACCATCGTCACGACGAGAGGGGCGAAGAGGAGGAGGAAGTAGAGGGCCACGAAAAGGCGGAAAGTCAGGCGGTACCGTCGCGAGGAGGGGAGGGTCCGGATCATCGGATGACCTCCCGGAATTTCTGGCCCGTCACCTTCAGGGCCGCCCAGACGATGAGCGACGAAAGAGCCAGGAGGAGGAAGCCGAAGGCCGCCCCCTGGTTCCAGTTGAAGTAGAGGATGATCTGGTTGTAGATCTGCTCCGTGAACCAGAGGGAGTTCTTGCCTCCCATGAGATTCGGCGTCAGATAGCTGCCCAGAACGAGCATGAAGACGATGATGCCTCCCGAGACGAGGCCCGGCGCGCAGTGGGGGATGATGATGGTGCGCCAGATGGCCCCCTTCGAGGCGCCGAGGTCGTAGGCCGCCTCGATGAGGGCGTCGTCGAGATCGTCCATGACGCCGACGAGGGGGACGATCATGAAGAGCATGCTCGTGTAGACGAGACCCATGACCATGGTGACGTCGTTGTAGAGCATCTCGACGGGCTCGGCGAGCAGGCCCAGGGCCGTCAGGAGGCGGTTGAGGACGCCGCTCTCGCGGAGGAGGATGATCCAGCCGTAGACGCGGACCAGCTCGCTGACCCAGAAGGGGACGAGAAGGAGCACGGTGAGAAAGCCGCCGACGCGGACGTCGGCGACCTTGGTGACGTAGAAGGCGATGGGCAGGGCGACGGCCGTGACGATGGCCGTCACCAGGATCGCGTAAAGGGCCGTCCTGACGAAGGTGAGCCAGTAGATGGGCTCGGCGAAAAAGGCCCTGTAGTTGGCCAGCGTCGGTGCCCCCGTTCCGGAGGTGAAGGAGAGGCGGAGCAGCTCCAGGTGGGGCAGCGCGATGAGAAGGGCCAGCCAGAGAGCCACGGGCAGGAAAAAGAAGAGGAAACCCCAGTTGAGGGCGCGGCCTGTCTTCACGGTCCCTCATCGCCCCCTTTTCTCGAAGCAGCGCGACGACGAGGGGATCCAGCCGATGCGGAGGGAATCGCCGACTTTGACGGTGTCGTGGCGCCCCGTCTGGGGCAGAGCCACGAGAAGCTCGTCGTCGGTCCCCTCGGGGCGGACGAGAAGGCGGCTGTTGCCTCCGTCGAAAAGAAGGGCCCTGACGGTGCCCCTCAGAACGTCGAAATCGGTCCCCTCCGGCTCGATCTCCACGGCCTCGGGGCGGATGAACAGATCGGCCTCCGTCCCGTCGAGGGGCTCCGCCCCGGAAAGGCGCAGATCGAAATCGCCGTAGCGGGCCGCCGGCCTCCCCGAGCCGTCGTGGACGAGCCGGACGGAAAGCCGGTTGTTGCTGCCGACGAACTGGGCCACGAAGGACGATTTCGGATGGCGGTAGAGCTCCTGGGGCGTCCCGATCTGCTCGAAGCGCCCGCCGTTCATCACGGCCACGGCGTCGCTCATGACCAGGGCCTCCGACTGATCGTGGGTGATGTAGACGAACGTCGTCCCCACCTGGGCCTGGAGGGCCTTGAGCTCGATCTTCATGTGTTCGCGCAGCTTGGCGTCGAGGGCGCCCAGGGGCTCGTCGAGAAGGAGCACCGTGGGGTCCAGGACGAGACAGCGGGCGATGGCGATGCGCTGCCTCTGGCCGCCCGAGAGCTGGTCGATCCGCTTCCCCCCCGCCTCGGGCAGGCCGACCCGTTCGAGCATGTCACGGACCTTGCCCTCCAGGGCCGGTCCCCTCTCCCCCCGTCGGCGCAGTCCGAAGGCGACGTTCTCGAAGACGTTCATCATGGGAAAGAGGGCCAGATTCTGGAACACCAGATTGACGGGGCGCCTGTTGGGCGCCCTGTCGCTCATGTCCTCCCCGTCGAAAAGGATCGTTCCCCTGTCCTGCCGGAGAAACCCGGCGATCATCCGGAGCAGCGTCGTCTTGCCGCAGCCCGACGGTCCCAGGATGGAGAAGAACTTTCCCTCTTCGACGTCGAAGGAGACGTGATCGACGGCGGTGAAGGAGCCGAAGGTCTTGACGAGATCGCGAACGGAAAGGGCCATGGCCATGGCGGGCCTCCTCGACGGCGCCACCGGTGGCCCGGAGGCCGCCGGTGGCTGTGGGATGGGTGGCCCTTACCGGGCTGCCTTGATCTTGTCGAGCGTCCGTCCCTCAAGCTCCTCGATGCCCGAGGGGACGGGAGGGTACCAGTTGACCTTGGCCAGGACCTCGGGTGGAAGGCCCCGGGTGAAATTGGCCTTGATCTCGGGATCGAGGAAGTTCACCGCCTCTTTCGAGGCCGTCCCGTAGGTCTCGCGGTTGGTGAAGAAGGCGGCGTTCTCGGGGCGGAGCATGAAGTTGATGTAGGCGTAGGCGCCGTCGAGGTTCTCGGCGCGGGCGGGGATGGCGAAGGTGTCGACCCAGCCCAGGGCGCCGCTCTCGGGGGCGATGTAGTCGATGTCCGGGTTCTCGCCGTGGAGCTTCCATCCGGCCTGCTCCCAGGCCGAGGCGGCCCAGACCTCGCCGGAGCGGAGGAGCTGGAGGAGCTGGTCGCCGTTGTCCCAGTAGGTCTTCACCGAAGGCTTGGCGCCGATGAGGGTCGTCTCCATCGCGTCGAGGAACTTCTGGTAGGCCCCCTTGTCGCCGTAGAGGGCGAAGGGGTTGTGCCCCAGGGAGAAGCCCATGCCGATCAGGGTCGGGCGCTTGAGGCGGTAGGAGACGCGGCCGGCGTACTTGGGATCGAGAAGATCCTTGAAATCTTTGATGTCAGGCGCCTTGGCCCGGTTGACGACGAGTCCCTCCGTCCCGTAGACGTGAGGCACGGCGTAGGACTGGCCCTTGACCAGGGTGTTCTCCTTGACGGCCTTGAGGAGAGAGGGATCGATCTGCCCCTCGTCGATGCGGGAGAAGTCGATGGCCTGATAGAGGCCGTACTGCTCCACGACGGAGGAGATGCGGTCCTGCGAGGGCTGGGCCAGATCGAAGCCGCCGCCCCGCGTGGCCCGGAGCTTGCTGATCATCTCCTCGTTGTTGCTCAGCGTCACCTCCACGGGATATCCCGTCTCGGTCGTGAACGCGTCGAGGAGCTCCTGGGGGGCGTAGCCCGACCAGGTGATGACCCGCACCACCGCCTTCTTCGGGGCCGCCGAGGCCTCTGCGGTGAAAAACGGGAAAAGCAGCGTGACGAGAAGCAACGGCAAAAGCGAAACTCTCTTCATGACCCGATTCCTCCTGTTCTGAATTCCCCCTGGTTCCGGACTGTCCGACGGCATTCCGTCCCACGCGACAGACTTCAGATCACGACGGGCTCACTGGAGTTTGGCTCTTTTCGCCCAACTCTCCGGAAAAAAGTATATCGAAGGGGTGGGTGAAAGTATATGGAAAAGGCGTAACTTAATAGTTGTCTCCGAGTAACAGTTTCGTAACGAAAAACCCTCCCCGGCTCGAAGGGTTGCGCCGGAACCTTTGCCGGGAGCGCAGAACCTTGCCCGCGCCCGCCGGATCGGGCCGCGCTCCCAGCAAGGGCAACCCCGCGCCGCGGCTGGGTTTCGGAGCGTAACCACCTCCGCGCCGCCGGATCGGAGGGTTGGGTTCCGTGGTTTTTGCTGGGAGCTCAGGACTTTGCCCGCGCCCGCCCCGAAGGGGCGGAGGGTTTTCGCCTGTCGTCGCTGTCGCGGCAGTGACGGCCTTCGGGGCGGAAACCCTCCGGGACGATAAACCCGTCCCGCGCGCCGCCGCATCGGGCCGCGCTCCCAGCAAGGGCAACCCCGCGCCGCGGCTGGGTTTCGGAGCGTAGTCGTCTCCGCGCCGCCGGATCGGAGGGTTGGGTTCCGTGGTTTTTGCTGGGAGCTCAGGACTCTGCCCGCGCCCGCCCCGAAGGGGCGGAGGGTTTTCGCCTGTCGTCGCTGTCGCGGCAGTGACGGCCTTCGGGGCGGAAACCCTCCGGGACGATAAACCCGTCCCGCGCTTCGCCGGATCGGAAGGGTTGTGTCGTGGCCTTTGCTGGGAGCGTGGGCATCCTTGCCCGCGCCCGCCCCGAAGGGGCGGAGGGTTTTCGCCTGTCGTCGCTGTCGCGGCAGCGGCGGCCTTCGGGGCGGAAACCCTCCGGGACGATAAACCCGTCCCGCGCGCCGCCGCATCGGGCCGCGCTCCCAGCAAGGGCAACCCCGCGCCGCGGCGGAGGTTCGGAGCCTAGCCGTCTCCTCGCCTGCCGGATCGAAGGGTTGAGCCGTGGCCTTTCCCGGGAGCGCAGGACTTTGCCCGCGCCCGCTTTCAGGGGCGGGAGGGCCGGCAGCGGTCGGGGTAGTTGGTGATGACCATGTCGACGCCGAAGGATTCCAGCTCCCGGGCCCGGTCGCCGTCGTTGACCGTCCAGCAGGCGACGCGGAGCCCCTCTTCGTGGGCCCGACGGACCTGGTCGGCCGACAGGTACTCCTCCGCCGGGTGGAGGCTGTAGAGCCGGAGCCCTTCCCTGCGGGCATAGTCCCAGGGATTGAGGAGGACTCCGTCGTAGAGCAGGCCCAGCCTAAGGGAGGGGGCGATCTCTCCCAGCCGTCTCAGGCTGGCGTGGTTGAAGGAGGAGACGATCGTCTCTTCCAGCCGTCCCCGGGCCTCCAGAAGGGCGACGACGGATTCCTCCAGCCCGGGGGCGTCGCCGGCACGGCTTTTGATCTCCACGTTGACGATGCGGTCCGGCGGCGTCAGGTCCAGCACGTCGTCGAGGCGGGGAACGGGTTCTCCCCTGAAGGCCTCGGAAAACCAGGAACCGGCGTCGAGGCCGGCGATCTCGCCGTAGGTCCGATCGGCGATGAAGGACGGCGTTCCCGTCGTCCGAAGAAGGGACCAGTCGTGATGGACGACGACGACGCCGTCCCTGGTCCTCTGGACGTCGAGCTCGAAGCCGTCACCGCCTAAGGCCAAGGCCTTCCTGAAGGCCGATGCCGTGTTCTCCGGGGCGTAGCCCGAGGCTCCCCTGTGTCCCAGAACGAGCATTTTCCCCTCGTCTCCTTTCTTCCTCTGTCGCCTTTACGGCGCTCAGAGGCCGCTTTCGATCGACTCGGCGGCTTTCTCGGCGACGGCCAGCGTCTCTTCGAGGAGGGTCGCCAGGCTTTCCAGATCGGAGGCCTCGCCTCGGCCCTCCTTGAAGGCCCGCTCCACGCGCCGCGCCTCCTCCATGAGGCGCCGCAGCCCCAGATTGCCCGACGCGCCTTTCACGCCGTGGGCCCGATCGGCGGCGGCGACGGCGTCGGCCGCCGCGTCGGCTCCTCTCAGCGCGGCCACGTCGTCGCCGTGGGTGGCGACGAAGAGGTGGAGCATCTCGGCCAGGAAGGCCTCGTCGCCGCCGACGCGGAACAGGGCGTCGGACCTGTCGAAGAGGGGCGTCTCCGTCTCGGCCGGGGGAAGGGCCCTCTCCGGTCTCTCCTCCGGAGGCGGTGCGTCACTGAGGTGACGGATCACGATCTCTTTCAGCTCCTTAAAGGCGATGGGCTTGGTCACGTAGTCGTCCATGCCCGCGTCGAGGCATTGGCGGCGGTAGCCGGCCAGAGCGTGGGCCGTCATGGCCACGATGACGGCCCTCTTCGTCCCCGCCGAGCGTCTCTCCTCCTCACGGATGCGGGCCGTGGCCTCGAAGCCGTCCATGACGGGCATCTGAATGTCCATGAAGATCATATCGTAGGCCTCCTCCCGGGCGGCGTCGACGGCGCGGCTTCCGTCGGCGACGCGCCGGGCCGTCAGCCCCAGCCGGGCCAGCATGGCCAGGGCGACCTGGGCGTTGACGTCGTTGTCCTCGACGAGAAGGAGGGTCCTCCCGCCACGGATCGAGACGCTCCCCTCGTCCCTTTGGGGCCGCTCTCCGCCGGGGGGAAGCCCCTCGTCGCGGAGGAGGGAGGTCAGAGTCTGAAGCAGGGCCGAGCTCTTGACGGGCTTGGAAAGGCAGGCCGAGAACCCCGCCCCTTCGAGGGCGTCGGCGTCGACCGTCGCCCCGGCCGGAGCGAGAAAGACAATCGGCGTGGGTGCCAGATCGGGGTCGTCCCCGAGAAGCCGGGGCAGGTCGCGCCCCTCCCTGTCGGTCATGGAGGGAGCCGTGACGACGACATCGAAGGGTGCTCCCCCGTCGAAGCCTTCGCGGAGCATCGCCAGGGCCGTGGCGCCGTCCGTGGCCCGGGTGGCCGCAAAGCCCCGCCGGTCGAGCTGTTGGGAGAGGGAGAGGAGATCGGTCAGATCGCCGTCGACGACGAGGATCCTCTTCCCCGCCAGATCGGGGGCGACCGTTCCGTCCCCTTCCCCCTTCGTTCCCCCTTCGATCCGGAAGGGGAGCGTGAACCAGAAAAGCGACCCTCGGCCGGGGCTGCTCTCCACGCCGATGCGCCCTCCCATCCGCTCGACGAGGAGTTTGCAGATGGCCAGTCCCAGTCCCGTTCCGCCGTAGAGGCGCGTCGTCGAGGCGTCGGCCTGCTCGAAGGCGTCGAAAAGGGAGGCGACTCGGCCCGGAGAGATGCCGATGCCGCTGTCGCGGACGGCGAAGCGGATCGTCACCGTCTCGCCCGATCGGCCTTCGGGAGAGGCGTGAAGGCCGATCTCCCCGGAGGGCGTGAACTTGACGGCGTTGTTCAGCAGATTGACGAGGACCTGGCGAAGGCGGTTGGGATCGCCCCGGACCCGCTCGGGGACGTCCCCGTCGAGACGGGCCGAGAAGGCCAGCCCCTTCTCGGACGCCTTGAAGGCCAGCATCTCCGCCGTCTCCTCCACGAGGGAGGGAAGGTGGAAGGGGATGGACTCCACTTCGAGACGGCCGGCCTCGATCTTGGAGAAATCGAGGACATCGTCGATGAGGGCCAGCAGGCTGTCGCCTCCGGTGCGGACGATCTCGGCGAAGCGCCTCTGCCGCTCGTCCAGATCGGTGTCGAGAAGAAGCTCCGTCATCCCCAGGACGGCGTTGAGGGGCGTCCGGATCTCATGGCTCATGTTGGCCAGGAAGCGGCTTTTGGCCACGCTGGCCTCCTCGGCCCTGGCCGCCAGATCCTGAGCCCGGGCCCGGGCCTCCCTCTCCGATCGTTCGGCCGAAAGACGCTCCTCCACCTCGCGCCGGAGGCGCCCGATGAGGAGATCCTTCTGGGCGTGACGCTGGAGGAGGAGGATGGCCAGGGCCGACAGAAGCGTGTAGAGGGAGAAAAGAAGGCGCCTGTAGCGGAAGAGGGGCTCCATGTCGACGATTTTCGTCAGCTCCCAGAACCCTCCGGGAAGGGGAAGGGAGACGAGGCCCGCCCGGGCTCCCGAGGCCGTCCGGACCCAGCCGTCGCGGAGCCGCTCCAGCCCCAGAGGGATCAGCTTCGCTCCGTCCCAGAGATCCATGGCGATAAGCTCTTCCCTGCGGGCGGGGGACAGGTCGAAGAGAAGCCCCGAATCCCAGCCGGGAGGCCCCATGAGGATGGCTCCGTCGTGGTGCATGATGATCCCCTCGCTGCGCAGCGAGTCGCCCAGGTTGGGCGCCAGGTCGAGCTTGACGACGACGACGGCCGAGACCGATCCTCCGTCGTCGACGATGGGACGGGCGAAATAGGCCCCCTCCCGCCCGGTGATCCTGCCCCGGCCGTAGAAGAGGGTGCTTCGTCCCCCCAGGGCCTCCCTGAAGTAGGAGCGGAAGGCCAGGTTCCTGCCCGAAAGAACCGGGTCCGACGTGGCCAGCACGTCGCCGTCGACGTCGAGGAGGAAGAGCAGATCGCCGCCGAGGCGGCGGTTGAGGAGGCGTAAGGAGAGATCGGCGGCGAATCCCCCCTCCGCCAGGCTTGCGGTCACGGCGTCGTCGGCGGCGGCGTTCCGGGCCAGGGCGTGGCCGGTCATCTCGAAGAAGGCGAACTTGTTGGCGGCGACTTCGAGGCGGTCGAAGCCGTTGCGGGAAAGCGTCTCGCGGAAGGACCGTTCCATCCGGAGGCTCGCCGCTCCTCCCAGGGCGGCCACGGCGCCGTAAAGGACGATGCCGCCGCCGAGGATGCGGCGGCTTCGGGCGGAGAGCCCCTTCATGCGCAGCAGCTCCATGGCCAGGAAGAAGAAGGCCGAGACGGCCAGGGCGAGGGAGAGGACCTTGGAGAAGGGGGAGGGTTCGGCCGCGGCCAGACGGAGGCCTTCGGCGCAAAAGAGCAGCGCCGTGACGGCGGCGAGGGGCCGTGAGGGGGCCGTTCCCCTGAGGAAGGCGCCGATGGAGGCCGCCGGGGCCCCAACGGCCAAAAGCAGACCCGCCTGCGCCGCGTGGCCCGGAACAAGCAACAGCAGGGGAGAGACGGCCGGAATCAGGAAAAGGAGACCTGCCGCCCCGGAAGGGGCTCCGAGGAGGGAAAAGGCGCCTCCCAGCGCCAGGGCCAGGCCGAAGGGGTGAAGGAGGGAGAGGGGCTCGGCCAGGGTGGTCATGATCGGATCCGACAGGGCGAAGGCCCAGCCCAGCCCGAACAGGGCGGAGGCGGCACGGAAAGGCCCCCCTTCCTCCTCGGGGCCGGGAAGGACGGCAAGAGCGGCCAGAAGGAGGCTGTAGCCGGCCGTCACAAGGCGGGCCATGGCCCAGTAGGGCTCGGTCATTGGATGAATCGGTCGACGACGGCCAGGAAGGGAGCGGAAAGACGGAGCCCCAGCTCGCCGACGCGGCGGCGGTTGACGACGACGAGGGAGCGTCGGGCCCTCTCGACGGGAAGGCGGGCGACCTCCTGCCCCTTGAGGAGCTTGGCCGCCATCAGCCCCGCCTGGAAGCCCATCTGGTGGAAATCGACGCTGACGCCGCCGAAAAAGCCCAGCTCGGCGAAGGCGCTGTTGAGGGCCAGATCGATCTTGCCCGTCCCTTTTGTCAGGAGGGGGGCCACGTCGTCGAGGGTGAGCCGTCCGCCGGGGGAGGCGACGGAAAGGGTCGCCGCGATGTAGGCGTCGACGCTCTCGTCGGCTCCGACGGCCAGGGCTGCCGAGCGGACCCCCTCCAGATCGTCGACGGCCGTGACGACGAGGGAGTCCGCATAGGGCGTGTCGGCCAGTTCGGCGACGATCTGCTCCTTCAGGATCAGGCCGACGGGGTCCGTCGAGTGGAGCAGGGCCACCTTCCGCAAGGGGCGTCCCAGGACCGTCTCCAGCAGCTCCAGCTGTTCCTTCATGAAAAGGTGCTCGAAAACGCCGGTGATGTTGCGGTCGGGACGGCCCCGGTCGTCGAGGAAGGGCGTCTCCCGGCTGTAGGCCTCGGCAGGACGGTTCAGGCCCGTGAAGACGAGGCGGACCGAAGGCAGGGAGAGAACCTCCCGGTAGAGGAGGGCGAAGGCGGGATCGTCGACGGTCAGGACCAGATCGGGGCGGTGGCGGCGCAGGTCGTCGACGATGAGCCTCACCGAGGCGTGCACCTCCTCGGGGGGGCGACGCCTCGAATCGAGATGGTAGCTTCGGAAGCGGAGCCCCTCGATGTGGCTCTGGCGGAGGGCCTCGACGGCGGCCTCGTGCTGGGGCCGGTCGCAGAGGTCCCCCGCGTGGTAGCTCGACACGACGAAAACCTCCGTCGCCCCTGCGGGGCGGAAGGAGGCAAGCAGGAGAAGCGCCGCGGCGGCGACGAGGCGGAACCTCACCTCTCTCCCCTCTCCTCGTGACGGTCCGGGCCGTCGAGGTCGGCCTGGATGCGGAGGATCTCCTCCTTCAGGGAGAGGAAGAGGTCCGTCAGGGCCGGGTCGAAGTGACGTCCCCGTCCCCGGGCGATCTCCTCGAAGGCCTCCTCGGGCGTCCAGGCGCCCTTGTAGGGACGCTCCGACGTGAGGGCGTCGTAGACGTCGCAGAGTGCCACCATCCGCCCCACGAGGGGGATGGCCTCTCCCGAGAGTCCCGCCGGATAGCCCGATCCGTCCCACTTCTCGTGGTGCGTCAGGGCGATCTGGCGGGCCACCTCGAAGAGGGAGGGTTCGAGACCTTCGAGGAGCTGGACTCCGATGGAGGGGTGACGCTTCATGATCTCGAACTCCTCGCAGGTGAGGCGGCCCGGCTTGAGGAGGATGCCGTCGGGGATGGCGATCTTCCCCACGTCGTGAAGGGTGCTGGCCAGGGCGATCTCGTCGCAGACGCCTCGTTCCATCCCCAGCGAGGAACAGAGGAGATGGACGAAGGCGCCGATGCGGTTGATGTGCATCCCCGTGTCGGGGTCGCGGTACTCGGCGGCCATGGCCAGGCGCTGGAGAATCTCGCGCTGCGTCTCCTCGAGCTGGCGGGTCCTCTCGCGGACCTGCGACTCCAGGTCGTCGTGGAGAAACTTCAGCTCCAGATGGGTATTCACGCGGGCCCGGACCACGTCGGGATGGAAGGGCTTGGTGACGAAATCGACGGCGCCGGCGGAAAAGGCCGCCGTCTCGGCGTCGCTGTCGTTCAGCCCCGTGATGAAGATGACCGGAAGGGCGTCCGGCTCGGGCAGAGCCTTGAGGCGGCGGCAGGTCTCGTAGCCGTCGAGGACGGGCATGTTCACGTCCAGGAGGATGAGGTCGGGACGGTCGGCGACGGCCCGCTCCAGAGCCGCCCCTCCGTCGTGGACGAAGGTCACGTCGGCTCCCTCGCCGAGGAGGCGGGCCAGAAGACGGCAGTTGACGGGGTCGTCGTCGGCGAGGAGGATCTTCGGTCTCGCCGCGGCGCGGTCGGAACGTTTCGGCATGGCAGAACCTCCCCTCTCGGGGCCGGAAGGGGGTTCCCGGCGGCGGAACAGACGCTTTTTTGCTATTATAGGTGCAATAAGATAAAGAATTCAAGTTGACGCCACTGTCCTCAGTCGGCGGGCCCGTCGGGGCCGGGACCGTCCGAACCCCCTCGTCGGCGCGGCTTTGAGGTCCCTTCTTCGACCCTCCGGCCTCATCCCCGCCGGGCCGGCGGCGCGTCCTTTTTCGCCTGCCGATCGGCCTTCCGTCCGGTGGCGGGCCCGTCAAGGCGCCTCGGTAAGGCGCGGCTTCGGGGCGCAAAACCTCGCCTCGACGTCGTCCCGCGGCCGCGGCGGTCTTTCTCGGTCCTTCCGCAGTTACCGCCCCAGAGAGGAGGCGACGGCGATCCTTCTTCCCCAGCCTTTTTCTTCCCTGATCTCCAACCTTCCGGCCGTTCTCTTCAGGACCGACGGGGCCGGAAGGGTCCTTTTCGTGACGGCCTCCGTCGCCGACCTGACGGGCCACGGCGCCGAGGCCTTCCTCGACGGGGCGGTGCGCTACGACGACCTCATCGGGGGCGACGACAGAAAGGCCGTGGCCGAGGCCATCGACGGCGCCCTCCGCCGGGGAGAAGGCTGGGAGGTCGAATACCCCATCGTCGGCCCCGGCGGGGCGATCCGCTGGGTGCTGGAGCGGGGGCGTCCCTTCGACGGAGAGGGCCTCTCCTGTCTCGACAGGCTTCTCCTGGACGTGACGGAAAGGCACGAGGAAAAGGAGGCCCTCCTCCGGGAGGGGCGCCTCCAGCGGCTCCTGATGACGCTCGCCTCGTCCTTCGTCAACGTCCCCCTCGACTCCGTCGAAGGGGCCATCGGAGGGGCCCTCGCCGAGATGGGGACCTTCGTCGGCGCCGACAGGGCCTACGTCTTCGATTACGACTTCGAAGGCGGCTTCTGCTCCAACAGCTACGAGTGGTGCGCTCCCGCCGTGGAGCCCCAGATCGACAACCTCCAGGCCGTCCCTCTGGCCCTCGTTCCCGAATGGGTGGCCGCCCACCGCCGCGGCGAGGCCGTCTACATCGTCGACGTCCAGGCCCTTCCGCCGGGAGGGCTGAGGAAGACGCTGGAGCCCCAGGGGATCAGGAGCCTTCTGGCCCTGCCCGTGATGAAGGGGGAGGAGCCCATCGGCTTCGTCGGCTTCGACTTCGTCGCCGGCCGCCACGCCTGCTCGGCGGCGGAGCGCGACCTTCTCTCCCTTTTCGGCGGCATGCTCGTCAACATCGACCTCCGCCGCCGCTCCGACAGGGCCTGGCGCGAGGCGGCCGAGAGGGCCGAGGCGGCCAGCCGGGCCAAGGGCGAGTTCCTGGCCAACATGAGCCACGAGATCAGGACGCCTCTCAACGGCATCCTCGGCATGGCGGGACTCCTGGCGGCGACGAAGCTGAGCGCCGACCAGAAAGAGTGCGTCGAGACGATACGGCTCAGCGGGGAGACCCTCCTGGCCCTCGTCAACGACATCCTCGACTTCTCCAAGATGGAGGCGGGGCGCCTCCTCCTCGATCGGGTCGATTTCGACGTCCGCCGCCTCGTCGACGACGTCCTCTCGGCCTTCGCCGTCCGGGCCCGGACCAAGGGGATCGGCCTCTCGGGGCGCGTCGAGGGAGTCCTGCCGCCCTCCCTGCGGGGCGATCCCCTGAGGATCCGCCAGATCCTGACCAACCTCGTCGGCAACGCCCTCAAGTTCACCCCCAAAGGCGAAGTGACCCTTCGCGTCGTCCCCCTCGGGGAGGGCCCCGAAGGGCTGTGGCTCCAGTTCTCCGTCAGCGACACGGGCATCGGCATCCCCGCCGACAAGGCGGGAGGGCTTTTCGACCGCTTCTTCCAGGTCGACTCGTCGGTGTCCCGCCGCTTCGGCGGGACGGGGCTCGGCCTGGCCATCGCCAAGCAGCTCGTCGAGCTCATGGGCGGCCGGATCGGCGTCGAAAGCCGCGAGGGAGAGGGCTCGACCTTCCGCTTCTCCCTGCCTCTGCCGCCGGGCAGGGGGGCGATCGCCCCGGGGAGCCCCTTCCCGGCCGGGAAGGCCGTCCTGGTCGTCGAGGACAACGTCATCAACAGGAAGGTCCTTCTCAACCTCCTCAAGGGGCTGGGCCTGGAGGCCGACGTCGCCGGCGACGGCCGCCAGGCCCTGGAGACGATGGCCGGCAAGATCTACGACCTCGTCCTCATGGATGTCCAGATGCCCGTCATGGACGGCCTGGAGGCGGTACGGCGCATCCGTTCCGGCCAGGCGGGGACGACGAATCGCTCCGTTCCCGTCGTCGCCGTGACGGCCCACGCCATGGCCGGCGACCGGGACGTCTGCTTCGCCGCGGGGATGGACGACTACATCTCCAAACCCATCTCTCCCGAGGTCCTGGCCCAGGTCGTCGGGAGGTGGCTGCCGGGCCTCTTCCTCCCCTGAGCGTCAGTCGTCCTTCTTCCAGGGCTTGAAGCCCTGGCCCACCACTTCCGAGGCGTCGCCGACGGCCATGAAGGCCCGCGGGTCGAGAGAGGCCAGAAACCGTTTGAGCTCCACCGTCTGGCGCTGGGTCATGAAGGACATGAGCACCGTCCGCTCCTGCCCCGTGTAGCCGCCCGTGCCGTGAAGGAGGGTGACCCCCTTGTGGAGGTCTTCGGTGACGAAGCGGCGCACCTCCTCCATCTCGGCGGTGATGACGAAGACCTGCTTGCGCCGGTCGAAGGACTTGAGGACGCCGTCCATGACGACGCCGACGGCGTACATGGAAAGAAGGCCGTAGAGGGCGTTTTCGAGGCCGATGACGAAGGCCGAGAGGAAGAGGATGACGGCGTTGATGTAGAAGGAATAGAGCCCCACGTCGATGCCGAAGCGCTTGCGGAGGGTGACGACGATGATGTCGGTTCCTCCCGTCGAGGCTCCGGCGAGGAAGACGAGGCCGATGCCGAGGCCCTTCACGACGCCGCCCAGGACGGCCGCCAGAAGGGGTTCGCTCAGGTGGGGGTAGGGGAAGAGCTTGAGGAGTTCCAGGGCCGCCGTGGTGAGGGCCACCGAGTAGGCCGACCAGCCGACGAAGCGCGGCGAAAGACCCCGCCAGGCCCAGAGGAAGAGCAGGCCGTTGGCGGCACCGATGATCCACGAGGGGGAGATGCCCCAGAGGTAATTGCTCAGCACGGCCAGGCCCGTGACGCCCACGTCGGGGAAGCGGTAGGGCAGGGTGAAGGCGACGATCCCGGCGCACATGACGACCGTTCCCGCCGTGACGAGGGCGAAGGTCTTCCCCTCGCGGCGCAGAAGGGCGAAAAGCTTTCTCACGTTCATCGATAAAACCTCCATGGTCCTCGACGTTTTTCCCTGCGAGGTCGCTCCAATGTAGGACAGGCCGAAGGGCTTTTCAAGAGGGGCCTGGCCCTGTTGACGGAGCGGCCCGGGAGTGATAAGGCTAGGGGAGGCGGGCCCCTCGGCTTCGCCCGAAAAAAGGAGGTCTTTCGATGATCTGCGGAACGCTCGGCCGTCGCCGCGACGACGGCCTTTTCCTGCCCGAGCCCCTGGCCCGGGCCCTTGCCTTTCTCGACGGAGACCTCTCCGCCCTGCCTGCCGGACGGCACGCCCTGGAGGACGAGGCCCTCTACGCCGTCGTCGCCGAGGCCGAGACGGGCCCCTTCGGCGGAGGGGAATGGGAGTCCCACCGGCGCTACGTCGACGTCCAGTGCCTTCTCGAAGGGGAGGAGTGGATCGGCTGGGCTCCCGACGACGGCCTCTCTCCCCGCCGCGACGCCCTCGACGAGGAGGACTGCCTCTACTACGACGTCCCTCCCTCGCCGACGTGGATCCGCCTCCTGCCGGGGCGCTACGCCGTCTTCTTCCCCGACGACCTCCACTGCCCTCTGCGGACGGCCTCGACGCCGTCGCCGATCCGGAAAATCGTCGTCAAGATCGCCCTTAGCCTTTTCCGGGGGGAAGACTGATGCGCTGCCACAGCTGCGACGCAAAGGGGTGCTCCCGGGAGCACCCCTGCCGTCCCACCGACAGCCTGCCCCTCTACAGCGACGAGGAGCGGAAGATCATGATCGCCGCCGCCGAAGTGGAGGCCCTCTACTACGGCGAGCTGAACCGCCTCCAGGAGATCCGGGAATTCGCCCGCCGCCTCGGCGTGAAACGGCTGGGAATGGCCTTCTGCGTCGGCCTCGCCGACGAGGCCCGGCTCATCGGCGAGGCCTTCGAGGCCTTCGGGTTCGACGTCCGCTCCGTCTGCTGCAAGGTGGGGGGCCTCACCAAGGAGGAACTCTCCATGCCGCGCCGTCCCTGGGTCGGGACCGTCTCCTGCAACCCCGCCGAACAGGCGCGGATCCTCGACGACGAGGGCTGCGGCCTCCTCGTCGTCGTCGGCCTCTGCGTCGGCCACGACACCCTCTTCTACCGTCACGCCAAGGCCCCCGTGACGACTCTCGTCACCAAGGACCGCCGTCTGGGCCACAACCCCGTCGCCGCCGTCACCTGCCCCTACATCCGAAAACGTCTCGGCGAGGAGGTCCCCGAGCGCCGGGCCTAGTCGATCCAGCGCCGCCCGATGGCTCTCAGGCAGGCGAAGGTCAGGGCCAGGCAGAGCCCCGCCAGGGCCGCCAGGGCCGTTGCCGCCGGGAAGAGGCTCCCCTCTCCCAGGGCCCTCCGCAGGAGATCGGCGCCGTACGTCGGCGGCAGGACGTAGGCCAGCCCCCGAAGGGGAAAGGGAATCCGATCCAGGGGCAGAAAGAGGCCGCAGAGGAAGACCATGGGGAAGCGGAAGAAGTTGGAAAGGGTCTGGGCCTCGAAGACCTCCTGGACGGAGACGGCGACGAAAAGCCCCATGAAGGCCGACGCGAAGGCGAGCAGGAAGGCGGCGGTCAGCAGGAGGGCGACGTCGACCCGCCCGAGAGGGGCGTAGAGGGCGGCCAGGACGAGAGGGACGAGGGCGTTGGCGACGCCGAAGACGATGGCCCCCGACGTCTTGGCCAGGACGAGGAGCCCCAGGGGGAGAGGCGCCTGGAGGAGCCTCTCGAAGCTCTTCCCCTTGCGCTCGAAGGTGACCGTCACGGCCAGCATGGACGTGGTGCCGAAGAGGATGGAGAGAGTCATGACGCCGGGCAGCAGGGCCCGGATATCGACGGGGCCCTGGGAGCGGAGGAAGAACATGAGGGTCCAGGCCAGGGGGAAGATGAGGCCCCAGCTCAGGTTGGGCGGCTTGAGGTAGTAGGTCCTCATGTCCTTGGCCAGGATGGCCCGGAAGGCGATGAGGTTCTTCATGGCCTGCGATCTCCTTTCTTCCTCTTCCGCGGGACCGAGCCGGTGACGCCGAGAAAGACCTCCTCCAGCGAGGGACCCTCGCGGCGGGCCTCGCGGACCTCGACGGCGCGGGAGCGGAAAAAGTCCATGAAAGGCTCCAGGCCGAGGGAGCGGGCGGAGCGGACGAAGAGCGTTCCCCCCTCGGCCCGGCAGGTCACGCCGGGGAAGGCCTCTTCCAGCGCCTCCTTCAGGGGAGCGGCCGGTCCGGCCAGGACGAAATCGACGGCGTTGTCCTCACGCGCCGAGGCCAGGAGGTCTTCCGTCGTCCCCAGGGCGGCCAGGCGCCCCTCGGCGATGAAGGCGATGCGGTCGCAGAGGCGCTGGGCCTCCTCGATGTAGTGCGTCGTGAGGAAGATCGTCGTCCCCTCGCGGCGCATCGCGTCGAGGAGGGAGCGGATGGAACGGGCGCTGGCCACGTCGATGCCCGTCGTCGGCTCGTCGAGAAAGAGGATCGGCGGCCGGTGGATGAGGGCCGCCGCCAGGACGAGGCGGCGCCGCATCCCCTTCGAATAGGCCCCGAAGCGCCTTTCCGCCGCCGGAGCGAGGCCGAAACGCTCCAGAAGCTCTCCGGCCCGTTCGCGGCGCTCGCCGCGTTCCATGCCGTAGAGGGCGCCGCAGAACTCCAGATTGGCCCGGCCCGTCATCTCGGGATAGAGATTGTCGTCGTCGGCGACGATGCCCATGAGATGCTGGGCTCCCTTGATGTCGCCGGTCCGCTCCCGGCCGAAAAAGAAGATCCGTCCCGCCGTGGGGCGGGCCAGCCCCGTCAGCATGCGGATCGTCGTCGTCTTCCCCGCCCCGTTCGGCCCCAGAAAGCCGAAGATCTCGCCGGGAGCGACGGCGAAGGAAAGACCGTCGACGGCCCGGAGAGGGCCGAAATCCTTCGTCAGTTCCCGGACCTCGAAGGCGGCCCCGTCAGTTCCCATCGCGTTCCTCTCCTCCATCGTCTTCCTCCCTCTTCTCCCAGAAGCGCCTCAGGGCCTCCAGCCCCTGCCGAAAAGCCTCGTCGTCGCGGCGGTAGTGGACGAAAAGGCCCCGCTTGTCGTCGATCACCAGCCCCTCCTCCCGGAGCAGACGGAGGTGCTGCGACACCGCTCCGGCCGAAAGATCCAGCCGCCGGGCCAGGGCGTTGACGCAGAGAGGCCGCCGGGCCAGCAGGGCCAGGATCTTCAGGCGGACGGGCGAGGCCAGGACGCGGCAGAAGGAAAGAATCTCTCTCAACGCCATCCCCTCCTATTTTAGAATTTTCGATAATACTATAGCATTGCCTTCCCTCCGGCAAGGCCCCTTTCTCCCCGACGGCGGGACGGAAGACGCCGCGGCTTCGTCTTGTCCCGCGCGGCGGCGATCGGAGCGGCGGCCCAAAACGGGTTCTGTATAGGCCCCGGCTGGGTCCGCCGGCGGCGGATCGGCCCATCGGAGCCCTCGAAAATCCGTTGACAAAAGGGGCCGATGACTTTATTCTCAGGCCATAGTCTCCGTAGTGGAAATTATATTTCCAAAATGGAAAAGGAGGAGCGCCTTGAGTCGGCTCGACAAGGGACTTCAGATTCTCCGCCAGCTCAGCGAGCCGCCCTTCTCCCACAGCCTGGCCTCTCTGGCCTCGGCGGTGGACATGACGAAGGGCGGCGTCCACAAGGTCCTCTCCATGCTCGTCGACGAGGCCTTCGTCGCCCAGGATGGCGATTCCAAACTGTACCGCCTCGGTCCGGCCCTCTACCGCATGGGCGTCGTCTACGCCAACGAGAAGGGGCTCAACGAGGCGGCCCTTCCCGTCATGGAGCTCATCGGCAAGCTGACGAAGGAGACCGTCTCCGTGGGAATCCGCGACGGTGACCGGGCCTTCCTGGCCCTCAGCGTCGAAAGTCCTCACCTGATCCGCCTCAAGCGCCGTCTCGGCGTGACGATGCCCCCCAACGCCGGGGCCATCGGCAAGCTCCTGGCCGCCTACCACGACCCTCAGAGGATGGAGGCCTTCCTGCGCTCCCTCGACCTGGCCCGCGAGGGGCGGGGCTGCCCCGCCCCCTTCCTCGACGTCGATGCCCTCCTGGAGGAGTACGCCGCCATCCGCCGCCAGGGCTACGCCCTCAGTCTCAACGAGAGCGTCGCCGACACGCTGGGCCTCTCCGTCCCCGTGCCGGACCGGATGGGGCGCGTCTGGGCCTGCCTGTGCATCGCCGGTCCCCGGGAGCGTCTTCCCCTGGAGAAGGCCCTGGCCTTCCTGCCCGTCCTGCGCAGCGGCGCCGAGGACATCACGGCCCGTCTGAGCTGATCCTTCCCGCTTCGCCCATCTGTCTGTCCTAGGAGGTCGCCGACATGTCCGTCAGCGAGACTGTTGTTCTGTTGTCCCGAAAAAGGGAAGAGGAGATCCGTGCCTGGCGCCGGGCCATTCACCGACGGCCCGGCCTGGGAATGAACGTGGAGGAGACGGCCTCCCTCGTCGCCGCCGCGCTGGAATCGATGGGCCTCGACGTCCGCACCGGCATAGGCGGGACGGGCGTCGTCGCCCTTCTGGGATCGTCGGGGCCGACGGTGGCCCTCCGGGCCGACATGGATGCCCTGTCCATGCGCGAGGAGACGGGCCTTCCCTTCGCCTCCGAGATCGAGGGGCGGATGCATGCCTGCGGCCACGACGCCCACACGGCCATGCTGCTCGGGGCCGCCGCCGTCCTCTCCGAGGGGTGGGAGGGGCGGGGGCGGATCAAGTTCGTCTTCCAGCCCGCCGAGGAGTGCGCTCCGACGGGAGGCGCCCCGGCCATGATCGCCGACGGCGTCCTCGAGGACCCCGACGTCGGCGCCATGGCGGCCCTCCACGTCTGGCCCGGGCTGGAGACGGGCCGGGTGGGCGTCCGCGAGGGGGCCATCATGGCCGCCTCGGACCGCCTCGACCTCGTCGTGAGGGGAAGAAGCGCCCACGGCTCCATGCCCGAGGAGGGCGTCGACGCCATCGTCATCGCCGCCCAGGTCGTCTCGGCCCTCCAGAGCGTCGTCTCCCGATCGGTGAGCGCCTCCGACGCCGCCGTCTTCTCCCTGGGCACCGTCCGGGGAGGCTGCCGCTACAACGTCATCGCCGACGAGGTCCGCCTCGAGGGGACGCTGCGCTCCCTCGACGCCCGCGTCCGGGCCTTCCTGCCCGAGAAGATCGGCGCCGTGGCCCGGGGCGTGGCGACGGCCATGGGGGGCGACTGCGAGGTCCTCTACGAGAGGGGCTATCCGCCGACGGTCAACGACGGCGCCGTCGTCGCCCTCTTCCGCCGGGTCGCCGCCGATCTTCTCGGCCCCGCGGCCCTGGAGGAGATCGCCAGGCCGACGCTCGGCGGCGAGGATTTCTCCTTCTTCGCCGAAAAGGTGCCCTCCGTCTTCTTCTGGCTGGGCTGCCGTCCCGCCTCGGCCGACGGGGCGACCTTCCCCCCCCTGCACAACGCCCGTTTCGCCCCCGACGAGGCGGCCTTCCCCCTGGGGACGGCCCTTCTCGCGGGGACGGCCCTGAAACTTCTGGACAGACTGAACGAGGAGGGATCGCTGTGACCGATCGCGGAAAAGAAGATCTCACGGCCCTGCGCCGCCTGCTTCACCGCCACGCCGAGCGGGGCTGGGAGGAGTTCTGGACGACGGCCTTCGTCGCCGCCTCTCTGGAAAGGCTGGGTTTTTCCCTTCGCCTCGGCGCCGACGCCGTCGAGGCGGCCTCGGCCATGGGGCGGCCCGACGGGAAGGCCCTGGCCCGAGCCCGTGAGAGGGCCCTTTCCTGGGGGGCCGACCGTGCCCTGATCGAGCGTCTCGGCGACTGGACGGGCCTGGTGGCCCTCTTCGACACGGGCCGTCCCGGTCCCGTGACGGCCTTCCGCTTCGACCTCGACGCCGTCGAGACGGCCGAGTGTCGCCAGGCCGGACACCGCCCCTTCGACGAGGGCTTCGCCTCTCTCGACGAAACGACGGCCCACGCCTGCGGCCACGACGGGCACATGGCCGTCGGTCTCGCCCTGGCCGGACGGATCGCCGCCCTCGCCCCGGACCTGACGGGGCGGATCAAGCTGCTTTTCCAGCCCGCCGAGGAGGGGGTCCGCGGCGGACGGGCCATGACGGAAAAGGGCCATCTCGATGACGTCGACGTCCTCTTCGGTTTCCACCTGGCCGGCCAGTTCGCCAGCGGCGCCGTCGGCGCCGGATGCAGCGACTTCCTCTGCACGACCAAGGTCGATGTCGCCTTCCGGGGGGTGGCGGCCCACGCCGGGATGGCCCCGAACGAGGGGAAAAACGCCCTGCTGGCGGCGGCGACGGCCGTCCTGGGCCTCCATGCCATCGCCCCCCACCGCGACGGCGCCAGCCGCGTCAACGTCGGCGTCCTCCGGGCCGGGACGGGGCGCAACGTCGTCCCCGACAGGGCCGAACTCCTCTTCGAGACGCGGGGGCAGACGGCGGCCATCGACCGCTACGTCTACGAGCGGGCCCTGGAGGTCCTCGACGGGGCGGCCCGCTCCCAGGGCGTCTCCGTCGAGACGCGCCTGGCCGGAGGGGCCGTCGACGGGACGAGCCATCCCGATCTGGTCGCCCTCGTCGCCGAGAAGGCCCGGGCCGTCGGCTTCACCGACGTCTCCCTCGAAGGGCGGATCGGCGGCAGCGAGGACTTCTCGTGGATGATGAGGCGCGTCGACGAGAGGGGCGGCCGGGCCTGCCACTTCATCGTCGGTGCCGACAGGACGGCGGGCCACCACAACGGCCGCTTCGATTTCGACGAATCCGTCCTGCCCCGGGCCGTCGACCTCTTCGAGGCCCTCCTGCGGGACCGCGCCGGGAGGGGGGATGACCTTCGACGATAGAAGGGCCACCGACTTGTGCCGTCGACGGGAGAAACACCGGGAGGAAACAGATCGTCCGAGCCCCTTTCGTTAAGGAGGATCACCGTGTCCGCAAACGACAAGAGCCGCACCAGCGCGAAAAAAGGCAGGTTCGAGGGATTCATCAAAGGCGTCGAAGTCGTCGGCAACAGGCTGCCCCACCCCTTCTGGCTATTCGTCATCCTCGCCCTCACGTCCATCCTTCTCTCCTGGGTCCTGGCCCGGTCGGGCGTCTCCGTCACCTATCTGGCCGCCTCGTCCAAGGCGGGAGAGCTGCCGTCGGAGACGACGGTGGCCGTCAGGAACCTCATGAGCTACGAGGCGCTCCGCCCCTTCTTCGCCGACTTCGTTAAAACCTACATCAACTTCGCCCCCCTGGGGCTCATCATGGTCATGATGCTCGGCATCGGACTCGTCGAGCAGACCGGTTTCATCTCGGCCCTCATGCGCAAGACCATCCTCGGCGCCCCTTCCTACATGGTCACGGCCGTCCTGGCCGTCGTCGGCATCAACGCCAACCTGGCCTCCGACGCCGGAATCATCTTCACCCCCGCCATCGGCGGCGCCGTCTTCAAGGCCCTGGGCCGCAACCCGGCCGTGGGCATCATCGCCGGGTTCGCCGCCGCCTGCGGCGGCTTCAGCGCCAACTTCTTCATCGCCGGCACCGACGCCCTGCTGGCGGGCATCACCGAATCGGCCGCCAAGGGCATGGGCATCGTCGCTCCCACCCATCCCCTCATCAACTGGTACTTCATGATCGCCGCCACGATCACCGTCACCGTCGTCACGACGGTCATCACCGAGAAATTCACCGTCCCCATGCTGGGCGACGGCGGTCCCAAAGACGCCTCCTACCTGGCCGAACACGCCGTCAAGGCCGAGGAGAACCGCGGCCTGCGCTGGGCCCTCTGGACGACGCTCCTCTCCCTGGCCCTCCTCTTTCTGCTCACCCTTCCCCAGAGCTCCTTCTTCCGCGCCGCCGACGGATCGATCCTTCCCCGGTCGCCCCTTCTTTCCAGCGTCGTGGCCATCCTCTTCTTCCTCTTCTTCTTCGTCGGCATGGCCTACGGCTTCGGCGCCGGAACGCTCAGAAAGGCCTCCGACGTCCCCAAGCTGATGCAGGACGGCCTCCAGGGGAGCCTGAGCTTCCTCGTCGTCGCCCTCCCGGCGGCCATGTTCATCCAGCTCTTCAACGCCAGCAACCTCACGACGGTTCTGGCCGTCAAGGGCGCCGCGGCTCTGAAGGCCCTCAACCTGGGCGGCATCCCGCTCCTGCTCATGTTCATCGTCCTCTGTTCCTTCCTGAACCTCTTCATGATCAGCGGGTCGGCCAAATGGCTCATCCTGGCCCCCATCTTCGTCCCCATGTTCTCCATGGTCGGCTTCTCCCCCGCCTTGACGCAGATCGCCTACCGCATCGGCGACACGACGACGAACATCGTCTCGCCCCTTTCCTACTACATCCCCGTCATCATCGGCCTTCTCGAACAGTACCGGAAGGAAGGGGACGAGCCCGTCGGCATCGGCACCATCATCTCGCTGGAAATCCCCTACTCGCTGGCCTTCCTCGTCTGCTTCTCCCTCCAGGTCATCGTCTGGTACCTCCTCAACCTGCCTCTCGGCCCGGGAACGGGGCTGTTCATGTAAGGCTTCGACGAGACGGGCCTTCCCCCCGGGGGGAAGGCCCGTCCCGTTCCGGGGGCTTTCGGGTAGAATGACCGGAAAAGACCCTTTGTCGGAGGAGGGAACACGATGAAGCTGCGACACGAGGCGCGGGCCGTCGCCGAGGCGGCCCTCGAGGCCGTCCGGCCCGGTCCGGCCCTGGAACGTTTTCTCGAAGGGAGGCTCTTCCCGGGGCGGGTCGTCGTCATCGCCGTCGGCAAGGCCGCCTGGCCCATGGCCGCCGTGGCCCGGAAGATCCTGGGCGATCGGGTCACGGCGGGCCTCGTCGTCACCAAAGAGGGCCACGGCGGGGGCGAGCTGGGGCCCTGGACGATCGTCGAGGCCGGTCATCCCCTGCCGGACCGCCGCTCCGAGGAGGCCGCCGCTCGCGCCCTCGACGGAGTCTCCGGCCTGGGCGAAGACGACGTGGTCCTCCTGCTCCTCTCGGGAGGCGGATCGGCCCTCATGGAAAAGCCCCTGCCCGGCCTCTCCCTCGACGACCTGGCCTCCCTGACGGATCGGCTTCTGAGGCGGGGGGCCGACATCGTCGAAATCAACAGCCTCCGCAAGCGCCTCTCGGCCGTCAAGGCCGGCCGCCTGGCCCGGGCCGCCTTTCCGGCCCAGGTCCTCACCCTGGCCCTCTCCGACGTCCTCGGCGACCGCCTCGACAGCATCGCCTCGGGCCCGGCCTGGCCCGACGGGACGACGTCGGAGGAGGCCCTCGCCGTCGCCCGGCGCTACGGCCTGGAGCTCTCCCCGGTCATGGAGGAGCGCCTGAAGGAGGAGACGGCCAAGGCTCTGCCCAACGTCGAGGGGCACGTGATCGGCGGCGTCTCCCACCTCTGCCGGGCCGCCGCCGACGAGGCCCGGCGGCGCGGATTTTCCCCCCTGCTCCTGACGACCTCCTACGACGGCGAGGCCCGCGAGCTGGGACGCCTCTTCGGCTCCGTGGCCCGCGAAATCGTCCGGTCGGGCCACCCGGTCGCCCCTCCCTGCGCCGTCCTCGTCGGCGGCGAATCGGTCGTCCACGTCCGGGGAGGAGGGCGAGGGGGGCGCAACCAGGAGTGCGCCCTCGCCGCGGCCCGCTCCCTCGACGGGATGGAGGGCGTCGCCTTCCTGGCTTTGGGCTCGGACGGCACCGACGGCCCCACCGACGCCGCGGGGGGCCTCGTCGACGGCGGCACCTGGCGGCGCCTCGCCGCGGCCGGACTGGACGGCCGGGCCCTCCTGGACGACAACGACGCCTACCGGGCCCTGGAGGCCGCAGGCGATCTTCTGCGGACGGGGCCCACGGGCACCAACGTCAACGACCTGGCTCTGCTGCTGGTGGAAGGCTGAGGGTGAAAGGCCGGATGGCCGGGCTAGAAGGGGACGCCGTCGAGGTCGATCTCTTCGTCCGTCCCTCTTCCGAGAGACTCGCCGATTCGGATGAGACGCCGGAGCATCGCCTCGACGAACTCGAGATTCTCGTCGAAATCGTCGCTGCCGTCGTCGGCGCTGTAGGCCAGACCGTCCAGAAGCGTTTCGGTGAGGGGATTGCTGCCGAGGGCGACGGCGATGCCGCAAAGCTCTTCGAGAAGGTTCTGACGCCTCCCGTCGATGAGCGCCACCTGCCAGACGGATTTTCCCATCGTTCTCTCGCCTCCCGCTAAAGCGTCCTGCAGAGATAGGGCATACAGTCTTCGAGAAGTTTCGACCGCGGCCAGACAAGCCCCGAGGGAAACCAGTGGCCGCTGAAATCGCCCCGGAGGCAGCGACGGCCGAGTTCGGCCGCCGTCGTCTCCAGGTTCTCCCAGAAAAAAAGGGGCCATCCCCAGCGGTCGCGGGATTCCTCGACGTAGAGGGGGAAGAGGACGTCTCTCATGGCCCGGCGGAAGATCTGGCGGCTCTCGGCGGAAAGGCGGCATCCGTCGATATCGGTGACGGTCATGTCCGGCAACAGGCCTTTGCGCTTCAACAGCGTCCAGAGGGGGGCCTCCACGAGCAGCGGTTTGTACAGCTCGGCCATATCGAGAGCCAGACTGTGCCTTCGGGCTCCCGGCTCGTGGAGGATCGACAGGGCCGAATGGAGATACTTCCTCTGGATGGGAGGAACGCAGAGGGAGTAGACGATGCTGTTGCCGTAGGAAAGAAAGGCGTTGATCGGGTCGCGGGGCGGGCGGCGGTTGCGCTCCTCGAAATGCCAGGGGGCCCCGAAGGCCTCCTGCCAGAGGTCGAACAGGTCGCGATGGAAGGCCCCTTCGACGCCGCGGAGGGACTCGATATCCGGGGCCTCCTCGATGGCCGGGGCCGTCCGTTTCAGGATCGCCTCGACGGGAGCCTTCGTCCAGCACTGCCAGATGCGGTAGACGGCCAGGACGCCGCGCAGCAGCCATCGGGCCGCGGCCAGCCTCTGCCCGGCGTCGTTCAGGACCCTCATCTGAGCCGACCGGAGCAGGAAAAAGGGATTCTGATCCTCGTCGGCGCCGCAGAAGAGAGAAAGATGGGGACCGCGGTAGCCGTGAAGCACCTCCAGCCCTTTCTTATCCACGGGGAAACCTCCTTTTTCGGGTCGTCGGTTCCGATGCGTCAATCGATGAAGGGGGGATAGACGACGGAACAGATGTCGCCGTAGGGACAGAAGGCGCAGCGTCGCGTCCAGGGATGGCTGACTCCCGGCCCCGGATCGGCCAGCCGCCGGTCGCCCTCGGCCGTCCGCAGAAGAAGCAGCGTGTCCCCCTCTTCGCGGCGGAGAAGGGCCATGGGCAGATCGAAGGCCCTCATCAGATGGAGCGTCGCTCCGACCCAGACGGGCAGAGGAGGAAAATCGAGGGCCCGCACGACGAGATCCCCCCTCTCCCAGGCGACGCAGAGGCGCTCCAGAGTCTCCTCGGGAGATTCCTCATCGTCGCCGCGCCACTGGAGCAGCCCCATCAGAGAGAGATTGGGCGTCAGATGATCGCCGCACTCCCAGAAATCGGCGGCCCGTCGGCAGAACAGATTCCACCCCTCGTCGAGGGCGTCAAGCAGACTCACGGATCGTCACCTCCACATTCTTGGCGGGACGGTAGATCCCGCCGGACTGGATGGCTCCCAGAAGGAGATACCCTTCCCGCAGGGCCAGACTCCTCAGGCTCCATACCCGTCCGCCGTCTCGGGCGAAGGGGCGGCGAAGATGGTCTTCCAGGAGGGGAGCCCATAAATCGGACCTGCCGGGCAGCCCGTCGCCGAAGGCTTCCACGAACGAAGGCTCGAGCAGAAAGGCTAGATCCCTCGCCAGGGGAAAAGACCGCTTCTCCGTCACCAGCGAACACCAGGGGTCGAGGGAAAGATCGCGGAAGGTGCCGATCGTCAGGGCCAGCCAGAGATCGGCGGCGATGCGGCAGCTTCGCAGAGAAAGCCCCCAGGCCTGACGGCGCGCCGCGTCGACGACCTCGACGGCTTCGAGGGCGAGCCGCAGGGGGCGCTGCGGGTAAACCCGAGCCTCCCGGTAGATGGCGAGATACCGCTCTTCCCAATGTTCCTCCTCCCCCGGGCGAAGCTGCCTCACCCAGGCCAGCCGAAACAGCATGGCCGCCTTGAGAAGGCGCAGCCCCAGCTCTCTGCGGCGATCCCCGTCGCAGAGAGCCCGGTACTGCGCGAAGGCCGTCCTTCCGGCCAGAAGGCCGTGGAAGGGCATCCAGGAACCCTCGTAGCCGTCGGGCCCGAAGGAATGGAGGGGCGTCCGCGTCTCGGCGAGAAGGCTCGCCAGAGAAGGTTCGACGGTGGCACCCGCAAGGGCGAAAAGCTCCGAAATCTGAAGCAGCGGAAGGGTCCTCACCGTCCCGTCGATACCGGTGATCCCCAGCGTGCCGTTCTTGCGGGAAAGCGTCACGGGCCGCTCGAAACAGAGAATCTGGGCCATCGTCAGCGACCTCCCTCTCGCTTCGCGCGGAGCCTCTCCGTGAAGCGCCGATAGGAACCGAAAACGGCCGAGGCGTCATCCCGGTCGGCCAGATCGAGATGTTCCAGCAGCCAGAGGGCGGTATCGCGGGCGATCGCCTCCCGTGCCGCGGACGGTTCCGGCGAATCGAGCAGCTTGCGGAAGCGCCCCTCCCAGAGGCCGTGGGGCCAGCCGTCGAGAAAACGCCCGACCTGCTCGTGAACGTACCTGTCGAGGCCGCTGCGAGGGCGCCAAAGGTGCCTCCGCCTCAGCTCCTGGGCCATCAGATGGGGGATGCGGCGGATGCAGAAAACCTTGAAATCCCGAAGCGTCATCTCCTTCGGGGGAATAGACGGTTCTTCCTTCCGAATACAGGGGAAGGTTCTTCCGGCGCAACCGAAGGAACGCGGAATCTCCCTCGACGATGTGGCTTCGTCTCTCTTCGTCGCCTCGAATACCGTCATCGCAAACCCCTCCTCACGTCGTTTCAACAGGCATCAAAAATCACGGCGGCGATTTTCGCTCAGTAAACGGCGCCCTCCGTCTTTCCCCAGGTCTCGACCTCCATGGTGAAGGGATACCTGAGTTGAAACAGATAAACGCTGTCGTAACTGGGGTCTATCAGCGGCCTCAATTGACGTTCGAGCCTGTCCGTCCCGTTCTTGCCTATTTGCCCGCAGAAAATGCTCCTCTGTAGCCAGAAGAAATTTTTCTGGAGATAACGGTAGATGGGAGGAATGCGGTCGGCGGCCGTATCGTAGGTCAAGATTAAATTGCACCTCTCGATTTTCATCGTATCCTCCTCCTCATTCGACGAGAGACCGGGGGGCCAGATCCTGGCCCAGGACGGTTCGTTTCCACGCATAAGGCGCTTCCGTGCTGATCATGAGCAGGGCATCCTTCCGGGGATCGAGAAAGCGACTCAAGTCCTCGACGATCAGACGCCGTTGGAACGGAGAAAGCTCCCCCTCGAAAACGCTCCTCTGGATCCAGAAAAGACGCCGCGACAGATAGCGATGAACCTTCGAGACGCGACACTGTCCCACGTCGTAGAAAAAGAACGTGTGCATCGGTATTCCTCCTCTTGGAATCGACAGGGTCCCGACAGGTGCCGTGACTCGCGCACGAACCAAGTCGGGTTCCGGGTGAAAGACCTCCCTTCGGGGCGAGCGGGCGCTCGAAACCCGAGATGCCACATGGACTCTTCGGAAAGGGGAAAAAGGGACAGCGGAGGTGCGGTGCCGCGGCACCTCGTGTCGTTCCTTATCGTATATATCGATTCTTTGGGTGAAGTTTTTCCCCGGAAGCTCATGACAAGAAACGGAGAAGGCCCCGACTCTCGAGAGTCGGGGCCTTCTCCGTTTCTTGTCGCGAAATTCGCCCCTCCCGCCCGTGGCCATCCTGGCCGCGGGCGGGACAGGGCCATCGTCCCGCAGGGTTTCAGCCGGAATCTCCTCGTGCGCGGCGACGGAAGCGCTTCGCCCCTCCTGGGACCGTGGCCATCGTCCCGCAGGGTCTCAGTCGGAAGCTCCTCGCGAGTGGAGGCGGAAGCGCTTCGCCTCTCCTGGGACCGTGGCCATCGTCCCGCAGGGTCTCAGTCGGAAGCTCCTCGCGAGTGGAGGCGGAAGCGCTTCGCCTCTCCTGGGACCGTGGCCATCGTCCCGCAGGGTTTCAGCCGGAATCTCCTCGCGCGCGGCGACGGAAGCGCTTCGCCCCTCCTGGGACCGTGGCCATCCTGGCCGCGGGCGGGACAGGGCCATCGTCCCGCAGGGTTTCGGCCGGAATCTCCTCGCGCGCGGCGACGGAAGCGCTTCGCCTCTCCTGGGACCGTGGCCATCCTGGCCGCGGGCGGGACAGGGCCATCGTCCCGCAGGGTTTCAGCCGGAATCTCCTCGCGAGTGGCGACGGAAGCGCTTCGCCTCTCCTGGGACCGTGGCCATCCTGGCCGCGGGCGGGACAGGGTCATCGTCCCGCGGGGTTTCAGCCGGAATCTCCTCGCGCGCGGCGACGGAAGTGCTTTGCCTCTCCTGGGACCGTGGCCATCCTGGCCGCGGGCGGGACGGGGTCATCGTCTCACAGGGTTTCAGCCGGAATCTCCTCGCGAGTGGCGACGGAAGCGCTTCAACCCTCCTGGGACCGCAACGGTGCGATTTGAATAACATGGCAAGGCCGAAAGGTGTCCGGTCCCACAGTTTCAATCCCGCAACGGTGCGATTTGAATGGGTACTTCTGATGACGGCAAGACGATAGGGCGGTTTCAATCCCGCAACGGTGCGATTTGAATGTGGTTGAGATGGCATGGTACAAGGTTGTGTGTCCGTTTCAATCCCGCAACGGTGCGATTTGAATTAACCTGCGCGCCAAGCGCCTGCGGACCGAGCCCGTTTCAATCCCGCAACGGTGCGATTTGAATACGATGTGTCCACGCCTCCCCGCGACACGGAGGAGGTTTCAATCCCGCAACGGTGCGATTTGAATCTCGCGGAAGCTAGCGAGGAAGCGGCAGAGCAGGTTTCAATCCCGCAACGGTGCGATTTGAATCCCGAAAGGGGCAGAGAATCATCGTCGGCAGGCGGTTTCAATCCCGCAACGGTGCGATTTGAATTAGGACGTGGCGAAGAAGGCCCTTGAGGCCCACTGTTTCAATCCCGCAACGGTGCGATTTGAATAACAGGGAAAGAGGAGGAAGAAAAAATGAACGGTTTCAATCCCGCAACGGTGCGATTTGAATCCTGATCGGCACCCTGATCTGCGTCTCCCCGTTTCGTTTCAATCCCGCAACGGTGCGATTTGAATTATCCCGCAACGGTACGATTTGAATTCTTGACGTTCGTCGATCTCCCCCCGATGGGGGAGTTTCAATCCCGCAACGGTGCGATTTGAATGAGCGTGCGGCGGAGAGGGAAAAGCAGCGCCAGTTTCAATCCCGCAACGGTGCGATTTGAATTGGAACAGATGGCGGAGGCTTTCGGAGGCGAGTTTCAATCCCGCAACGGTGCGATTTGAATCTCGAAGAATTAACGTTGTTATCACTGACCTCGAGTTTCAATCCCGCAACGGTGCGATTTGAATATGCTTGCAGATTTGGATGGCTCGCCGGAAAAAGTTTCAATCCCGCAACGGTGCGATTTGAATTGGAACAGATGGCGGAGGCTTTCGGAGGCGAGTTTCAATCCCGCAACGGTGCGATTTGAATCTCGAAGAATTAACGTTGTTATCACTGACCTCGAGTTTCAATCCCGCAACGGTGCGATTTGAATCCACGTGACCGGAAATACCCGGGAAGAGTGGAGCGTTTCAATCCCGCAACGGTGCGATTTGAATCCCGTCGAAGGAGAGAAAAAATACAGGTTCGGCGTTTCAATCCCGCAACGGTGCGATTTGAATCACGAGCGAGCAGCTCGTGGCTGGGGTCGTCGAGTTTCAATCCCGCAACGGTGCGATTTGAATAACTTCAGGGAAGCAGTAAAGAAGATCAAAAATAGTTTCAATCCCGCAACGGTGCGATTTGAATGGAAGGGGTAAGTAAAATGATTTACCACTCTGTTGTTTCAATCCCGCAACGGTGCGATTTGAATCCGTCGTCGCGGTGATTCTCCGCGATCCGGGCGCGTTTCAATCCCGCAACGGTGCGATTTGAATGGCGAGTGGGCGTTTTGGAGCTACGACGGTGGTTTCAATCCCGCAACGGTGCGATTTGAATGAGGCGACACGGGAGGTGCGGCAGCGGGAGCCGGTTTCAATCCCGCAACGGTGCGATTTGAATCATCACGAGATCGACCCCCGCGACTCTGGAGTTTCAATCCCGCAACGGTGCGATTTGAATGATTTTAGGCCTAATACGGAGGAGGGAGTAGGTTTCAATCCCGCAACGGTGCGATTTGAATAGCAGCCCGTCGCCATGATCGGGGGGGCCATGGTTTCAATCCCGCAACGGTGCGATTTGAATGAGGTCGACCGTCAGGAGCTTAGCAGGCTCGTTTCAATCCCGCAACGGTGCGATTTGAATGGCCCCGGATGGAGCTACTGCATGGCAGCCCCATGTTTCAATCCCGCAACGGTGCGATTTGAATTGGAAAAGGCCCTTGGAAACAAGGGCATTGCGTCGTTTCAATCCCGCAACGGTGCGATTTGAATGTAGAGCGATGATAGACCTCCTGATACAGACCGTTTCAATCCCGCAACGGTGCGATTTGAATTTGAGATGGCATGGTACAACGTGACTTGCCCTCAATGTTTCAATCCCGCAACGGTGCGATTTGAATGCGACCGGTAACCTGTACAACCGGGAACTTCAGCGTTTCAATCCCGCAACGGTGCGATTTGAATTACCGCCCTTTCTCGGTGGGAGCGTGGGACGACCGTTTCAATCCCGCAACGGTGCGATTTGAATGGTCGCTCTCGCAGCCCTTGCTCAGGGCTGCGGTTTCAATCCCGCAACGGTGCGATTTGAATCCCCGGTTGACGGGGTTTACTACGCGCACGGCAGTTTCAATCCCGCAACGGTGCGATTTGAATGTTGGCGTGGGAGAATTCCCACTCCAGACGCCTGTTTCAATCCCGCAACGGTGCGATTTGAATTCGCCCCGACTGCGGAGGTGGTAACCGAATACCAGTTTCAATCCCGCAACGGTGCGATTTGAATGACCGAATCCCGGTGATCGTAATCGAGATCACCGAGTTTCAATCCCGCAACGGTGCGATTTGAATGGGGCCGTTCGGCAGAGGGCGCGGCAAATCGCGTTTCAATCCCGCAACGGTGCGATTTGAATCGGTCGACCTCAGAGAGGTCGAACGTCAGGAGGTTCAATCCCGCAACGGTGCGATTTGAATCCGCCGGGGTCGTCGATCTTCCGGCCACCGAAGTTTCAATCCCGCAACGGTGCGATTTGAATCCGAACCGACCGAGAAGGGCCTCGTACAGGCCCGTTTCAATCCCGCAACGGTGCGATTTGAATCACAATGCCCAACGATAGTGTCCGTATCGCCACTGTTTCAATCCCGCAACGGTGCGATTTGAATCAGGAGCTGGCTGAGCTGCTCACGTTCGACAGGAGTTTCAATCCCGCAACGGTGCGATTTGAATTTGATGGCATGGGGCATCCGCCCCGTGTACGCCGGGTTTCAATCCCGCAACGGTGCGATTTGAATCCTCGCGGCGGGCGTAACGAGGCGTGTTGGCGTTTCAATCCCGCAACGGTGCGATTTGAATGCCGCCGGGGTCGTCGACCTCTCTGAGGTCGAAGTTTCAATCCCGCAACGGTGCGATTTGAATCTAATGGGGTCTCTGGAAAAGGCCCTAGTAGAGGTTTCAATCCCGCAACGGTGCGATTTGAATGAGATGGCCGGGCAGAAATACGACGAACACGGGTTTCAATCCCGCAACGGTGCGATTTGAATGCGACCTCTGGATGTTGGCCGCCTTCCGTGCGGGTTTCAATCCCGCAACGGTGCGATTTGAATGGGGAACTTGACAATTTAGGGGCCGGCCCCGGTGTTTCAATCCCGCAACGGTGCGATTTGAATGCCATCTGGGCGCGGTTTGGCCCCGACGGGCGCGTTTCAATCCCGCAACGGTGCGATTTGAATCAGGCCCTTCTCACGTTCTCCGATCTCCCCTCGCGTTTCAATCCCGCAACGGTGCGATTTGAATCAGGCCCTTCTCACGTTCTCCGATCTCCCCTCGCGTTTCAATCCCGCAACGGTGCGATTTGAATAGTCACGCCACGGTGTTTTCTGCCGCTGACGTCCAGTTTCAATCCCGCAACGGTGCGATTTGAATTCCGTCCGGGAGTCGGTCGAAACGACCGACTCCGGTTTCAATCCCGCAACGGTGCGATTTGAATGGATGGAGCTACTGCATGGCAGCCCCATCCGGGGGTTTCAATCCCGCAACGGTGCGATTTGAATCTGGGGAGGCGCAGGCCAAACCGGGTACGCGACGAGTTTCAATCCCGCAACGGTGCGATTTGAATATGGGGGGCGAAGGGCTTGGGCTCGTCGAGGTGACGTTTCAATCCCGCAACGGTGCGATTTGAATCAGCACCCCGCCACGGCTGAACAGGTCGCGGCGTTTCAATCCCGCAACGGTGCGATTTGAATGGTGCCCCATGTTCATTCGCTGGGGCCACCCGGCGTTTCAATCCCGCAACGGTGCGATTTGAATGCAGATCGCCGAGCTCGCCCTCGCCGTCGCCATGCGGTTTCAATCCCGCAACGGTGCGATTTGAATCGACGGGACGGTGCGGAAGACCGCAGTCTTCCGCGTTTCAATCCCGCAACGGTGCGATTTGAATAAGGACTAGCCGAATAGGCGGGGCCATTTTGGGTTTCAATCCCGCAACGGTGCGATTTGAATTGTATGCCTTCTCGCTCCGGGAGTCGGTCGAAACGTTTCAATCCCGCAACGGTGCGATTTGAATGGGAGCTCCGTGGGTAATGGGGCCTTTAGAAAAGTTTCAATCCCGCAACGGTGCGATTTGAATGCAGTACGCTGGCCCGAACGGCAGCATCTATGTCGTTTCAATCCCGCAACGGTGCGATTTGAATTACTGGGCCACCCACGAGCACCTTGACGATCGCAGTTTCAATCCCGCAACGGTGCGATTTGAATTCGAGAGGATCGCCCGTCACAACGACGACGGGCGGGTTTCAATCCCGCAACGGTGCGATTTGAATCCTGGCCGCGCTCGAGGTTTTGAGCCTGGCCAACGTGGTTTCAATCCCGCAACGGTGCGATTTGAATCGGAGGTGAGGCGCTATGAGACTGACCCCGAGGTTTCAATCCCGCAACGGTGCGATTTGAATTCCCTGTTGCGAACTCTCGTAGCGTTTCAGAGGTTTCAATCCCGCAACGGTGCGATTTGAATCAGCTGGCCCTGCGGGCCTGTCTGGCCCTGGGTTTCAATCCCGCAACGGTGCGATTTGAATTGGAGCGGACGCAAACGCTGCTGAGAGAGATAGTTTCAATCTCGCAACGGTGCGATTTGAATCAGGAGCTAAAGAAAATCCGCATCGATCGAGTTTCAATCCCGCAACGGTGCGATTTGAATGCAGATTGCAGAGATAGTTCGTCAGAAACGGAAGGTTTCAATCCCGCAACGGTGCGATTTGAATGCGCCCGCGGGGGAAGAGATGGATTTCCCGTTTCGTTTCAATCCCGCAACGGTGCGATTTGAATTTGGGTGGTCTGTAGAGATAGCTCAAACGGAAAAAGTTTCAATCCCGCAACGGTGCGATTTGAATTTGCAATTGATGATCAGGAGCATAAACTTTACATAGTTTCAATCCCGCAACGGTGCGATTTGAATTTACTCTAGTCTTTGTTCTAATTTTCATGATCAGTTTCAATCCCGCAACGGTGCGATTTGAATTAGGGCAGCATACGACACAAGATTGTCGGTGCTGTTTCAATCCCGCAACGGTGCGATTTGAATGACATCTGGGGGCTCATCGCGCGCCTTCAGAAGACAGTTTCAATCCCGCAACGGTGCGATTTGAATGCGGCGACGTAGAGGGGGTCATCGTCGTACAGGTTTCAATCCCGCAACGGTGCGATTTGAATGGCCTTAATGTGTCTTGCCTGTAATTAATATATGTTTCAATCCCGCAACGGTGCGATTTGAATGTATGCCGTGGCCCAGACATCGCCTCGCAGGGGATGTTTCAATCCCGCAACGGTGCGATTTGAATCGGGACGAGATGAAGCAAACGGTTGCGGAGCTGGTTTCAATCCCGCAACGGTGCGATTTGAATCCGAGGCCCTCGCCTGATTCGAATCGCACCTTGAGTTTCAATCCCGCAACGGTGCGATTTGAATGGGAGACCATGGAGACTCTCCTGCGCGCCGAGCAGGTTTCAATCCCGCAACGGTGCGATTTGAATCGCTGCGCTATCGAGACGAAAAGGCCGCCGCCAAGTTTTAATCCCGCAACGGTGCGATTTGAATTGCTGTCCGCCGTCGAAATCGCGGGGGACGACGTTTCAATCCCGCAACGGTGCGATTTGAATCCGACCTCTCCGGAGGATTTCGCCGGGTCACGGCGGTTTCAATCCCGCAACGGTGCGATTTGAATCCGAGGCCCTCGCCTGATTCGAATCGCACCTTGAGCTTCAATCCCGCAACGGTGCGATTTGAATGGGAGACCATGGAGACTCTCCTGCGCGCCGAGCAGGTTTCAATCCCGCAACGGTGCGATTTGAATTACCTCTCCCGGCTACGAGAGGGCCTGCGCGAGGGTTTCAATCCCGCAACGGTGCGATTTGAATAACAGCTACAGCGCAATGCGGGTTTTCGGCTACGGTTTCAATCCCGCAACGGTGCGATTTGAATCGAAAGCGAGGAAAGTCTTGGCTTTACGCTGTTGTTTCAATCCCGCAACGGTGCGATTTGAATTGTACGCCTTCTCGCTCCGGGAGAGAGTTGAAGTTTCAATCCCGCAACGGTGCGATTTGAATTCGTCCGCGTCCCCGGTGGCGTCGTCCGCATCCCGTTTCAATCCCGCAACGGTGCGATTTGAATGAATGGACATCGGCGCCCGAATCGCGGCCTTAAGTTTCAATCCCGCAACGGTGCGATTTGAATTCAGAAGGAGAAGAGGCTTAACCCAAGCCCAGCGTTTCAATCCCGCAACGGTGCGATTTGAATTATTCGGAAAATACGATCTGGCGTTGGGAAAAGTTTCAATCCCGCAACGGTGCGATTTGAATCATTGGCCGTGGAGATCGGGACGGAGCGTCCTTGTTTCAATCCCGCAACGGTGCGATTTGAATTGGTCTTGGATGGGAGGTGATGAGCATGGAGGTTTCAATCCCGCAACGGTGCGATTTGAATGAGGCCCGGGACGCGATCGACGACCTTCTGTCGGTTTCAATCCCGCAACGGTGCGATTTGAATGGTGAATAGACTTAGGTATTTGCGGGTAGCGGCCGTTTCAATCCCGCAACGGTGCGATTTGAATTAATCTCAAGGAAATGAGGCAAAGGCGGGGTTGTTTCAATCCCGCAACGGTGCGATTTGAATATAGAGAAGGATCGATTCTCGCTTGAAGCGGGGTTTCAATCCCGCAACGGTGCGATTTGAATGAAAATCCGCATCGATCGAGGTTTTTCTACAGTTGTTTCAATCCCGCAACGGTGCGATTTGAATAAAGGGGAGCGAGCACATGGAAATGACCGATCGTTTCAATCCCGCAACGGTGCGATTTGAATTTCCGTCAGCCTCACCCGAATGAAGGGGTCGGATTGTTTCAATACCGCAACGGTGCGATTTGAATGTGAAGTACGCCGTCAAGCCTGTGTACCCCAAGAGGTTTCAATCCCGCAACGGTGCGATTTGAATTGCCCAGCAAGGTGCATGACACAAGATATGTCGTTTCAATCCCGCAACGGTGCGATTTGAATCACTACAATATGCACTCCCGTCAGGCCTGGACGTTTCAATCCCGCAACGGTGCGATTTGAATGCCCTCGTTCTCGACGTATGTCAGAGGGCGGTTTCGTTTCAATCCCGCAACGGTGCGATTTGAATGACTCCCAGAAGAAACCTGTCGACAACCAATGGTTTCAATCCCGCAACGGTGCGATTTGAATCGAGGCGGCGCAGCAATCCGGCGGGGAGAGCAGTTTCAATCCCGCAACGGTGCGATTTGAATCATGGCGACGGCGAACATCCAGATCATCGAATCGTTTCAATCCCGCAACGGTGCGATTTGAATCGGGGTAATCGCGTCAGTAATAACTTCCGCCCCGGGGTTTCAATCCCGCAACGGTGCGATTTGAATTCGCAATCCACGTCTGAACGCTCAGGTGGCGCTCGTTTCAATCCCGCAACGGTGCGATTTGAATCGGAGAACAAAGAAGACCGGATTGTTGAGGTCGTTTCAATCCCGCAACGGTGCGATTTGAATATTGTTGAGGTCGCCTGTTGCCTGCTCGCCGCCGGTTTCAATCCCGCAACGGTGCGATTTGAATTACACTCGATGGGAAAAAAACATAGACCCTCGGCTGTTTCAATCCCGCAACGGTGCGATTTGAATTTTGGGAACAACCAAGAACACGGTTTGGCGATGGGTTTCAATCCCGCAACGGTGCGATTTGAATGCAAGCCTTAGGAAACAAGGGCTTGCTCCCCGTGTGTTTCAATCCCGCAACGGTGCGATTTGAATAGATGAGCGCAATCAGCTGGAGGCAACATCATCAAGTTTCAATCCCGCAACGGTGCGATTTGAATAAGGGCGACCGGAGGTTCTCGTGCAACTCGGCGGTTTCAATCCCGCAACGGTGCGATTTGAATATGTGGTTGATGGCCCCTCTGGAGCAAGCCTTAGGGTTTCAATCCCGCAACGGTGCGATTTGAATCCGTTGGGAGACCGTGGTGCGGGAGTACCGGAGGGTTTCAATCCCGCAACGGTGCGATTTGAATTCCCCTACGGGGAGGCTGCCGACAGGCTGATGTTTCAATCCCGCAACGGTGCGATTTGAATCGGCGACGAGGATAAATGCCCGTGCGGCCTCTCCCGTTTCAATCCCGCAACGGTGCGATTTGAATCGTGAGTCAGGCCGTGAGCGGGCTGGATGAAGAGTTTCAATCCCGCAACGGTGCGATTTGAATGAAGGGTACCGTTGGGAAACAGTGGTGCGGGAGTAGTTTCAATCCCGCAACGGTGCGATTTGAATCTCCCGTTTTTCATTGTTTTACCAGCTATTCGTTTCAATCCCGCAACGGTGCGATTTGAATTTGCGCATGGAGGGAGGGATAATTTTGGACTCTTGTTTCAATCCCGCAACGGTGCGATTTGAATTCGGGAAAGAGTAGGTATGACGCAGTCGCAGCTTGGTTTCAATCCCGCAACGGTGCGATTTGAATTTTGGTGGTGGTTCCATGGAGAGGCTGCAAGACTGTTTCAATCCCGCAACGGTGCGATTTGAATCGCGGCGGGGGTCGTCGACCTCAACGAGGTCGACGTTTCAATCCCGCAACGGTGCGATTTGAATGATCTCCCCCATCAGGGGGAGGTCGCCCGGCGGGTTTCAATCCCGCAACGGTGCGATTTGAATGAAAATAGCCTGGGAGATGGCCGAGAAGGCCATCGTTTCAATCCCGCAACGGTGCGATTTGAATTGCGGAGCTCGCCATCGCCGTCGCGCATGGCGGTTTCAATCCCGCAACGGTGCGATTTGAATGATGGCCCCTCTGGAGCAAGCCCTTGTTTCCGTTTCAATCCCGCAACGGTGCGATTTGAATGCCGGCGAGCTCGTCGAGTTGGAGCGCCAATTGCGTTTCAATCCCGCAACGGTGCGATTTGAATTGAAAATAGCGCTCGCTCCGCTCCGGGGAAAAAGTTTCAATCCCGCAACGGTGCGATTTGAATACGGAGGTCCGTAAATATGAGGGACTGTCGTCGTTTCAATCCCGCAACGGTGCGATTTGAATTTCGGGCCGCTGCAAAAAAAAGGCCCCCTGAGGTTTCAATCCCGCAACGGTGCGATTTGAATCTTTCCGGAATAAATGAATTAAAAAGGTCGAAAGTTTCAATCCCGCAACGGTGCGATTTGAATGGCGGGAAGACCGCGTCTATTCCTTGGTCGAAATGTTTCAATCCCGCAACGGTGCGATTTGAATATATGGGGTGGCCGATCCCGCTCGTATTTGCGGTTTCAATCCCGCAACGGTGCGATTTGAATCTGACAGGGCACTCGGAGACGCTCCTCTCCGGGTTTCAATCCCGCAACGGTGCGATTTGAATTTTGAAGTCTCTCTAATTGAGACCTCAAAAGCGGGAGTTTCAATCCCGCAACGGTGCGATTTGAATCCGCACCCGTCTCAGACCCACAAATTAAGAGAGTTTCAATCCCGCAACGGTGCGATTTGAATGCTGACAGGGCACTCGGAGACGCTCCTCTCCGGAGCGGTTTCAATCCCGCAACGGTGCGATTTGAATTGATGTAGCCCACTTACTGCAATTGCCTGTAGATGTTTCAATCCCGCAACGGTGCGATTTGAATTTTCTTTTTTTATTATTTCTTTTTCTTTCATTCAGTTTCAATCCCGCAACGGTGCGATTTGAATGCGTCGTTGCGCTCTGACATCGCCGACACTCGTAGTTTCAATCCCGCAACGGTGCGATTTGAATATACTCCCAACAGGGTATACATATGGCCTTAAGGTTTCAATCCCGCAACGGTGCGATTTGAATAAATAGCTAAAACAGAAAAAGAAGCTGAGTTTTGTTTCAATCCCGCAACGGTGCGATTTGAATTCATCGCCATGATCGGAGGGGCCATGTGGTTGAGTTTCAATCCCGCAACGGTGCGATTTGAATCCGGCGGGCTCGCGAAATTGCGGAGCTCGCCATCGGTTTCAATCCCGCAACGGTGCGATTTGAATGCATTTGTGGAGAAGATCGGGGCCGAGGGGATGGGTTTCAATCCCGCAACGGTGCGATTTGAATAACCGAATACCGTCTCCTGCCTCGCCGTCGGGGGTTTCAATCCCGCAACGGTGCGATTTGAATGTGGGTCGCGGCCAAGGATGTGTGTGAGGTGTTGGAGTTTCAATCCCGCAACGGTGCGATTTGAATGCAGCAGCCTAGAGGAGGCCATCAGCGCCTCCAGTTTCAATCCCGCAACGGTGCGATTTGAATTCCGCGCTGCCGGAAATATAGAGGGATGGTAGGTTTCAATCCCGCAACGGTGCGATTTGAATAGTTGTTTCAGGCCGAGCGAGTCGATTTTCAGTTTCAATCCCGCAACGGTGCGATTTGAATGGAAGCGGCTGCGCGGACGGCTGATGTGGTTGGGTTTCAATCCCGCAACGGTGCGATTTGAATTGCGGCGCCTGACGAGACCGGGGCCGCGGAAGCGTTTCAATCCCGCAACGGTGCGATTTGAATTTTATTCAATTAAATAAATGAAAACGCCTGTCGGTTTCAATCCCGCAACGGTGCGATTTGAATGACGGCAAGGCCAGCCCGGAGCGGCTGGCCCGTTTCAATCCCGCAACGGTGCGATTTGAATCAGGATACGAGCAGAAATGTCTCAGGAGGGGCGTTTCAATCCCGCAACGGTGCGATTTGAATACGAGAGGGAGCGTATCAACGAGTACACAGGAGTTTCAATCCCGCAACGGTGCGATTTGAATAAAATGAAATGGTTTCTACTAGGTACCGCCATTAGTTTCAATCCCGCAACGGTGCGATTTGAATCGGTGTGTCAGGGCACTCTGGAGACATTGGCGCGTTTCAATCCCGCAACGGTGCGATTTGAATTGTCAATGGGAATGTGCTCCGAGCCAAACTGGACGAGTTTCAATCCCGCAACGGTGCGATTTGAATTTTGAGAGCTAGAGAAAATAATCTTGTTTATGTTTCAATCCCGCAACGGTGCGATTTGAATAACGTCGACGAATTAGTATCTATATTGATGGTAGTTTCAATCCCGCAACGGTGCGATTTGAATTGGGGCCGCTGCAAAAAAAGGCCCCCTGAGGAAGTTTCAATCCCGCAACGGTGCGATTTGAATCTGGTGGAGACGGGAATTGTTCCCGTCTTTGCCTTGTTTCAATCCCGCAACGGTGCGATTTGAATCAGCGAGCTCGGCAGATCGCCGAGCTCGCGGTCAGTTTCAATCCCGCAACGGTGCGATTTGAATGGCACCAGGGTTGGGTCGAATCAGAGGTCGCCGGGTTTCAATCCCGCAACGGTGCGATTTGAATCGTCGAGGCCCCGGTTGCCATGATCGGGGGGGGCGTTTCAATCCCGCAACGGTGCGATTTGAATCGGGGGGGGCCTGTGGTTAATGGGCTCCCTCGAAAAGGTTTCAATCCCGCAACGGTGCGATTTGAATGGCACCGGGGTTGGGTTGAGTCAGAGGTCGCCGGGTTTCAATCCCGCAACGGTGCGATTTGAATGGCCCCTGGAAAAGGCCTTGGTAGAGACGGGAATGTTTCAATCCCGCAACGGTGCGATTTGAATATTAAGTTTGTAACATTTGATATTGCGGGAACTCAGTTTCAATCCCGCAACGGTGCGATTTGAATCTCGCTCCGCTCCGAGAACGCAGGAGGGAAATAGTTTCAATCCCGCAACGGTGCGATTTGAATATGGCCCCTCTAGAAGACGCATTAATAACACGGGGTTTCAATCCCGCAACGGTGCGATTTGAATGTTTGTAACATTTGATATTGCGGGAACTCAGAGGTTTCAATCCCGCAACGGTGCGATTTGAATGCCGAGCTCGCGGTCATCACCGCCTGCGAGCTCGGTGTTTCAATCCCGCAACGGTGCGATTTGAATAGCCTAGGTTGATGTGCCTGTAATGCTAATATTAGTTTCAATCCCGCAACGGTGCGATTTGAATTGGGTCGAATCAGAGGTCGCAGGCGGCGACCTCTGGGTTTCAATCCCGCAACGGTGCGATTTGAATGGGGCCAGCCTGGAGCGACTGGCTCTGGCGAAGGTTTCAATCCCGCAACGGTGCGATTTGAATTAAATAATGTCTAGCTACAGTTAAATTTCCAAGTTTCAATCCCGCAACGGTGCGATTTGAATCTATTATACCATATTTGTAGATTAACCTCAAAGTTTCAATCCCGCAACGGTGCGATTTGAATGCCGGCGTGGGAAAAATAGAAACGGAAATAAGTTTCAATCCCGCAACGGTGCGATTTGAATCGCTACGGGGCCGTCCTCCAACGAGCTCGGCAGAGTTTCAATCCCGCAACGGTGCGATTTGAATCTGTTTTCCGGCACCAAGGGTGGGTGGAGTCAGTTTCAATCCCGCAACGGTGCGATTTGAATTCCAACGAGCTCGGCAGATCGCCGAGCTCGCTGTCGTTTCAATCCCGCAACGGTGCGATTTGAATTGCTCCCTTGAGAAGGCCTTAGTGGAGGCGGTGTTTCAATCCCGCAACGGTGCGATTTGAATTGTGCCTGTAATGTTAATATTACAGGCATTTGCCGGGTTTCAATCCCGCAACGGTGCGATTTGAATTAATATTACAGGCATTTGCCGGCGTGGGAAAAGTTTCAATCCCGCAACGGTGCGATTTGAATGAAGAACCTTGACAATTAAGGGAGGCGGCTCCGTTTCAATCCCGCAACGGTGCGATTTGAATTGGCGGGAGTGGTAGACCTCCCTGAGGTCTACCGGTTTCAATCCCGCAACGGTGCGATTTGAATATTTTGAACCTCACGCAACACCCCGCCACGGGGTTTCAATCCCGCAACGGTGCGATTTGAATCAACGGCGCTGCGATCCTGAAAAACCGGGCTCGTTTCAATCCCGCAACGGTGCGATTTGAATGAGGAAGGAAGGGTAAAAAAGATGAGAGTTTCCGTTTCAATCCCGCAACGGTGCGATTTGAATCGGCGCTTATTCGAAATTGAAACGTCGCGTGCCCTGTTTCAATCCCGCAACGGTGCGATTTGAATTTTAGTTTGGGCGCCTGAGCAGACTCCGAATTTTGAGTTTCAATCCCGCAACGGTGCGATTTGAATCACATAGCCTAGGTCGATGTGCCTGTAATATTAAGTTTCAATCCCGCAACGGTGCGATTTGAATAAAAAATGACAACGAAAACAAAAAAAGCAGGAAAGTTTCAATCCCGCAACGGTGCGATTTGAATCAGCTCTATGATCAGGTTTGACTTAGCCTGATCGTTTCAATCCCGCAACGGTGCGATTTGAATCGAAGCTCCGATTGCTATGATCGGGGGAGCCCTGTTTCAATCCCGCAACGGTGCGATTTGAATGAGACGCTCCCGGATGGAAGTGTCCGGAAAACAGGTTTCAATCCCGCAACGGTGCGATTTGAATCACCGGCGATCTCTGGATGCTGGCTGCTTTCCGGAGGTTTCAATCCCGCAACGGTGCGATTTGAATGCCCTGTGGTTAATGGGTTCCCTTGAGAAGGCCCTGTTTCAATCCCGCAACGGTGCGATTTGAATCTGGCGGGCGTGGTAGACCTCCCTGAGGTCTAGTTTCAATCCCGCAACGGTGCGATTTGAATGTCGCCGCCTGCGAGCTCGACGCCGCCTGCGGCGTTTCAATCCCGCAACGGTGCGATTTGAATCTGGCGGGCGTGGTAGACCTCCCTGAGGTCTACCGGTTTCAATCCCGCAACGGTGCGATTTGAATCCTGTACGACCAATGTTGACGAGCTAGTATCTATAGTTTCAATCCCGCAACGGTGCGATTTGAATGAGCTCACTGAGCTCCTGACGTTCGTCGAACGTCCCGTTTCAATCCCGCAACGGTGCGATTTGAATCTGGCGGGCGTGGTAGACCTCAGGGAGGTCTACCGCGTTTCAATCCCGCAACGGTGCGATTTGAATAACGGACATGGAGTTGGTGCAAATCGAATCGGTTTCAATCCCGCAACGGTGCGATTTGAATGGGGAAGGGGAAGATCGTTATCTGCCTCTGATCCCCGTTTCAATCCCGCAACGGTGCGATTTGAATGGCCTGCGCGTCTACTACCGAGAGCAGGCGGGGTTTCAATCCCGCAACGGTGCGATTTGAATCCTGTGCCGCCGAGGCGATGACACCATCGCCGGTTTCAATCCCGCAACGGTGCGATTTGAATAAACAGCCCTGGCGGAGGTGGGAATTATTCCGTTTCAATCCCGCAACGGTGCGATTTGAATGTGTATACCCTGTTGGAAGTATACACGTAGCCTAGGTTTCAATCCCGCAACGGTGCGATTTGAATTGAAAATAGCGCGCGCTCCGCTCCGAGAGCGCGGTTTCAATCCCGCAACGGTGCGATTTGAATGGCACCAAGGGTGGGTAGAAGCAGAGGTCGCCGTTTCAATCCCGCAACGGTGCGATTTGAATACCGCGGACGGGACTGTCCGGAAGACGGCTGTCGTTTCAATCCCGCAACGGTGCGATTTGAATTACGCGGCGGAGGAGGTTTTTTTGGAGCTGGCTGTTTCAATCCCGCAACGGTGCGATTTGAATTTGCCGCCTGGAAACAGGTGGCTCTCGCGGCGCTGTTTCAATCCCGCAACGGTGCGATTTGAATTGGCCGGAGAAAGCCCTTGCCGCCGCCGCCGAAGTTTCAATCCCGCAACGGTGCGATTTGAATATATTCTGAACTCCTTTACGGGAGCACTGCTGAAGTTTCAATCCCGCAACGGTGCGATTTGAATGATACCCTGGGACGAGATGGAGATTTCGGTGCACCCGTTTCAATCCCGCAACGGTGCGATTTGAATTAGCTGTATGATAAATAAGGTGACATCCTCCCCGTTTCAATCCCGCAACGGTGCGATTTGAATTACGACGGGGAGGCCGTCGTCGACCTACGGGACGTTTCAATCCCGCAACGGTGCGATTTGAATCTTGAGAGGGCCCTGATGGAGGCGGGAATTTTCGTTTCAATCCCGCAACGGTGCGATTTGAATCGTTGTAGGTCATCCTATGACGCTCGATTAAGTTTCAATCCCGCAACGGTGCGATTTGAATGCGCTTCGAGGCGGCCAACGCGGATTTTTATGCGGTTTCAATCCCGCAACGGTGCGATTTGAATCCAACGGAGAAAGAGGAGGAAGAAAAATGAAGTTTCAATCCCGCAACGGTGCGATTTGAATAAACGGAAGGGGGAAGTAGCGTGAAGAAACTCCCGTTTCAATCCCGCAACGGTGCGATTTGAATCCAGCAGGTGCAGCAAAGCCTACGGGCCCGGGGGTGCGTTTCAATCCCGCAACGGTGCGATTTGAATTGAAAAGACATTTACGACTGGTTCGATGAGGGGCGTTTCAATCCCGCAACGGTGCGATTTGAATCTTCTGCATGCGGCGGCGTGGGCCGCATCGCACAAGTTTCAATCCCGCAACGGTGCGATTTGAATTTTGCCGGGCGCAGGCAATCCGAGGTCCTGCGGGAGGTTTCAATCCCGCAACGGTGCGATTTGAATTGGACTGGGAGGAAATCCCGGAGGAGGCCTGGTTTCAATCCCGCAACGGTGCGATTTGAATAGCTCGATGGTTCCCTCGCAGTACCAGGGAGAGTTTCAATCCCGCAACGGTGCGATTTGAATTCGCCCGGCTCTACGCCTACGACCTGGTTTGTGTTTCAATCCCGCAACGGTGCGATTTGAATGCTGCCGACAGGCTGATGGACGGCAAGGCCAGCGTTTCAATCCCGCAACGGTGCGATTTGAATTCGAGATGGCCGAGAAGGCCATCTCTGAAGCGTTTCAATCCCGCAACGGTGCGATTTGAATAAGGGGAGTTGCGTAGAATGATAATTAATTTAACGTTTCAATCCCGCAACGGTGCGATTTGAATTTGGACCGAATGGAAATTTTCAGAAGGAGAAGAGGTTTCAATCCCGCAACGGTGCGATTTGAATGGGGGGGAGACAAAAAATAGAGGAGGAAGAAAAATGTTTCAATCCCGCAACGGTGCGATTTGAATTGTGATGGTTGCCGGAGTTGAGGTGCCCAGGAAGTTTCAATCCCGCAACGGTGCGATTTGAATCAGTCCGAGGTGCTGCGCGAGCTGATCCAGCAGGTTTCAATCCCGCAACGGTGCGATTTGAATGCCTGGAGCGGCTGGCCCTTGCGAAGGTCCTCGTTTCAATCCCGCAACGGTGCGATTTGAATGACGCCAGTTTCTCCCTGTCCCAGGCCCTTGAGTTTCAATCCCGCAACGGTGCGATTTGAATGGACGATTTGTCGAGACTTGCGGAAGTACTCGGTTTCAATCCCGCAACGGTGCGATTTGAATGCGGAAGTAGCGACAGTGGTTGACGTAGAGCGTTTCAATCCCGCAACGGTGCGATTTGAATGTGACCGATTCCGTGACAGGGGAGCAAATAACGTTTCAATCCCGCAACGGTGCGATTTGAATGACATTTCTGCTGAAATGGGAACGGACGAGGACGTTTCAATCCCGCAACGGTGCGATTTGAATTGAAACGGGATAATCGTGTGTTTGTTGTTGGTGGGTTTCAATCCCGCAACGGTGCGATTTGAATGTCCCGTGCCGACACTGCAAAACAGCTTGGAGGTTTCAATCCCGCAACGGTGCGATTTGAATGCAGTTGAGACGACAGAGGCAGTTGAAGCAGTGTTTCAATCCCGCAACGGTGCGATTTGAATTAACATGTTTTATGACGACCACATGTCCCGTGCCGTTTCAATCCCGCAACGGTGCGATTTGAATAGTTCCTGGGAAGCCGCTGAGAAAGAGGGTTCCGGGCAAGTGAACGAAAGCCGTATTTTATGAAATTTCCGCTCTCTGGCGGACTTCGATCTGACCACACTGAAAGGCTAGGCCCAGAAGCCGATTCTGTCAAGCATTGAGTGATTGGAGCGTTTTGGTCCGATATTGTCGTTACAAATTTCGAGAGCCTTCGTGCCGCACTTCTCCGATGAGGCCGAAGCCGAGGGCGTTTCGACTCCCGAGTCCGCCGTGGTAGAGCAACGAGAGCAGGCGGGGCGATCCCTCCAGGGTGAAGGGGACGAGATGGCCGATGATGACTTCCGTCTCCTTGAACCGGTAGAGCTTGCTCGTCCTCTTGTGTCGCCTCATGTAGTCCTCGTCGGCGGTAAAGAGGGGAGGCTCGGGCAGCGGCGTGCCGAAGAGAGCCTGCCATTTGCGGAGGGCGTTGTTGGCCAGAACCTCGCCGAAGGATTCATCCCGGGGTCCCAGGTAACGGTGTCCCAGCCGGTCGTCGTAGAGGCTGGCCACGAGAGGAGAGAGGCAGACGCCTTTGATGCGGCCGCCGCTGAAATCGGGTTCGGCCTCGCTTCGAACGGACCGGACGCTGGCCTCCATGGGGCCGATGCGGATTTTCCCCGTTTCGCCGAGCCCGTCGGCGACGAGGGTGCTGATTTCGGGAAGGGCGGCGTCGAAAATCCACGTCACCGTGTCGGTGTGGAAGGTGAGCCCGCCGTCGCTGAATTCCGTCGTGCCCGGGCCTCCGTAGAGCTGGCCGAAGGTGAAGTATTTGAAGGGACGGCTCTCCTTCCGCCATGGACTTCCGTCGTGGAGAGCGGCGGCGAATTTCGGGGCTCCCCGGCTGATGAGGCCATAGACGAGGGCGGTCAGGTAGTGCTGGTAATTGACGGAAAGACGGCTTTCGGGCGCGATGGAGAGGGAGACTTCAATTCTCACGGGTCATTCCTCCTTGGCGGCCTGTCCAGATCGAGGCATCCCTGTCCGAGGCTTCTGTCGGCGCCGAAACCTCGGAGGATGGCGTAGTCGAGGATGGGAGCGGCATAGGGGTGAGACGACATCAATTCTACCTTGACGGAACATGTTTCAGGGGCGTTGCCGGTCCGCCGAAGCGTGATTCGCCGGAAGACCCATGGAGAGAGTTCTTCCTGTGGCCGAAGCCCCGTTTCCCCGAGCAGACGGGCCAACTCGTCCTGCGCCTGCCGAAGGTCGCCCAGCAGGTCGAAGGGAGCGACGACGGGCGAGTGACTCCGCAGCGAGACCGTTTCTCTCAGAGGAGCAGGGCGGATCTTCCCGAGGAAGATCCGCCGCAGGAAAGGGTGTCTGCCCGGCTCGGAGAGGATGTGGACGGTCCTTAAAAGCCCCCATGGCGTGACGGTGGGGGTCGTGAGGCTTCGGGCCGCGGCGTAGAGGAGAAGATCGTAAGCCTCCGGTCGCGAGGCGCAGAGGATGAGGCCTCCGTAGCCGCCGCGGGCATCCAGGCCGGGTCCGACTCGAAGAGAGATCTCCCTGTCGGCCGCGGCGCTTCCCGGGCAGGCCGCCTCTATCAGGCAACCCAGCAGGGCGGACCGGACGTCGTGCCTTTCGAGAGGACAGGCCTGTTCGAGGGTGAAGTGGAGGGCGATGCTGCCGATGGCTTTCACGATCTCACCTCTCGTCGATTTTCACTTTGGCCCAGCCAAGGAGATCGCGCGGCTTTCCCCCTTCGCCGACGACAAGGCGGCGCGATCGGGGGCTTCCCGGTGTCTCCTCCGCCTCGGGACCGTAGCGAAGAGCGGGAAAGAGGGAGTGCCCCAGCCAGCCGCAGCCCCAGCCCAGACGCACGACGACCCACAGACCGTCGTCGGTCTCGTAGGATTCCCGCCACAGCTCGGCCAGGCCGTGAGAGCGGAGGAAGCTCTTCTCGAGGGCGGCGACGAGGGCGGATTGATCCTGCAGGGCCGCAAGAAGGTCGTTACCGTTGCGCAGCGTGAGTCTCCGGCCCTTCCTTCGGACTTCGTTCTCGCAACCGTGGAGAAAGGCTTCGTCGAGGGCGAGGTCGAAGGCGAAACGCTGGCCGGTCTGGAGCGTCTCCCGGAAGATGGGTGGGTTGCCGGGGCTGAGGGGGACCATTTCGTCTCCCTTGGCGGTGAAGACGTCGATGGCTTGAAGGGAGAGAGGCGTCGCGTCGAGGGGAAAGGCGTCGCCGACGCGGAGGCCGCGCAAGAGGTCGTTCTGCGGGGCGGGGTGGTCGAGGCTGCGGAAAGCCCTCTCCATGAAGTCGATCCGTTTCCAGTTTTTTCTGCGGATGGCTCCTATGTTTTCGGGAGAGGCACGGTTCATGAGGTCCAGGGTGTCACCGATCGTTTCGTGACAGGCCAGTTCGCGGCGGAAATCCTCGTCTGCGCAGACGGCGGAGACGAGAAGGGCCTGCCTGAACATTCCCTTGAGGCTCGATCCGGGGAGGTAGGGATGCCCGAAAGCGTCACGGATGAAGGGGTGAGCCTCTTTGTTGAGGCGTCGTGAAAGAGGCGGGAGTTTCAGGGGGTAGAGAATGGCGTCGTCGTCGACTCGTGACAGGTCGGACGGTTTTTCCAGGATCCTATCGGGGCGGCAGCCGTCATCAAGACGCCGGAGGATGTGGCCGGCCTTGAGGACGGCGCCTTTTCCGTCGCCGAGGGCGTAGCGGCAGGCGGGGAGGGGCTCGGCGGCGCCGATGTGAAGGGGGGAGAGGGCTTCGACGGTACAGCGGTAGTGTTTGAGGGGGGAGGCGAAGGCCTTCATGTCGGTCTCCTTTCCTGAGGTCGGGCCAGGGCCAGAGCGGGAGGCGCTCCGTTGAAGAAGACGGGGTGTCCCTGGGCGTGGCCGATGACGAGAGTTTTTCCGCGGGGGCGGAAGGGGAGGAGCGATCCGTGGGCGAGGCAGGTGACGGTCGGCTTGAGAATGTCGCCGGTTTCCACGTGGCCTCGCAGGCGCCACAGGGCGTAGCCGCAGGGCGCCGCCATCGATTCGATGAGGGACGTTTCCCTTACGTCGGGAAGGAGGGCTCCCAGCGTGAGGTAGCAGGGGCCCGACGCGTCGAGGGCCTCGGCGACGCCGTCGCCGAGGCTGACGGGGCTGGGGGAAAAGAGTCCCCAGCCGTGGCTTCGTTCGCCGCCGATGCCGCTGTCGCCGAGGAGGGCCAGGGCCGCCTGGAAGAGGGGCTCCAGATCTCGGGGAAGTTGGGCGATCAGGAGCCCGTCGCAGCCGGGTGCGGGGCGGAGGCGTTTCCTGGCGTAGGGCAGGGCCCGTTCGTCCGATCGGTCGATGGCGGCCGAGGTGAGGTGTTCTTCCGCGTAGGGGAGGATCGGGGCTTTTCGGGGAACCTCCCCTACGACGAGGCGGGCGAGGTCATCGAATTCGAGCCATCGGTGTTTCCTGAGCGCTTTGATATCCGTTCCGGCAGGGGGTACGAAATGAGGAGCGGGAAAGAGGGGGCGCTCCCCGTCGATCCAGAGGAGAGAGGAGAGTCGGCACTCGGTGAGGAGGCGGGCGACCTGTCCGTCGTCGGCGAGGCGGGCGGCGCAGCAGCCGAGACCGCCCCAGAGAGTGGAGGCGGTCACGGCGTCGCTCATGCGGTTGACGTCGCCGGAGTTGACTCCGGCCCGGAGTCCGCCGGAGAAGGCGAGGCGGAAGGCTCGGGTCTCCATGTCGGTCAGTTCTCCTTTTTTGCGGCCAGAGTTTCGGCCAGACTTTCACCGATCGAGGCCGCGTCGAGTTCCCTCTCGGTTTCGCTGCCGAGATAGGTCGCGAGGCTGCGGTAGAGGACCTTTTCGATGGAGATGGCGACGCGGCCGTTGCCGCGGCTGCCGCCGCCGCCGAGAGCGTCGTCTTCCAGAAGGCGGAGGAGGGCCTCCAGATGATCCAGGTCTTCGGCGGCTTCTTCGTCGTTTTCGACGGTGTAGAGGATTCGGAAGTCGAAGCGGGCTCCGGCGGGAACGCGCTCGATCTGTCGGGGGTTGGCGGCGCAGGTGAGGCGATCGAGGCCGTTTTCGGTCTTTTCTTCCGTGTAGGGGAGGTTGCCGTCGATCTCCTCGAGCTCGGCGGCGCTGGCCTCGTTGAGAAAGGCGTCGCCGACGATGAGGCGCGAGGGGATGTTGCGCCGTTTTTCGGCCCGAGGGTCGACGGCGGCGCCGAAGAGGCGGCAGACGGGACAGGCGCCGTCGTTGCATTCATGGCGGCTCACGCCTCCTCCGCTGCGGTTGAGGGGCAGAGAGAGGGCTCTCTCCAGGAGGCTGCGGAGCTTCCCCTTGAGGGAGCTCCCGGGGATGTAGGGCCTGTTGGTCAGAGGGTCGCGGATGACGGCGGAATCGACGCCTCCGATGGCCAGGGCCGATTCGCTGCCGCCGATGTGGAGACCCGAGCGGCAGAGGATGGTTCCCTCGATGATGGCTTTGCCGATGAGAGGACGGATCTGGGTCATGGCTTTTCTCCTTTCCCCCTTCGGGACTATTCTCCGCCGCCGTAATAGCGATGGAAGGCGATGAGCGATTCCGAAAGCTGACGGAGACGGTCGAGGTCGCCCATGTCGGTCACCTTGTCCGCGGCGGCGCCGAGGAGCGAGCTCAGCGGTTTGAGTAACGGCCGTTCCCGGTTCGACCCACGGCCTTCGGCGTAGGCCAGGTGGTATTTGATGAGCCGGATCTCGGAAGGTTTCGTCCTTCCCGAGCGGCTGCGGGTGACGTGGAGGACGATCTGGCCGTGAATCTTGCGGAGCTTTCGGGTGGGCAGTACGTGACCGGCCGCCTGACCGAAGGTCTCTCCGATGAGGATGATTCGATCGGCGCCGAGCTGCTCCAGCTTTTCGAGCCTCCTGATGAACTGGATGTGGTCTTCCATGGTGTCGTTGGCGGACGGGGTTCGGTTGCGGGACGGAACGGTTCCTCTTCCGTTTCCTGAGCGGTTGCCGTTGTGGACGTCGGACATGGTAATTCCTCCTTTCCCAAGGATCAGTCGCCGGTGCGGCGAAGGGCCAGGTCGACCCACTGGGCGGCCGTGCAGGCCATGCGGAGTTCGTCGCTTTTCTGCAGAAGTTGCCCCAGCAAGTCCTTTTCCCTTGTGTCGTTGCTCCGTCCTGCGGCATAGGCGCCATGGATTTTCCAGAGCGCGTCGCCTTCCATCTGCCTTTCCCGCAGGGTCATCAGGTGGCGGAGAAAGGCGCGGTCCCCCTTTCCGGCGCGGCTCTGTTCCGCCAGGCCGCCGATCCACGCCTCCAGGCGGGGCAACTCTTCCCTGACGTTGAAGGCCCGGTCTTCTCCGGCCTTTCCGGGGACGAGGGGGACGTGGAAGAAGGTCAGGCTGTCTTTGGTCCTTTCGCCGAAACGGTGGTCCTTGGCGTGGTCTTCGGCTTCTCCGGCCAGTCGGGCCGCCTGATAGACGGGCGTCTTGTCGTCGATAAGGACCAGCCCGCCCGAGAGGGTCACGTCGGCGTTGTCGCCGGTGAAGGCCCGGAAGGCCCGGACCGTGTCGATGGCGAACTCGGCCGCCTCGTTCCAGGCGCCGACGACGAAGAGGTCGTCCCCTCCGGCGTAGACGACGAGGAGGCGCCGTTTCCCGGCGTGGGGTCCGATGAGGCGGGTCTGAGGCGTCGAGGCGATCTGGGCGATTCCCTCGCGGAAGAAGAGGGACAGGAGACGCGAGAGGGTGGCCAGCCGGGAGAGGCTGTAGCGTCGGGTCTCCTCCTGCGTGTCGGGGAAGCCCTCCCGGAAGAGACGTCCCAGGTTGTCCACGTCGAGACGCAGGGCGGCCAGCCGCCGCGCGCCGACGCACCCTTCGTCGAGGAGGGTTTCGATGCGGCTGTCGTAGCTGTAGATCTCCCAGGGCAGGGCGATGACGTTGCCTCCTTCGTCCCGACTCAGGCGCCGAGGCTCGCGGAGGACGAAGGCCCAGGGTGCTCCGGGCGGAATGTCGGAACCTTCTTTGACGAGGCGATAGGGTCGTCCCAGGACGTGGAAATCGCCTCCTTCCTCCACGGGGCAGGCGTATCGGCTTTCGGGACGGGCCAGTCGGCCGCCGAGGCGGACGAAGTCGGCGCAGCGGGGACAGCAGGGGCCGTCGTCGTCGACGAGTCTGTCGGTCAGGCCGCCGCAGATGGGGCAGCTTTTTCGTCCCCTCGTGTCGTCCGCGCCGATGACGCGGCTCAGGAGACCTTTGAGAGGGCGGACCTTGCCGAGTTCCATCTCGGCAGAGAGGCGGCGGTAGGCCTGGCGGACGTCGCCCTCTTTCAGCTCCCGCCAGGTCAGGCGGGTCCATCCGAGAGAGAGGGCGGGACTGCCTTCATCGAGGAGGGCTTCGTTGATGCCGCGATCGAAGGTCCTCAGGTGGGACCGAACGGCGGCGGTGTTGGGCAGGAGCAGCGTGAAATGGCCGCCGCCGACGTAGAGGACCTGCGTTCGGGGGAGGTCGAGCTCGTCGAGAAGCGTGGAAAGGATATGTTCCTGGAGAATTTCCAGATAGAAGGAGCGCGTCCGCAGAAGACGCAGGGCCCGCGCGGTGGAGATGTCGTAGATGAAGCGCTGGACGCCGCGGAGGTCGCCTCCGACGAGGAGAAAGGGGGCGTTCTCTCCTGCCGCCTCTTTGTAGAGGCGGCCGAGGGCCGCGGCGATCTTTTCGGGACGCCTTTCGCCGAGGAGCTCCGGCTTGTCGGCGATGACGGCAACGACGAGGCAGACGGCCAGCATCGCCGTCGTGCGGAGGTGATCGAAGAGGGAGATGTCCGGGTACCGACCGCCGCCGCAGGCCGTGTCGGAGGGAATGAGGGCCGTGTAGCGTTCGAGGGCGCGCAGGAGGAAGGACGTTTCGGCTTTCTTCGTGTCGGCGAGGAGGTCGGCCAGGGCCGACGTTATCTTCGCGTAGTCCGCTCCCAGGGAGCGTTTCGCCGAGGGGGAGGGGAAGGGCAATGTCCCGTCCAGATCGGTCAGATCGAAAAAGGTCGGCCGCCTTTCCTGCCGGGGCCTTCCTTCGAGGCGGATTTCGTCGCAGACGTTGCGCAACGGCGCGTCTTTGTCCCATCCCGTTCCTTCCAGATCCTCCCGCTCCGCGGCGGAGAGGCTGTCGGCCTCGGCGATGGCCGCCGCCGAGAGGGCGTGGCGGGGATCGTCGAAGTCGCTCAGCCTGAGGGCGTAGTTGGGATGGCTGTGATGAAAGCGGGCGGCCCAGGCGAAGGAGGCCCAGGGCTCGCCCAGGGCCTCCAGCCACCGTCCGCCCTGCTCCATGTGGTTGAGTCTCTCCCTTCCTCCCCGTTGCACCGGCTTGCCCACGTCGTGGAGAAGGCCGCCTATGGCCGTTTCGTCGATCAGTCGCCGTAAGAGCTGCTTTTCCAAGGCCGTTCCTCCTTTCCTGTTTCAATGCCGATAAGAAGCGGATGCGCTCTCATGTTAAGTCTTTTAATTGTATTTGGCCAATCGATGAGGCGGTCCCGGCCGGGAAGGCCGGGACCGTAGGGCTTTAGCGGTGGACGAGATAGAGGAGGGGCAGGGCGAGGAGGAGCATGGAGGGGGCGAATCCGACGGAGCATCCGCCGGAGCCGTCGTCGCCGGTATCGCGCGTGGCCTCGTAGATCATGTCGTAACGGTACCCCGTGGAGGACTGGCGTCCGACCTGGCTGAAGCGGATCTTGTCTTCGTTGACGATGGTCAAGGTCAGGGTGACGCCGTCATAGGTATGGGTGCCGCCGCCGATTTCGGGGTTGACGAGCAGGCCGTCGCTACCGTTGGGGTCGCCGTAGCGGTAGCTGTAGGATTCTTCGGCGCCGCTTTCGTTGCGGAGATACCCCTGGACGTAAAAGGATGTGGCCACTTCGAGGTTGTCGGGGCGCACATGGGTGGTGATTTCGACGATGCCGGTGTCGGTCACGGAGATGCCGTTGATGCTCCCCGTTCCGTTGAAGTTCCAGCGTCCTCCGATGCGGGTGATTTCGGCCGCTCCCAGGGCCGCGACGGAAAGAAGCAGGGCTGCGCAGAAAGCGAGGAAAAACAGGCGGTGCTTTTGCATGGTTGACCTCCTTCGTTCAGTGGGTCCAGATTGCTGGAGATGTCCCTGTTCTCAGGGAGCCGGTGTGGTGGTGATCGTTCTCGTTCCTTGGGGGATCGCTGGTCTGCTTTCAGGGGGCATCCCTCCTCTCAAGGAGATATATGCGTTCTTTCGGTGAAGATTTGCGTCACGACAAGGGCCCCGAGCTCAAAGCTCGGGGCCCTTGTCGTGACGCTCTTGTCCGTCTTCGATAGCCGGATTTTTTTACTCGACCTCGGCTTCGAGGTAGGGATTCTGCTGGTTGAGGCTGTTCTGTGTAATGCGGAGTGTCACTTCGTCACCAATGGCGATGTCTTTGACGGAATCGAGGTCTCGGACGATGATGAGGTGCTTTTCCTCACTCAGAGAGAGAAATTCGGCCCTCTCTTTTGCCTTTTTGTTCTTTTTGCCCCCTCGCGCCGTCCCCTGTTCGATTCGCTCGGCGACGATGACGTTGCCTTCCGCGTAGAGATCGGGCTTGGGGAGCGTGACGGCTTCCCTGGCGATCATGCGCCCGTAGCCGCTGCGGGTCTTGCCGCCGATGCCGGTTGTGGCCAGGCTCTCCTCGACGAGCTCCATGGCCAGGTGGAGCCACCGGCGACCTTCGTCGGAGGGGTCGTCGCAGGTCAGGACGACGACGAAGGTCCCCGTCACGGAAAGGAAGCTCACGGGAACGGGCGAATCGAAGTCGGTCGGCGCTTTCGTCCCTTTCTCCCCGTAATAGTCGCCGTGGTGCGGTGTCATGATGTCGCGATGGAGTCGGACGGTTTTCCCTTTCGGCAGGGCGTCGTGGAAACGGAGGTGCCCCCGGTCATCGGTGGTTCCGAAGAGTGTTTCGTAGGCGGTTCCGCCTTCGAGAAAGTCGGGGTTTTCCCTGCCCCAGCGGCTGTGGCAGTAGTGGGCCGCCACGCCTTTGAGGGCGCTTCCGGGAATGAAGGGGATGCCGTAGGTGTGGTGAAGGGCTAGACCCGTCTCGACGGGGCTCGCGATGCCCAGTCCGCAGACGAGGCGCCCCTCTGTCTCGAAGCTCTTGGCAATGACGGGGATATCCTCTTCTTCTGTCCCGAAGGCCTTGAGCCAGCGCCGGAAGAGGGCGTCATAAAGGGTTTTAGCGCGGTCACAGCCGGAGATGACGGCTTCGAAGTGGCAATCCCAGTCGGTGCTGGCTCCACCGGCCTCTTTCTGGGTCTTCAGATAGCGCTGGAGAACGAGTCCGGGGTGCCCGGCACCGGTGATAGGCAGGCTTTCCAGGCTTTCACGAATGGCTGCGATCGTCACGGCTCGTCACCTCCTTCGGGGGCTTTAAGGAGTGTCGCCGCGTAGCGCTTGATCCACCCCGCTCCTTCCAGGGCCTCCCGGGAAAGAAGCAGATAGTCTTTCAGCGGGGCCTTTCGGCTTTCTTCTGCTAGGGCTTCGCCTGAAGGTTTGCCCAGGGTTGCGGCCAGGTCGTCGGCGAGGTCTCCCCTTTTCTTCGCCATGGCGAAGCTCAGCGCCTGAGCCAGTCCGCAGCCGTGGATGAGGGCGGGGAAGGAGAGGGCGAGGCTGCAGTATTTTTTCTCCTCTTTTTCTCTGTTTTCTTTCTCCTTCTCGGATTCATCGGGTTTTTTCTCCGTGCGGTGTCTTTTTACGGCGGCGAAGGCTTTTTGGGCGAAGACCTGCTCTCGGGTTTTGAGCGTTCTCTCCGTCATCGGAGTCACCTCGTTTCGTCGGCGAAGGAGAGGCCGACCCGTCCCCGGCCGACAGTGGCCTTGCCTCCGACCTGGATCAGGGCCTGATCGGTGGCGAAGCGCTGCAGCAGTTTTTCGGCCTCCGGCTGTCCGATGCGGTTGCTGTCGCACCAGACGAGGCCGGCCAGAATCGTCTCGGCCGGCAGGGATTCCTCATACCAGAGGCCTCCGGTGGCGACGGTTCCCTTTTCGCCGTCGATGCGGATGCGGGCGTCGACCTGGGTGCCGAGGACGCAGAGATAGTCGAAGAGGTCGTTGGAGATGATGGCAAAACGCTCGGCGAAGATTTTCTGCCATTCCTCGTCGTCGGCGAAGAGCTTTTTGCCCAGGAACCGGGCCCATTCCGTCGCCGCTGCGTCGGCGGAAGCGTCGCAATCGAGGTCCTGGAGGTAGATCTTTCCCTTCGGCGCAAGCAGGCTCGTTTCGGAAAGGGCGGCCCAGGGGGAATCCGATCCCCTATCGACCGGCAGGGGCGGTGTTTGCATCCCTGCCGCTTCGAGGTCCCGTTTCAGGTTCCTCAGGACCAGAGGCGAGGCGCACCAGGCGAAGGTTCCGAAAAAACTCTGGACGGGGAGGCAGACGAGGCGGGCGTCGGTGAAGACGAGGGCTCCCGCTGCGGCCTCATTGTCGCCTCCGAGGCCGAAGGCCAGTTTTTTCAGGGCCTCCTCTTTTCGCGAGGCTTCGTCGGAGGCGCCATGGTGATCAGCGAGGACGCCTTTGACGGCGCTTCCTGGGACATAGGGCCAATGGGTCGTCTTTTCCCGGACAATGGGCAGGTCGATGTGTCCCAGGCCACGCCCCGCTCCGACGTGGAGGGGCGAAAGGGCGTGAAGCCAGTAGCTTTTTGTCGTGGTGGCGCTCATCGTTCCATCCTCCTTGATGTGGTCAGCACAAGCCCCAGAGGGCCAGTCCGTAGCCGTCCTTTCGGGCTTCCTCGTCGTCGCTGATCGGCTCAAGCCAGAGCGGGACGATTTGCCCCCCGTTGCCTTCCAGGATTTCGAAGAAGTAGACGCTGCCCGCCGGGACGAGGCGGGAGAGGGGCTTGGGCCCGCCCGTCTCGTAAGACCATCCCGAAAGGGGCTCCCACCGTCCGGTGACGGCCGAGACGAGGCGGACCTTGACCGCTGTCCCGGGAATGGTCCCTGTCCCCTTCTCATCGAGCCACTTCGGCTTCCAGCCCGATGCGAAGCGGGCCGGGGTGGCGAGGATCAGCCGCAGATACGTTTTCGGCTTGAGGCCGGAGAGGCTTTCGGTGACCCCTTCGGGGCAGCTCCAGAGGCCGTCGAGGTCCTGTTCTCTTTTCCAGCGCAGGAGCCGTCGCTCTCCGCCGCAGGGGTGAAGGGCGTCGAGCCTTTCGAGGTGAGTGTCGAAATGTCCCTGTCTGTCCTCGAGGCGCAGGGCCAGATCGATGCCTCGAAGGTCGAGACCCGTCGACGAGAAGAGCATGCCTTCCTCGGCGGCGCCGCTGGCGCTGTCGATCCTGACGTGGATGCGGTCCTCTTTGGGAGGGTGGGCCAGGTAGGGCATTCCCTCGTCCAGCTCCTTCGGGTCCGGCGGAATCGGGGAGGGCTCTTCGCCGCAGAGCCAGCGGGTCATGATGTCGATGGACCAGAAGGCGGGTGTCGGAGCCGGTTTGAAGTTGGCTCCCTCTTGCATGAAAGGCAGTTGGTCGGCGCCGAAATCGGTCCCCTCGCCGTCTTGCAGCTTCTGGGGGAGCAGGCGATGGACGAAGCGTTCTGTTTTTTTCCCGTCCTTCTCTTCTCGGATGAGGATGTCCTTCGGGGCCGGGACGAAGAGCGTTTTTCCCCGAAGCGGCAGGGGACCGGCCAGGGAGAGGCTTTTGAGCTGGGCGATGAGGTCAGCGTCGAAGACGCCGCCGGTTGCTTTGCCCAGCAGGGTCCGCAGCGATCCGGCCACCGTCGAGGGGCGAAGCCAGTCGAGAGAGTGCATCCGCTGCCCGAAGCCGAAGGGGCGGCTGTCGCGGGCGATGAGGGGGTCTCGGGCGATGGCCCTGAGGGTGCTTTTCATGAGCGCACCTCCTTCGGCGGCTCGCCTTCGGCCAGATGGCGGGCGACGAGCAGTTCAAGGACAAGGTCTTCCAGATGGCGGGCGGAGGCCAGCTCTTTGATATGACCGGCCATTTTGTTTTTCAGCGTCTCCTTTTCCGGATCGGAAAGGCGAAGCTCCTTGCGGCCGAAGACCCGGGAGATGTCCCCCATGAGGGCTTCGGCCACGTCGTCGCCACTGTCCCAGTTCTCGTAGGTGCCGACGAGACGGCGCAGTTCGTAGGGGTAGCGGGAGGGCAGTCCGCCGGTGGCGAAGAGTTCTTTCCAGTACAGAAGACGCTTGTCGAGTTCCGATCCCCACTTGCCCCGGACGGCGATGGGGGCGTTGCCCCGGGACCGGACGACGACGGCCAGACCGTCTCGGTCGGGCTCTTTGGCCATCCGCTCCGCTTCGTCGGCGAAGCGGAGCAGGTCTTCGAGGGGCTCCAGAAAATGGCCGACGGCGATGCCCACGGAAAGAGTGGGATGGTCCTCTTTTTTCAGGGCTTCCTTGGTTTTGGCGAAGCTGTCGGCAAAGCTTTTGGCCAGCTCGCGGGCACAGGAAAGACAGGTCTCCAGGGGCAGCAGGGCCAGAACGTCGTCGCCGCCGGCGTAGACGCAGGCGCCGTCGTGTTTTTTGACGATCTCGCGGGCCTGGCAGGCAAAGGCGGCCAGCTCGTCCGAGAAGTTCTGGTGTCCCTCGATGGTGGTGAGGGTGGAGATGGCCTTGCCCATCTTGTCGCCGTCGGCCTTGACGATGGCCAGATAGGGAAAGGGCTCGCCGAGCTTTTCCGTGAGGGCCTTCAGGGCCTCTTCGAGGAGGGCGGTGTCCCAGCCTGTTTCCTCTTTGAAATCTTCCAGACGTCCCGGAAAGACCTCGCCCTCATAACGATTCCAGCCATTTTTGCTTTCCGAGGCGCCGATGGTTGCGGCCCAGGCGTCATGGAGATTCTGCATCAGGTCGAGACAGAGAGAATCGGCGGCCTTGAGCCAGGGGGTGGCGGCGATGCGGTCGACGGGAGAGAAGGTTTTCCTGTCTCCGGTTTTGGGTTCGGCGGCACGTTTGATGAGGCCCATGGCGTCGAGGGCCTCTCCCCGTTTGAGACGGAGGCGGTAGCGTTCCGCCTTCCCGATTTTGCCGTTTAAAAGGGAGGCTTCCATGTCTTTGCCGACGAGCAGGGCCTCGTTGCGGCCGTCGAGAGAGGATTTGAGGCCGGGCCGGGGCGGCGACAGAGGAGGGGCGAAGTCCCGCACGTTCTTTCTGGCCGCCATGAGGGAGGCCAGGCGTTTTCGGGCCTCGTCATAGTCGGCGTCGCCCTTGCAGGGCACCCAGGCGGCGAAGAATTCCAGGGCGTCGGAGAGCTGGGCGCGCCAGAGATTCTCATCGATGACGTTGGAGAAGCGGGACAGGACCTGGTCGCCGTAGCGTTCCAGGCACGCCTGGGCGGCTTCCCTTGCCTTGCGGGCCGCCTCTTGAGGGTCATCCACGAGGGCGATGATGACGTTGGCGACGTTCGGTTCGTCTTTGCCGTTCAGGGCGGACTCGTTGGGAAAGATGAGCGGACTGTCGCCGTTACGGACGGGGCGGGACGTTTCACGGACGGCTCGGGCCGCTTCGAGGCAGATTTCGGAAAGCAGGCGGGAGCCGAACCAGAGATCGCGCGTCCGCCTGGCGGCGGCGATGAAGGGCTGAACGGGTCCGATGGAGAGGTTGAGGAGATAGGCGGTCATGATGTCACCTCCCGGAAGCCCTGTTCTTTCGCGAAGGCGATCAAGGCTTCGATCGCGTCGCCGCGAGGGGAGCGGTTTTTCAGCGGCGACTTGTCGTAGGTGGCCGAAGCGGGGGTGATGATCTTGCTTTGCTGCCCTTGCAGGAGATTGCTTCCCTTCAGGTGCAATTCCAGGTTGTCGGGAAGAGGGGCGTTGAGAACGGCGATGAGGGCGACGGCTTTCGTTTTGTCTGTCGCCAGGGGTTTGACGATCACCGGGCTTGCCATGCGGTCTTTCTTCTTTTTATCCTTCACGGGGTAGAGCTCCGTGTCTTCCGGGTCAAGACCGTTTCTCCCGCTGTCCTTGAAGTGGGTGATGATGGGCAGGCCGAAGGAGGCCCGTGGGAAGGCGCAGGGTTTGTTGGGGTCCGGCTCGTGCCGACGGTCATGCGTTCCGGCCACGCGGCGGATGGCGTCGGCCTCGGGCCAGCGGGAACGGCCGGGCCTGTTCTCTCTGCCGGGATTACGGCCAACCCCTTCGCCTTGGCGAAAGTCTTTGTAGAGCTTGATGACCTGATCCCAGATCCGGACGGGGTCGTCGGATTTCTTCTCGATAAGGACGGCTCTTCCCAAAGTCGGCCAGGGAAGCGAACCGGTCTTGGCGCCGTTGAGGTTGCCGAAGTGCTCCTGAAGCCAGCGGGCCAGATTGTCCTGGGTACCGGGAGAAAGAGTGGGGCAGTAGAGAGAGCCCGCTCCTTTTCGGGTTCGGGCACCCAGTCCGCCGAAGCAGATCCAGGCACGGATAGCCTGAAAAAGTTCGGATCGCGCTGATTGAGGCCCGCGAACCAGAAGCGTGAAGGAGCTCCCTTTCATGGCCTCCCCTGGTTCTTGCGTCACTCTTCCGTTTGTTTTTTTCCCCTGAAAGGGGAAGAGGGCATAAGAGGGGAAGCCGTCGTAGAAGCTTGGGAAGTTCTTGTCTGGAGGGAAAAAGGCACAGGGAGAAGGAGATTCCTTCTGCCACTTCGCAACAACCACGTAAACGCTGCTCGCCTTTTTCGTATCTCCCCACAGCGCCGATTCCCGCTCGTAAAGCTCTTGGGATGACGCGCAGCTCCGCCCGGCCGTGGCGCGCCACCAGAAGCGCAGATGGCCCCTGATGGACGTTCCCCGGATGGGGTTTGTGGCGTCAACGACTCCGGCCGTCACGCCTCCTCCGAAAAGGGGCGTGACGACGTGAATATCGAAAGATTCCTCGAAAAACTCCTCCTGTCTGCCGGGAGACGGTTTTTCAGGAGGAGGGCCGCCGATGGTGCGTGCCATGAACGATCACTCTCCTTCAACGGGGTCACAGAGGTTTCTGACACCTGGGAACGGTTTTCCCTCGGTTCTGCTCAGAAGCCATGAGGCAGCAGATCTTCGAGGATGAAGGTCTGGCCGTCGAAACGCCCGCAGATGCGCCAGGCCCCTCCTTCGGCCCAGGCGTCGATTTCATGGGTCGCCGGCGGGCAGGGGTTGCCCCTGAGGGGTTTCAGGTCGAGGCGTTTGAGATTGGCCCGCACCTTGCCGCCGCCTTCGAGGTGGCGGGCCAGGTCGTCGAGGCGCTCGTTGAGGTAGCGCCGGTATTTGCCCTCCGAGAGAGTGGCGGCTTTTTTTTCGAATTTGTCGGTGTAGACGATGAGCGGCGAGGGGGAGGGCCAGAGCCGCTCTTCGAATGCGGCCGTGCGGAAGCGGTCCCAGAGCATGCGGCCCCAGGGAGAGAGTTCGCATTCGTCACCCAGGCGGTAGAGAAGGGTTCCGGGGATGGACGTGCACTCCGAAGCGGCAAGAGAGCCCCGGGCCAGGCGGCGAAAGAGAGTGAGGTTGTCCCGCATCAGGGTTTTGGCGCTTTCGTCGAGGTCGATGGGGAGGCGGGGGATGTGAAGGAGTGTCCGCTCGCCCTCGAAGAGGTAGACGCTCTCGTCGGCGTGGAACATCCCCAGGGTCTGCATGAAGCCCTGGAGGCTTTTGAAGCCGCCGATGAGGTTGAAGACGATGCGGTAGCCGCTGCTGCGATAACCGGGCAGGGTGTTGGCGCACCAGGCAGCCAGGTTGGCCATGCCTTCGTGAAAGTCTTCCACCCGGGCGGCGTTGAGACGGTCGATCCTGAGGGTTTCCGAGATAAGGCCCTTCTGCCGGCTCCAGTGAGCCAGGGTTTCGGCAACGGCCTCACCCTGGTAGGTGTCGGTATGGAGGAAGATGTGGTGGCCGCCCTTCGCCCGGGAAAGGTCCTCATCGTAGAGGCCCAGGAGGCCGTTGAGTTCGGCGCTTAAGTCCCGGGCCTCACCGGGTGAGGCCTTCGCCAGGCTGTCCCTTTTTTCCTTCAGCCGATCGTCGATGAAACTCCGGTCCGTTGCGGCCAGGGTTTTTCCCGTGTCGTTGGCGGTCCTGCGGAGCAGTTTCCTAAGTTCGTCAGACATGGGGCCGTTGGTGAGCAGGCTGGTGCCGCAGGTCGAGACGATGAGTAGGCGTGTCGGGGTTCTGTCGGTATCCATGGTCAGTCTCCTTTCCGGTCGGCTTCGCCTCTCGGGTGGAGGCGGAGCGCTTCTCGCGTCTCCAGCCGGCCGGCGCTGCGCTCCGCCTTGGAGCGGAAGCGGTGTATCCGGCGCCGGCTGCGGCTGTTGGAGGTCCCATAGGTCCAGGAGAAGATCTTTCGTCTGGCCTTCATGACTTCACCTCTTTCGGGCCCCCTGGGAATGGGCGTTTTTTCGGAATTCAGGGGCCTCTGAGGCTATATATGGATTCTTTGAGTGAAAAGTGCGGATGCCATGGGTCCCTTCATCTCAGATGGCGCAGACAGAGAATCCGGCTTTCCTCGGCCTCGGCTCTTTCGATGGCTCTGGCGAGAACAGTCCGCAGGTCGCGGAAGTTGCCGGGATAGGGTCGGCTTTCCAGTTCGCTGACGGCGTCGAGGGAGATGCGCTCGACGGTCCGTTCCCTTCCTTTCGGGGGGTTCACGTCGTCGGCCTGGAGGGTGAGGCTGATGAGCAGGCGCAGGTCCTGGCGGCGCTCCCTCAGGGGCGGGATTTCGACGATTCGGTCGAAGCGGTGGAGCAGGTCGGCCCGGAATCGCTCGTCGTCGCCCTGGGCCCAGTCGCGGACAGGGCGGTTCGTGGCGGCAACAACGACGGAGGGGGCCTGGAAGGGGTTCCCGTTCCAGCCCGTGGGGCGGACCTGTCCGCTGTCGAGGTAGAGGAGCAGGCGGGTCTGGTGTTCGGGGAGCATGTCGCCGATTTCATCGAGGAAGATGACCTTGCCCCTGTTGGCCAGGAAGGCGCCGGGGCTGTCTTGGGCGTCGGTGTAGCTTCCTCTGACGGAGCCGAAGAGTTCTCCGTCGATCAGCTCGCGCCCGACGGCGGAGATGTTGACGCGGTAGAGGCTGTTTTCGGCTCCGACCAGGAGGCTTTCGGCGATCCAACGGGCCAGGAGGGTCTTGCCCGTTCCCGTTTCGCCCAGAAGCAGCACGGAGGGAATGCGGCGCGTCCGGACGCGCCGATCCTCTTCGGATCGGGCAAGCGCCTCCCAGTCGATGCCTTCTTCTCCCTCCTTCAGAGGCAGAGGGCTGTCGCGGAGTTCGTCGAAAAAGGACCGCTCGGAGGCCAGGCGTCTTTGCACCGAGAGGATGGCCCTCTTGAGGTCCGACGCCATCTGTCTTGTGGCCGGGTCGGCGAAGAGGCTGACAAAGCCGGGGTCGATTGTTTCCTCCAGAAGGGCCTTCCATCCGATGGGCTTGGAGAGCCCCTCCTCCTGGAGTTTTTTCCGCAGGAGCTTTCTGGCGGCTTCCTTGAGGACTCCCTCCAGGAGGGCCGATTCGTCGGGGTCGGGAAGCTGCTCTCCGAAGAGGCGGGAACCCCTGACGATGCCGACGATATCGTAGTCGAGGGAGCGGAAGGCGCTGACGACGTCGTTGTTCCATTGGCCGCGGGGGTCGTCCTTGTCGAGGACGATGAGCGTCGGCAGAGGAGGCTCCCAGTTTCGCTTGTGGCTCAGGAAGTCCGGCGCGGCGACGAGGAGGTGGGGCCTGACCTCGCTCTCGCCGGTGACGACGGTAAGTTCAGTCGCGGCCATGTCAGGGTGTTGCTCCGTCGCCGAGAGGGCTTCAAAGTGCTTCCCGAGAAGTTGTCGGGCCGTCTCGAAGTCGTTCCATTCGATCTGGACGACGAGGGGCGTCTTATCGGTCATTGCAGGGGCTCCTTCCGTTTCGTGGGACGGTTGTCCGCTCTCAGTTCGGCAAGCCATTTGCGCTGCAGCGTCGACTCTTGCGGCTGCTGGAAGGGGATGACGGTTTCCTTGAGGGGGAAGGCTTCGGCGGTGATGCGGCCCAGGTCGCGGCAGAAGTTTTCGACGGCCTCCGGCAGCCAGGTTTTGACCTGGCGCCATGAGACGGAAGCGCGTGCGTCGAGGCCGAGTCTTTTACGGATCGTCTCCTCCAGCCAGGCCGTCTTCAGATATTTCGGGAGCTCGCCTTCGGCGTTTCCCTGGTCGGCGAGGAGCCGGGCCAGGGGAAAGAGATGTCCGTCCAGGTCCGTCATGGCCTGCCCTTCGAGGTTGGCCGAACCGGATCTGTTATCCGTGAGGCCGTCGATCCAGGTCGACTGGGCCAGTCCCTGAAGGGCCTGAAAGTCGCAAAAGATCGGGTCGACCTCGGGCAGTCGCTTCAGGAGCGTCTCCACGGCCAGGCGAAGCTTTTCCCAAAAGAGCGGTTTTTTCCGGGGAAGGCGGCGTCCGCACCAGAGCAGGCATTCGCCGTCCCAGAGCCAGATGAGGTTCAGCCGGAGCCCCTGATGAAGCTCTTCAAAGGGATCGGGCTCTTCGTCGGTCGGCTCGTCGTATTCGTCCTCTTCCGTCTCGATGTCGTCGCAGTCGGGCTCCTCCTCGATGATTTCCGGGAGCGGGTCGTCGAAAGGGGCGATTTCGTTGAAGCCCATCAGCCCCGGTCCTCTCTGGTGCCGGGAGGCGGATGTCCTGGTTTGGGGCGATGGCTCCGGAATTTGAGCAGGGGCGGGTTTTTGCCTGGTGCTTCGGCCAGGGCGCATCCGTTGAGCGGTCATGGCTGTTCCCCCCTTGTTTTCAGGCTGACCGGCCGGAGCAGGACGGAGCTTTTCAGGCCCGAGAGGTCGTCCCGCCTGCCGGGCTGGAGCTTCTCGTCGAGCCGCTCGTAGGCCAGGGCGGCCAGCCAGCGTTTCTCGTCGTCATCGGCCCATGCCGCGAGCCCTCCCGGGGCTCTCAGGGCGATTTCGTAGTGGATCAGGGCCTGGGGCAGGTTGTTCCCTTCGTCCTCCAGAAGGCTCAGAAGGTCGGCGATTTCCTCAGGCAGGCTTCCTTTTTTTCTCCGGTTCAGAAGGAGTTCCTCCAGCCGGGCTGCGCTGCTGACCTTGGAGCCGACGTCGTGGAAAGCCTTCATGGAAAGCTGCGTTCCCCGCTCGCCGATGGCCATGGCGGCGTCGAGTCCGACGGGGCGGCCGATTTTCTGAAAAGCAGGCCTGTCGAAGGGCATGAGAGCCCGGTCGGCGCCGGCACAGCAGGCGCAGAGGCCTCTGCCGGAGGTGCTGCAGGTCAGAGGGCTTCGCAGGACCAGGGAGCCGCCGTTTCGGGCCATGTGGTCGGCGAGGTCTTTCTTCTTCGACAGCCTGCCCTCTTTCCAGTAACCGAGGATCGCCGAAAGGTCGTCACTGTCGAGGAGGCGCTTCATGCCGACGGGACAGCGCCCCCAGGCGATTCGCGAAAGGCCCCGGCCTGGGTCAGCCTCGAAGAGATCGAGAGGATCACCGCCTGTGGCGAGACGGATCCTCTCTTGCCCCTCAGGTCCGTACCGGAAGGAGAGGCTCAGACCCTTTTCGGAGAGACAGTCGTCTTCGGTGATGCGGCTGTCGTAAAGCCCTTCGGCGAGACGCCGGGCTAGGTAGCCGCCCTGAGCGACGAGGAGTTTTTTGGAGGCCATGGCACGGCGGGATTCGTAGCTGTAAAGGAAGAGGTTCTTTTCACTGAGCCCCTCCCAGAGGCAGGCTGTGATCCATGCGCGGGCGAGGTCGGGGCCCCCAAAGTCCTCGATGGCGGCGGCCTCCTCCTGAAAACCCAGGCAGCCCATGCCCTGAACGAGATCCGAAGGTTTTCCCTTGGCCTTGCCGGAGATGAGGCGGACGAGGTCCCCGTCCTCCTGCCTTTTCAGGAAGGTCTTGACGGCCTCTTCCATTTTCCACCGCAGATCCTCCCAGCTCCGACGATGATGAGAGATGCCGTCGCCGGAGAGGTCGCCGGCGGCTCTGTCGCGGCATCGGGGGGCCTCCTCCCGAAGTTCGGCGAGGTTTCCGTCGTTCCAGAGGGCCTCCAGTTCGAGGGGGCCCAGGGAACAGGAGGCCGTCGAGGCTTTTGCCAGCTCGGCCTGAAGAGCCCCCAGGGTTTCGGCGAGGTCCCCGGCGCTGTGACTGCGGCAGAGGCCCAGGAGAAGATCGCTCAGAGAGGCCTTTTGCTTCTCCTGGGCCTTGAGACCAGCCTGAGTGAGCCAGAAGAGTCGTCTTTGTCCGCTCAGGGCGAGCCAGCCCAGGGCGAGGTCGTTTTCTGCCGAGAGAGCCGGTGCCCCCGTGCCGAGAAGGCCCGGGTGAAAGACGAGGCTCCAGGAGGAGAGATCCTCGAATCCCTCTGGGGGGACGACGACGGCCATGGTGTCGCCGTCGAAGTCGGCGTTGTAGCCCGGCGTGGCCAGAGGGGGGAGGCCGATGACATTCTCGTCGTGACAGCGGACGCGGAAGGCCTGGGCGTTGTGACGATGAAGGCTGGGTTGACGGATCAGGAGGACCCAGAAGGGATGTTCGTTCAGAGCCTCGTTGAGCCTCCGAAAAAGATCGGCCGTGCCGTCGCCGCGGCGGAGAGATTGCCAGTCGCTCTCGTCAAGACCGGCGGCGTCGATGAGTTGCCGGGCCGACCCGTGGCCGTCGAGAATGCGGGCGATCATGGAAGCGGGGAGAAGGGTTTCGTCGGGGCGGAGTCCGGGTCGGGGGACGATGACGGCTCTTCCCGTGCGGTTGTAGCGTCGCCCCAGGAGGTGTCCTCTCAGAAGGCCTTTCTTCCCCTTGAGGAGGCCGACGAGCTTTTTGCGGTAGTTTGAGAGGGCGTCGAGGAGGTCCTCCAGATTCTCTCCCTTTCCGTAGGCGAGGGACAGCAGAGCCGTCAGGACCCGTCGGATGGAGGCGGTGTCGTCGAGAACCTCCACGATGGCCGGGTCGAAGGGGAAGCCGTAGCGGGGTCCGGTGGAGGCGTCGGTCCAGGCGAGGAAGAAGAGGAGCCCTTCGAGGGGGATGGTGTCGTCGTTCTCGCCGTCCTGGGGCTTCCGGGGGAGGCGGGCCAGCTCGCGCAGCGGTCCTACCATGGGGTGCTCGGCGCCGTCGACCTGGGATCTTTCAAAGAGGGAGAGAAGCCGGAGGATCTTTCCCCGAGACGGCAGTCTCTCCGGCTTGCCGGTAAGCCGGAGGAGGGATGCGGCGAGGGCCGAAGGCAGTGAAGGGACCGCTTCGGAAGGAGTTTCGTCTTCTCCGGCCGAAGCATCCGATGGCGTCGTTTCTGGGAAAGCGGCAAAGTCGAGCAGGTAGAGAGGCTCCTCTGCGGAAGGGTTGGCCGGACCTTCCCGGCGAGCCTCCGCCTGAGGGAGCTTCTGCATGATCCCTTCCTGCAGGGAGAGAGGCTCTCCCCTGGTGGCGGCCGTGGTGATGCCGTTGTCGTCGGAGACGATATCGAGCCCGAGGGAGCGCAGGATGGTGCGAAAAACCCGCCATGTCCGGTCGGGAGGGCTGTTCTGTTTCCGGAGGGCCGTCAGGAAATCCTCGGCGTCGACGGTGCCGTCGTGGCTGAGGATGGCCCAGTTTTCCATCTCTCCCAGCCTCTGCCCCGAGAGCGTACCCGCCTTGATCGGCTCGGAGAGAAGGGTGCTTCTGGGGCCGCCGTCTCCGCGGGCCTGAAGCTTTTTCGCGCTGTGGTGATGGAGTCGGCAGGTGTACTGGTAGCCGCAGAAGGCCCGGCCCTTTCTGCCGTCGCCGCAGTCGATCTCAAAGCGTCCTCCTTCGTCGGTGCCCTGTCCTTTGAGATCGGCCAGCCGTTGACGCCAGTTTCTGTCTGTCTCCGACGCGATATCCTCCGTAAAGAGCGACTGGACCATTTCGGCGATCTGGCCGAAATTCTTGCGCCCGATGATCGAACAGGGGGAGATGATGAGGTCGATGTCGCGGCGTTGGCCGTCGATGAGAGCTTGAGGCGGTCGGTCGAGAATGGCTGTGACGACCCCCTTGTTACCGTGGCGCCCCGTGATCTTGTCGCCGATGGCGAGGGGACGGTTCAGACTGAAGCGGTAGAGAAGGCGAACCTCCAGCGGTTGGCGGCGGGTCCGCCCCTTTCCCCGGGGCCGTCCCTGAAGGAGGCGGACCGTGACCGAATCGAGCCGTGCCCTGTCGTTCCAGTGATAGCGCCTCGGTTGAAATCCCAGAAGGCGGAGGGTCGGCGGCAGGGGGAGCGGGTCGTCGAAGCGGCAGCAGCACCCGACAAGGGCGTCGACTTCCCGCTGGAGCTCTTTTTGCGTGAGGGTGGCCGGAGAGCTCTCTTCGAGGAGGAGCGTTTCCCGCTGTTCCAGCGTCGCCTCGGGGAGGGCCAGCCTCTCGGCGAAAGAGCGGGAGACGACAAGGCCGTCTTCGTAGGTGAGCCCTTCCCAGGGCATGACGGCGACCAGGGCGTTGACGCCGAGATAGGGGAATAGGCGGCCCTTCTCGATCGCCTCGCCGCCGAGATCCAGTCGCCGGAGACGGTGCCCCTCGCAGTCTCCGGGAATGCGGGAGGGTTCGCCCCGGATTCCCGCCTCGGCCTGCTTGAGGTTTTTGCCTCCCATGAGGAGACGGGGGCCGTCGTTGTGGCGGCCGTGGGGGACGAGGCCTACGGCCAGGGATAGGCGGGAGCGGCCGGATCGGATGGCCTTGTCCTCGATCACGGCGTCGGCGGTCAGGTGGAGCTGGAGGCCGATGCGTTCCGATTCGGGAGTGTGATAAGGGCAGAGGCGCCCTTCGTGGCTGTGGTGGGGACGTCGCAGCGGGCCGTCGCCCCGGGGATTGAGGGCGATTTCGACCTTGCGGCGCTCCTCCAGGCGCCGCAGGGGATTGCCCGTCAAGGGGCTCATCAAGGCCAGGCTTCGGCTTTTGCCGGAAACCCAGAGAGAATTGATCACGGCTTCGAGCCCCAGAAACCATTCGATGCGGGCCTCTCCCTCCCGGTTGAGCTTCCGGGCGAAGCGGCCCCAGGCGTTTTCGACGAAGTCGGACCAGGTCGAAACGATCTCCATCTGATCCAGGTCAGCGACCCCGTTGAGCTTGAGCGATTCCCTGTCTTTGCTTCCCGACGGTTTGAGACGGGCCCTGTAGCTGAAAATCCGATGTTCTCCCTCCGGCAGGCGGAGGACGTCTATCGTCGGAATCAGCCAGCGGAGCCCCCATTTATCCAAGCCGAAGGTGTGCTTGGCAGCAGATCCCGACAGGAGGATCTCCTGACGCAGCAGGTCCGGTCTGTCGGGAACGGGATTTCTCGGTCCCCTTTTCGCCGAAAGCCGGCGCTGGCCCCGGAGGCCGGCCAGGCAGCGGTCGATGACCTGATCGACTTCGTCGAGCCAGGCCCTTGAGTCACCGGCCATCGCTTCGTTCTCCCATGACTTCGGGCTTCAGGCCAAGGGACTCCAGGATGTCTCCGACGCCGCCCGGCCGTTGCTTGCCTCGGGCCTGGTCATCCTCTTTCCCCGAAAGCTCCTCTTGGATGCTCTCGCGGACTTTTTCCAAAGCTGCATTGTCCGGACGGAGTTCATTGTTGGGCCAGATGCCGATGGTGACGCCCTTGCCGTCGGCGGAAGGCATGGGGAGGACAAAGCCGACGGCCTGGTGTTTGCGGAAGTGAAGGAACTGCTCCCACTTGAAGGCCACGCAGTTGGCCAGCGAAAGGGCCTGGATTTTCTCGAAGTCTTCGTTGATGAAAGCCCAGTCTCCGGAGCCTTTGAGAGCGATGAGATCGTCGAAGACGGCGGTGTAGATGTCTCCGGTCAGCGCTTTTATGGCTTCCGCCTGATCCTTAACGCGAAGAGGGTCCTCGATGCGCTCAGAATCGATGCGCTCAGAATCGATGAGATCTCTAAGTTCGCACAGTTTGTTGCCAAGTTCGGCAGGAAGTTTCGTGTCAAAGAACGCCAGTTGCTGCCAGAGGGCCTGGCCTTCCTTTTCCGTCCGTTTCTGGCGGGCCTTCAGGTAGACGTCGTCGACGGTTCTGTCAGCCTGGACGTCGCAGCCGTCGACGACGCGAAGCAGGGCGGCGCAGGCCAGCACCTTGGGGATCGAGAGGCCCCAGGCAGCGATTTTCCCCTTTTTGGCCTCAAGTACCTCTTCCAGAGGGCGCAGCGTCTCGTTGAAGTGCTCGTCGCCGAAGAGGAGCTTCCCCACCTGAGAGACGGCGCCCTTGGGCTGTGCCGTCTTCTGCTCTTTAAGCAGATGGGTGTAGCCCCGATGGTAGGCGCAGACGAGGGGTACCAGTTCCCGAAGCATGGGGGCCAGATCGCTGCCGTCGTCAGGGAGGAGGTCTTCTCCCTCGGCCAGGATCAGGTCTCTTGAGAGGAGATGGTGGACCTCGCGCACCGACGAGGGGAAAAGGCCTAGAGGGAAGGCGCCGCCTCCGCTGGGCGTGACGGGAAAGGCCAGAGCCGTGTGGCCGATGTCGTGGAGGTAGATGGCGGTGACGAAGAGGGCCAAAGCCTTGGCGTCATTCAGGCCCACGGCCTCGACGTCTTCCGGGCGTGCCGACCGGAAGACGTTGGCGGCGATTTCCATGAGCCGTTTCGAGTGGCGGCGGCTGTGTTCGACCGTTTCGGGGATCTGGTCGCCCAGCCAGAGTTCGGCCCACTCGTTGGCGATGCGCCTCTCGATGTACGCGGCAAGGGGTTCGCCTCCAGGGCGGCGGCGGATCTCGTCGAGAAGTCCTTGTCCGACGCCGGAGGCTTTGCGGCGGTTCCTGTCGTAGTGATCGACGAGGACTTGGGCCAGGTGTAAGGGTCTGACGGAGTCGTCCTCTTCTGCGGAACAAAGTCCCCGAACCCAATCGGGAAGAAATGTGATCTGTTCTTTCGTGAGAGGGAGGGTATCGCCGCTGCACAGGCCCCTTAGAAGGGCCATTTCATCGTCAAGTTGCCCCAGGGCGAAGGAAAGGGGGAGGGGCAGGAGGTCCAGCGTGTCTTTGTCATTGGACTCAAACGTGTAGATGCAGGGAAGTTGGTGAATTTGACCGTAGAGGGTGGAGAAAGCCGTGACGGCCTTGTAGCCTCCGGTACAGTTTATGACAAAGTCATATGTCGAGTAGTGAAAATCTTTTCTTTTTTCGTCAAAAGCCTTAAAAAGAGAGTCAATTCCCCTAGAGAAAAGAGCATTAGATTTAACGCTGATATCTAGATCCTCTATTTTGCAATCAATAGAATTTATCCCAAAGCTGGATTTGTATGGCGATGAATCCAATAATTTTATATAAATTTCTGATATTTTTGCGTTAAGTATGCATTCCGGATCTTTTGATGGAAATAATATCACAACCAAGTTCATGCTTTCAAATTTTGATCCTTTAGTTTTGTTTAATATCCAAAGGATCAGACTTTGTAATTCTGCGTTGATCATTCTCTCGCTGGGAGTTTCGGATAGAATTTTGGCCGGGTCTGGAAGTTTGCCCTTGTCTATTATTAATTTAACTATGATAGATATTTCATGTTGAGCCTTTTCAGTGTATAAGTTGTTTAGTAATTCATCGTACCCGTCTGTGATTATTTTATGCAGATTGTTCCTTGATGATGTTCCTACCGTGGTGAGAATGCATTTTCTCGGTTTTTCGCTCATGGCGATTATTCTCCTCCCGGTGTTCCAATTCAGACGTAAAATTTGGATGTACAAGGTTTATTCGGAAGTTCCAGAGTGTGTCTTTATTAGTCATCTTCTGTCACGCTTCTTCCGTCGGGCCTGAAGTGCCTGAAACTCCGGCTTCGGAGGGCATTGCCGAAGAGGGCCCTCACAAGTGCCGTCACCGGTCGGGGTTTTGCGGCATCTCCGCACGAAGGCAGTAGAGCCACGGGATCTCGATACTCCCTCGCCGTCGAAGGCCGCCTCCCGCCTTTCACGCCCTGTCAACGGTTTTTGCTTCCCTTAGGGATATCTTAACCTTGTGAGACGGTTTTCTCAACGCGATTCCCGGAAGAAGGGCACAAAAAAAACGCCTCGCGGAACTTCCGCGAGGCGGCAGGGGCGGGTTCGTTCATGCTCCGTCGTCGGGCAGGGCCTCGACGTCGCGGAGGACGTTGTTCAGGTGTTCCGTCATGGCCAGGCGGGCCCGCTCGCCGTCGCGGCTGGCGATGGCCTGGAAGAGGCGCTCGTGGTCGCTTCCCAGGGTGCGCCCCTGTTTGTGGCGGATGGCCTCGAGAAGGGGCGAGTACTGGCCGTTGTGCCAGATGAGGTGGAGGGCCGCCTCGAGGATGGAGTTGTGGGACATGCGGGCGATCTGGGCGTGGAAGGCGCCGTCGGATCCGGCCATGCTCCTGCCCGCCGAGGTGAGTCGTCTCGTCTCGGCCACGATCTCCCTCAGTCGCTCCAGCTCCTCTTCGGTGCCGTTGAGGGCGGCCAGGCGGGCCGTCTCGGTCTCCAGGGCCCGTCGGGCGACGACGAGGTCGACGAGCTCTCCCTTGTCCGTCGGGCGCAGGGCCTCGAGAAGGGCCTCGGCCGAGGCCTCGTTGGTCCGCCGTCGGCAGATCTCGGCGGCGGCCTCCCGCCCCTTTTCGGTGAGTTTCCGTCCCTGGACGCCCACCTTGAGGGCCAGTCCCTCCCGTTCGAGATCGCGGAGAAGCCGCCCCGCCGTGGCCTCGCTGATGTCGACGCCGTCGCGGAGCAGGGCCTCCCGGGCCGCTCCGGCCCCCAGGGGGCCTTCGGCCTCGGCCATGACCAGAAGCAGGGCCATGGGGACGGCGATTTCCCTGTTTTCGACCATTCCCTTTCGTCACTCCCCTTGTCCCGATTCATGGCGGAAAAGGCGTCCCCTCTCGCGGGGAGCCCTCCGCCCGTGATCCTTTATTGCGACGGAGCGCCGAGGCGCGGCCGATCGGCATCGCGGCGGCGAAGAGGCGATCCCGGGTCGCCCTCTTCGCCGCCCGATACGGCAGGTATTCTACAGGAAGGCCTCGTCAGAGGCCTCGACCCAGCCGACGAGGGTCGTGAGGCCGGCCAGGGAGGGGACGACGGAGCTCCTCCCCTCGAAGAGGAGGGAGATCTCCTGGACGCCGCCGGGGTTCCGGACCGTGGCCTCGGGGCCGCTTCGTCCCGTCAGGCAGGCCACGATGGCCGAGGCCGTCGATCCCGTGCCGCAGGAGAGGGTCAGGGCCTCGACGCCGCGTTCGTAGGTGGCGACGAAGAGCCCCTCGTCGTCGGCGGTGACGAAGTTGATGTTGGCTCCCTCGGGGAAGAGGGCCCTGTCGTGGCGCATCGTGGAGCCGAGGAAGGTCATCTCCCCCTCCGAGAGGGGGCGGTTGAGGAAGACGACGCCGTGGGGGACGCCGACGGTGAGGAAGGAGTAGCGGAGGGCCTCGTCGCCGACGACGAGGGGCTCGTCGATGACGATGTCTTCCAGCGGGACGGAGGCCAGCGTGAGGGAGACGCGCCGTCCCTCGACGAGGGCCGTCACGGCGCCTCCGTCGGTCTCGAAGGTCATTTTGGGAGGGGCCAGGTTCTGCTCGCAGGCGTAGCGCGCCATGCAGCGGGCGCCGTTGCCGCACATGGCCCCTTCCGATCCGTCGCTGTTGAAGACGCGCATGCGGAAGGAGGCCGTCGTCGAAGGCTCGAAGACGAGCAGGCCGTCGGCGCCGACCGACTCCCGTCTCCGGCAGAGAAGGCGGGCCATGCGGGAAAGGGTCTCGTCGTCGATACGTTTCCGTCCGTTGTCGATGACGAGAAAGTCGTTGCCGTTACCGTTCATCTTGGCGCAGCGGATCATGGCGTCACCTCGTCGTTCGGGGCTGGATTTTCGTCGGGGCCGGTCGTCCCCGTCGTCGCGGAATCGGGAAGGGACGGTGGACAAGTCTAGGCCTTCCCCCTTCCGCCGTCAACGGAGCTTTCCCCCTCGGCCGGGGCGATCAGGCCTTCTCTGATCTTACGGCTTCCCGCCGAAAGGGGGTAGTCCCCCAGCTCCTCCCGGGCGACCCATCGGGCCTCGCGATCCTCCGTGCCGGGAAGGGGGAGGGAAAGGCCGACGGCGAGGGAAAAGGCGGAGATCTCCCTCCGGTAGCGGGTGAAGCTGTGGCGGACCGATCCCGCCTTCTTCCACGCGGTCCGGTCCAGTTGCAGGTCGGCGGCGACGCTCTCCTCGTCGCCGTCGAAGGTGGGGAATTCCCAGAGTCCCTGCCACCGCTCGCCGTCGCGGTGCCGCAGGAGGAGGAAACGGTCGCCGTCGGTGACGAGGAGCGCCAGGGCGCGGACCGTCTCGACGGGAGGGCGGAGGCGCCTGAGGGGCCTTTCGGCGGCAGTACCCCTCGCGAGGGCGAGGCAGTGGCCTTTCAGGGGACAGGAGAGGCAAAGGGGGTTGCGGGGGAGACAGACCAGGGCGCCGAGCTCCATGAGGGCCTGGTTGAAGTCGCGGGCCCGGCCCGGGGGGATGGCGGCGGTGATCCGGCGGCGAAGGTCTTCCCTGAGGGCGGGGCCGGGAATCTCGGCGATGTCGAGAAGGCGCGTCATCAGGCGCTCCACGTTGCCGTCGAGGGCGGCCTCGGGGCGGTTGAAGGCCAGGCTGGCCAGGGCGCCCGCCGTGTAGGGACCCACGCCGGGCAGCTGAAGAAGGCTGTCGTAGTCGTCGGGGAGGGCGCCGCCGAGAGGGCCGGCCACGAGAAGAGCGATGGCGTGCAGGGATCGGGCCCGGCGGTAGTAGCCCAGCCCCTCCCAGAGGCGCAGGACCTCCTCCTCGTCGGCGGCGGCCAGGCTCTCGAAATCGGGGAAGCGCTCCATCCAGCGCGTGAAATAGGGGATGACCGTGGCGACCTGGGTCTGCTGAAGCATGAACTCCGAGACGAGGACGGAGTAGGGCGAGCTTCGGCGTCGCCAGGGAAGGTCGCGGGCCTCTTGGGCATACCAGCGGAGAAGATCGTCGGCGAAGGTGTTCCGTCCGTTCATGGCTTCCTCCCGGCAGGAGATCTCGAATTTTTCCATTGTAGCCTGTCGGGGGAGCCGGAGCGGATCGAATCTTCCGGTCTTTGCGAATCGATTGACAAGTTCCCTCCCCCTTCCTATACTCGGCTCATCATGGATGAGCGTCGTCGCCGGGGCGGAGCTCTGCGCGTCGGTCGGCAGAGAGGGGTCGAAACCCCGTCGATTCGCGGCTGCGGCGTCGAAGGCGGTGTCCCGAGCCGGAGGGTTCGGGTATGGCGCCCCCTCTTGAAAAAAAGCGGGACAAGGGTAGGATACTTGAAAGTCGGTTTTCACAATCCGTGCACGGATTGACGTTCGGCGTCGCGTGGTTTCATCTTTTTTCGGAAGACCTTATTCCGCTTCACCTATCGTAGGCAAGGAGGAATGTGGAAATGAAACGATTCTCTCGGCTCGGCGTGTTGTTGGTGGCGGCTTTTCTGGCGGTGACGGCCTTCGGGACCGTCGCCTCGGCCAAGACGACATTGACGGCCCACAGCGTCTATTCCGACGCCCATTACCAGGTCCAGGGGCTGAAGATGATGGCCGAACGGGTCAAGGAGCTGACGGGCGGTTCCCTGGAGCTGAACGTCATCTCCGGCGGCGCCCTGGGCTACAAGGGGCCCGACCTGCTCCGCGTCGTCAAGGAGGGACAGCTCGACATTTCCGAGATCGTCTCGACGGGCCTCACCGGCAACAACCAGATCTTCGGCGTCCGCTCCCTGCCCATGCTGATCAACGGCTGGGACGAGGCCGAGCTCTTCAACAAGGTCGCCCGCCCCTACTACGAGACGATCTGCGACGAGTGGAACCAGAAGCTTCTCGTCGTCTCCTCCTGGCCCTTCGCCGACCTTTGGACGACGAAGCCCGCCGAGAAGGCCGCCGACCTCAAGGGGCTCAAGGTCCGCACCTATGACCGCAGCGGCGCCCTCTTCGTCGAGGCCTTCGGCGGCACGCCCCTGGCCCTTCCCCTGGCCGAGCTCTACACGGCCTTCTCGACGGGCCTCGTCCACGCCACGATCAGCTCGGCCGTCTCGGCTCGGGAGAGCAACATCTACGAGGTGACCAAGTACTGCATCCCCGTCCAGGTGACGACGTCGTCGAGCATCACGACGATCAACAAGGACTCCTGGAACAAGCTCACCGCCGCCGAGCAGGAGGCCCTGACTCAGGCCGCCGCCGAGACCGAGGCCTGGCTGGTCGGCCGGGTCCGCGAGGTCGTCGACGAGGACATGGGCGCCATCAAGGCCAAAAAGCCCGACTTCCAGTTCGCCGAGCTCTCTCCCGAGTTCCGCGCCGAGCTGGAGGCCATGGGGGCGAAGGTGGCCGCCGAGTTCGTCGAGAAGAATCCCGAGACGAAGCCGCTCTACGACGCCTTCATGAGCGCCAAGGGCAAGTAGAAGCGATCCCGGGGCCCCTCTCGGCAGTCCCGAGGGGGGCCCCCTCTTTATGTAAGGAGAGATGGACATGAAGAAATGGATCCCCCTTCTCGACGGCATCAGCCGCTTTTTCGGGCGCGTCGGCGGCCTCTGCCTCGTCATCGGCTGCGCCATGATCGTCGCCGAGATCATCGGACGGAGCTTTTTCCACGCCACCTTCTACGTCGTCGACGAGTACACGGGCTATCTCATGGGCGTCAGCAGCTTTCTCGGCCTCTCCTATGCCGAGCAGTACAACGGCCACATCCGCATGGAGCTCATCGATTACCTCGGAGACCGTTTCCCAGGGCTGGTCCGGACGGCCAAGCAGGTCTGCTATCTCCTGGCCATCGTCTTCGCCCTCTACCTCACCTATGTCACGTTCCAGCTCTTTCACAGTTCCTTCATCAACAACCAGCGCTCCTACCAGGTCTCGGAGACCCTTCTGGCCATCCCCCAGGCCTTCCTGCCCCTGGGCAGCTTCGCCCTCTTCGTCCAGTACGTCGTCAACTTCATCAAACTCGGGCAGAAAGAGGTGAAGGCCTGATGCTTTCGACGGTCCTCGTCGTCATCCTCCTCCTTCTCGCCATTACCTTGGCGAGCGGTCTCTGGATCGGCGTCTCCCTCTTCTACGTCGGGGCCGCCTCCCTGTTGAGCTTCACGAGCCTCCCCGTGGAGCGCATCCTGGGCAGCGTCATCTGGAACAACGCCAGCAGCAGCACCCTCATGGCCCTGCCCCTGTTCATTCTCATGGGCGAGCTTCTCGTCAAGACCCGTCTTTCCGAGGACCTTTTCGACGGCCTCACGCCCTGGCTGGGACGGCTTCCCGGCGGCCTTCTCCACGTCAACGTCGTCGCCTGCGCCCTTTTTGCCGCCATCACCGGATCGGTCAACGCCACGACGGCCACGGTGGGCAAGATCACCATCCCCGAGTTCGAGAAGCGGGGCTACAGCGACTCCCTCTCCATCGGCAGCCTCACCGCCTCGGGAACCCTGGGCATCCTCATCCCGCCCAGCATGCCCATGCTGATCTACGGCGTCGTCGCTCAGGCCAGCATCGGCAAGCTCTTCATCGCCGGTCTCGTGCCGGGGCTGGGTCTCATGTTCTTCTTCAGCCTCTACATCGCCGTCATGTCCCTCCTCGACAGGAAGGCGACGGGCGCGGAGGCCCTCCGCTTCACCTGGGAGGAGCGTTTCCGGAGTCTGCCCAAGATCCTTCCCGTGGCGATCCTCATCGCCTTCGTCCTGGGGAGCATCTACACGGGCTGGGCCACGCCGACGGAGGCGGCCGCCATCGGCGTCCTGGGCGCGACGGTCCTGGCCGTCCTCACGGGATGCCTGACGGTCCCCATCTTCCGGGACTGCGTCATGGGCACGGTGCGGACGAACTGCATGATCATGCTCATCCTCATCGGCGCCTCCTTCTTCTCCGTCGCCCTCGGCTTCCTTGGCCTGCCCAAGTACATCAGCGAGTCCATCATCGCCCTCGGCGCGGGCAAGTACACCGTCATGGCCCTCATCACCGTCGTCTACCTCTTCCTGGGCTGTCTCATCGACGGCTACTCCATGATCGTCATGACCGTCCCCATCTTCCTTCCCCTCGTGACGGCCCTGGGTCTCGATCCGATCTGGTTCGGCATCTTCGTCGTCATCCTCGTCCAGATCGCCAACATCACGCCGCCCATCGGCTTCAATCTCTTCCTCGTCACGGGCATCTGCCGCCACAAGATCGGTTTCATCTCCAAGTCGGTCATGCCCTTCATCGCCATGATGATCGTCTTCGCCTTCCTCATGACCGTCTTTCCCCAGATCGTGCTCTTCCTGCCCAACATGATGTAGCGCCGCGCGCGAAAGAAGCGACGCGAAGGGGGAGCCTCGTCGAGGCTCCCCCTTCGCGTCATGGCGTCTGTCTCCGCCGGTCAGGTCTTTTCGTGAAGGGCCAGGAAGGTGAGGCCCAGGTCCGTCGTCGAGACCTTTCTCAGCCCGGCCCCGACGGCCAGGTCGTCGACGGCCTCCTCCGAGAGGCGCCACCTTTCGGGCGGACCGAAGTCGGTCCTTCCCTTGCGGCATTCGACGACGGCGGCCCGTCCGCCGCTTTTGAGGACGCGGCGCATTTCGCCGAAGAGGGCCGACCGGTCCTTCTCTTCCCGAAAGGAGTGGAGGACGGTGCAGAGGAAGCAGACGTCGACGGTTTCGTCGGCGACGGGAAGGGGCTCAGTGATGTCGGCGACGACGACGGCCAGTTGCGTGAGCCCTTCCTCTGCGGCCTCGTCTCGGAGGCTTCGGAGGAGATCGCCTCTTCTGTCGAGGGCGAAGACCTTTCCCGAAGGGCCGATCCTGCGGGCCGCGAGGCGGCTGTAGGCGCCGGTTCCGCAGCCCAGATCGAGAAAGGAGGTCCCCTCCTTCAGGTCGAGGACGTCGAAAATCCTCTCGGGATCGTGAATGTGAAAGCTGCAGGGATGGCCGAAGCCCTGTCTTCTTTCCACTGCCGTCACCTCTTTCTTCTCTTTTTTTCCGCGGGGCGGGATGTGCCGGTTCCCTCTTGCGGGCCGAAGGGAAAAAGGGACCTTCCCTTCAGATGTAGCGGACGAAGGCGTCGACTTTCATGGCGTTCGTCCCGTTCTCGTTGCCGTCGAAGGCCAGGTTGAGGAGCGGTTTGGCCCGGCGGGGCGAGGGGCCCGACGCGAGGGCGTTGAGGAGGACGGCCGTGTTCTCGTAGGTCGAGGAGACGGCGATGACGCCGTCGATCCCTTCCGCCCCGTCGATGGCCTTGGCGCTTCGGTAGCGCCCGAAGGCGCCCGAGTAGAGGCCGACGGAGGCGTCGGCGCAGGTGACGAGCCCGTCGAGATCGTCGGCGAAGGGGCTGAAGGGGGCCAGTTCCCGCGACAGGTCTTCCATGAGGGCTCGAAGGCGGCGGAGGCGCTCCCTCCGGGGCTCTCGCCTCTCCTCGGGAAGGGTGTCGATCGTGTCGGCCCAGAAGAGCCAGAGGCACTCGCCGAGAGGGGCGTAGACCAGGCGGTGGCCTCCCTTCTCTTCGAGAGAGGCGAAGGTGCCGTCGTTCATGAAGTCGCCGTAGAGGACGAAGGGTTCTCCCAGAGCCAGGAGGGTCTTGCCCGGCGTCCTGGCCCGCAGGGTCGCGACGATCTCCCGGGCCATTCGGACCAGGAGGGGGCCGTCGAGGCCCTCTCCTGCGACGGCGAGGCAGAGACGGTCAAGCAGGCTCTCCCTCATCGGACGGGGGGCGTTGTTCACCATATCGCCTGCCAGAAGGCAGAGGAAAAGGGCCTCTCCCTCGTCGTCTCTCATGTCGGGAAGGTCCTCGAGGAAGGGGGAGACGAGGGAGAGTTCGTCGTAGCCCTCCTCGTCGAGCCGGGTCCGCAGAAGGCGGCCGTACTGGCCGTCCACTTCGGCCCCCTCCGTCTGGGGCATGAGGAGGGAGAGCCCCCTTCCCCGGGCCCTTCCGTCCTCCTCCCGCCCCTCCGGTTCTCCGGGAGCTCTTCCCTCCAGGGTGCGGAAGAGGTTCCCCAGCAGGACCGTCAGGGAGAGAAGCTCGTTGGTCAGCGTCTGTTTCCGCCCTCTCCGCAGGGAGAGCTCGTCCTGGTCGGCGAGCTCTTCGGCCCGGAAGCCCCATCGCCTCAGCAAGGAGACGAAAAGGCGCGAGTAGGGGCGCAAACGGGGGATGTAGAGGAGCTCGTCCGCCGATGAGGGAAGAAGCGCCGTCGCGATGGGACAGCGTCTGTGGTCGATCTTCTCCCGGTAGACGTCGATCGCTTCCGCCTTTTTTCGTCTGCGATCGAGGCTGTTGACGAAGGCCTCGACGCGGGTGGCGATTCCGACGGCCGAGGCGTGTTCGTCGATTTCGATGTTGAGGTAGGGCTTGTCGCCCATGATCTCCCTGAAGTAGTGGAGGAGGATCGAGTCGGGGCCGCAGCCGTGGTGGGTGAGGAAGAGGGCGTAGAGGTTGGGGTGTTCCCTGACGAGGTAGGCCGGCTCCAGGATGTGCTGACCGAAGGGCCAGTACATGTTGGGGTGTTCGGCCGAGGCGTCCACGTCGGGGAGGTCGAAGAAGGCCAGGACCTTGTAGCCCATGGCGCGCAGCTTGTCCGGGATCCCCCTGTTCAGAGCCCGATCGGCGATGCCGTAGATCTTGGAGATGAGGACGAAGGCGACCTCGTCCTCCTTCAGGTCACCGATCCGCTCCTTCCCGCGCTCTCTGAGGCGGTGCTCGAAGTCGAGGAAACCCTTCATCGCGGCGGCGAGGGCTCCCGTCGTCTCCTCCTCGGTCCGGCCAAGCAGGGCGCCCAGGCGGGCGAAACTCTCGGTCATGAAGGCCTTCCCCCTGTTGAAGGCGATGGTGGGCGCCAGGAGGGTGATGCCCTTTCCGCTCAGCCCCATGATCTGATTGACGAGCTTGAAGGCCAGCTGCATGTAGGCACAGCCGTAGTTCTGGCGCGACGGGGAATCGGGGTGCATGACCGTGTGGAGGTCGGGGAAGAAGATGTAGTCGACCTTCCGTTCCACGAGCTGGGCCACATGTCCCGTGACGAGCTTGACGGGAAAGCAGATCTCGTCCTGAGCGTAGCGCTGCCCCAAAGCGAGGGTTCTCTCGTCCGTTGGGTCGGAGAGGACGACGTTCAATCCCAGCTCGCGAAAAAAGGTGCCGAAGAGGGGGTACATGCCGAAGGTGAAGAGGGCTCGGGGGATCCCGACGGTCTTTTTCGACGGGTCGGGGCGGACCTCCCCCTCGTCGAAGATGAGCGAATCCATCTCTCGGCTGAAGGCGTCGGGAGTGCTCTCGGCGGTGTCGATCGGGGCCGTCTCTTCCTTCCGTGGCCTGTCGAGGACGTCCAGCCCCCGGAAGGCCGTAGGCCCCTCGTCCTTGCCTTCCCTGGCCAGAAGGGCCGCGCCGTAGGCGCCGGTGACGCTGAAGAAGGGGGCGACGGTGATCTCCTTGCCCGTCAGGGCCCGGAAGGCGCTGACGATGGCCCCGTTGTGGGCGATGCCTCCCTGAAGGAGGATGGTCTCGCCGATCCTTTTGCGTCCCACGACGCGATGGAGGTAGTTTCGGACGACGGAATAGCAGAGTCCCGCGGCGATGTCGTCGATGGCCGCCCCCCGGGCGAGGGCGGCGGCGACGCTCGTCTCCATGAAAACGGTGCACCTCTCGCCCAGGTCGATGGGGGCGGCGCTGTTCAGGGCGATGTCTCCGAAAGTCTCGATGGCGATGTCGAACTTCTTCGCCTGCTCCTCCAGAAAGGAACCCGTCCCGGCGGCGCAGATCTTGTTCATCTGGAAGTCGACGACGGCCCCGTCCCTGATGGCGATGTACTTCGAGTCCTGACCTCCTATCTCGAAGACCGTGTCGACCCTTTCGTTCAGGGCGACGGCGGCCCGGGCCTGGGCGGTGATCTCGTCCCTGACCACGTCGGCGCCGATCAGCTCGCCGATGCGGTAGCGTCCCGACCCGGTGACGCCCGCCCCTCCGATCTGCACGGAAGGTCCCAGCTCGCGGCGGAGGCTCTCGAAGCCTTCGCGGAGGGCGGCGACGGGGTCGCCGAAGGTGCGGAGGTAACGGTAGGTGACGATGCGGCCCTCGTCGTCGGCGACGACGATATTGGTGCTCGTCGATCCGACGTCGACGCCGAGGTGACAGCACGAGGCAGAGCCTTCAGGGAGGGGGGCGCAGCGGTGCCGGTCCCTCCCGTCCTCCTCGCTTCGTTCCAGTCGCGGCAGCCGAGGAAGGCCCTTTTTCGGAGACGACAGCCTCTCGTCCTCCAGGAACCTGAGCAGGGTCGCCATGTCGTAGGCCCGTTTCTCCCTCAGGGCCAGCGCCGCCGCCCCGATGGCTCCCGCGTTGGCCGAGGCGGGCGAGACGACCAGCTCTCCCTCCTTCAGATCGAGAAGATCGCGCGTCGCGGCCAGAAGGGCTCCGTTGAGGGCCACGCCCCCGGCGAAGAAGAGGGGCTTGGTCAGGGGAAGGCGGCCGATGACGGCACTCCTGTAGTTGCCCATCAGGGCGTAGGCCAGGCCGAGGAGGATGTCCTCGACGGGAACGCCTTCCTGCAGGAGATGGGTGATGTCCGTCTTGGCGAAGACGCTGCACCGCCCGGCGATGCGCGGAACCCGCGTCGCCCGGGCCGCCCCGGCGGCGTAGTCTTCGAGGCGCAGTCCGAGCCTCGAAAGCTGCTCCTCCAGAAAGGAGCCCGTCCCTGCGGCGCAGCTCGAGTTCATGGCCACCTGAAGACGGGCCCTGTCGTCGCAGCCCGTCACGTACTTGGCGCTCTGGCCGCCGATTTCGATGATCGACGTACAGGAGGGATCGAGGAGAGCGACGCCTTCGACAAGGGCCGACACGGCGTCGCAGCGGTGAAGGCCGCCTGGCTCGATCTCGCCGCCACAGGTCGCGGCGAAGGCGATCTTCTCGGCCCCGTAGAGGCGGCAGACCTCCCGCAGGAGATCGAGGAGGGTCGGGACGATCTTTCCCCTGTGGAGACGATAGGCGTTGTGAAGGAGGCGAAGATCCTCCGTCAGAGAGACCTTGACGGAGGCGTAGCCGATGTCGATGCCGAGACTGTACATGAATATCCTCCTCGCGGGAGGCCTCGTCGGCCTCTATTTGCATGATTGCGCACGCATGTAATTGTCGCCCGTCGCCGCTCCCGATCTTTCGAATAGAGGTTTCAGCTCCCGTCGGAGAGGCCTTCGTCCATCTTGAAAAGGAGTCGGGACAGAAGATCGATCTCGTCGTCCGAGAGGGCTCCCGTAACCTTCCTCTCGATCCGCTCCTTGGCGGCCAGAAGGGGCTCTTGCATCTCCCGACCCCTGTCGGAAAGGAAGACGACGTTGGCCCTGCCGTCGTCGAGACTTCGGATCCTTCGCACAAGGCCCATCTTTTCCAGCTTGGCCAGGGCCCTTCCCACGTTGGTGCGGTCCACGGTGAGCCGCGAGATGAGGTAATCCTGGCCGCAGCCGTCGTTGCCGTAAAGGAGCAGCAGGAGACGCAGCTCGCCATGTCCCATCCCGTAGGGCGCCATCTCCCTGTCGCCGAGGCGGTGCATCTTCTTGACGAGGCTCCTCAGAGAGCTGAAAAGAAGGTTGTCATCGGGAAACAAGACTCTTCCCTCCCGTCTGCGGTCCCCTTTCGGGGGAAGGTTTTTTCGACGTCATCGGCAACCGTATGATTGCAGACGCACGCATATTACCCCCCTCCTCCTCCCCTGTCAAGCCTTGGTGGCGTTCCCCTCCCGCAGAGTCTCCCGGCATGGACGTCATCCCCCCGAAGTCGGAAGGTTTTTGCCCCTGCTGGGAGCGCCCGAGCGCGGTCGTGGAGGGATTTTGCCCCTGCTGGGAGCGCGGCCATCTTGGCGGCGCGCGGGACGGGTCCACCGTCCCGCAGGGTCTCCCGACGTGGACGCCGTCTCCTCGACGGTGACGGTTACGTGTGAGGAACCCACCGCCCCTCCGGGGCGGGCGCGGGCAGGATGCCCACGCTCCCAGGAAGGGCAAGGGCGGCGCGCGGGACGGGTCCACCGTCCCGCAGGGTCTCCCGGCTTGGACGCCGTCTCCTCGACGGTGACGGTTACGTGTGAGGAACCCACCGCCCCTCCGGGGCGGACGCGGGCAGGATGCCCACGCTCCCAGGAAGGGCAAGGGCGGCGCGCGGGACGGATCCACCGTCCCGCAGGGTCTCCCGGTTTGGACGCCGTCTCCTCGACGGTGACGGTTACGAGTGAGGAACCCACCGCCCCTCCGGGGCGGGCGCGGGCAGGATGCCCACGCTCCCAGGAAAAGCGACGGCGGCGTGAAACGTTCCGTTCCTTCCGAAGCGTGCCAAGACAACGGCACTCCCAGGAAAAGCCCGGCCGCGGTTTTACCCCTGCCGAGCGCGCCCAACCGCGGTCGTGGAGGGGGTTTTGCCCCTGCTGGGAGCGCGGCCATCTTGGCGGCGCGCGGGACGGATCCACCGTCCCGCAGGGTCTCCCGACGTGGACGCCGTCTCCTCGACGGCGACGGTTACGAGTGAGGAACCCACCGCCCCTCCGGGGCGGGCGCGGGCAGGATGCCCACGCTCCCAGGAAAAGCCCGGCCGCGGTTTTACCCCTGCCGAGCGCGCCCAACCGCGGTCGTGGAGGGTTTTTGCCCCTGCTGGGAGCGCGGCCATCTTGGCGGCGCGCGGGACGGGTCCACCGTCCCGCAGGGTCTCCCGGCTTGGACGCCGTCTCCTCGACGGTGACGGTTACGAGTGAGGAACCCACCGCCCCTCCGGGGCGGACGCGGGCAGGATGCCCACGCTCCCAGGAAGGGCAATGGCGGCGCGCGGGACGGGTCCACCGTCCCGCAGGGTCTCCCGGCTTGGACGCCGTCTCCTCGACGGTGACGGTTACGAGTGAGGAACCCACCGCCCCTCCGGGGCGGACGCGGGCAGGATGCCCACGCTCCCAGGAAAAGCCCGGCCGCGGTTTTACCCCTGCCGAGCGCGCCCAACCGCGGTCGTGGAGGGGGTTTGTCCCTGCCGGGAGCGTCCGAGCGCGGTCGTGGAGGGGTTTTGCCCTTGTCGGGAACGATCCAACCGCGGTCGTGGAGGGGGTTTTGCCCCTGCTGGGAGCGCGGCCATCTTGGCGGCGCGCGGGACGGGTCCACCGTCCCGCAGGGTCTCCCGACTTGGACGCCGTTGCCTCCGCCGCGAAGTTCACCGATAGGTGAAAAGGATTTCCGGCAAGAGGAAGTTTTTGTGTCTTGCGCAATCTGAAGGTTGGTGATACTGTACAAAAACAGAACTGTTACATCAGACATCAGGTAAGTCGCGTGAAAAAGCGGATTGAGGTCCAGGTGTGAGTCGAGGGCGGACCCGAAAAAAGAGGCGAAGTGTTTTTCAGCGCTTTTGCGGCGCTCGCTAGGGGGTGTCGATGAAAGGAGGTGAAGGAAATGGTCGGGAACAAGCCGAATTTTCACATGTTATCGCTTAGAGAACAGGTCTGTGACTATCTCCGGAAAGAGATATCGCAGATGTCCATGAGGCCGGGAGACCCAATCAGTTTGCGCAAGGTCAGCTCCGAGCTCGGAATAGGGATAACTCCGCTTCGGGATGCTCTCTTGCAGCTTGAGGGCGAGGGCATGGTGACTATTCTTCCCAGAAAAGGAATCATAATAAGGGATTTCTCCTTGAAAGATGTCGAGAATTATTATGGAACTCTCGGCATGATAGAGGCTGAAGCCTTGAAGACAGCCATACTCCATATTACCAAAGAACATTGCGCCATAATGAGACAAATTAACAGGCATATATGGGAAAGTACGGAGCGCAAGGCTTTTTCAGATCACATGGAACTCAATAGGACGTTTCATAATGTTTATCTAGGATTGTCTGAGAATACTTATCTTCCTGTTTTGTGGAATAATATATCTTCAAGATTATATTATTCGCCAACGGCGATAGTTCAGATGGAGGAATGGGATAGGGTGTGTTGCGACCAGCACGAAAACTTAATAGATGCTCTCGAAAAAAAAGATGTGGCTAGCGCTATCCATTGGATGAAAGACGAGCATTGGGGATTCAAAAAGCAGAAAAAATACCTTGAAAAATACTATGATTTTAAAAAAATAAAAAAATGAAAAGAGGGATGTAAGGTGAACCCAGCTACATCAGACTCGCTTTTCCGTAAAAATTTTCTAAAAATTTGTCTTTTGGCTTTTGCGGGTTCTATTATTTATGGTCTTCCTTATTTCAGATATTATTACTATGATGCTTATATTTCAACATATGGCCTTAGCAACACTCAGATGGGCAGTCTTGGAAGCGCTTACGGATTGCTGGGGCTGGTATCTTATCTTGTGGGCGGCATTCTTGCCGATCGTATCTCGGCTAAAAAACTTTTAGTTTTCTCTCTGATCGCGACAGGGCTTGGCGGCATCTTGCATCTCCTCTTCCCCTCGTACATCATGCTGGTCGCGATCTACGGTGTGTGGGGCGTGACCTCTCTCCTGACTTTCTGGCCTTCCCTGATGAAAATAATCAGGATGCAGGCGGCCGAGAATGAACAATCCCGTGCCTATGGTCTTTTTGAAGGCGGCCGCGGAGTTGTTAACGCCGTCCACATGGCAATCGCTACGGCTATATTCGGATTCTTCCAGGCGAAGGCATCGTCCGCTCTTGGGTTGAAATGGATAATTATTTTTTATTCCATATGCCCTGTCATTTGCGGATTGGTTTTCTTGTTAACGTTGAAAGATGTTAAGCCCGAATCCAGCGCATCCAATAAATCTAAATTCAGCGTAAGGGATATTCTTGTCGTCGTGAGAATGCCAGCCGTCTGGATGGTGGCCGCCATCACCTTCTCCACTTATATTTTCAACATGTCCTATTTCTATTTCACCCCCTATGCCACGAATGTCCTGGGAGCTTCAGCGGTGTCGGCGGCCATCATAACCGTGTTGGCTCAGTATTGCAGACCGATTGCCTCCCCATCCGGTGGGTTTTTGGCAGATAGGTTCGGCAAGGCCCATGTGATGTTCGTCGGTTTCCTGGCGATGGCATTAGGAACTTTTGCCATCATGCACATGCCTTTGGGACAGAATCAGTTGTATATTCTGGCTATCATCTGCTCTGTGTTTTATTTTGCCATGTACTCCAACTTTGGGATCTATTTTTCTCTTCTGACCGAGGGCGGAGTTCCTATCGAATATGCTGGAATAGCTATCGGTTTTGTGTCTACTTTAGGTTATATTCCCGAAATCCTTTGTCCTTTCGTTGCCGGTAAAACCCTTGATTCTTATACTGGAGCCATTGGATATCACATGTATTTCACTGGGATGATTGTTATAGCTCTGATAGGTGCTGCGCTTTCCTTTGCTTGGATAAAGCTTTACTCCCCCAAGAAAGATAAAGTTGTGGCTGTGACAACAAATGCCTGATAGAATGGAGATGAAATATCTTGATTGAATGCAAAAATAAAACTGTAAAAACTGATTTTCCTTTTAAATTCAGGACGAAAGAGAACGATTGGATTGTTTTGTCTGATGGCACGAGGCTTTCCGCAAGATTCTGGTTCCCCGAGACGGATAGGCCCGTTCCCGCGATTCTCGAATATATTCCCTATCGCAAGACGGACGGAACGCGAGCACGGGACGAGCCGATGCACGGTTATTTCGCCGGAAACGGCTATGCCGTTGTCCGCGTCGACATGCGCGGTTCGGGAGAGTCGGACGGTTTCCTGAGAGATGAATATCTCAAGCAGGAACAGGACGATGCCCTGGAAGTGATCGATTGGATCAGCCGACAGTGCTGGTGCGACGGCAAGGTCGGCATGATGGGCAAATCCTGGGGCGGGTTCAACTCCCTGCAGGTCGCGGCGCGACGGCCCAAGGCGCTGCGTGCCGTCATCACCGTCGGATTCACCGACGACAGGTACAACCAGGATATCCATTACAAGGGCGGATGTCTTCTGAACGATAACTTCTGGTGGGGGGCGATCATGCTCGCCTACATGTGTCGCCCCCTCGATCCCCACGTCGTCGGCGATGCCTGGAGGGAGCAGTCCCTGAGGCGTCTGGAGGAGATGCCCCTGTGGATGGCCCTCTGGCTCGAGCACCAGACGAGAGACGCCTATTGGAGGCACGGCTCGGTCTGCGAGAACTATTCGGACATCGAGGTCCCGGTGCTGGCCGTCGACGGCTGGGCCGATTCCTACACGAATACGGTTCTGACCCTTCTCGAAGGGCTTGACGTGCCGAGGAAGGGGATCATCGGCCCCTGGGCCCACGTTTACGCCCACGACGGTGTTCCCGGCCCCGCCATGGGATTCCTTCAGGAGGCCCTGCGCTGGTGGGATCACTGGCTCAAGGGCAGGGAGAACGGCGTCATGGAGGGCCCCATGGTTCAGGCCTGGATGGAGGAGAGCATGCCTCCCTCGGCCATCAGGCCCGTGAGCGAAGGGTATTGGGTCGGTCTCGACCGGTGGCCGTCGTCCGATGTCGTTCCCGAGACGCTCTATCTCTCCCATGGTCTTCTGCGGCGCGAAAAGGGAGAGGGCGGGGAGTCGGTTCTGCTGAAGACGCCGCAGAACCACGGGTTGCTCGCCGGAGAGTGGATGGGGGCGGCCGTCTTGGGCGAAAGCCCTGCCGATCAGCGCGTCGACGACGGGATGGCCATGGTTTTCGAAAGCGACGTCCTGGAAGAGCCCCTCAGGATTCTGGGCTACCCCCGTTTCGAGGTCGAGCTCTCCAGCGACGTGCCCAAGGCGATGCTTTTCGCCCAGATTTCCGATGTGGAGCCCGACGGCGCCGTGAGCCGCGTCTCCTACGGCGTCATGAACCTGACCCATCTCGAAGGTCACGACAGGGTCGTCGAGCTCGAGCCGGGCAGGAAGGTTAAGGCCTTCGTCGGACTCGACTGCTGTGGCCACCATTTCAAGGCGGGCCATCGGATCCGCCTTTCCCTGGCGACGACCTTCTGGCCCATGTTCTGGAACATGCCGGAGGAGGCGACGCTCACCCTCGACTTATCCACGGCGCGGCTGACGTTGCCCCTGTTCCGCGGCGCCGAGACGGAAGGGCCGAACATGAACCCCGAGTGCGCTTCGCTGACGCCGACGACGTGGCTGTCCGAAGGGCGCGTCGACCGCACGGTTTCCTATGACATCCTGAAAGACGCCTGGACCTGCGTCACGAACGGGGTCGGTGGCGTCTTCGGCGAGGGCGTCTACCGCTTCGACGATGTGGACGTCACGGTGGAGCATAACTTGAAGCGAGAGCTCACCCTCGGCAATCACGACCCCCTGTCGGCATGCTACACGATCCGTCAGAAGATGAAGGTCGGCCGCGAGGGATGGTGGATCGATGCGGATATCGTCGTGACCCAGAGATCCGATGCGGATAACTTCATCCTCTCGGGGAAAATGGATGTCACCGAAAACGGTGAACCCTATTTCAGCAAAGAATGGGATCAGAAAATACCTCGCAACGGGTTGTAGTTGAAATAACCGAATAACATTCTTGGTGGCCTTTTGTTCGCGTGGAGCGTGAAATTTACCCTTCGTTATCTTTGCGGGTGTTGATCGCTCCACGCTTGTCTGGTATTTATTTGCATTCAATGCGTTAACGCAAGATGGGAGGTGACTAAAATGCAAATATCCGGGTATTTCTGGATGATTGTTGCCTATTTGGTCATTGTGGTCTGTTATGGTGCCTATATAGCAAGAAAAGGTGTCAACAGTTCGGATGATTTCATGACTACCGGTCGAAAGCTGCCTTTGTGGGTTTTGGTGGGAACATTGATAGCGACTTGGTACGGTGGAGGAGGAATAACCGGAACGGCAAATATCGTTTATACGAAGGGGCCTTTGGCTGGTCTTCTCTTTGAATTTGCATCGCCTCTGGCGATTGCCTTCATATACTTTCTCGCATCCAGGATAAGAAGCAATGAAAACGTGACAATACCCGAGCTTTTCGGAGAAAAGTATGGCAATCCGGCCAGAGTGTTGGGGTCGATCTTTATCGTTTTGGCCTATGTCGGAATATGCTCCTATCAATTCAAAGGAGCGGGCTATGTCATGAATATCGTGGCCGGCATCCCTGTCGAGACGGGGACGGCCATAGCCGCCGTCGTCATCGTTTTCCTTTCCGTCACGGGCGGATTGCTTACGGTTGCCTACACCGATGCCATGACGGCTCTGTTCATTTTCGTGTCTCTTGTGTTGTCCGTTCCGTTTCTCTTGAACGCCACCGGTGGATTCTCCGGACTCGTCGCGCAGATACCGGCCGAGAAGCTCACTCTGCTTGGAGGGTATAGGCCTATGGATACCCTGGCCTATGTGCTGGCCATGCTCTTCCTGACGCTGGGAGACCAGAATTTGTTTACCCGTTTTGGAGCCGCTAAAACCGAAAAAATAGCGAAGAATTCGGCTATAGGGTTTATCGTGGGAAGTATTGTCCTTTCCTGCCTGAATGTTTTTATCGCGACGGTGGCCATCCCTTATCTGCCGGGCATCAAGCCGGACACGGCCTTCCTGATGGTCGCCACTCATATGCTTCCCTTTGTCCTGGGCGGATGTCTCTTGGCCGCGGCCATCGCTTTCATGATCACGACAGGAGACTCTTTCCTGTTGTCTTCGGCGACCAGCATCTACAACGACATCATCAAGCCCCATTTCCGAAAGAATGTCGGCGGGAAACAGGACCTGCTCGTCATGCGCGGTTTGATCGTGTTCCTCGGCGTGTTTTCTTACCTTCTCATAACGCGATTTTCGGATATCCTGAGCGTCATGATGTACGCCTACACGATCTACGGCGCCGCCATCACCCCGGCTCTGATCGCCGCTCTCTGCTGGAAGAGGGTGACGCCCGCCGGAGGTCTGAGTTCGATGGTCGTCGGCGGCGTGACGACTCTGGCCTGGGAGCTGGGCCTGAAGGCCCATTTCGGAGGGGTGGACAGCGCCTTCGTCGCCATACCGGCATCGATTGTCGTCCTCGTTGCGGTGAGCCTCTGCACGTCGAAAAGGTCGGGGGACAGCGTTCGGTAGGCGTTTTTCGACCATGAGGGGGTCGCAGGGGGTTCTCGGGTTTTTGCCGGAGCCGTCGTGAAAAAGGGCCGCAGAGATCCCCTTCGGGGGACTCTGCGGCCCTTCGTTCCGTGCGGGTCCGGTAGGTGCCTCGCGGCGGAATGCCCCTTTCAGAGGGGGCGCAGCGACCGGACGACGTGGTTGCAGAGCGTCAGAATGTCGAAGACGGGACGTTTCGTCGCCTGGCGGAGGGCGTCGGCGTAAGGGGGCAGATTGGTGCATTCGAGGACGATCGCGCCGATTTCCTCGTGTGCCTCGACGATGTCGAGGGTCCGTCGGAGCACCTCTTGTCTGACCGCTTCTTCACGGAGCGTCGTTGCGTCGTCGATGAAGACGCGCGTGAATTCCGTCGCCCCGTCCAGGCCCGTCACGAAGAGAGGCATCTTGTCGATGCCGACGGCGGCCAGATGTCCTGGGGAGAGATTGGCCGCCCGGGCCGTGACGATGGCCACGGGACGGCCGCCCGTCAGTCGCCAGGCGAGGGGGACCTGAAGGAGGCTCGACGTCAGGAGGGGGACGGAGACGGCCGCCGAAAGCTCCTTCTGCCAGAGGGCCAGAAAGCCGCAGCTTGTCGTGATGGCCTGGACGCCGGCCCTTTCGAGTCTCCTGGCTCCCTCCAGAAAGGCGTCGAGGAGGGCCGGATCGGTTCTGGTGGCGACGCGCCGCGGCGTCGCTCCGTCGACGACGTGGTACAGGACGGGAAAGTCGAAGGACCGGGCGTTCCCGATATCGCCCCTGACTCGGGGGAAATGGGTATCCAGCATCAGGATGCCGAGAGGCGCGGCGGAAGGGCGCTCGACTGAGGGCACGGGCATCGCCGCTGCCTCAGAAAAGGCCGAACCACGCGGCGTAGCCGATGAGGGCCGACAGGATCGTTATGGGAAAGGCCAGGAACATGATGCGGATGGGGTCGGCCTTTTTGGCCAGGACGCCTCCGACGATGCCGACGATGACGAAGGTCGTCAGGCAGGCGGGAGGCATGGACTGTCCGGCCATGGCCAGGTGGGCTCCGCCCAGGGCGGCCGCTCGGGGCGACACGTCGAGGTTGCCCGTGAGGATCGGCCCCAAGAAGGCGAAGATCGTGTTCTGGGCCGTGCTCTGAGAGCCGGTGAGCATGCCGACGAGCATGAGCATGGCTCCCCCGCCCACTTTGAGCATGGCCGCCGAGAGGGTTTTCGTGAAAAGGAGGACCTTGTCGATCAGTCCGGCCTCGTAGAAGGCTCCGATCATGACGCCGGCGCAGATCTGGATCTGGACGGTTTTCGATACGGAGACGAGGCCCTTTCTGAAGACGTCGAGGATCTTTCCCCGCACGGTCGGGGCGCAGAAGGCGACGAGAGTGGCGACGGCGATGGCCTGGAGGATGCGGCTGCTTCCGCCGAAGGCGGTGACGGCCCTGACGACGGGGATCTGTCCGAGAGGGGAAAGAAGAGGATCCAGGATCTTTAAGACCTCGATCTTGAATCCGCTTCGCAGGATGATGATGACGATAAGCGTGATGAGGGGAATCAGGCGCGTCCATTCGTCGGCGAGGATACGGGTCGCCGGGCGGGAGGGAATGAGCTCTTCGGGAAGGCGGTTCGACCGGACGAAGGTCCAGCACCAGAGGATGGAGGCGACGACGAGGACGCCGACCGTGACGTAGCCCACCTTGATGACGGGATCGACGGGCGTGTTGACGAGGCTCGCCGAGAGGAAGAAGCCCTGCGTGATGGGGGGCATGATGGAGCCGCAGACGGCTCCGAGGAGCAGGATGCAGCCCGTCTGCTCCGGAGAGAGGTTCATGTCGTCGAGGGCTTTGATGACCAGAATGCCGATGACCGTCACGGAGGCGATGGCGTCGCCCAGAAGAGATCCGGCGATGACCAGCGTGATGATGATGGAGGCGATCAGCCCCTTGGACGTTTTCCCTATCGAGGCCCTCAGCGTGTTGAGCACCGTATCGATGGCTCCCATCCTGACCTGCGTCTGGGCGTAGATGCTGCCGAACAGGGACAATCCGATGACCCAGGAGAGCTTGTCGATTCCGCTGATGGCGGCCCTGACCGATTCCGCGGGCCCCATGTCTCCCATGGCCATGGCGATGAGGGCCGACAGCAACAGCCCGAGACGGATGTTGACGTTCCTGATGGCCTTGACGGGCACCAGGATCACCAGAAAGAGAACGACGACGGGGATGATGACGGACAGCATTTCAGATCCCTCCTCTGCTTTCTCGGCTTTCTTCCTCGGCTTTTTGCCGCGCTCTATCGGGAAAAGCGGTCGACGGCGAAAGGAGCCAGGTCGATGGTGCTTTTTCCCGTCATGATCCGTTCGGCCAGCGTTTTTCCCGTGATGGGCGAATAGGCGATGCCGTCGCCTTCATGCCCGGCAGCGATGAACAGCCCGCGGTGACGGGGCGCCTCGCCCATGAAGGCCTTGCCGTCGGGCGTGTAGGGACGGAGGCCGGCGAAGGTCCGGACGACGCGGATACGCCTCAGGCTGGGGACGATGCGCGTTGCGTGGGCGGCCACGGCCCAGGTTCCAAGGGAGGTGTTGCTCCGGTCGAAGCCCGCGAACTCCCGGGTGCTGCCGATGAGCAGTCCTCCCTCCCGGGTCTGTTCCAGGGCCAGGCCGACGCCGAGCCGCACCGTTTCATCCTGGGAGCCCTCCAGAAGTTCGGGATGGTATTTGGCGGCGATATAGCGGGCGCAGAGCATGACGCGACCGATGAGGGGCTCTACCGGCTCGGTGATCAGAAGCTGTCCCCGTCGGGGGATGACGGGCAGTTCGAGGCCGAGAGGCGCCACGAGGGCGGCGGTGTCGACGCCGGTGCAGCAGACGACGGCTCCGGCGCGGATGGTTCGGCCGGCGGCGACGACGCCGGTGACGTTCCCTTTGCCGTCGTGGAGGAGTTCGGTGACGGGCGCGTTCCTCCGCAGGCGGGCCCCGTGCCGTTCGGCGCCGTGGGCGTAAGCGAAAAGCAGCTGCATGGGGTTGACCTGGGCGTCGCTGTCGCTGACGGTCGCTCCGGCGATGTGGCGCGCCAGGGCCGGTTCGAGCTCCCGCGCCTCGTCGCCGGAGAGAAGGCGGACGTCGAGGCCGATCGATCGCTGTTTCGCCATGAAGATCTTCATGGCCTCGATCTCCTCTTCCCGTTCGATGACGATCATGCCGCCGCAGCGGCGGTACTCGATGTCCCACTCCAGTTCGTCGGCCAGAGTCCGGTAGAGGACCTCCGAGGCCAGGGCCATATCGAGGTGGGGACCTGGCGTCTTGGACTGCATGATGACGAAGCCGTCGCAACCCGACGAGCTGCCGTTTCCGAGGCGTCCCTTTTCGACGAGAAGGACGTCGACGCCGCCCTTGGCCAGGTAGTAGGCGACGGAGGTTCCGATCACGCCGCCGCCGATGACGACGACATCTGCCCTTTCTTTGTTCATCCTTCTTCCCTCCCCCGGGGGGCTCGCCCCCTGAATCGATCCTGCTGAATCCCTGTGGCGACGAAGAGAGTTCCCGGCGGAATCGACCACCGGGAATTTCACGAGAGACCTCTGGCTTTTGCACGGCCGTCGGTCGTGCGTCGATCGGTGGCGAGGGGAGAAAAAAAGGAAGAGAAAAGAGAAGGGAGAGGGAAGGTCCCGTCGTGCCGGTCGGGAAGCGGCTGTCTTGCCGGAAGAGTTTTTGTGGATCATCGCAGAAGAGCACATCATCATTGATGATTGGCAAGTGTAGGACTATTTTCTCTTGAGGTCAAGATGGCGGAAGAACTAAGGGGGAGGAGGCCAGGGCGGCTCTTTCGTGAGGCGAGGAGGGAAGGCGCGCGGAGGGAGGAAGCCAAAAGGCTTCCTCCCTCCGCGCGTCCGTTTCCCCGATAGGACCTCGTCGGGGAGTCTGTAAGGTTTGGCCTGACGATCGGTGCCCTTTTGTACTATCTAAAAGAAATCTTTTGTCCTTGGAGTCGAATTCTTAGTCTCACGGGCCAGGCCGAATCAACCTTTTTCCGTAGAAGCCCGACGGGTTCCTAGGCCAATTTTCGTTTGAAGAACCCCGTCAGGCCCTTTTCGTCGACCCGTCGGGCGACGGCAGGTCCGTCGGTGATGTAGAGGCCCTTTTCCTTCATCCTCTCGAAGTAGACCGATCCCGAGAAGGTGTACTTGAAGCGCCGTCCCTCCTCGGTGGCCATGAGGGGGATGACGTGGGCGATGAAATCGCCCAGGGCCAGCTCCTCGGGGTAGGCCGTCGGCTCCAGTCCCAGGGCGACGGCGACGGCGTTCCGCCCTGCCAGGGCCCCCGTCACGATGGCCTCGGTGTGGCCCACCATGGCGCCGGCCTTCTCTCCGGCGCAGAAGAGATTGGTCACCTCGCCCTGGGCCCTGAGGGTCGTGTCGCAGCGCGCGAAGCCGAAGTAGCGCATGGAGTTTCCCTTCCCTCCGGCGATGGGGTCCTCGTAGCGGGCCCTCTCGAATCCGGGGATGCGCCGCAGCGCCTCGAGGGGGAAGTAGGGCGTCATGAGTTTGGCCGGCCCCGTATCGAGGAGGACGAGGTTCTCGACGAACTCCTTTCGGGCGTACTGCTGGCAGGCCTTGGCCCCCAGAATGGAGAGATCCTCGCGCAGCTCGTCGGGCAGGGGGACGAGGCAGACGCCCGTTTCGTTCAGCTCGGCGACGATGGACGGATCGAGAGACTCCTTGAAGAGCTTGCAGGAGCCGCTCATGGCGCCCAGGGAGCCGTCGGCCTTGGCGCCGTTCCACTCCTCGATGCCCGCCAGGGCGGTGACGCTCGTCCGGGGAAGGAAGCTGTGGCAGCGGAGGATGCACATGGCGCAGCCCCTGCCGTGGCTGTTGCAGTTGGCCGGTGCGGCCGACGTGCCCGTGGCGTCGACGACGGCGTCGGCTCCGAAGCAGCGACCGTCGCGGGTCGTGACGGCGGTGATGCGGTCCTTCTCTTTTTCGATGGAGGCGACCGAGGCCTGGAGGGCGACGTCGACGCCCAGGTCGGCGAGGAAGGCCCTGACGGCGGGTTCCATGGCGTAGACGTCGTAGAGGCTCGCCCCCTCATGGCCGGGGAAGGAGACGTTCCGGTGACGCGTGACGGAGTCCATGACGGAGAACATCTTCATGCCCAGAGCCGTCATTTCCTCCGCTGCCGTCTGCCGTCCGTTGTTGCGGAAGATGCCGCCCACGAGACCCGTGCCGAGGAGCATGTCGGCCCGCTCCAGGAGGGTCACCTGGGCTCCGGCCCGCACGGCGGCCTCGGCGGCTCCGCAGCCACCCCAACCTCCTCCGACGATGACGATTTGCGGCGCTTTCTTCATTGTTCAGGACCTCCTGTAAGGTTTTTCGTTGCAAAAGTTCTGTCGTGTGATGAAGGGGATCTCCTACAGCAGAAGGGGCGTGACGAAGAGGGCGATGGCCCCTGCCGTGACGATCCGCATCGTTGCCCCCAGAATGGCCGCTCCCAGGGCTTCCTTCTCGTTGAGGTCCGTCGATTCGGACCAGATGGCCGGAATCTGGCCGAAGAGGACGGAGAGGGGAAAGCCCGAGGCGCCGAGGACGAAGGAGCCGACGACGAAGCGGGGATCGAGGGTGGCGGCCACATCTTTGAGCTGAGCCATGGCCAGGGTGGGCGAGGCCAGGATGGAGACCATGCCCGACGTGGGGTCGATGGCCAGGGCCTGGAGGAGGGACGAAAGACCGGTCTCGATGGGCTGCCAGATTCCGACGTAGTCGAGGGCGCCGATGAGGGCATAGGTGACGCCCACGGCGGGGATGATGAGGAGGAAGAGCAGCTCCGCCCCCTCCCGGGCGGCGCCGAAGAGGGTGGGGAGGGCCGCCTTGGTGGGCGTGAAGCGGGGGAGCTCGTCGAGGGCGACGGCTTTCGTGTCCCGCCAGAGGGTGTGGCGCAGGATGAAGGGGACGATGACGAGAGGGGCGAAGACGGCCAGAATGACGACGACGTAGGCCTGGACGCCGACGGCGGTGAGGGCGATGAGGCCGAACATGAAGGTGGAGAAGGACTGTTGGGACTGGACCATGGTGGCGATGGCGATCTTCTGCTCGTCTTTGGTGGCTCCGGCCTTGACGAGGATGGGACCGGCGATGCGCCCGGCGGCGTTGATATCGCCCAGGATGTTGTAGACCGAGGGGATGATGACGGCGGGATTGATCCCGATGAGGCGCGTCAGGGGGACGAAGATGCGCATGAGGGCGTCGGTGAAGCCGCAGCGCTCGAGGATGCGGCCCATCATGACGCTGCAGATGAGGGCCACGCCCACGGTGCCGGTGAGAAAAACCTTGACGATGATGGGGAAGGCCCTGTCGACCATGGCGTTGAAGAGGCCGGCGATGGAGCCGGGGTTGAAGATCAGCAGCCCCAGGGAGAGGGCCACCAGGCCGAGACCGAGGATCTCGACGCCCTCCAGACCTTTGCGGGTGCCTTGGACCTTTTCGATGCGGACTTCGCTCATCAGACTCGCTCCTTTCTCGTATGCGGCTAGAGGCCGCAGGGGACCGTTTCGCGGACGAGATGACGGTGGGCGATTTCCTTCCCGTATTCCTGGATGGCCTCGCCGCCGAAGGCGTCGAGGGGGTAGCTGACCATGCGGTCGCGGAAGAGCCGGATCTCCAGCTGAGGCAAAATCATGGCAAGGGCCCGGGCCAGGGGGACTCCGTTTTCGAAGATCTCCAGGGCGTGGGAATTGCCGCAGAGGACGCGCAGCCCCAGCTCGCGGGCCCTCTCGATGAGGGCGTTGCCGGCGTGGAGGTGGCTGATCGAGGCCAGAAGCGTGTCGGCGTCGGGATGTCTGCCGAAGACGCATTCCAGGTGGTCGGGCGTGAAGCCCGTGTGGGGGAAGATGTGAAGGACCTTGCGGACCCGATCGGCAGGCGATCCGACGACGATGGCCGGCGCGGCCGTCGTGGAGGCCTCGAAAAGGTCGTCGCAGCCGCGGAAGCGCCGCTCCTCTCTGACGCAGGCTTCTTCCCTCTCCATGTCCATGAGGCGGCGCAGCCGCCCCAGGAGGTCGCCCAGGGTTTGCACTTCGGGGAGGGCCTCGCCGACGTAAAGAATGTTGCCGGCCAGGCCGCCGCAGCGGATGTCGACTTCGACGGCCCTGTGGCCGTGAAGCCAGGCGATGCCCGGGTGAAGGCCGTGGAAGGCCTCGTGCAGCTCGATGATGTTGAGGCCATAGAGGTCCATATAGTGGCGGATGGGGACGCCGCCCGAGTTGGTCCCGTCGGCCACGGGGTGGTGGGCGACGAGGCAGTTCACGCCCGAGGCGGCGGCCAGCTCGATGGCGCTCTCCGTCAGGGTCATCATGACGGCGGCTCTCGTCACCTCCGCCTCCGGGTCGCCCCAGACCAGGCCCGGCAGCTCCGTCACGGCCTTGCCGGGAATGCCCGAGCTTTTGGTGACGACGAAGGGGTTGTTGCCGCTCAGATCGCGGGGAGCCTTGACGAGGCGGCCTCCCGTGATGCGGTCCAGAGCGTCGAGGATATCCTGGATCTTGATCTTTTCCACCGTTCTCCCATCTCCTTCTTCTCGGCTTGATGCCTTGGGCCAAAAAAGGACCGCCGACGCGCAACAACCTCCCGATCCTTTCGGAATCGGAAAGTTCCCGCGGTCAGCGGTCCTCAGGCTATCCCCGAAGGGATCTCCCTCAGCCGTCTGTGGGGGATTCAGGGCACTTCCGGATCAGTTCCTCGGCCGGTCCGCCGAGAAGAAGGAGCGAAAAGGCCAGCTCCTCGACGGGATCGTAGTCTTTCAGGAGAGCCCGAAAAGGCAGGGGAAAGCGCCTTTTCAGCGCCTCGAGAAAGCGCCGTTTGTACTCCTCCAGAAGGGCGATGTCGATGAGCCGTGTCGTGAGGCCGTCTCGCCCGTCGAGGGCGGTGAGGGCGCGGACCCGGCGGTTCTTGGCGATGATCAGCACCCGATCGTCGCTGAGCTCCACCTTCTGCCACAGCAGGCCCACTCCGAAGAGTTCCTGGTTGATGGCGTTGTTGATCCGCATGACTTCCTGTTTGAACGTGCCTGGCTGCATGAGAGGCCTCCCTCGGAGACGACCGCGCAACTGCTCATCGATGATGAGTTGAGTATAGGTGCCCTTCGTCTCTTTTGTCAATAGATTCGCAATTGCTAACCAATGGATTTTCCCGGGAGGCAGGGGCCGCCCTTTCCTTTCGTGAGAGGCCTCCTGCCTTTGTTCCGGGACGATCGGACCCCTTCCCGGTGCGGTGGCCGGCCGAAGCGAGGGGCACGGCCGGAGGTCCCCCTTCCGTTATAGGGGCAGGGGGCGGGCCTGTCAAAGTGCGGAAAGGGAGGGGGAAAGCTCCCTTTCCGCATAGAGGCTCCGGCTTACATCATGCAAATTCCGACGATCGTTGCCGCCAGAAGACCGCAGCTCACGGGAATGAAGTTTCTGCGGGCGAGTTCCATGGGGTCGACGCCGGAGATGCCTGCCGTGGCCACGAGGCCGAAGGACCAGGCGACGAGCGTTCCGCCTCCCCCCCAGATGGCCCCCATCTGGCCGATGGCGGCGAGGGTCGCGACGTCGAAAAGGAGGGGGGCTCCAAGGGCCTGAGCCAGACAGCCCGTGAGGGGAAGGCCGGAAAAGCCCGATCCGTCGAGGCCGGTGATGATGCCGACGATGAGATTGCCGAAGGCGAGAGGGATCTTGCCGAGCGGGAGGGCGTTGGCAAAGGCCCTCCCCAGATCGAAGAGGAATCCCGGTGCGCCATCGCCCAGAATCTGGGATGCCGCCTTCTGGGAGCCGAGGAAGAAAAACCCGGCAATGGGGATGACGGGGGAGAAGATTTTGATGGCGAAAAGAAATCCATGGCGCAGGTGAACGACGATCTCTTCCAGGCCTCGGTGGCCCTCCCGGGCCAGGGTGGAGCAGAAGAGAAGGAGAAGAGCCGTTCCTCCCAGGAGGGCCGTCGCCTTGCCGCCTCGGAGGTTCTGACTGGCCATGACGGCCACGACGGTGAGCATCGTCAGGGGCACGGCAAGAGCGAAGAGCCTGGCGAAGCGTTCCAGTTGAGGTGCTTGCTGGCAGATGAGGATGTTGTCCGTCCCCTCTTCGCGGACCTTCTCGATATCCTTCCTGATCGAAAGGAAGGCGATGGTGCCTGCCGTCAGGCCCGAGACGAGAGAAAGGACGAGAGCTTTGGGCAGCATGGCGTCAACGGTCACTCCGGCGGCTCCGGAGGACAGTTTCAGGGCTCCCTGGATGACGAGGTCTCCAGATAGGGCCATGCCGTGTCCCAGAATATTGACGGCCATGGCGGCTCCCATGGCCGGAAGGCCGGCCATGATGGCCACGGGGACCAGGATGGTGCCGACGAGAGCCGTTGCCGGAGTGGGCCAGAAAAAGAGTGCCGCCGCGTACATGGTGGCGCCGAGGATGAAAAAGGCCCGCGTCGGAGTTTTCATGAAGCGTCGCAGCGGTATGACCATCAGATAATCGGCTCCCATTCGGCTCAGGGAATGGAGCATGGCGACCATGAGGGCGATGATGAGCATGATGTCGAAGAGGTCCGTTCCGGCCTCGAGAAGACCGTTGAAAACGCTCTGGATGGCGATCAGGGGAGACCTGCTGTAAAGCAGGCCGACGATAAAGGACCCGGCGAGACAGACGAGGACGACGTCCCGGCGTCGGACCATGAGGACGATAACGGCGGCGATGCAGGCCAGATAGGCCCAATGGGCGCTGGTGAGGGCGACTTCCATAGAGAATCAGGCTCCTTCCCTTGTCGATGCAGCGATCGGAGACGCTCTTTCGCAATCGGACAGGTGGGATTTCCCGACCTGACGGCGCAGGCTCTTTCGCGGTGTCCCATCCTGTCGGGACAGGCGTTGTTTTTTCGAAAGGGGATCTAGGCCAATTTTCGTTTGAAGAATCCCGTCAGGCCCTTTTCGTCGACCCGTCGGGCGACGGCAGGTCCGTCGGTGATGTAGAGGCCCTTTTCCTTCATCCTCTCGAAGTAGACCGATCCCGAGAAGGTGTACTTGAAGCGCCGTCCCTCCTCGGTGGCCATGAGGGGGATGACGTGGGCGATGAAATCGCCCAGGGCCAGCTCCTCGGGGTAGGCCGTCGGCTCCAGTCCCAGGGCGACGGCGACGGCGTTCCGCCCTGCCAGGGCCCCCGTCACGATGGCCTCGGTGTGGCCCACCATGGCGCCGGCCTTCTCTCCGGCGCAGAAGAGATTGGTCACCTCGCCCTGGGCCCTGAGGGTCGTGTCGCAGCGCGCGAAGCCGAAGTAGCGCATGGAGTTTCCCTTCCCTCCGGCGATGGGGTCCTCGTAGCGGGCCCTCTCGAATCCGGGGATGCGCCGCAGCGCCTCGAGGGGGAAGTAGGGCGTCATGAGTTTGGCCGGCCCCGTATCGAGGAGGACGAGGTTCTCGACGAACTCCTTTCGGGCGTACTGCTGGCAGGCCTTGGCCCCCAGAATGGAGAGATCCTCGCGCAGCTCGTCGGGCAGGGGGACGAGGCAGACGCCCGTTTCGTTCAGCTCGGCGACGATGGACGGATCGAGAGACTCCTTGAAGAGCTTGCAGGAGCCGCTCATGGCGCCCAGGGAGCCGTCGGCCTTGGCGCCGTTCCACTCCTCGATGCCCGCCAGGGCGGTGACGCTCGTCCGGGGAAGGAAGCTGTGGCAGCGGAGGATGCACATGGCGCAGCCCCTGCCGTGGCTGTTGCAGTTGGCCGGTGCGGCCGACGTGCCCGTGGCGTCGACGACGGCGTCGGCTCCGAAGCAGCGGCCGTCGCGGGTCGTGACGGAGGTGATGCGGTCCTTCGCCCTTTCGATGGAGGCGACCGAGGCCTGGAGGGCGACGTCGACGCCCAGGTCGGCGAGGAAGGCCTTGACGGCGGGCTCCATGGCGTAGACGTCGTAGAGGCTCGCCCCCTCATGGCCGGGGAAGGAGACGTTCCGGTGACGCGTGACGGAGTCCATGACGGAGAACATCTTCATGCCCAGAGCCGTCATTTCCTCCGCTGCCGTCTGCCGTCCGTTGTTGCGGAAGATGCCGCCCACGAGACCCGTGCCGAGGAGCATGTCGGCCCGCTCCAGGAGGGTCACCTGGGCTCCGGCCCGCACGGCGGCCTCGGCGGCTCCGCAGCCACCCCAACCTCCTCCGACGATGACGATTTGCCTTTTCTGTTTCATCCACACCCGCCTCCTTGTCGAACGTACAACCAAAGGCTCCACCCCGATGATGGAACGGTTTTCATTCTACTCATCATGGATGAGTAGAATGAGCATAAAGAGTCCATCCCGCTTCTGTCAATGTATTTCCAATTTTTTATTAAGGAAACAAGCTTCTCCCTGAGGGGTTGACGAAAGGGCCTTTCCCTGTCTAGACTGGAGTCGCCTGGCTGCTCATTGTTGATGATCCCCTTGCGGGTTCAGGGAAGGGACGGATAAAAATGAACGTATCTCGGGCCATCCTCACTCTGTTGCGCGATTACGGCGTGACGGACGTTTTCGGTCTCCCCGGCGAGACGACTCTCGCCCTCTACCGGGAGTGGGAATCCTTCGAGGGCATCGCCTATCACATGTCCCGCGACGAGCGGAGCTGCGTCTTCATGGCCGACGGCTACGCCAAGGCCACGGGCAAGGTCGGCGTCTGCGAGGGGCCCAGCGTGGGGGCCACGCACATGGCTCCCGGCGTGACGGAGGCCTACAAGGCCTGCCTTCCCCTGATCGTCATGACTTCCGACGTGCCTCTTTCAGCCGAGAAGAAGAACATGCTCACCGGCTTCGACCAGACGGCCCTTTTCCAGGGCATCTGCAAGGAGAGCCTGACGGCCCATGATCCCTGCGAGGTGCCCCATCTGCTTCGTCGGGCCTTCCGCGTCGCCACGACGGGTCGCCCCGGTCCCGTCCATCTCCGTCTTCCCTCCGATGTCCTCGAGGGGGACGTCGATGACGCCGAGGTCTGGAGCCAGCCCCGTTTCGGGACCTTTCCCTCCATCCCCTTCCGGCCCGGTGACGACGATATCGCCCTGGCGGCCGAGAGGCTTCGCGGCGCCCGGCGGCCCGTCATGGTCTGCGGTCAGGGCGCCCTTCACTCCGGGGCCTGGAAAGAGGTGCGGGCCCTGGCCGAGCGTCTGGCCATGCCCGTGGGCACGACGATCAACGGCAAGGGGATCTTTCCCGAGACCCATCCTCTGAGCATCGGCGTCATCGGCGCCCGCGGCGGGCGCTGCTGGTCCAACGCCTTCGTCTGCGACGCCGACGTGGTCCTCTTCGTCGGCTCCAGCACCGACTCGGCCGGAACGGCGGGGTGGAAGATCCCCTCGCCCCGGTCGAATCAGGCCTTCATCCAGATCGACGCCGGCGGCGAGGAGCTGGGCAACAACTACGATGCCCTTCCCCTCTACGGCGATGCCGGTCTGACCCTGGCGGCCCTGACCGAGGCCCTTCACGACGTCGTCCCCGAGAGGGGAAGTTGGCTCGAGGCCATCGAGGCGGGCTGGGACGATCAGGCCCGGAGGACGAAGACCTTCCTTGCCGATCGGGGCGAGGAGGCCTGTTCCCTCGCCGTCGTCGAGGCCCTGAAACGGACCGTGGCGGAGGGCGCCTTCTACGCCGTCGATCCCGGACTGTGCGCCGTCTATTCGGCCGCCTTTCTGCGCCTTGAAGAGGCGGGTCGGCGCATGGCCTACAACTTCGCCATGGGGGCCCTGGGGTATGCCATCCCCGCCGCCATCGGCGCCCGTTTCGGCGTCGATCCGTCGCGGCCCGTCGTGGCCCTCGTCGGCGACGGCAGTTTCGGCTTCGCCGCCGGCGAGTTGGAGACGGCGGCCCGGCTGGGGACGAAAATTCTTTTCGTCGTCTTCGACAACAGCACCTTCGGCTGGATCAGGGGGACGGAGTTCGTCCACCGCAGCGAGAAGCTGGAGGGTTCCTTCGGTCGGTTCACCGATTTCCGTCCCGTCGACTACGTCAAGGTCGCCGAAGGCTTCGGCCTCGAGGCCCATCGGGTGACGAGGGCATCCGAGCTGGACGACACCCTCTCCCGCTGCCTCAGAGCCCAGGGACCCTGTCTCGTCGCCGTCTCCGTCGAGGCCGAGGACGGCCTTCTGCCCCCCGTTCCGGGCTGGGCCGACTGCGCCGCAGGGCAGGGAATGGATAACCTCTACTGAGGGCAGGTCCCTTCCCCGTTATCGACGAGCCCCTCTCTCCCTTCGGAGAGGGGCTCGCTCGTGCGGACGGGACGCGAGGCGTGACGAAGGTGGCCTGAGGCGACCGAGGCGCCTTGGTGCCCCGAGAAGGGAGCTTCTTGTCCGCACGAGCGGTCCGCTTCCTCTCCCGCGGAGGGGGGCAATCGGGAAAGGTGCCGGAAAGACCGGGGCGGTGAAGGTCCTTGTTGACATCTTGCCTTCTTTGCCTTTTGATTTTATGATTGGAGTCCTGAATCCGCGGACAGATAAGCGGAGAAGCTCCGTCAGGGCGGCCGTGGCGCTGAAGAACCTGTCCCGCGCCGCCACCGACGGGGTGCTTCGAGAGGTCCCCGCATCGGCGGGCCCGACGGAAGTTGTCCTGTGGAGACCGCCGATCCGGGAGATCCGAAGTCCGTTGACAAGGGGAGCGGCGAGGTTTAAACTTGCCTTCCGTGACCGACGGTCATCTCAAAGAACGCCGGTCATTTTCCGTGAGAGGGGGCTGTCATGGCGGGCTTGGCGGAGAGGAAGAAGGCCGTAATAGAGGCGCTGACGCGCGAATCCCTCCTCGGCGCCGCCGAAGAGCTTCTTCGGGAAGAGGGATGGGAGGGGGCGACGATGGAGCGCCTCGCCCAGAACGCCGGTGTGGCCAAGGGCACGGTCTACAACTACTTCCGCGACAAGCGGGCCCTGCTCGTCGCCGTGGCCGAACGCTGTACCGTCAGGCTGAGACATATCGTCACCTCCTGCGACGACGAGGCCGACCCCGCCGAGGTGCTGCGCCAGGTTCTGCGGGAGGGCTTTTCCCAGCTCTGCCGGAACAGGCGGATTATCGCCGCCCTCTTTCTGGCCTGCCGCGACGAGGAGGGCACGGGGCGCGATTGCGATTTTCGGCTTTCTCCCCTGGGCGACATCCGGGCCTTCGTCCGCTCCGTCATCTCCCTCGGCGTGGCCCGGGGGCGTTTCCGCCCCGTCGATCCCGTTCTGGCCGAGGCCGTGATCTACTCCGCCATCATCGGCCTGGCCCGTCATCTCTCCCAGAGAGGGCTTGTCGTCTCCGAGGGGGCTTTCTCTCCGGCCGCGACGGAGTTCCTCCTGGACGGTCTCTGCGCCCGCCGGGAAGGGGCTCCCGGCCTTGCCGATGGGGAAGTGGCGCCGTCCGAGGGAGAAAGGCCGCAATAACGGTCAGGACAAGAGGCGCCACACAGGCTATAACAAACGTTTCCAACACACACCAAGAGGGGCAGGTGCACCGCACGATGTCGTTTTCAGAGCGGGAAAAACAGGAAATCAACGGCCGATCGGGGAGTGGGACGGTGAAAATCCTTCTCGTCCTCCTTCTCCTGGCGGCGGGAGCGTACTTCGGGAGGTCCTATCTTTTCGGCGAGTCCGGCGGGCAGGAGCCTCAGGCTACGGCCCCCAGGGCGCCTCAGGCGCCCGTCGTCGTCCTCCACAGGGTCGAACGGGCCGATCTGGCCGTGGGGCGCGAGTATGTGGGCCGCGTCGAGCCGATCCAGACCGTCTCGCTGAGGCCCCAGGTCAGCGGAGAGATCGAGCAGGTCCATTTCAAGGAGGGGTCGATGGTCAAGGCCGGCCAGCTCCTCTTCACGATCGACGCCCGGCAGTACAAGACGACGGTGGCCCTCCGCAAGGCCGAGCTGGCCAAGGCCGAGGCCAACTACGACAGGGCCGTCAAGTACGACCGTCGCCTCAAGGCAGCCGATTCGCGCAGCGTCTCCGCCTCGGACATCGAGCAGTCGGAAAGCGACGTCCTCCAGCGGAAGGCGGAGGTGGAGCAGGCCCGGGCGACCCTCCAGCTGGCCCAGATCGATCTGGATTACACCCGGGTCACGGCCCCCATTTCGGGTCAGGCCGGCAAGGCCTTTTTCACCAAGGGCAACTACGTGACGCCCTCCAGCGGGCCTCTGACGACGATCGTCCAGATGGACCCCATACGGGTCACCTTCTCCCTTCCCGACAGGGACTATCTGGCCCAGCTCGCCGCCTTCCGCTCGTCGGAGGCCGTCTATGACGCCGCCATCCGCCTGCCCGACGGGGGGCTCTACCCCGAGAAGGGGCTGCGCGATTTCGAGAGCAACGTCATGGACGAGGAGACGGGGACCCTTACGGTGAGCCTGCGCTTTCCCAACGGCGACGGGACGCTCGTTCCCGGATCGATGGTCCGCGTCGAGGCCAGGCCGGCCCGGTCCCGTGTCGTCGCCGTCGTGCCGCAGGAGGCGATCATGGCCGACGGCGAGGGCGATTTTGTCTACGTCGTCGACGAGGCCTCCGTCGCCCATCGCCGCCCTGTCTCGCTCGGCGACGTCGTCGGCAAGGTGAGTGTCGTCCTATCGGGGCTCGAGCCCGGAGAGAGGATCGTCCTCCTCGGTCTCCAGTCCGTCGTTCCCGAGGGGAAGGTGGCTCCCGTCGAGGCGACGAACGGGAAGGGCGGGAAGACGCCGGCCGAGCTGGCCCAGGAGTCCGATTTCGATCTCGAGACGCTGGAGACCGCCTCGCCCGACAGGCAGGCTAAGGACGTCGCCGGAGGGAGCAACTAACTCATGTTTTCCAAGTTCTTCATCGACCGTCCCCGTTTCGCCATGGTCATCGCCGTCGTTCTCGCCCTGGCGGGATCGATAGCGGCCGTCAATCTTCCCGTGAAACAGTACCCCGACGTGGCGCCTCCCCAGGTCGAGGTTTCGGCCAGCTACCCCGGCGCCGACGCCGAGACGCTGGCCAACACGGTCGGCGTTCCCCTCGAGGAGGCCATCAACGGCGTCGACGACATGATCTACATGAGTTCGACGTCGAGCAACACGGGGGAGTACTCCCTGTCGATCACCTTCAAGACGGGGACGGATCCCGACATGGCCCTCGTCAAGGTCCAGAACCGCGTCCAGCAGGCGACGCCTCTCCTGCCCGGCGAGGTGACGTCGCGGGGGATCACGACGGAGACGAGCTTTTCCGACATTCTCGGCTTCGTGGCCCTCATCTCGCCCAACGGGACCCGCGACGCCCTCTTCCTGACGGACTACACCTACAACAACGTCAGCAACGCCCTGAAGCGCGTTCCCGGCCTGGGCGACGTCACGGTCCTGGGGGCCAAGTACAGCATCCGCGTCTGGCTCGATCCGGAGCGCATGGCCTCTCTGGGCCTGAGCACGTCCGACGTGGCCGGCGCCATTTCGAGCCAGAACCGCCAGGCCTCGCTGGGCTCCATCGGAGCCGCTCCGGGCAACGAGAAGACGCCTCTGGTCTACACGCTGACGACGACGGGACGGCTGGGGAGCGTCCGCCAGTTCGAGAATATCGTCGTCAGGACGACGGCCGACGGCGCCCTCGTCAAACTGAAGGATATCTCCCGCATCGAGCTGGGGTCGGAGAACTACATCTTCCACGCCGCCGTGAACCAAGGTCCTTCTGCTCTGATGGCCCTGTCCCAGGCGGCCGACTCCAATGCCCTCGACGCCATGAAGGCCACGGAAAAGGCCCTGGACGAGCTGTCGAAGAGCCTGCCCTCCGACACGGAGTTCCTCATCGGCTACGACTCGACGGACTACGTCAGGGAGACGATCCACGAGATCCTCTTCACTCTCGTCCTGACCTTCTCCCTCGTCGTCCTCGTCTGCTACGTCTTCCTCCAGGACTGGCGCGTCACCCTCGTGCCCGTCATGGCCATTCCCATCTCGCTTCTGGCCACCTTCATCGGCCTCAGCGTCCTGGGCTTCAGCATCAACATCCTGACCCTCTTCGCCTTCGTCCTCGTCATCGGCACCGTCGTCGACGACGCCATCATCGTCGTCGAACGGGTGCTCTACGTCATGGAGAGGGACAGGGTAAACTCCGTCGATGCCACCGTTCAGGCCATGAAGGACGTGACGGGGCCCATGACGGCGACGACGCTCGTCTTCCTGGCCATCTTCGTCCCCGTGGCCTTCATGGGGGGCATCACGGGCGAGATCTACCGCCAGTTCGCCGTGACCGTCTCCTTCTCCGTCGTCTTCTCCCTCGTCGTGGCCCTCACCCTCAGTCCGGCCATGTGCGCCCACATGCTCCACGACGTGAAACCCAAGCGGAGGGGGCCCCTGGCCTGGTTCAACCGACTCGTGGCCAAGGCCTCCAGCGGCTACGTGGCCGGTTCCCTCTGGATCGCCAGAAGGGCCGTCGTCACCGTGGCCTTTTTCGGTCTGGTCGTGGGCGGCTCCCTTCTCATCATGAAAGCGACGCCGACGGCCTTCGTCCCCGACGAGGATCAGGGGGCGGTCTTCGCCGTCGTCCAGCTGCCCGAGGGCGCCTCGCAGGGGAGAACCCAGGCCGTCATGGACAAGGTCCTCCCGAGGCTCAGGGCCATCCCCGGCGTCAAGTTCGCCATGAGCATCGTCGGATACAGCCTGATGGGCGGCTCGGGAGAGAACGTCTCCTCCATCATCATGAGCCTCGAGACCTGGTCCGATCGGAACACGCCCGACAAAAGCCAGGACAGCATCGTCGGCCAGTTCCGGGCCATCGCCGCCTCGGTCCCCGAGGCGCAGATCAACATCTTCACGCCCCCGGCCATTTCGGGGTTGGGCGTGTCGGGCGGACTCGACGTGAGGCTTCAGTCGCGGCTGGACAGCGACCCCCAGAAACTGGCCCAGGTCCTCGGCGAATTCTTAGGCAAGGTGAACCAGTCGCCCCAGTTCCTCTACGCCTTCAGCACCTACGCGGCCGATACGCCTCACCTCTATCTCGACATCGATCGGGAGAAGGCAGAGATGATGGGCGTTCCCGTCGATAACGTCTTCGACACGCTCCAGACCTATTTCGGGACGGCCTACGTCAACGACATCAACATCGGCACGACGGTGAACAAGGTCATCCTCCAGTCCGACTGGCCCTACCGCGACCAGATCGACCGGGTCGGCGGCATCTACGCCAACAGCACCACGGGCGCTCATGTGCCGCTCCAGAGTTTCATGTCCTTCCGGAAAATCCTGGCGCCTCGCGTCGTCAGCCGCTACAATCTCTTTCCCAGCGCGGCCGTCTCGGCCTTCATGGCCCCGGGCTACTCGACGGGCCAGGGCATCGCCGCCATGGAGGAGCTCGCCTCCGCTCTTCCCGAGGGCTATGTCCTGGAGTGGTCGGGCATGACCTATCAGGAGCGTGAGGCCGGCGGCCAGACGGGCGTCATCATGGCCATCGCCGTCCTCTTCGGCTACCTCTTCCTGGTGGCCCAGTACGAGAGCTGGTCCGTTCCCCTGGGCGTCATCCTCTCTCTCCCCGTCGCCCTCCTGGGGGCGCTCGTCGGCATCTCGGTCATGAAGATCTCCCTGAGCATCTATGCCCAGCTGGGCATCCTCCTTCTCGTGGGGCTCGCGGCGAAGAACGCCATTCTCATCGTCGAGTTCGCCAAGGAGCAGCACGACGAAAAGGGTCTTCCCATCATCGAGGCCGCCGGCGTGGCTGCCTCGGAGCGCTTCCGCTCCGTCATGATGACGGCCTTCACCTGCGTCATCGGCATCCTGCCCATGCTCTTCGCCAGCGGTGCCGGAGCGGGAAGCCGCCTCCACGTGGGGACGACGATGTTCTTCGGCATGACCCTCGCCACCGTTTTAGGCATCTTCCTGATCCCCGGACTCTACGTCTTCCTCCAGACCTTCCGCGAGGCCTTCAAGGCCGCCGTCGGGCGGGTCCTCTCGAAGACGAAAGCAACGCCGGAAAGCGAGGAATAGAGCATGAAGAAAGGGATAATCGCCGCGATGCTGGTCCTGCTTTTCGGCCTCTTTTCGGGGGCCTGGGCCGACTCGAAACCCCTTTCGGGTGACGTGGAGCTGGAAAAGGGGGAGTGGACGGCCCTGGCCCGGCGCTATCCCATGCCCTACCGAGGCCCTTCCGAAAACCCGGAGGCGCCTTCGCCCGAAATTCTCGCCCACTGGTGGGACGTCCTGGGAGACGAGACGCTGACGGAGCTGGTTCTGGCCTCTCTCGAGGGCAACCGCGACATCGTCTCGGCCCGGTCCAAATTCGCCGAGGCCAGGGCGACTCTGGGTATCAGCAAGTCGGCCCTCCTCCCCTGGCTCGACGGAGGCACGGCCATCACCCGATCCCGGACGGGAGAGGACGCCACGGCGGACCAGAAACAGGTGGGGCCCCGCGATTCCTATAGCCTGGCGATCGATGCCTCCTGGGAGCTGGACATCTCCGGCGGCCAGACGCAGAAGATCAAGGCCGGTGCGGCCGACCTGCAGGCCGAGTACGGGGCCCTCCACGGGGCCTGGGTGAGTCTCGCCTCGGAGGTGGCCCTCAACTACGTCTCCCTCCGGACGCTGCAGAAGAGGCTCGTCGTGGCCGAGAACAACCTGGCCCTCCAGAGGGCCACGGTGGAACTCCTCCAGTCCCAGTACGATTCGGGCCTCTCCGATGAGCTGGCCCTCAGTCAGGCCCGCTACACCATGGAGGGGACGCGGTCGGCCATTCCGCCCCTGAAGACGTCCATCGAGGAGGCCATGAACCGCCTGGCCGTCCTCGTCGGCCAGGTGCCGGGCAGCCTGGAGGAGCGTCTCGGCGAGTTCCGGCCTCTGCCCAAGCCGGACCTGTCTCTCCTTGTGGGCATTCCGGCCAACGCTCTTCGCCAGCGCCCCGATATCTACGAGGCCGAGCGTCGTCTCGTCGCCCAGGTGGCCCGCAAGAAGGCGGCCCAGACCGATTTCTGGCCCAAGCTCAACCTCCTGGGCTCCATCGGCCTCGAATCCCTCTCCTCGGCCCGGGGACTCTCGGCCTCGGACGGCTTCGGCTTCTCCTTCGGCCCCCAGCTCTCGTGGCCCATCTTCCACGGCAGCGCCATCAGGGACAACATCCGCGTCCAGACGGCCAAGGAGGAACAGGCCCTGGCCGCCTACGAACAGACGGTTCTCGCGGCCGTCGCCGACGTCCGCGACGCCCTGACGGCCGAGACTCAGGAGCGCCATCGCAACCTCTACCTGCGCCGCGCCGTCGACGCGGCGCAGACGGCCAGACAGGTCGCCGAGGATCGGTACGGCCACGGGCTGACCGATTTCAACAACGTCATCAGCGCCCAGAGCGCCCTCCTCGACCTCGAGGAGCAGCACGCCGTCAGCGAGGGCGAGATGCTCGCCAACGTCATCCGCCTCTTCAAGGCCTTGGGCGGGGGCTGGGCTCCTCTGGCCGAGGGCGAAGCGTCGCCTCCCGCCGTCGCGGAGAAGGCCCTCCGGGGCGTCGAGCTTTCCGACGAGAGCCAGGCCTACCTCGAGGCGATACGGAAGGACCTGAAGGGGAAGACTCAGCCCTAGGCCCCGGAACGAAGGCTGCCTGTGAAGAGGATCGATCCGTTTCCTCCTTGCGCGCAGGTCCTTCGACGGACCGGCGCGATGCCTCTCCACCTTGCGGGATCATGAGGCTACAATGGCGGAAGAGATTCCAAGAAGAGGGGGGCCTGTCGTGGCGCGGGAGAAGATGAGCCGGGAAGATCGCTGCCGCCGCATCCTGGAGCGCCTGGAGGCGGCGGAAGAACCCTTGAACGGCGCTCTCCTGGCCGAGGAGCTGGGCGTGAGCCGCCAGGCCGTCGTCCAGGACGTGGAGGCCCTGCGCCGGTCGGGTCGGGCCGTCCGATCGACGCCCTGGGGCTACCGCCTGGAGGGGGGAGCCGTCTTCTCGGCCGTCTTCGCCGTGCGCCACGGCCGGGGGGAGCTCCTCGACGAGCTCCTGTCCATCGTCGAGGCCGGAGGTCATGTCGTCGACGTCCAGGTGGAGCATCCTCTCTACGGCTCTCTCACCGGCTCCCTCGACCTCCGCTCCCGCGAAGATGTCCTCCGCTTCGTCTCCCGCGTCGAGGGGGGGAGGGCCGAACTCCTTTCGGCCCTTTCCGACGGCGTCCACCTCCATCGCGTCGAGGCGCCCGACGGGGAAAGCCTGGAGCGCGTCGCCGCGGTCCTCCGCGGCAAGGGCTATCTGCTGGGCTGACCCGTCGGAAAATGCCCCTTCCCGGCGTCCCCGATGACGTTACTCCCGACAGATCGCAAAAAGGGGAGCGAGACCGGCGGCACAGGCCCCGGCCTCGCTCCTGCCCGTCTTCGGGCACAAGCGGCCGAGGTCCCGTCAGGCCGGCGGCGAGGGACATGCCCCGAACCGACGTCGGCGGGCGCTTCGAGAGCTTTCCGGATCGGCATGCCCGGCGGCGTTTTTACCCGTCGCGCCCGTGAATGCGGGTCGGCCCCTATCCACGGGCACGAACAGGATGGGAGGAAGTCCATCGGGGCCGGCCAGGAGGCGCCTGGAAAACGGAGGCGGCTGCCTCGAACCTGCACCGGCGAGGGGAGTGGAACGGGCCTTGAATCGGTGGATCCGAGGAGCTTGTCTTGAAGAACCTGCGGATTCGGATCGGTGGAAAGGCGTTGACAAGCGGGGCGGAGAAACGTAGACTGACCTGTCGTGACCGGCGGTCATCGTAAAGAACCGCGGTCATTTTAGAGTCAGAGAGGGGGGAGATCATGGCGCGCCTTTCCGAGAAAAAGAAGGCCGTGCTCGAGTCGATGATGCGGGAGTCGCTCTTTGCGGCGGCCAAGCGCCTTCTCGAGGAGGAAGGGTGGAGAGGGACGACGATGGAGCGCCTGGCCCAGGAGGCGGGCGTCTCCAAGGGGACGGTCTACAACTACTTCCGCGACAAGAGGGAGATTCTCTGCTTCGTCGTGGAGCGCAACACCGAGGAGCTGCGCCGTTTCATCCGCTCCATCGATCCCGAGGCGGGCGATCCCCGCCGGATTCTCGGCGACGTCCTGGAGGGGCTTTTCGAGGGGCTTTACCGGAACCGCCGCGTCATCGCCGCCACGATCCAGGCCTACCACGAAGACGAGGAGCTGCGCCGGGAGGATTTCGACCCCCGCCGCCACCCCCTGTGGGATGTGCGGGTCTTCATCCGTCGCGTCCTCGTCCGGGGCGTCGAGGAGGGGTTTTTTCGCTCCGTCGACCCCGCCCTGACCGAGGCGGCCATCAACGCCGTCGCCGTCGGCCTGGCCCGACAGTTTTCTCTTGACATGCTCGATGTCCCCGGCGACGATTTCGCCGCCGCCGTGAGAGATCTCATCCTGGAGGGGCTCTGCCCCAGGGAGGCCCTGAATCCATGAAAATCACCGATGTCTCCCTGAGACGTCCCGTCACGGTCCTCATCGCGACGGCCGCCCTCGTCCTCTTCGGCCTCATGGCCCTGGGGAGCATGGGGGTCCAGCGCATTCCCGACGTCGATCTGCCCGTCGTCGTCGTCTCGACGACGATGAGCGGCGCCAGCCCCGAGGTCATGGACAACGACGTCACCGATGTCATCGAGGAGAAGCTGAGCACCATCTCGGGCATCGAGGCCATGCGGTCCAACAGCTACGAGGGGAAGGCCCTGACCATCCTCGAGTTCGACCTGAACCGCGACGTCGATGCCGCCGCCGCCGACGTCCGCGACAAGGTGAACCTGGCCGTGGCCGACCTTCCCGACGACGCCGATTCCCCCGTGGTCCAGAAGTTCACCATCGGCGACGAGGCCATCGTCACCGTCGCCGTAACGGGTTCGGCCTCCTATCGGGAGAAGGTCCACTTCGCCGACAAGGTCGTCTCGCCCCGCTTCCAGAGCGTCAACGGCGTCGGCGACGTCGACATGCCGGGGCTGAGGGAGAGGGAGATCCGCATCTGGCTCGACCCGGCCCGCCTCGAGGCGCGGGATCTGACGGTGAGCGACATCAAGGACGCCATATCGGAAAAGCACGTCGAGCTGCCGGCGGGCCGCGTCGAGACGGCCCTCAACGAATACGAGCTCCGCCTCCAGGGCGAGTACGTCACCGTCGAGGAGCTTCAGCGCCTCCCCCTGGTCAGCGTCAACGGCGCCATCGTCCGTCTCGAGGATGTGGCCCGCGTCGAGGACGGCTTCGAGGAGCGCCGCACCCTGGCCACCTACAACGGCGACGAGGTCATCCTCCTGGGCGTGCGGAAGCAGCGCGGCGCCAACGAGGTCTCCATGGCCCAGGGCGTCATGGAGAAGCTGGAACAGCTCCGCCGCGACGCCCCGCCGGGCATCACGCTGGAGGTCGTCGACAACCAGGCCGATTTCGTCCGCGCCTCCATGAAGGGGGCCCAGGGGGACGTCGTCTTCGCCGTCGCCCTCTGTTCCCTCATCATGCTCTTTTTCCTGCGCACCTTCCGGGCCACCTTCGTCACCGTCGTGGCCATTCCCGTCTGTCTCCTGGGGAGCTTCATCTTACTCAAAAGCCGGGGGATCACCGTCAACAACCTGACCATGATGGGCATTTCCCTGGCCGTGGGCCTCGTCGTCGACTCGACGACGGTCGTCCTGGAAAACGTCCACCGACATCTCGAGGAGGGGATGGCGCCCCGTCTGGCCGCCTCTCAGGGGACGTCGGAGGTGGCCTTCTCCGTTCTGGCCGGCGCGGCGACGACGATCGCCGTCTTCGCCCCCGTCGCCTTCATGGGCGGCATCATCGGCCGCTTCTTCTACAACTTCGGCATCACCGTCGTCGCCACCATCGCCCTCTCTCTGCTCCTCTCGCTGACGCTGACGCCCTATCTCTGTTCGCGCGTCCTCCGCCGCGACCATCCGGGCCGGATCGCCCGATCCGTCGAGGCCTTTCTCGAGGCCCTCGAGGACGGATACCGACGTACCCTCCGTGGAGCCGTGGCCCATCGAGGGCTCTCCTTCGGAGCCGCCGTGGCCCTCTTCGCGGCCGGCCTCGTCCTCGTCGCCAACGTGGGAACGGGCTTCTTCCCCAGCGAGGACAGAGGCGACTTCACCATCTCCTTCGAGCTTCCCGCCGGGACGTCCATGGCGGAGATGGAGCGCTTCCTCGGCGAGATGGACGGCATGGTCCGGGCCCGCGACGACGTGCGCTACACCTACGCCACCGTCGGTTCGGGAATGGGAGGCGAAATCAACAAGGGGGACCTCGTCGTCAAGCTCATCCCCCGGTCGGAGCGCCTTCACGTCAACGACATCATGCGCCAGATGCGCCGCGATCTCTCCATTTTCCGCGACGCCAAGCTCACCCTGGCCACCTGGGGCGGCGCCGACCTGGCCCTGACTCTCGTCGGCGACGACACGGCCTCTCTCGTCGCCATCGCCGACCCCATCCTGGGCGAGCTGAAGGCCGACGGGCGCCTGACGGACATCGACACCGACGTCCGCCTCGACAAGCCCCGTCTCAATATCGAAATCAACAGGGAAAGAACGGATGATCTCGATATCAGCGTCCGCGATCTCTCCCAGGAGATCCAGGCCTATTTCGGCGGCGTCAAGTCGGGCGTCTTCAAGGAGGGCGGCTACCGCTACGACATCCGCCTCATGGCCGAGGGAGCCCTCCGCTCGTCGCCGTCGGACATCGAAAACATCGCCGTCCGCAGCGGCCAGGGCCAGCTCGTCCGCGTTCCGGGTCTCGTCGACGTCCGGCCCGACCTTTCCGTCAACGTCGTCAAACGCTACGACCGACGGCGCTCCCTGACCATCGAGGCCAACGCCACCGATATCCCCATGGGGCAGGGGATGGAGCTGGTCCTGGCCGCGGCCGGCAAACACCTGCCCGACGACGGCAGCGTGGCCATTCTCCCCACGGGGCGGGCCAAGCACATGAAGGAGAACTTCCACTACCTCTTCATCGCCCTGGCGACGGCCATCGTCCTCGTCTACATGGTCATGGCCGTCCAGTTCGAGTCCTTCCTTCATCCCTTCACGGTCATGTTCTCCCTGCCCCTGCTCACGCCGGGCGCCTTCGGGATTCTCTACCTGACGGGGATGAACCTGGACCTGATGAGCTTCATGGGGATCATCCTTCTCGTCGGCATCGTCGTGAACAACGCCATCCTCCTCGTCGATTTCATCAACCAGCGGCGGGAGGCGGGGGAGGACAAAGTCACGGCCGTTCTCGCCGCCGGTCCTATGCGGCTCCGTCCCATTCTGATGACGGCCCTGTCGACGGTCGTCGGTTCCCTGCCCGTCGCACTGGGGCTGAGCGAGGGAAGCGAGTTCCGTCAGCCCCTTTCGACGGCCGTCGTCGGCGGGCTGCTCACGTCGACCTTCCTCACTCTCTACGTCATCCCCGTCGTCTATCTCATCCTCGACGATATCCGGGACAGGGTGGTCCTTCTGGCCCGCTTCGCCAGGGCCCGTCTTTCCCGACGTTCTTCTCGACGTGTCCTTGCTTTCGAGACGGAAAAACAGGGAGGGAAACAATGAGCCGCCACCGATTTTTGTCCGCTCTTCTCGCCGTCCTTCTTGTCTCGGCTGTTCCCCCTGCCGGGGCCGGTCAGCCCCTCTCTCTGGAGGAGGCCCTCTCCCTGGCCCTGGAGAGCAACCTGGAGGTTCTCTCGGCCCGGGAGGAGAGGGCCCGGGCCGAGGGGCTCTACCGGGCGGCCCGGTCGGGGCTGGTCCCGACGGTGAGCCTCACGGGGAGTCACAGCCGCCAGCACGCCACGTCATCCCGTCCCGACGAGGAGACGGTCGGGGCCCTGACCCTCTCCCAGTGGATCTACGCCGGCGGCGTCGTGCGGGCCGGTGAACGTCAGGCCCTGGCCAATCTCGAGAGGGCGACGCTGACGGCCTCGGACAGCGAAGAGGCCGTGGCCCTCAAGGTCTACGAGGCCTTCTGCTCCGTCCTCCTCGCCCGGGCCGATCTGGAGACGGCCCGGGAGGCCCTGACCTACGCCGAGGGATTCCTGGCCGAGCTGACGAAACGGCGCGAAGTGGGCCTTTCGACGAATCTCGACGTCAACAGGGCCGAACAGCAGGCCGCCACGAGCCGATCGGACCTCCTCCAGGCGACGAACGCCCTCGACGCGGCCCGCATCGATCTTTTCACCCTCCTGCGTCTGGAGCCGGACGCGGAGCGGGACATCGTCGGCGACCTCGAAATGGAGTCCTTCTCCATCGACCTCCTCACGCGCCTCCGTCTCGAGCCGAGCGGGGAGCGGCACGTCGCCGACTCCCTCGAAAGGGCATCCTTCTTCGGAGACAGGGAGGCCTCGGTGGAGCGGGCCCTGACCCTTCGCCCCGATCTGGTCGGCCTGCGAACCGATCTGGCCATCCAAAAGGAGGAGATCGAGATCACCCGAGGCGGTCTCCGTCCCACGGTGAAACTGAATGCCTCCTACGGCGCCAAGGATGACTCCTCCCGCGGCGGCGCCGATGACGACGAGTGGACGGCCACGCTCAACGTCGAGGTTCCTCTCTTCGACGGAGGCCTCACGAAGGGCAAGGTCGAGGAGGCCCAGGCCCGGCTCAGGCAGATCGAAAACGACGTCACGTCCCGGGAGGAGTCCATTCGGGCCGAGATCGCCCAGGCCTATCTCAATCTGGAGAATGCCGCAGCCCTCGTCGACGTGGCCCGCCGGAATCTCGGCATCGCCGAAGAGAGCCTCCGCCTGGCCGACGTGGGGTACCGGGAGGGGGTCAACGTCCAGCTCGATGTCCTCGATGCCAGGACGAGCCTCACCGAGGCACGGCAGAAACTGGCCGAGGCGCTCAAGAACTATCGTGTCTACCGTGCCCGTCTCTGGAGGGCCGAAGGGACGCTTCGCGAGAAGGTCCTCGACTGATGAAGGGGGAAGACCGGATGTCCGGAAAGGCCAAAGGGTGGGGACTCAGGCTCCTCGCCGCTCTGCTCTGTCTCGGCCTCGCGTCGGGGGGCTTCATGATCGTTCGCGGCAATCGTCGGGCCGTGGCGGAAGAGAGCCCTCCGGCGACGGAGGCGGCCGCCGCCAAGGTGACCGTCACCGTCGCCCGCCGTGCCGAGAGGCTCTCCCAGGGCTTCCAGTCCGCCAGCACGCTGGAGGCCCTCGAAGAGGTGACCCTTCTTTCCAAGGTGACGGGACGCCTCGTCGAGCTTCGGGCCCGTCAGGGAGATCGGGTCGCCCGAGGCGACGTCGTCGCCGTCCTCGACCACCGCGATCAGGACGCCCAGGTCGCCGCCCTCAAGGCCCAGATCGCCGTCGCCGAGGCCGAATCGGCCCAGGCCAAAGTCACCCTCGACGATGCCCTCAGGGAGAGGGATCGCTACCGCAAGCTCCTGGCCGAGGGATTCGCCACGCAGCAGGAGCTGGACTCCCGCGAGACGACCTACCAGTCGGCCCAGGCCGCCTACCGAAAGACCCAGGCCTCGGTGGGGCAGCAGAGGGCCAACCTGAAGACGCAGGAGGTCCAGCGGTCGGAGTACATCCTGACGGCCTCCATCGACGGGACGGTCCTCGACGACTATTCCCTGACGGAGGGAACGATGATCTCCACGTCGACGGCCGTCGTCAAGATCGGGAAGATCGCCGTCCTGAAGGCCGTCCTCCAGGTCCCGGAGACCCGCGGCGGCCGTCTGAAAGAGGGGATGAAGGCCCTTCTTGCGGGAGACTCCTTCTCCGGCGTCGCGGGAGAGATCCTCCGCATCCGCCCCTACGTCGACACGTCGACGCGGACCGTCCAGGTCGAGGTGGCCGTCGACAACGGCGGAGGCCGCCTCAAGCCGGGCATGTTCTCCACCGTCTTTCTCGTCGAGGAGGAGGTCGACGATGCCCTGGTCCTCCCCGTCGAGGCCCTCCGTTCCGGCTCCGTCTTCGTCGTCGACGACGGCCGAATCGCCGTCCGGCCCGTCGAGACGGGCATCGAGGCCTCGGGGCTCGTCGAGATCCGCGAGGGCCTCTCCGAGGGCGAGCTCGTCGTCGTCACCGGCGCCTCCTCCCTCAAGGAGGGCGACGCCGTCTGCTACGACCCCCCGACCGGAAACTGAGGCTTTTGAGGGCGCACGAAGGCCAGGGGCTCCCCGTCGGGGAGCCCCTGGCCTTCGTGCGCCCAGTCCCTCCGAGGGGAGCAGGGGCCGGTTCGCCTAGCCGCCGACCCTGACGGAGAGGCCGAAGCTCAGCAGCCTGTCGCGGACGGAGGCCATCGCCTCCGGCGAGGGCTCTTCCGTCTCGGCCAGGCGGTACTCCAGGCCCAGGCGGCGGAACTTCTCCAGCCCCGACTTGTGGTAGGGGAGGACGTTGACGGAAGGGGCGCCGGGGAGGGCGGCCAGAAAGGCCCCCGAGGCCTCGATGTTGGCCGCGTCGTCGTTGACGCCGGGAATGACGGGCATGCGGACGTTGAGGGCCGCTCCCGACTCGGCCAGAGTCCTCAGGTTGTGGAGGATCAGCTCGTTGGAGACGCCCGTGTAGAGGCGGTGCTTTTCGGGGTCCATGTGCTTGAGATCGTAGAGGAAGAGGTCCGTCTCCGCGGCGACGTCGAGGAGAAGCGAGGTCTGGGCGAAGCCCGTCGTGTCCACGGCGCGGTGGATCTCGACGCGGCCGGCCTCGCGCAGCAGATCGAGGAGGAACCGGGGCTGCATGAGGGGCTCGCCTCCCGAGACGGTCATGCCGCCGCCGGAACGGTCGTAGAAGAGACGGTCCCGTTCGACCTCGTCCATGACCTCGGCGACGGACATCTCCCGCCCCACGAGGCGCCGCGCCTCGGTGGGGCAGACGTCGGTGCAGGTTCCGCAGCGGTTGCAGAGGGCCATGTCGGTCAGGATGCCGTAGGCCCCGAAGGCGAGGGCTCCCTTCGGGCAGGCCTTGACGCATTCGCCGCAGCCGATGCAGCGCTCGGGGCGGACCATGATCTCGGCCAGAGAGGACTGGCTCTCGGGGTTGTGGCACCACCAGCAGGAGAGGGGGCACCCCTTGAGGAAGACCGTCGTCCTCAGTCCCGGACCGTCGTGGATGGAGTAGCGCTTGAAGTCGAAGACGAGTCCCTTCGTCATCGGAGGTCCTCTCCTCTTTCCCCCTCGCCGTTCTGGAGGAAGTAGTAGCGGCGGATGTAGCGCTCCTGGACCTGGAAGGACCAGTGGACGTCGCGGATATAGTCCGAGGCGGAGGCGAAATCGCCCCGACGGAGGCGGGCGATGATGTCGGCATGTTCGCCCGTCGAGCGGACCTCCCACTCCTTGACGAAGCCCTTCTTGCGGGGGAAGTCGTAGAGGCGCTCCTTCAGGGTTTGGACGGTCTTGAGAAGGTCCTCGTTCTCCGTTTTGTTCAGGTAGGTGTCGTGGAAGGCCAGGTTCTTCTCGTAGTAGAGATTGAAGTCGTCCTCGTCCAGGGCCCGGCGCATGCCCTCGTTGAGGGCGTCCATGTCGTCGACGTCGGCCTCGCCGAAGCGGCCGGAAAGGGCGGCGACGACCTGGGCCTCGAGGGCGCCGATGATCTCGTAGATGTTGCGGATCTTCTCCAGGGACAGGAGATTGACCATGATCCCCCTCCGGGGAAAGATGGTCACGAAGCCCTCGACTTCGAGGTGAAGGAGGGCGTCGCGGAGGGGCGTCTTGCTGATGCCGAGGTGATGGCTCATCTCATTCAGGTTCAGGAAGGAGCCGGGCAGGATGCGACCGGAGTTCATCTCCTCGCGGAGGAAGTCGTAGACCTGCTGCCTCAGAGACTTGACGGTGGACAGGGACAGGCTTTCTTGATACATCAGGAAGTCTCCTTTTTCGCAACACTGGAACAGCCGAGAGTATGTGATACATCAAAACTATAGACTTAGAGCCGAGAGGTGTCAAGGGAAGCCGTCTTTAAATTGAAAAGAATAAAAACAAGAGAAAAAGATGAGGCACGGAAGCGAAAAGACGCCGCGATGAGGAGGCCTATGCTCCCCCTTTCAAGAGATGGGGGGCCCTTCAAGGGACGTTTCGTGGTTCGTAGTTTTTTTTCCCACCCTGTCTCTCTTTGCCGAACGTAAAGGGTTGACAGAAAGGACTGAATTATCTAGGATGCATATGAAGATGGATGAAATATCACGCTTCAGTAACGACCCCGCTCGGCTCCCTTCCGGGGGGGGGAGGCAGTCGCCCTCAGCCATCGCGATAACGGTGAGAAGGGAGGGTGTTAGGGCGTCGAAAGGCAGTTATGGTTCGCCGGTGACGGCGGGCCGGGAGTGGTGGTTGTAACGAGCACACAATTTCGTAAAATTTCGTAAGGAGTGGATGTCGTTGGCTCTGTTCAGGAAGTCGTCCTTCGTCGCCGGATTGCTCGCTCTTTCCCTCGTCCTCGTGGCCGGCTCGGCCTTTGCGGCCGAGATCACCCTCAAGTTCGCCGGTCAGAATCCCGCCGATCACCCCGCCACGCTTCTCATGGAGGAGATCGCCGCCGAAGTGGCCGAGAAGTCCGACGGCCGCATCGAGATCAAGGTCTACCCCATGAATCAGCTCGGCGACTACACTCTCGTCTACGAGGAGCTCATCCGCGGCACCATCGACATGTCCTGCACCTCCGTTCCCTCCCAGTTCGATCCTCGCCTGGAGCTGCTCTACGTCAATGGTTACGTCAAGGGCTACGAGGATGTCAAGAAGGTCTTCGCCCCCGACGCCTGGCTCTTCGGCAAGATGGACGAGCTCAACAACCGCCTCGGCGTCAAGCTCCTGGGCTTCTTCGTCGAGGGCATGATCGGAACGGGCACGACCAAGCCCGCCGCCGAGCCTCTTGACCCCTCCGTCAACAAGGGCGTCCTCGTCCGCGTCGCCAACATGGACGTCTACAAGCTCGGCGCCGAGGCCATGGGCTACCGGACCGTGACGATCCCCTACTCCGACGTCTACCAGGCCATGCAGACCGGCGTCTGCGAGGGCGTCAACGGCTACTCCACCGCCGCCGCCTACACCATGCTCCGCGACGTGCTCAAGCACTGGTACATGACCAACTACTCCCTTGAAGTCATCAACTACATGTTCAGCGGCAAGATCTGGGAGAAGCTCAGCGAGGGAGATCGCCAGATCGTCCAGACCGCCGTCAGCCACGCCGCCGCCAAGAGCATCGTCCAGGCCAAGGCCGAAGACGAGAAGTTCATGCAGATGATGCGCGACTACGGCATCGAAGTCCACACCTACTCCGAGGAGGAGCTTCTCCCCCTGGCCGAGGCCTGCGCCACCACCTGGGGCCAGCTCGAGAAGAACATGACCAAGGAACTGATGGACGAGTTCCGCGTCAACATGGCTCCCGGCAAGTAGACGTAAAAGGCGTTCCGGCGTCCCGGAAGACCGCAAGCCTTCCGGGACGCTTTTCGTCGCTCTTTTTCTCTCTATGGCCTATCGCCAACGGGGATATCACGTTGTACAATGAACACAGATTTGATAATGCCACGGGGAGGGGGAAATTTCGTGTCCGAGAATACGATTTGTGAATCAGGCAGTGGAATGGGAGGACCGAAGAAGAATCTTTTCGACAAGGTCGTCATCGGTTCCTTCTCTTCCATCGCAGTGGTCTCCGCCTTCGCTCTGACCGTCCTGATCAGCGCGGCGACCTTCGTCCGTTACGTTCTTCACGGAGACCTCTACGGTTACGAGGAGTGGGTCAAGCTCATCGCCTTCTGGCTTTATTTCTCCGGCGCCGCCATAGGCGCCTACAACGGGACGCACGTCTCGGCCGACCTGGTCAACGCCTACGTGCCCGAGGGGTTCCTTAAGCGGTTCCTCGTCTTCCTCAAGTGCCTCATCACCGTCTCCGTCACGGCCCTCTACGTCTGGTACGGCTACGACTTCTTCATGTTCGGCTTCATGGGCCCCCTGGGGACGCGCGTCGCCATCCCCATGACGACGATCTGGCGCATCCCCCTCTGGACGTCCTACCTGGGCATCTTCCTGGGCTTCATCTTCATGCTCTACTACTTCGCCGTCGAGCTTTTCGTCAGCGCGAAGGTCCTTTTCCTCGGAGGGAAACCATGATTTACATCGCCATCCTCATCCTTCTCTTCTGTCTCGTCGTCGGCGTTCCCGTCCCCGTGAGCTTCATGGCCTCGGCGGGCTGGCTCATCTTCTTCGGCGGTCCCGACGGGGCGGGCTATACGGCCAGTCAGCTCCTTCCCTACGCCTTCACGCAGATGAACTCCGTCTCCCTCATCGCCATCGCCCTCTTCATCATGGCCGGAGGCATCATGGAGAGGGGCCGCATCGGCGAGAAGCTCATCGACTTCGTCGACGTCTTCGTCGGCCATCTCCGCGGCGGCCTCGGCGTCGTGGGAACCATCTCCTGCGCCGTCTTCGGCTCCATCTCGGGCGCGGCCTGCGCCACCCTCTCCTGCATCGGCTCCATCATGTTCCCCCGTCTCCGCGAGGGGGGCTATCCCCGGGGGCACTCGGCGGCCCTCATGTCCAACGCCTCCCTTCTGGGCCTCCTCATCCCGCCCAACGCCACGCTGATCATCTTCGCCTGGATCAGCGGCCAGCCCGTCCTGGCCTGCTTCCTCTCCACCGTCGGCCCCGGCATCGTGACGACGATCCTCATCTGCGTCGTCAACATGTGGCTCCTGCGCAACAACGAACAGGTCCTGGTGGCCCACAACCGGACCCGCGAGGAGAAGTGGCGCCTCTTCAAGGAGCGGGGGCGTCTGGCCATCCCGGCCTTGATGCTGCCCGTCATCGTCCTCGGCGGCATCTACGGCGGCGTCATGACGACGACGGAGGCCTCGGCCGTTGCCGTCCTCTACTCCATTCCCGTCGGGATGTTCGTCTACAAGGGGCTCAAGGTCAAAGACCTTCTGGAGGTCGTCGCCGAATCGGCCGTCACGACGGGCGTCATCATGGCCATGCTCTTCTCCGTCGCCATGCTGAGCCGTCTCTACCTCCTGGAGGACCTTCCGGGACGGATGTTCGTCCTTCTCAAATCGGTCTCGGAGAACCGTTGGGTCATCCTCTTCATGATCAACGTCTTCCTCGTCATCATGGGCATGCTCATGGACGACATCAGCGTCGTCGTCCTGACGACGCCGATCCTGATGCCCATCATCCTCGAGCTGGGCTTCAACCCCATCCACTACGCCGCCATCGTCGGCGTCAACACGGGGCTGGGCTGCATCACGCCTCCGGCGGCGCCCGTCCTCTATCTGGGAGGGCGGCTGAACAACGCCCCCATCAACGAGATCATGAAGCCGGCCCTCTGGTTCATGCTGCTCTGCTGGCTCCCGGTCCTTCTCGTCACGGCCTACATCCCCAAGGTCGTCCTCTTCCTGCCCCACGTCATCCTGGGGACGCCCTGGTAGCGGCGTGAGCGAGGAGCGGCGCCGCCCCACCTTCTACCGGAACCTCTTCGCCGGCCTCTGCTTTATCTTCCTGCTGGCCGGCCTCCGCTTCGGTTCCGCCAGGGCCTTCTGGGGCTGCATGGTCTGCGGCGCCTTTTCCCGGACGGCCATGAAGAAGCAGTGGCCCGATCCGCTCTACGCCGAGACGCTGCGGCGGCGCCTCCGTCCTCTCCTTTCGTTCCTCTTCCGCCGCGGCGCGGACTGACTTCGTCCTCGGACGGGAGATGCCGGGGTTCTTCGAGGGTCGCTTCTTCTTCGGCGGCCCTCTCTTTTTCGGGGAAAATCACCTATTGTTGATTATTGACAAAAGTGTGTATTTACCCGAAAATGGCTGTGGCGGTTCTTCGGGCCGCCGTGGAGTCACGAAAGGAGGAAGATCCATGCTGATTCTGTCCCGCAGCGAGATCCTGTCCGTCTTTTCCATGAGGGACGCCATCGAGGCCGACAAGAGAGCCTTCATTCTCCATTCTCAGGGGAAGTGCCGCGTTCCTCTGAGAATCAACTTCGACGCCGCCGAGGGGAGGGGGCAGTACCTTTTCATGCCCGCCTACGCCGGAGGGATCGAGAGGGCGGGGATCAAGATCGTCTCCGTCTTCCCCGGCAACGGGGCCAGGGGGATTCCCGTCGTTCCCGCCACGGTGATCCTCCTCGACGGCGAGACGGGGGAGGTCGCCGCCCTCATCGAGGGGACGACGCTGACGCAGATGCGGACGGCGGCCATCGCGGGGGCGGCGACGGAGCTTCTCTCCCGTCCCGAGAGCTCCGTCGGGGCCCTTTTCGGCACCGGCGGTCAGGCTCCGGCGCAGCTCGAGGCGATTCTGACGGTCCGGAATCTGAAGGAGGTCCGGGTCTTCGACGTCGCTTCGGAGCGGGTGCGGGCCTTCGTCGAGGCCAATGCCTCTCTGGCCGGGCGTTTCGGAACCCGCCTCGTCGCCGCCCGGTCCTCCGACGAGGCCGTCGACGGAGCCGACGTCATCACGGCCGTGACGACGTCGGCCAGGCCCGTCTTCGACGGCGGGCGGGTGAAACCCGGCGCTCACATCAACGGCATCGGCGCCTACACCCCGGCCATGGAGGAGCTTCCTCCCGAAGTTCTGGAGCGGGCCGGCCGGGTCTACGTCGACAACCGCGAGGCCGTCCTGGCCGAGGCGGGCGATCTCATGACGCCCATCAGGGAGGGGCGCTTCGGCGAGGAGATCATCGCCGGCGAACTGGGCCAGCTCCTTCTCGGCGAGATCGACGGGCGCCGGAACGACGAGGAGATCACCGTCATGAAGACGGTGGGCTTCGCGACGCTCGACGTCGTCACGGCCTACGAGATCGTCGCCAAGGCCGAGGCCGCAGGCGTCGGCAGCCGGATCTCCCTCTGAGGGGATGACCGAGCTGTCGGGCCGGCCCTGCCACCCCCTTCTCCTCCCCCTCCTGCCCGTCGTCAAGATGTTGGGGGCCACTCTGGGGAGGGATTATGAGATCGTCCTCCACGACGTCTCGGGGGAAGAACCCGTCACCGTGGCCATGGAGCACGGCGACGTGACGGGCCGCGACATGGAGACGCCCATCACCGATTTCGGTCTTAAGCTCATGGAACGGGAACGACGCGGCGAGCTGGACTATCTGGCCAACTACGCCTCCGAGGCCGACGACGGCCGGACCCTGCGCTCCTCGGTGGCTCTCGTCCGCGACGAGAGGGGCTGTCTCGTCGGCCTCCTCTGTCTCAACTACGATACGACGCGGGCCGTCGTCATCCGCGATATGGCCGAGTTCCTCACGACGCTGACGCCCCCTGTCTCCGCGGGAGGCGAGATCGAGCGTTTCGTCGGTCTTCGCGGCGACCGGCTCGGCGATCTGCTGGCCGAGGCCCGTCGCCTTCGCGGGAAGCCGCTGCGCTTCCTCTCCCGCGAGGAGCGGATCGATCTGGTCCGCTGGCTCGACGGAAAGGGATTCTTCCGCCTCAAGGAGGCCATTCCCCGTCTCGTCAAGGAGACGGGCAAGAGCCGCTACACCCTCTACGGCGATATCCGCTTCATCCGAGGAGAGGCTCCCTCCGTGGAAGGCTCCTGAAGGACCTCGACGGTCCGTCGGGCTCGATGCCTCCCGGTACCTGAACGCCTCCCGCCGCTTGCGGCCCGGCCCCGCGGACGGGTCAGGGCACGTTCCGTCGCACCCCGCTTTGAGGTCCGCCTCAATCGTCCCGTCGGTGCCGGTCCAAGGCGACGTCCCGGCCCTTCTGCCGTTTCCCTGTCGGGTCGGGGCATCCCTTTTGCCTGTGGACTCGCCTTCGCAGTTCCCTGCCAGTCCCCTCCTTGGGGCCTCCCGTCGGAGGCCCCAAGCGGTTGTCCCCTCTCGACGAAAGAGAAGCCTTTCATAATTCTCCACCCCATCGGGAACGTCATGTTCCTTAATTTTTAATCCAAAAAAGACTCTGTCCAGAATATACTTGTTGTGGTACCATACAATAGACAGGCCTGTCATGGACACAATGAAGAAAAAGGAGTATGGGGTGGGGCGTTCCGTCAGGGAGGCCCAGGGGGTTCTTGGGGTTTTGACAAGGAGGGGAATGGTGTTGAGGAAAGCCTTTCAGGTGGTGCCGCTTCTTCTCGCTCTCGTCGTCTTCATGGTCAGTTCCGCTTTCGCCGCTCCCGAATACAGCTTCAAGTTCGCCGGTCAGAATCCGGCCGACCATCCCGCCACGGCCGTCATGAACCAGATCGCCGCCGAGGTGGCCGAGAAGTCGAACGGCCGCATCGAACTCAAGGTCTATCCGGCCAACCAGCTCGGCGACTACACGCTGGTCTTCGAGGAGCTCATCAGGGGAACGATCGAGATGGGGTGCATCTCCGTTCCCAGCCAGTTCGACCCCCGTCTCGAGCTGGTCTACGTCAACGGCTTCGTCCGCGGCTACGATGACGCCAAGCGCGTCTTCGCCCCCGACGGCTGGCTCTTCGGCAAGATGGACGAGCTGATCAGCCGTCTCGGCGTCAACCTCCTCGGCTTCTTCATCGAGGGGATGATCGGCACGGGAACGACGAAGCCCGCCGTCGATCCCCTCAATCCCGCCGTCGCCAAGGAGGTCCTCGTCCGCGTCCCCAACATGGATGTCTACAAGCTGGCCGCCGAGGCCATGGGCTACCGGACCGTGACGATCCCCTACGCCGACGTCTACCAGGCCATGCAGACCGGCGTCTGCGAGGGCGTCAACGGCTACCCCGTCGCCGCCGCCTATACGGCCCTCCGCGACGTGCTCAAGCACTGGTACATGACCAACTACTCCCTGGAGTGCCTCAACATCATGATCAGCGGCAAGACCTGGGCCTCCATGAAGCCCGAGGACCAGAAGATCCTCCAGGACGCCGTCAGCCGCGGCGCCGCCAAGAGCATCGAGATGGCCGAAGAGGTCGACGCCAAGTACATGCAGATGATGCGCGACTACGGCATCGAGGTCCACACCTACACCCAGGAGGAGCTGACGCCTCTCGCCGAGGCCTGCGCCACCACCTGGCAGGCCCTCGAGAAGAACATGACCAAGGAGCTCATGGACGAGTTCCGCGTCAACATGGCTCCCGGCAAGTAAGGTCACAGCCGCGACAAGGGGGGGAGGGCCCGGAGTGCGGGCCCTCCCCCCCCCTTGTCTTCGTCGCGACCGCGGGAGCTAGAAGCTCTCCTGGGCGGTGCGGCTGATGATCTCGTTCTGGTGGAAGATGTCGAGGTCGACGAAGTAGTCGCTGTAGCCGGCGACGCGGACCAGCAGATCCCTGTAGCTGTCGGGATCGGCCTGGGCCCTCTCGAGGGTGGCCGTGTCGACGATGTTGAACTGGATGTGATGGCCGTCGAGGCTGAAGTAGGTCCGGACGAGGTGGACGAGGTTGTCGAGGCCCGTGTCGTCGGCCAGGACCTGGGGCAGGAAGCGCTGATTGAGAAGGGTTCCGCCCGAGTTGACCTGGTCCAGCTTGCCCAGGGACTTGACGACGGCCGTGGGGCCCTTGCGGTCGGCGCCGTGCGAGGGCGACGTCCCGTCCGATTCGGGCAGATGGGCGAGGCGGCCGTTGGGCGTGGCCCCCAGCATCTTGCCGAAGTAGACGTGGCACGTCGTCGAGAGGCCGTCCATGTAGTAGCGGGAGCCCTTCGTGTTGGGCCTGCCGTTGATCTCGCCCGTCAGGCTGTTCCAGACCCGCTTGGCCAGGGAGTCGGCGTAGTCGTCGTCATTGCCGAAGAAGGGCGTCTTGTTCATGAACTTCTGGCGAAGGGCCTCTTCGCCCTCGAAGTCCTTGGCCAGGACCTCGAGGAGCTTCTCCATGGTGAGGCTCTGCTCCTCGAAGATGTGTTTCTTGATGACGGAGAGACTGTCGGTGACGGTGCCGATGCCGCAGCACTGGATGTAGTTGGTGTTGTACCGGGGGCCGCCGTTGTAGTAGTCCCGACCCTTCTCGATGCAGTCGCTCATGACGACGGAGAGGAAGGTGGCCGGGGCATAGGTGGCGTACATCTGCTCGAGGAAGTTGTTGACGCGCAGTTTCCAGTCGACGGCGTACTTGAGCTGTTTTTCGAAGGCCTCGTAGAGCTCCTCGAAGCTCTTGAAGGCCGTCGCGTCGCCCGTGGCGGGGGCGATCCGCTTGCCCGTCAGAGGATCGACGCCGTCGTTGAGGGTCAGCTCGAAGATCTTGGGAACGTTGAGGTAGCCCGTGAGGATGTAGGCCTCCTTGCCGAAGCAGCCCGTCTCGATGCAGCCGCTTGTGCCGCCCTCGCGGGCGTCCTCGACGGTCTTGCCCTTGAGGACCTGCTCCATGACGACCTCGTCGGCGTTGAAGATCGAGGGGTAGCCGTAACCCTTGCGGATCACCTTGGCCGCGGCCTTGAGGACCCGGTCGGGCGTCTTGCGGCTCACCTGGACGTTGAACTGGGGCTGAAGGAGATGAAGCTCGTCGCCCACCTCGAGGATGAGGTAGGTCACCTCGCTGCTGCCGTCGGAGCCGTCTCGCTTCAGCCCGGCCAGGTTGATGTTGGTGAAGTCGTTGTAGGTCCCGCTCTCCTTGGCCGTGACGCCCACCTTGGGAGGGGCCGTCTGGTTGTTGACCTTGATCCAGAAGCAGGAGAGGAGCTCCTTGGCCTTCTCCCGGTCCAGAGTGCCGTCGGCGATGCCCCTCTCGTAGAAGGGGGTCAGGTGCTGGTCGAAATGGCCCGGGTTCATGGCGTCCCAGCCGTTGAGCTCCATGATCGTTCCGAGGTGGACGAACCAGTACATCTGGATGGCCTCCCAGAAGTCGCGGGGGGCATGGGCGGGAACCCAGCGGCAGTTGGCGGCGATCCGCTCCAGCTCGGCCCTGCGGACGGGGTCGCTCTCCTCGGCGGCCATCTTCTCGGCCAGCTCGGCATGGCGGCGGGCGAAGATCATGATGGCGTCGCAGGAGTGGGCCATGCCCTGAAGCTCCTCGTCCTTGGCCGTGGCCTCGGGGTCGTTGTGCCAGTCCAGGGCGGCTCGGGACTTCTCGATGTCGGCCTTGAAGTCGAGCATGCCCTTCTGGTAGATCTTGCCGTCCAGGGTGGTGTGGCCCGGAGCGCGCTGCTCCATGAACTCGGTGAAGACGCCGGCCTCGTAGAGGTCCTTCCACTCCTGGGGGATGTGGGCGAAGGCCCGGTCCCGCATGCTCCGGCCCCGCCAGTAGGGGATGACCTTCTCCTCGTAGGCTTTGATGTCGGCTTCGTCGACGAGGTAGCGGGCCATCTCGCGCGAGTTGAGGATCTGAAGGTCTTCGGCGGAATGACAGGTCAGCTCGGGAAAGGTCGAGACCGTCTTGGGAGCCGGTCCCCGCTCGGCGACGATGAGCTCGTCCTCTCCGATGTAGAGGGTCTGCTTCTCGCAGAGGTTCTTGAAATTGAGGCCTCTCAGCACGGGGAGAGGGTATTTGCCGTAATTCTCGCGGTAGAACTCCGTCTCGATAAGAGCCCTCTCGACGGAGATGCGGGGCTGGGCCTCGAAACTCTTTCTTCTCAACCTTCTGACGCGTTCGTTCATGTCCGTCATCCCCCAATCTTGGCGATAAAAAAAGACCGTTGCCGCGGGGCTTCGGAGAGCCGGTCCCGCCTGGAGCGCCGCAGGACCGAGAAGAAGAGAAAGAAAGCTCTCCAAGTTCTGTTTAGTATGTGATGTATCTACAATATAGGGCAAGGGGGGAAAAAGGTCAAGGGGTTATCGTCCTATCGGACAAAAAGACGCCTCCGGCCGATCCCGGTCCCGTCGGGAGCTCTCACAATCGCCCTTTCTCCGTCGGACCGAGGCGTCCCGCCCGCCCGACCGGCTCCTTTTCGGCCTCGTCGAGGGGGTTGTGGCTCTTTCGCCTTCCTCTGGCCGAAGGTTTTTCGAGAAGAATCTCTTCTTTTCGATCCGCTCCGAGGCGATCTAATATATCACTTGCGGACGAGACGGGGCCGACCGGGCACAGGGAAAGAGGTCTTTCGTTCAGGCATTCTCCTCCTTGATGCGGAAGAAGAGGACGTAGAGGACGGGGACGACGAGGAGCGTCAGGACCGTGGCGAAGGAGAGGCCGAACATGATCGTCACGGCCATGGAGGCGAAGAGGGCGTCGAAGTAGAGAGGAATCATGCCCAGGACCGTCGTCAGGGCCGCCATGAGGACGGGCCGGGTCCGGCTCACGGAGGAGTCGACGATGGCCTGGAAGGGCGGCTTGCCCTGGCCGATCTCGAGATTGAACTGGTCCAGGAGGACGATGGCGTTCTTGATGAGCATGCCGGCCAGACTGAGGAAGCCCAGGAGGGCCATGAAGCTGAAGGGCTGGCCCATGAGGAGGAGTCCCGCCGTCATGCCGATGAGGGAGAGGGGAAGGCAGAGGAGGATGAGCCCCGTCTCCCTGAGGCCGTTGAAGAGGACGACGAGGATGACGACGATGGCCAGAAAGCCCAGGGGGATCATCCCCATGAGCCCCTTCTGGGCGTCTCGGGAGCTCTCGTATTCGCCGCCCCACTCCATGCGGTAGCCCTGGGGAAGGGAGAGCCCCTCGACGCGGGGGCGGAGGCGCTCGAGGAGGGCGTTGGCGTCGCCGTCCCCGGCGTCGCACTCGACGGTGAGGGTCTTCATCCGGTCCCTGCGGCGGATGACGGGATCTTCGGCGACGGTGGCCAGTCGCTCCGTGACCTGGCTGAGGGCGATGTAGCGTCCCACGAGGGGGCTCCAGACGGGCGTGTCGGGCAGGGTCTCGACGTTGTCCCGCTCGGCGGCGGGAAAGCGGGCGATGATGGGGATCAGGCGGTCGCCCTCGCGGTAGAGTCCCGACCGGGTGCCGCCGAAGGCCAGTTCGAGGGCTCCGGCGATGTCGGGCCGGCTCAGGCCCGCCTGGCGGGCCCGGGCCTCGTCGATGACGGGGCGGATGACCTTGACGCGGTTTTCCCAGTCGTTGCGGATGTTGACGGTCCTGCCGTCGGCGATCATGAGGCCCCGGGCCTCCTCGCCCAGTCGGCGGAGGACGTCGTTGTCGGATCCGACGAGGCGGACCTGGACCTTGGCTCCGCTCGACGTTCCCTTGGCGAAGGCCTTGATGCGCGGCTCCACGTCGGGCAGGTCCCTTTGGGCGGCCGTGCGGACCTTCTCCATGAGGGGACGGGTGAAGGCGGCGTCGCGGGTCTTGACGATGATCTGGGCGTAGTTGCTGCCCGGGTCGCCCGGCGTGTAGTTGAGGATGAAGCGGAGCGCTCCCTGGCCGACGAAGGTCGTCACCGACTCCGTCTCGGGCTGTTCGAGGAGAAAGGTCTCGACGCGCCGGATCTGATCGGACGTCTCCTCGATGCGCGTCCCCTGGGGCCACCAGAAGTCCATGGAGAACTGGGGGCTGGACGAGTCGGGGAAGAAGGTCTGAGGGACGCGGCCGAAGCCGAAAAAGGCCAGCGCCAGAAGTCCCATGGTCACGGCGACGGTGGCGGCCCGTCTCCTCAGGCAGAAAAGGAGGACGGAGCGGTAGAGGTCGTAGAGCCTGCCGCCGTAGGGATCCTTGCCCTCCATGGCCGGCGAGGACCGGAGGGTCATGACGCCCAGAAGGGGGGTGACGGTGACGGCCAGAATCCAGCTCAAAGAGAGAGAGATGGCGACGACGAGGAAGAGGCTCCGGCAGAACTCGCCCGTCGAATCCGGCGAGAGTCCGATGGGAGCGAAGGCCAGGATGGCGATGAAGGTGGCGCCCAGGAGGGGCAGCTGGGTCTGGCTCACGACGGCCGCCGCGGCCTGTTCCCCGTCCTGACCCGTCTCGATGCGGACGAGCATGCCGTCGGCGACGACGATGGCGTTGTCGACGAGCATGCCCAGGGCGATGATGAGGGCTCCCAGAGAGATGCTCTGGAGGTCGATGGCCATGGTCTTCATGGCGACGAAGGTGGCCAGGATCGTCAGCAGGAGGATGACGCCGATGAGGAGGCCCGTCCGGAGGCCCATGAAGACGAGGAGGAGGGCGATGACGATGACGACGGCCTCGATGAGGTTGACGACGAAGTTGTCGATCGACGCCTGGACCGTGTCGGACTGGTAGTAGATGAGGCCCAGGTCCATGCCCAGGGGGATCTGCCCCTCCAGTTCGGCCAGGCGTTTCTTGACGGCCTCTCCCATGGTGATGACGTTGCCTCCGGCCACGTTGGCCACGCCCAGGCCGATGGCGGGTCTGCCGTCGAAGCGCATGAGGGACTGGGAGGGCGTGACGGGTTCGCGGCTGATGACGGCGATGTCGTCGAGGCGGATGAGGTTTCCCGTGGAGCCCCGGAGGAGGAGGCCGCCGATCTGCTCGACGGAGGTGAAGGCCCCCGTGGGATCGATGCGGAGGCGCTCGGCCCCGACGTCGACTTTGCCCGTCGAGACGACGAGGTTCTGGGCCTGAAGGCTCTGGACGATCTGGTTCAGGGGGATGCCGAGCTGGGCCAGGGTGGCCCGTGCGATCTCGACGAAGACGCCCTCTTTCTGGATGCCTCCGATCTCGACGCGGGCGACGCCGTCGACGAGGAGGAGCTCCTTGCGCAGGAAGTCGGCCGTCCGGCGGAGCTCCTCCAGGGAGTACCCCTCGCCGGTGAGGGCGAAGTAGACGCCGTAGACGGCTCCGTAGTCGTCGTTGACCAGAGAGGGGCCCGCTCCGGGCGGGAGGTTCCTCTGCCCGTCGTTGACTTTGCGACGCAGCTCGTCCCAGATCTGGGGGAGGTCCTGGGCCGTGTAGGTGTCCTTGATGTCGACGTAGACCGTCGACATGCCCTCCTGAGAGATGGAGCGGACCCGCTTGACCTGGCCCAGCTGCTGGACGGCCGTCTCGACGGCGTCGGTGACCTCTTCCTCCACCTCGCGAGGGGTGGCGCCGGGATAGGTGGTGACGACGACGGCCGTCTTGATGGTGAATTCGGGGTCCTCGAGCTTGCCCAGGCGGCCGTAGGCCAGAATGCCGCCGACGACCATGAGGACCGTCAGGAAGAGGGTGACCGTCTTTTTTCTGATGGCGAAGGAGGCGATGTTCATGTCCGCCGCCTCAGTTCGATTCGTCGAAGAGGGTGATGACGTCGCCCTCGGAGAGGAGGTTCACTCCGGCCGTGACGATGCGGTCGCCCGCCGAGAGCCCCCGGACGAGGACGCTCTCGCCCTTGTAGCCCTCGGCCGTGACGGCGGTGCGATGGACGGTGAGAGCCGCCTCGTCGACTTTCCAGACCGACTGGCTCTCGCCGCCGTCGGCCATCAGAGCCGAAGGGGGGATGGCGAAGAGCGTGGCGTCGCTGCCTCCGCCTTCGAGATCGATGAGGATCTCGGCCGTCATCCCCGGCAGGAGGAGGAGCTCCTTCGGCTTGGCCATGACGAAGGAGACGCTGTAGGCCTGGGTCTGGGGGTCGGTCTGAGTGGAGACTTCCTTGAGGGCCACGGCGTAGGTCCGTCCCTCGAGGGCGTCGAAGCGGGCCCGGATGCGGGGCTTGCCGATGGCCCGTGCCCGGGCCAGGTCCCTCTCGGGAAGGGCGATGACGAGCTCGATGGCGTCCAGATCCTGGAGGGTCACGACGGGCGAGTCGGCCCGGACCATCTGGAAGTTGTCGACGTAGCGATCGGCCACGACGCCCGAGAAGGGAGCCCGAAGCTCGGTGTCCTTCAGGGCCGCCTGGGAGGCGTCGACCTGGGACTGGAGGCCTCGGATCGTCGATTCCATGGCCTGGATGTCCTCGGGGCGGGAGCCGGACTGCCCCTTGCGCAGATCCTGGGCGGCCTGGTCCACCTGGGCCTTGGCGACCTCGTAGTTCGACTTGACCCGGTCGTACTCGGCGGCCGATACGGCTCCGTCGCGGTAGAGGGCCTCGTAGCGGCTGAACTGGGACTGGGCCTCGGCAAGCCGGGCCTTGGCCGACGAGAGCTGGGCCTGGAGGACGGCGATGTCCTCCTTGCGGGCGCCGGCCCTCATGGCCGAAAGCTGAGCCTTGGCGTTGTCGAGGGCGCTTCGGGTGTTGGCCAGGCGTATGTCGAAGTCGCGGGGATCGATGCGGGCCAGCAGCTCGCCTTCCGCGACGGGCTTGCCCTTCGAGGCGGGCAGTTCGACGAGAGGACCGGAGACGCGGAAGGCCAGATCGACGCGCTGGTTGGCCTGGACCCGGGCCGGGAAGGTCCTCAGGGTACCTCCTTCGCCGACGCCGACGACGACGGTCTTGACGGGGCGGGCGGCCTTCGTCGTCTCCTGAGGCGTCTCGCGCCCCCCGAGGGTGAGGAAAAACCCCAGGGCGGCGGCGAGGACCGCCGCGGCGATCATCTGTCTCTTCGTCACGTTCATCTCTTTTCAGCCTCTCTTTCCTCGACCTTGCCCGCTTGACGCGGCTCTTCGGGACTCATTCGCGAAGCGGATTCTCTCGGCTCTTAAGGGCGGCGTCTCATGGCTCTGGCAGAGGGGCAGAGGGCCAGCCCCCCGCGGGCGGTGCAGCGCAGTTCCTCGGGGAGCATCCGTCCCGTCGAATCGACGGCGTCGATCGTCTCGTCGAGGGGGACGGGATTCTCGTAGCCGCCGAGAATCATGTCGGCGCAGAGGAAGGCCTGTGAGGCCAGGGCGGCGTTGCGGCTGTGGCAGGGAATCTCGACGATGCCCTGGACGAGATCGCAGACGGAGCCCATGACGTTCTGGAAGACGGTGGCGGCGGCGTCGCAGGCCTGAGAGGCGCTTCCGCCGGCGGCTTCGACGACGGCGGCGGCGCCCATGGCGCCGGCCGCGCCGATTTCGACCTGGCAGCCGCAGACTTCGGCGGCGAAGGTGCTCCTCCGGTCGAGGGCCAGGCCGACGGCTCCCGCAGCCCAGAGGGCCTTCACCGTCGCCTCCCGCGATAGGCCGAGATCCTCCATGAGGGTCGTCGCCACGGCGGGGATGACGCCTGCCGAGCCTCCCGTCGGGGCGGCGCAGACGACGGCGCTGCCGCCGTTGGCGTGCATGGCCGCCAGGGCCCGTGCGGCGGCCCGGACATGGGGGCCTCCCAGGAAGGTCTTTCCCCCCCTTTCGGCGGCGAAGAGCTTGGCGGCCGTGGGCTCGAGAAGCCTCATGGCGGGCCTCTCCTCCAGCCCCTGGCGGACCGATTCGATCATGACCGCAAGGCGTCGGTCCATCGCCTGCATGAGCTCCTCACGCGAGAGGCCAAGAAGGCGTCCCTCGTAGGCCAGGGCCGCCTCGGCCAGGCTCCATCCCTCTCCGTCGGCCAGGGCGAGAAGTTCGGCCGTGTCGGCGAAGAGAGGGTCTCCGCAGAGGGGATGCATGACGGGACGGGCGCGGCGGAGGTTGCGCAGCCCCGGGTCTTTTCGGAGGCTCTCCAGCAGGGATTCCCCCGGTTCGCGACAGGAGGAGCCGTGAAGGAGCGTCGACGTCGCCCCCTCGATCCTCTCGGCCTTGGCGTCCCAGGCGGTGAGTCTCTCCAGAGCGGCGGCCTCGAAGCCCTTCTCGACCTCGACGAGGAGCTCGTGGCTGTCTCCGACGAGGCATAGGGGGAAGCCGTCGACGGAGGCGATCTCGATGGAGCCGCCGCCGACGGAGCGCGCGTGGAGCGTCACCGAGGCCCCTCCCGTTCCGCCGAGGCGGATGAGGGCGCTGTTGGGGTGGTCGGCCTCGTCGAAGGGCTCCAGCGAAAAGGAGAGTTCCAGACCTTCGGCCCGGGCCTCGTCGAACATGACGTGAAAGGCCCCGTCGGTCAGTTCCCGCTCCAGCAGCCCCGTGACGAAGGCCAGGTCGCTTCCCTGATCGTGGTAGCAGACGGCCAGGGAGCTCGAGGGGTGGAAGAAGAAATCGGCCCGAAGGGGTTTTTCGCCCAGAAGATCGCGGGCGATGCGGCCGATGCGGTGGGGGCCGGCCGTGTGGGAGCTGGAGGGGCCCCGCATGATGGGGCCGATGACGTGGTTCAGGATGCTGACGCGCTTCACAGTACCGCCTCCCTTTCGAGTGTCGAGCTTCGGTCTCCCGGCGGCCGCGAGATCCCCCCGAAGGGCGGGCCGCGACGGCCTGGCGGGAACAATCCTTTGTTTTTATCTTAGCCGCTTATCTGAGGCGCTGGAAGGAGGGGGAGAAAGGTCCTACCTGGTCCGTATGCAAAGGGGGTATAATGGCCGCCAAACGTTCCGAGGGAGGCTGGATAGAGTGAAAATCAAGTTCGCCGACAGGATGGGCCATTTCAGGGCATCGGACATCCGGGAGATCCTCAAGGTGACGGCCGATCCCGAGATCATCTCCTTCGCCGGAGGGCTGCCGGCGCCGGAGCTCTTCCCCATCGAGGAGCTCAAGACGGTGACGGCGGAGGTGCTCGAACGGTGCGGTCGGGAGGCGCTCCAGTACTCCACCACCGAGGGCTATCTCCCCCTGAGGGAGAAGATCGCCGCCAGGACGAACGCCAAGTTCGGGACGGCTCTCGAAGGCGGGGACATCCTCGTCATGTCCGGTTCCCAGCAGGCCTTGGACTATGCCGGCAAGGTCTTCCTCGACGACGGCGACGCCGTCATCTGCGAGAGCCCCACCTACCTGGGGGCCATCTCGGCCTTCCTGGGCTATTCGCCCCGCTTCGTCGAGGTGGCCACCGACGACGACGGCATGGATCCCCGGGACCTGGAGCGGGTCCTTCGGTCGGAACCTCGGGCCAGGATCATCTACGTCATCCCCGACTTCCAGAACCCCACGGGGCGCACCTGGTCCGTCGAGCGCCGCGAGGCCTTCATGGATGTCGTCCGGCAGTTCGACGTCGTCGTCGTCGAGGACAACCCCTACGGGGAGCTGCGCTTCCAGGGGCCGATCTTTCCGGCCCTCAAATCCATGGACACCCGGGGGCAGGTCATCCTCCAGGGCACCTTCTCGAAAGTCTTCTGCCCCGGCATGCGCATCGCCTGGATCGCCGCCTCTCCGGAGATCATGGAGAAGTTCGTCTTCGTCAAACAGGCCGGCGACCTCCACACGTCGACGATCAGCCAACGCGAGATCGACGCCTACCTGGAGGCCTACGACATCGAGGAACACGTGGAGAAACTCGTCGCCCTCTACCGCGAACGCTGCTTTGTCATGCTCGAGGCCATGGAAAGGGAGTTCCCCCCGTCGGTGCGCTTCGTCCGACCCGACGGGGGGCTTTTCACCTGGGTCGAACTGCCCGAGGGGATCAACGCCAGAGACCTCCTCTCCCGGTGCCTGAAGGAGAAGGTCGCCTTCGTTCCCGGCGGCGCCTTCTATCCCAACGGCGGCCACGAGAACACGCTGCGCCTCAATTTCTCCAACATGCCGCCCGAGCGGATCCGCGACGGCATCGGGCTCATGGGCAAGGTCCTCCGAAGCTACAGCCTGTGAGCGATCTTCCGGACTTCAAGACTCAGGGGGCGGCCCGGCGGGCCGCCCCCTGAGTCTTCTGCGGGGGGTGAAGATAGGAAAGGCGAGGGAAAACCCTTCTCTCCGTCTTTTTGCGCCTTCGGCGGAGGCGTTGAACGTCCGATCGGCGTTACTTGGCCTTGCGGATGAGTGCGTTGAGCTCCTTCAACAGAGCCTGCATCTTCGACGACGTGGCCCGCTTATCCATGGCCTGACGGGAGGTCATAGGGCTTCCCCAATAGGCGCGATTGGCGTTCTCGTCGACGCTGACGGCGGCTCCCTCCAGGGAGAGTCCGGCGAAGAGCCCCTTGCTCATGGAGTAGCTGTAGATGGAAGCCTCGAACTTGCCGTCCGTGGCGGCTTGCGCGCTTCGTCCGACGGGTCCGGCGGCGACGGCGAAATCGCCGCCCAGCGTCACCTTGTTGCCGATGAAGCCCTCCATCCCCCGATCATTGGTGATGACCAGGACGAGGGCCGTCGATTGGACGCCGATCTGGAGCCCCCAGGAGGCTCCGGCTATGGTCATGAAGCTGGGGCCGTACCAGCGCCGCGTCTTGGGATCGTACTTGAGGAGGAGTCCCTCGCCGTAACGACCGCCGAAGACGAATCCGGCCTTATAGACGGCGGGAAAGATGACGACGCCTCGGGCGTTGGAGAGCAGATGAGCCATTTGCTCCACGTCCTGTTGCTGGATCATCGCTCTGAGGGTTTTGACGGAGCCGGAGATCCGCTCCTCCGGAGAATCGGCCGAGACGGGAAGGGCCCCTGCCGCCAACAGGAGGGCCAAAAAGACAGACAGGATCTTAATGATTCGAACCATAAAAACATCCCCTTTCAATTTTTTAACCTTTAAATAGAATGATCTTTCTTTATTTTAGCACAAAATCGACTTTTTGACCAGAGTTGATCTTTGTGCTGAACCCGCAGGTCCGTCAAGATAAACTCTGTCGGGTTCGCTGCTTCGAGGTCCGCTCGCATGACCTCGTCGGCGTGGGTCCGAGGTGCCTTTCTCTGCTTTCCACGGCCGCCTCGTGGGCGGACGGGCGCTTCTGTGGTATTCCGCTCCGTAAGCAATGGCGATAAAACATCGAAGAGGTTTAGGCGGTGGTCGCCTAAACCTCTTCGATGGGAATTCAAAATATCAGGTGTCATTCCAGCGAGAAGATCGATTGAACGAGAATATGAATTTTTTCTTAATCTAGTGGCTTTCTGTGGACCCTATCGCCGACTGACAGGGGAAAGATCCTGTGTCTTTCGCCAGGTGTCAGCGTCGGGCTTTTTCGCCAGCTTCAGCGCGGCCCCATGGGTTTCGGGTACCCCGATGCCTCGGTGATTGCAAGGCTTAGCGAACGGGCTTTGCCGGCCTTCCGAAACGAACGTGCCTTTGTGTCATGGTTTCAGAATCGTTCCGATCACCGCAGGAACCAGGTTTTGAAAAAAGTTTTTGCAAAGGGCCGGGCCCGTCCCGGAAGTCCTACGAAGACGGCAGCTGAAGGGGGTGTCGCACCCGGTCTTCCTGCGTGCCTGCCGCCGAAGATGTTCCCGGCAACAGGCACGGGATTCTTCACATGCCGCAGCCCTGATGGCTGTGCCCCTCGACGAGGTCGTCGTGGCTCTTCTCCTCCCAGGCCTCGAGGCCCCTGCGGCGCCGGTAGTCGTTGATGGCCTTGTGGATGGCCTCCTCGGCCAGGACGGAGCAGTGCATCTTCACCGGAGGCAGGCCGTCCAGGGCCTGGGCCACGGCCCGGTTCGAGAGCTCCCAGGCCTCGCCGATCGTTTTGCCCAGGATCATCTCCGTGGCCATGCTCGACGAGGCGATGGCCGAGGCGCAGCCGAAGGTCTTGAACTTGACGTCGACGATGCGGTCGTCGTCGACTTTGATGTACATCTTCATGATGTCGCCGCACCTGGCGTTGCCCACCTCGCCGATGCCGTCGGCGTCCTCGATCTCTCCCACGTTGCGGGGATTGCGGAAGTGGTCCATGACGATTTCGCTGTAAAGCATGGCTCTCAGGCCTCCTTCGTCTTCAGAAAGTCCTCCCAGAGGGGGGACATGGCCCGTCTCCGGGCGACGATCTCCGTCAGGGCCGTCACGACGGCGTCGATCTCGGCGATCGTGGTGCGCCTCCCGAGCGTGAGCCGCACCGAGCCGTGGGCCTCCTCGTGGGAGAGTCCCATGGCCATGAGGACGTGGGAGGGTTCGAGAGAGGCCGAGGCGCAGGCGCTTCCCGTCGAGGCCGAGATCCCCGCCAGATCGAGGTCGAGAAGGAGCGTCTCGCCCTCGACGCCGATGAAGCTCATGTTGACGTTGTTCGGCAGGCGGCTTTCTCCCTCGGGGCCGTTGAGGCGGGCGTAGGGGATGGCCCGACGGAGCTTGGCGATGAGATCGTCCCTCAGGGAGGCGATGCGTCCTCTCTCAACCTCCATCTCGGCCATGGCCATTTCGGCCGCCTTCCCCATCCCGACGATGAGGGGGACGTTCTCCGTCCCGGCCCGGCGCCCCTTCTCCTGGCCGCCGCCGTGGACGAGATTGTCCAGGACGACGCCCCTGCGGATGTAGAGGGCTCCGACCCCCTTGGGGCCGTAGAACTTGTGGGCCGCCATGGAGAGAAGGTCGATCTTCATGGCCTCGACGTCGATGGAAAGGTGGGTGGCGGCCTGGACGGCGTCGGTGTGGAAGAGGATTCCCCTCTCCCGGCAGAGGGCTCCCAGCTCGGCGACGGGCTGGACGGCTCCCACCTCGTTGTTGGCGAACATGACGGAAAGAAGGACCGTGTCGTCCCGAAGGGCCGCCTTCACGTCGTCAAGCCTGACGAGCCCTTTCCCGTCGACGGGGAGGTAGGTCACGTCGAAGCCGTTGCGCTCCAGGAAATGGCCCGTCTCGAGGATGGCCTTGTGCTCCACGGCCGTGGTGACGACGTGTTTCCCCCTGCGGCGGGGCGAGAAGGCGGCGCCCTTGAGGGCCCAGTTGTCGGCCTCCGACCCGCTGCCGGTGAAGTAGATCTCCTCGGGCGCGGCGCCGATCACGGCGGCGACGCGGCGTCGTGCCTCGGCCAGGGCCTTTTTGTTCCCGTCGGAACGGGAATAGAGCGACGACGGATTCTCGAAGGAATCGGTGAAGTAGGGCATCATCGCCTCGACCACTTCCGGTGCCGCGAAGGTCGTCGCGGCGTAGTCCATGTAGATTCCGGCTTTCATTCGAACCCCTCCCTTGAAGCGAAGCTGTCGTTGATGAGATCCTCCAGCGTCGTCTCCCGCAGAACCTGTTCGACGCCGGCCTGAAGACGGGTCCAGAGGCTGTTGGCGGGGCAGGCCTCCCTCAGCCGGCAGTGACCGCCGGAGGCACAGTCGGAAAAACGGATGGGCCCGTCGAGAACGTCGAGCACCTGGGCGACGGTGATGTTCGAGGCCGTCGTCGCCAGCCTGTAGCCTCCCTGGACGCCTCGGACCGTCTCGACCAGCCCCTTCCGTCGCAGGAGGCCGAGAAGCTTCTCCAGATAGGCCTCGGAGAGGCCCTGCCTTTCGGCGATCTCCCGGAGAGGGACGGGCAGAGTGCCGTCCTGACGGGCCAGATCGAGGAGGGCCCTCAGGCCGTAGCGCGTCTTCGTCGAGAGCTTCATGAGATCGCCTCCTATACCCAACCACTTAAGTCGAGTTTACGTGACGATCATACGCCTCCGCCTTAGGGGCGTCAAGGGCGGCCTCGGAGCCGTCTCCTCTCTCGTCGGTCCTGCCGCTCCGGCCTCCTGGAGGGAGGACGGATTTCTTCGGAACTTGTCCCTTTCGGCGGCGCCCGACGTCCATGAAGACACAGGCCCCGGGCGTCGTCCCTCCGGGGCTGTCGACGGGAGCCCTCTCCCCCTCGTCGACGTGGACGCGAGGCCCGATCGTCGACGCCGGAGCCGCCGGCCGGATCGGCGGAGTGTCTGACCTTCTTTGCCCGCCGATTGGGGGGGAATGCTTCTTGTCCTTTCCGATCTCTTGTGGTAGCCTTTGTTTGAAGCATCAAACTGAGGGCGCTTTCATCGGTTCCGGAGGGACACCCTTCCGGAAGAGTTTCGAGCAAGGAGGAACGGCATTGAAGAAGAGCATCGTTCTTTACGGCAGCACGACAGGAGCCACCAAGGCGGTGGCGGAGACGATCGCGGAGGCCCTTCAGATCCCGGTCGTCGACGTGGCCCAGTGTGACGTCAAGGACCTCGAGTCCTACGAGGCCCTTCTTCTGGGATCGTCGACGTGGGGTTTCGGCGAGCTTCAGGATGACTGGGCGGCCTTTCTGCCCGCCTTCGAGAAGCTCTCCCTGAAGGGGAAGAAGGTGGCTCTCTTCGGCACGGGCGACCAGGTGGGCTTCAGCGACACCTTCGTCGATGCCCTGGGCATTCTCTACGATGCCGCCGTCAAGGCGGGAGCCGAAGTGGTCGGTTCCTGCCCCGTCGACGGCTACGAGGGGCGGGGCCTTTCCGTGCGCGACGGCTCCTTCGTCGGCCTTCCCCTCGACGACAACAACCAGTCCGAGGCGACGGCCGAACGGGTCAAGGGCTGGATCGAGCGGCTTCGGTCGGAACTCTGAGACGAGAAAGGGAGAGGGCCCCGTCGGGGCCCTCTCCCTTTCCATGGCTCCGGCGCGCCGGGAGCGGACCCCTTTCTCAGGCCCTTTCCCCCTCTTTCGCCTCTTCCGCCCTCTTCCTGGCCTCGACGTAGCCCAGGGCGATCTCGCCCCAGTCCTCGCAGCAGCTCGCGTAGCGTTCTCTTCTGTCCTCTTCTCCTCTTTCCGTTTCCTTCCGTTGCACGGTATGGCCTCCTCTCGGCTCGTCTTCGCTCTTGCTCGAAAAGGGAATCTCTCCGTCAGGCCACGTTGCGGACGCGGGCGGCTTTGCCCTCGGAGCGGCTCAGGCTTCCCGGCTCGACGAGGCGGAAGCCGACCCGGACGCCCAGGAGGGCCAGAAGTTCCTGCTGGCTCCTGCGGGTCAGTTGGGCCATGCCCTCCCTGTCGAGCGTTTCGAGGGGCTCGCAGCAGACGGTCAGCTCTTTGAGGCCTTCCTTGTCGCTTACCTCGAGGAGGTAGTGGAGGGAGAGTCCCTCGACGCGGCCCAGGGCCGTCTCGATCTGGGAGGGGTAGACGTTGACGCCGCGGATGATGAGCATGTCGTCGCTGCGCCCCCTGATCCGGGCCAGGCGGGTTCCCTCTCGACCGCAGGCGCAGGTTCCGGGCAGGATGCGGGTGACGTCGCGGGTCCGGTAGCGGAGCAGGGGCATGCCCTCCTTGCCGAGCGTCGTCAGGACCAGTTCGCCCTCTTCGCCGTCGGGAAGGGGCAGGCCCGTCTCGGGATCGACGATTTCGGCGTGGAAGAGGTCCTCCTGGAGGTGGAGGCCCGCCTGGCAGGGGCATTCGATGGCGACGCCGGGTCCCATGACCTCCGAGAGCCCGTAGATGTCGATGGCCCTGATGCCCAGACGCTCCTCGATCTTCTTCCTGAGGGCCTCCGACCAGGGCTCGGCTCCGAAGATTCCCAGCCGCAGCTTGAGTTTCAGCCCCCGCGCCTCGATGAGGTCGGCCAGATGGAGGGCGTAAGAGGGCGTGCAGGCGATGACCGTCGTCCCCAGGTCCTCCATGAGGAGAAGCTGCCGTTCCGAGAAGCCTCCCGAGGCGGGAATGACCGTCGCCCCCAGGGCTTCGGCGCCGTCGTGGATGCCCAGGCCGCCCGTGAAGAGACCGTAGCCGAACGTGACCTGAACGATGTCGCGAGGCCCCACGCCGGCCGTCTCCATGCAGTTCTTGACGGCTTCCGCCCAGAGATCGAGGTCTTTTCGGGTGTAGCCGACGACGGTGGGCTTGCCCGTCGTCCCCGACGAGGCGTGGAGGCGGGCCAGATCGGACCGGTCGCAGGCCAGAAGCCCGTAGGGATAGGCGTCGCGGAGGTCCTGCTTGACGGTGAAGGGAAATTTCCGGAGGTCCTCGGGGGAACGGAGGTCTTCGGGGACGATGCCCAGGGCCTCCATGCGTTCCCTGTAGAGGGGGACCCTGTCATACAGACGTTCGATGAGGGCGCGAAGTTGGGACGTTCTCTGCTCGGCTGTCATGTGTCGTTCCTCCTGACTGTTTTGGGAAACGGGGAAACAAAAAAGGGCCCTCACTTTCGTGAGGGCCCTTCGCTCGCTGGGTTCAGCGCGTCTTCACGCCGACCCCGGAGCGGGACCCGCGTTGGTAAAAAAATAACCCATGGAGAAGACGCAGCGACGTGACATGAGAAAACCTCCGTTGGCTCTTGCCGGACGATCCGCCATCGAAAGACCGATGACGATTGGAATACTTATAGCACGGTCGCCGCCGCCGGTCAAGGGAGGTTTGTGAAATTGTCGCCGGACAATGGTATTGTCACTCGTGAAGAGGACAGGGAAAATGTCACTTATGACGACCAGGAGAGACCTACTCATGAAGACAAAAGAAGCAAGGCGCTTGGGGTTGGTGGAAGAGGCTGTCGCGGGCAACCTGACGGTTCAGGAGGTGGCCGATCGGCTCGGTCTGAGCCGCCGTCAGGTCTTTCGGCTCAAACGACGCTACCGGGAAGAAGGAGCGCAGGGGCTCCTGCACAAGGGACGAGGCAAACCGTCCCGGCGCAGAATCTCTCAGGAGACACGGGATTTCGTCGTCAGTCTGGCCAAGGGTCTTTACAGGGATACGAGCTGTCAGCACATGGCCGAACTCCTTGCCGAAGAGCATGATCTCGTGCTGAGCGCCAAGAGCATCGCCCGTTTCCTTCGCGCGGAGAACCTGTCCCTCGTTCATCGCCACCGGGCCCCGAAGCGGCGTTCCCGCAGGGTCCGACGGTCCCGACGAGGCGATCTGGTCCAGATGGACGCCTCTCCTTTCGATTGGTTCGAGATCGGTGAGCGTTGCACTCTCCACGGCGTGATTGACGATGCCACAGGAGAGGTCCTCGGTCTGTGGATGGCCAGGAATGAGTGCCTCTTCGGCTACTTCCGCGTGCTCCGTCAGATGCTTGATCGCCACGGCGTGCCTCGCGAGCTTTACGCCGACCGCCACACCATCTTCCTTTCTCCCAAGTCGGAAAAACTGACGATCAAGGAGGAGCTGGAGGACTCGGCGCCTGTAACCCAGTTCGGCCGCGCTCTGGAGGTTCTCGGAACTCGCTATGTCCCTGCAGGGTCTCCCCAGGCGAAGGGGCGGATCGAAAGGCTCTGGGGAACTCTTCAGGATCGTCTCGTCGTCGCCTTCCGACGGGCCGGAGTGAAAACGATCGAAGAGGCCAACGTCCTGCTCGCCGCCTACCCGGGAGAGGTCCATAACCCGAGGTTCGCTCGTCCTCCCGCAGAGGGGGCATCTGCCTTTCTCCCTCCGCCGGACGGCCCCGCTCTCGATCTCCTCCTGACTCGCCAGACCGACCGGAAGGCCTCGGGAGACTCGACGATTTCCCTCGACGGAAAACTGTACTCCCTGATAGGCCCCCGCAGACGCCCCCTGCTTCTTGCCAGGGGACAGGCGGTCAAGGTCATCGAGAAGCTCGACGGGAAACTCCTGGCTCTTGTCCATGACGGGCTCTACGATCTCGCAGCCGTCGACAAAGAGCCCCCTGCGACTCCCCCGCCTGTCATCGAGACGAAAACAGGCACTCCATGCAAAACGAAGAAGCAGAGGAAGCCGGCGGCAGACCATCCCTGGCGACAGAATCCCGCTCCTCCTGCCGCGGCGGTCGGCTCCGAGCAAGGGACGGGTTCCCCTCCCTAAAAGGACATCCGCCGCGGAGGAAAGCCAAGGCGGGCTGTTGACGGGGGCGATTTCAGCCCCTCGAAAGCGACACTTTCATTGTCCCTCAGACCCTCTTTTTAGATGACATTTTTAGTGTCCCTTGACAGGGAGGTTTGTGAAATGTGTCAAGGGACACTAAGGAATCTCTGAAAAAAGCGCCTTTCATGAAGTCGCGTCAGCGATCGGGGAGGCTTTTCAGATCGAACGGAGCTTCCGGCAGCTATCGGCTTGCTCGGAGAGATCGCGGAGGCCTGATCGATCAGGCGCTTCCGTTGCAGTCAGAGGAGCGCCGTTGCCCCTTCGTGGCTCTCTTGCGCATCCGCTCCGTTCAGGGTATATTAGAAACTGTTCATCTATCCAATTGCATTTCCATTATCAGGGAAGGGAGGTCGGGCGATGCGAGTCCTCCTCTTTCTGGCGGCCCTCCTTTTGGCCTGCTCCGTGGCCTCCGCCGAGGGGGTCGTTGTTCGCGTGGGGACGGAAAGCACCTACCCGCCCTACGAGTTCCGAGACGTCTCGGGATCTCTCGTCGGTTTCGACGTCGACCTCGTCGCCGCTCTGGCCGAGCGGCTGGGGTGGGCCGTGCAGTGGGTGGAGATGCCCTTCGACGCCCTCATCCCGGCTCTGGAGCGGGGCGAGATCGATCTCGTCGCCGCCTGCCTGAGCTGCACGCCGGAGAGAGCCCGTCACGTCGCCTTCAGCGATCCCTACGAGATCACGCCCAGCGCCTTCGTCGTCGCCGTAGGCGACTACTTCCCCACAGGGCCCGAGGCGCTCCGGGGCCGGGTCGTCGCCGTTCAGCCCGGAACGGCGGAGGATCGCTATGTCATCGACCTCAAGTTTCCTCTCCGCAGGGCCTTCGATCGTCTCGACGAGGCCTTCGCGGCCCTGGCGGCGGGGGAGGTCGATGCCGTCTTCGTCGATGAGCCCGTCGCCGCGAGCTACGCCGCCGGCGCCCTCCACCGAGGTTCCTTCCGTCTCGCCTTCACCCTCAAGCTGATCGGGGCCGAAAAGGCCCTGGCCCTGCCCAGGGAGGCCTGCGACAGGCTCGACGCCGTCAACGAGGCCCTGCAGGCCCTCCGCGACGAGGGACTGCTTGCCGAACTGGCCCGCAAGTGGAAGTAGGGTCTCTCGGCCCCTGCCTTTTGCCTTCACGCCCTCTCTGCTCTATGATAGGGGACGGGAACGATCGGCCAGGCCGATCCGAAAGGAGGTCCGAAAGGGATGTATCACGAACCTGTGGCGGAACTGACTTCCGAGGCGCGCGACATCGTCAGGGCTCTGAACAGCCTCAAGGAGGAGATCGAGGCCGTCGATTGGTACCATCAGCGGCTGACGGCGAGCCAGGACGAGGCCATCAAGGCCATCCTGAAGCACAACCGCGACGAAGAGATCGAGCACGCCGCTATGGTGCTCGAATGGCTTCGCCGGACGATGCCCGAGGTTGACGAGGCTCTCCGGACGTATCTCTTCACCGAGGCTCCCATCACCGAGATCGAAGAGAGTGCCACCGGAGACGAAGCTCCGGCCAGCTCTGCGGGAACCCGAAGCCTGGGCATCGGCAGGCTGGGCCGCTAGGTTTTTCTGGAGAAAGGAGGCATCGATTCCATGGACATTCTCAAGCGTTCTCTGGCCCCCATCACGGCAAGCGCCTGGGAGGAGATCGACGAGCAGGCACGCCGGGCCCTCAAGGCCCATCTTTCGGCGCGGCGCTTCGTCGACGTGGCCGGTCCCAAGGGCTGGGACTACGCCGCCGTTCCCCTGGGAAGATTGAACATGCCCGAAAATCGCTGCGAGGGCGACGTCTGCTTCGGCGTGCACGCCGTTCAGCCCCTCGTCGAGGCCCGCGTCTCCTTCGAGCTCGATCGCTGGGAGCTGGACAACATCGAGCGTGGGGCCAAGGATCCCGATCTGGCCCCCGTCGTCGAGGCGGCCGTGAAAATGGCCCGTTTCGAGGAGAAGGCCGTCTTCGAAGGCTTCGAAAGGGGTTGCGTCGTCGGCCTCGTCGAGGCCGGCGCCGATCAGGCCCTGGATCTTTCCTGCGAGACGGGGGCGACCATCCTGGCCGGACTGGCCCAGGCCGTGCGCCGTCTCCAGGCCGGTGCCGTCGAGGGGCCCTACGCCCTCGTGGCCGGTCCCGCCCTCTGGGACGTCCTTCAGACCCGCTCCGAGGGCTATCCCCTGCGCAAGCGCGTCGAATCCCTCGTCGACGAAGTCATCTTGGCGCCCCATTTCGACGGCGCTCTCGTCGTCTCCCTCCGCGGCGGCGACTTCGAGCTCGTCGTCGGCCAGGACTACTCCATCGGCTTCGAAGAGGCCAGCAACGGCAAGGTCCGCTTCTTCCTCTCCGAGTCCTTCACCTTCCGCGTCATCGACCCCACGGCCGTCGTTCCCTTCCGGATCGTCTGAGCCGACCCGATTCCCGCGGCAGAAACGCAAAGATAAGGAGGCGGCGCCCCAGGCGCCGCCTCCTTCGCCGTCGCGCCGTGGCTCAGCTCCTGCGGCGGAGAAAGGCGAGAGGTGCCAGCAGCAGCAGGGCCGCGGGAGCGAAGGCCCCGGCGCTGCATCCGCCCGACGAGGAGCCCGAAGCGGTGACGTAGCCCGCCACGTCTTCGGCCTTGGGGGCGTCGGCCTCGTCGAAGAGGGGCGCGAAGTCGTCGGAGACCGTCGGGTCGTCGGAGACGACGTCGACGATCGCCGCGATTTCGACGGCGAACTCCTGGGACTTGGCCAGGGCCTTTTCGGAGAAGACCCGGGCCTGGTCGTTCAGGTAGGCCGTGAGGTCCGAGGCGGCGTCGGCGGTGCCGATGGCGCTCCATTTGCGCTTCGCCGAGGCGATGAAGTCGTCATGGGCCTCCAGGAGGGCCTCCTGGTAGGGGTTCCAGTAGGCCTGGAGGGCCCTCTCCAGCTTGGTCCCGTAGGCGTCGTCGCTTCCCTGGGCATCCTTGGCCGGTCCGTAGAAGGCCCAGAAGGCCGACTCTTCGTCGCGGACGTCGGTCCCCTTGCCGTAGGCCTCGGGGATCTCGGTGATGCCGGAGCAGAAGGGGAGATAGACGCTGTCGTGGACGTTGCCCATGGCGAGCCAGAGGACGTTGCCGATGGCGCCGGGCGTCTCGTCGTCCTGGCCCATTTCGACGATGTGCGATTCGATGTTGGTCCTGACGGCGATGGGACGGGCCACGTCCCTCACGGCGGGCCTGGCGTTCTCGTAGGTCGTGCCGTAGTAGTTGTCGGACTTGAGGAAGTCCATGATGGCCTTCTTCGTGATTTTCTCGTCGGGCTTCATGAAGAAGGGGTACTGCTCCTGGGCGGGCTTCTGGACGAGCGAGGGGGTGAAATGCTGATGGCCCCACCAGACGCGGACGCCGTTGCCGGCGAAGTTGCCCACCGAGCCGAAGGCCTTGGCGAAGTTGAAGCCGTAGGCGGCGACGTAGGCGTCGGTCATCTCCGCCTCGGGCAGAAGGGCGTTCTCCCGGGCCAGAGGCAGGACGTCGGCGGCTCCGAGGAAGTTCTCCCCGTCGGCGGGGTTGAAGTTGGAGAGGACGTTCTCGTTGGGGACGATGATGTAGCGGTCGTCGGGGACGCGGGCCGCCGCCCAGAGCCGTCCCGAGTACTCGATGTACCAGACTTCGTCCTTGTCGGCGATGGCGAACCCGCCCGACTCCTCGGCGCCGAAGGTCTCGATGGCGGCTCCGAAGATCGTCACGCCCTCGCGGGCCGTGCGGGCCCTGGGCAGGATGATCGACGGGATCTGCGATTCCTCGATGAGGCCGTCGAGGGGGTTGATTCCCAGGGTGCGCACCGTGTCGTTCTGTCCCTGAGTCTCCGTGGCCGAGACGGCCACGCCGGCCTCGTTGATGCCCACCTCGTCCATGGGGACGTACTCGTCGTCTTCCAGGTAGACCCAGTCGGGGACGGAGAAGTACTTGAGCGTCTTCGTCATCCCTTCGGGATAGCCCAGTTCCATGCCGCTCCATAGGGTCTGGACGTCTCCGGAGGCGACGTCGACGGCCTCGTTGACGATGAAGTGCTTGGCCCATCCGGACCGGTAATCCTCGTTGCGGGCGATGAGGACCTTGCCCGTCGCCGAGGCCTCCTTGCCGACGAAGACGGAGGTGCAGGCCAGCGTCTCGGCGGAGAGGGAGAAGGCGAGGACCAGGGCCAGAAGGAGACGGGCCAGGGCGGTGATGGGGCTTCTTCTTTTCATCTTATGACGAATCCTCCTCTGAACAGCGAAATGGTTTCCGGTTTCCTGCCGCCGCGGGGCGAGGCAGTCCGTCGATCCCGTTCCTCCTTTCCGCGAAAAGTTCACTTCTTCAGGCTATTCTATCAAATACCCCTTCGAAAAACCTCCCTTCCTGCCTCGGCGGATCTCGGTCGATGTCGTCCGAATAAAGGATTCGCCTCTCTTGTCCGTCTCACGGGCCTGCCTGGTCCCATGAGACGGTGTCGGGAGAGGCGGGGGATGGCCGGTTCGAAGGTTCTTCCGTCGCTTCCGACGGCGACGGGCAGGAAGGACATTCGGCCCCTGAAGCGAGGTGCGCTCGAGGGGCCGCCCCGCTCAGAATCGGCGGTGCTCGAGCTCGAGCCTTTTCCCCGGGGGCGAGATCCGGCGCGGCCTCGGACGGGGCGGAGCCTCTCTCCCCGTCCCCCGTGGGCGGTGGCGCGTCGTCGCCTGCGGGGGACGGCACGGTCTGCCGAGGCGCGACCTTCCGGTCACGGGCAACCGACGGGTACGGCCCGTCCTCCGATCGTCGAGGGCGATCGAAGGACGGGCCGCGTGGAATCGTCGGTTTCGCGACGCGCCTTTTCCCCGGAAGGACGGGAAAGCCGACGCTTCCTCCGCCTTTGCCCGGGAAGTGGAGTTCCTTCCGGGGGAGGCGCTTTCGTCGGAGGAGACCGGTGGGTCAGAGGGCGCGGACCTCTTCCCTGTAGGTGACGAGGCTGACGGCGATCACCACGGCCGAGGCGATGAAAAAGGAGGCCGTTCCCTGATGGAGTCCCAGGAGGGGTTTCCCCCCGTGGTACCACAGGAAGGCCGAGAGCGTTCCGGTGACGATGCCGGCCAGGATGCCCTGGTGCGTCGTCTTCTTCCAGTAGATGGCCAGGATGAGCCCCGGGCCGAAAGAGGCGGCCAGGCCGGCCCAGGCCAGAAGGTTGAGGCTGAAGACGGAATCGACTTTCATCATGGCCAGAAGAAGGGCGACGGCGCCGAAAATCAGGGTGCAGATCTGGCTGAAGAGCTTGTAGAACCTCTCGCTCTTCGGGATGTTGCGGAAAAAGCCCTTTCTCAGGACGTTGACGGAGAGTTCGGCCGTTCCCTGCAACAGAAGAGAGGAATTCGTCGACATGATGGCGGCGAAGACGGCGGCCAGCATGAGGCCGCCCATGAAGTTGGGGAAAAAAGAGCTGATGAAAGTCGGCGTGGAGAGTTCGGCGTCCTGGAGGGAGGGGAAGAGAATCCTGCAGCAGAGGCCCAGGATGAGGGGGAAATACTGGCGCATGGTGTTGAAGGTCACGGCGATCAGGGCGGCCCCTTTGATTTTGCCGGCCGACTCGATGGCCACGAATTTCTGCAGCCCCTGAGGCTGTCCCAGAAAGCCCAGGGCGACGCCGAGCCAGAGCCAGAGGGCGGCGAAAAGGGGCCAGCCGGCCCGACCTCCCGACCAGGAGACGAGGAGGGGGTCGATCTGGTGCAGCTTCGTGAAGAATGCCCCGAGGCCGCCGATGTGGACGATGGCGGCGACGGGCATGAAAAGGCACATGCAGACCATGATGAGTCCCTGGAAGGCCTCGGCCCAGTAGGCGGCGGTGACGCCTCCGAACATGACGTAGAGGATGACGAGGACCGAAGAGCCCAGGATGGCCGTCGTGTAGTCGATTTTCAGGGCTCCGGCCGCCTTCCCCGCGGCGATGATGTTGGAGCCCAGGTAGGCGAACATGAAGAGGGCGACGGTAATGCCGCTGAGGATGCGGATCAGATGGGTCGGGTCTCCGCGGAGGGAGGCCAGGAGGTCGACGGCCGTAAGAGAACGGTGTTTGGAAGATAAGGCCTTGACCTTGGGAGCCACGAAGCGCCAGCAGAGAAAGTCGAAAAGGGGGGCCAGGATGGCCTGGTAGAGGGCGAGGAACCCCATGTGGTAGCCCAGGGCGACGAGGCCGATGAAGGCATAGCCGCTGGCCAGGGTCGAGGCGCAGGCCAGCCCCGTGACGACGCTTCCGAAGCCCTTGCCGATGATGTAGTCGCTCTGATTCTCGATGGGCCGAAGCCGCGTCGAGGCATAGCTGATCGCGACGATGATGACGAAATAGCCGACAAGCCCGAAGGCGATTCCGTTCACGAGAAAGACACCTCCTCTTTCTTCTAGGGGTTCGATCCGTCTTTCGCTAAAAACCAGCACAACACCAGAATCGGGGCTATGGCGGGGCCCACGAACACGACGAAATACTCTCCTATCCCGAGGTACTCCACGGTGAATCCCTCCCTCAATCCAACGACAGGGTTATGATCCGTCTGCCTCCCATCGACATGCCCTCCGGCAACGTTATCTCGATGTCGTTTCCTCCTTCCGGGACGATCGCCCCCTCTTCGATCCGCAACCAGCAGTCGTGGCCGGGAAGAACCCTGTCGGCCATCTTCTTGACCTTCCTGATGCTTTCCGCGCTCGCCTCGGGCGATCGGGTCATGGCCACCTCCTCACGGATCAACTCGATGCGGTTCTTGACGCTGTCTCCGCAGACGGCCCACCTTTGACGGCCCTCGCGGCCCACCAGGGAGAGGCATCCCGGAGTGTGGCCCGGAGTGAGGTAGGCCCGAAGGCCGGGCAGAATCTCCTCGCCGTCGGTTTCGACGAGCCTTTTGGCGTATTCCCCTTTCAGGGGGGGCAAGACCCCCTCGAGCGTGCAGGGGTCCTCTCCCGTCCAGGCATGTTCCCACTCGGCCCGACTCAGATAGAAGAGGGCCTTGGGGAAAAGGGATAGGTTGGCGCAGTGGTCGAAGTGAAGGTGGGTCAGGAAGACGTGGCCGATATCCTCGCAGCGCAGGCCCCGCTCCGCCAGGGCGCGGACGAGGAAGGGCCTTGCCCCGTGCCCTCCCGTGTCGACGAGGAGGGGACCCTCGTCCGTATGGACGAGGGCGACGGTGCTCCACCCCAGATAGGTCTGCTCCGCCTTTCCGGGGAAGCCGGAAAAAAGGACGTCGACGCTGTTTGCCATTCCGAAACGCTCCTTTCCTCTTTCCGCTTCGGAGGCCCGAGGGGGGCGGCGTTCCCGACGGGACTCGCTGAAAAACGTTCCTCCTGCGACGCGGCTCTGTCTCCTGCGCGGTCCGGCACGGTCCCGCCCTTTCAGATGCGTCTGACGGAGCGGGTGGCGATGACGTTGCACGCCGTTCCCGCCGGACCGGCGAGGAGCACGTCGCCGATCCTCACCGGGGCCTCGACGGAAAGGCGACGGATCTCGGCCATGACGGCCGGGACGGAAGCCAGGGGTATGGGGGCGTCGGTGCGCACGCTGACCAGGGGGAAATCGCCGTCCGCGACGAGGACGCTGCTGGCGATGGTGCGCAGGGGGTTTTCGATCTCCTGGCGGGCCCAGATTTCCCCCCGCGGACAGCCCTGACCGGAAAGGGAGAGGAGCTTGGCGGGCTTTTCTGCGGAAATCTCCAGGGAAAGGAGACAGCCGTTGGGGCAGACGACGCAGACGAACTCGCGAAGGCTCATTCCACGGTTACCTCCAGACGGTGGCAGCCTTCGACGTCGGCCGCCCTGAGATCGAGGCGGATCATCTCGGCCGGATGGAGACGGGCGAAGCGCTGACTCTTGACGAGGCGCTCCCCCTCCCTGACGGCGACGGAACGGTTGCGGGCCGGAGCCGTGACGCGCAGCGAGAGGCAGCAGTCCCTCCGTCCGCCGATCTTCTGGGGGAGGGTGTAGCGCACCCCCTCGCCGGGGCGGACCTCGACGGTCGCCTCTCCTGCCGGTCCTCCCTCGGCCACGTAGCGGGCCGCGAAGGCTCCGGCCCGGGAAGCCTCCAGGGAGACCCAGTCGACGAGATCGTGGACGTGGAGCACGTTGCCGCAGGCGAAGATCCCCGGGACCTCCGTCATGAAGGTGTCGTCGACGACGGCTCCGTTGGTCCGGCCGTCGAGGGGGACTCGAGCCTCCCGGGAGAGTTCGTTTTCCGGGATGAGCCCCACCGAGAGAAGAAGCGTGTCGCAGGGGACGAAACGTTCCGTCCCGCAGGGCAGGCGGTCCGGGCCGACAGGGGCGACGGAGATCCCCTCGAGCCGGTCTCGGCCGTGAATCTGCGTCACCGTGGTGCCCAGGAAGAGGGGAATGCCGTAATCGTCGAGGCACTGCCGGATGTTGCGGGGCAGGCCGCTCGAATAGGGGAGGATCTCGAAGACGGCTTCGACCCGGGCTCCCTCAAGGGTCATCCTCCGGGCCATGATCAGGCCGATGTCGCCGGAGCCGAGGATGCAGGCCTGACGCCCCACCATGACGTTCTCCATGTTGATCAGGTTCTGGGCCGCCCCGGCCGTGAAGATCCCGGCGGGCCGCGTCCCCGGGATGGAGAGGGCTCCCCTCGGACGCTCACGGCATCCCATGGCCAGGACGACGGCCTTGGCCTCGACGATCTCGTAGCCGCGGCGGGAACTCATCTGGAGACGGCGATCCCTGGAGAGGTTGAGGACGATCGTTCCCTCGCAGACGTCGATGGGGAGCCCGCGAAGGCGATCGATGTAGCGGGAGGCGTATTCGGGCCCCGACAGGGCCTCGTTGAAGGTGTGGAGGCCGAAGCCGTCGTGGATGCACTGGTTCAGGATGCCCCCCAGGATGCGGTCCCGCTCGACGAGAAGGACGTCGTCGCAGCCGGCCTCTTTTGCGGCGATGGCCGCGGCCAACCCCGCCGGTCCCCCTCCGATGACGACGAGATCGCGTTTCCGGACGTTCATCGGTCGACCCTCCCGTCGCGGAGGGAGCCGACGAAAAGGGGCGACGCCGTCCCTCGGAGCAGGAAGTCTTTCGGGTCGTAGCCGAACTCCTCTTTCAGGATGCGGATGATGCGGGGCATGCAGAACCCTCCCTGACAGCGTCCCATCATGGCTCGGGACCGGTATTTGATTCCCACGAGGGTGCGGGCGCCGATGGGGTTGCCGATGGCGTCGATGATCTCCTGCCGGGTGATTTGTTCGCAGCGGCAGATCACCTCGCCGTAGTTGCCGTTGGAGGCGATGAGATCGGCCCTCTCCTCCGGAGGAAGCTCGCTGAAACGCCCCTCCAGACCCTCCCGCCGGGCCGTGAAGGAGGGATTTTCTTCGAGGTCGAGATGGCGGCCGATCATTCCGCGCACCATGGCGGCGATGGCCGGAGCGCTGGTCAGGCCGGGGCTCTCGATGCCGACGAGGTTGATGAAGCCCCGGACGTCCAGGCGGTCTTCGATGACGAAGTCGCGATTGCCCCCCTCGTCGGGGGAGGTCCGCTTGGGCCGGATGCCGGCGAAGTTGCCGATGAAGTCCGCCGTCGAAAGCTTTGGGAAAAGGCCTCTCCCCTCGGCCTGGAGCCTGGCCATGACGGAGGCGGTGCAGGCGTAATCCTCGGGGGCGTCGACGTACTCGGCGCTGGGGCCGATGAGGATGTTCCCGTCCACGGTGGGCGTCAGGTGAATCCCCAGCCCCGGGGCGTTCTTCCGGGGAGCGGGATAGACCAGCGTCGACAGGCTTCCGCCGAGACGCTTGTCGAGGATGTAGTACTCTCCCCGGCAGGGATAGAGACGGTAGGTCCCGACGCCCGCCATGGAAGCGACGGCGTCGGCGAAGAGACCGGCGGCGTTGACGAGAACCTTCGCCTCCCATCGATCGCCGCGGCGCGAGGAAACCTGAAAGGGAGAGGGGTCCTCGCGGTCGATGGCGACCACTTCCTGCCCCAGGTGGAAATGGACGCCGTTGCGGAAGGCGTTGTCGGCCAGAGCCGTCGTCAGGCCGTAGGGGCAGACGATGGCGCTCGTCGGCGACCAGAGCGCCGCCGCGCCCCGGATTCCGGGCTGGATCTTTTCCATGGAGCGGGGATCGACGATCTCCAGCCCCGGGACGCCGTTGGTCTCGCCCTGTTCCCTCAGGGCCTCCAGCGCCCCGATCTCCGAGGCATCGCGGGCCACCGTCAGCTTGCCGATCCGTCGGATCTTCACCTTCAAGTCGCGGCAGAGACCGCTCATGAGGGCGTTTCCTTCGACGTCGAGGCGGGCCTGGAGCGTTCCCGGCCTGTAATTGAAGCCCGCGTGGAGGACGCCGCTGTTGCGGGAACTTGTTCCGAGGCCCACGTCGAGATCTTTTTCCACAACGGCGACGCGCAGTCTGTAGCGCGACAGCTCCCGGGCGATGGCGCAGCCGATGACGCCCGCCCCGATGATGAGTACGTCGTAGGCTTTTCTCAAAGGAGGACACCTGCTTTCTCGCGTCGTATCCGAAACCTTTCGAATTGTGGCCCTTGAGGGGGCTTGCGTCTCTGGTCAACCATGATTGATCAGAGGGACCGAGGTTATAATAGCATTGCTGCGGGAAGAGGGCAAGCATGCAATTTCCGCAAGAGTTTCTTCGATGCCATGTGGGGGTGTGACGGGGCGTGAATGCCAAGCGCAAGGCGCTGGCGGAGAGGATTCTCCGGCTGGTGCGGGAAGGGCAGCTGGTCTGCGACGGCAAGCTGCCGACGGAGCGGGAACTCGTCGATATCCTTCAGGAGAGCCGTCAGCTTGTCCGGGAGGCGGTCATCGCCCTGGAGGCCTGGGGGTTTCTGGAGGTTCGCGAGCGCCAGGGCATTTTCGTCAAGGCCGTCGACGGCGCCGACCTGACGCAGGGATTGGATTCTCTCATCGCCTGGCCCGAAGATATTCTCCCCCAGGCCGTGGAGATGCGCCGCATCGTCGAAGTTCCCGCCGCGGCTCTGGCGGCGACGCGACGGAGCGACGAGGATGTGGCCCGACTGCGCGCCTGTCTGGATCAGCTCTTCCGCCTCAGCAACGCCGAGGGGGAACGCGACGTGGAGGAGGGGACGCACTGGAACTCCCTCCTCCACGGGACGATCGTCCAGGCGGCCCGGAACGTCCTCCTCCTGCGCGTCCACGAGGGGCTCGTGGGCATAACGGAGCGCGTCATCGTCCCCCTCCGAAGGCGCCGCATCGTCGAACAGCCCCTGCTCTGGTCGAAGCGGGTCTTCTCCCAGCATCAGCGGATCGTCGAGGCCATTGCGGGACAGAATCCGGAGGCGGCCATGGCGGCCATGGAGGAGCACCTGGACGGGACGAGCCAGGGGCTCCGGGAGTTCGACGTTACGGCTTTCCTCCGTCAGATCGGCTGAGCCGGCGCGATCAGACCTCCTTGAGCAGGGCCCGGGCGGCGACCTGGACGGGGTCCCAGACGGGAGAGAAGGGAGGGGCGTAGCTGAGGTCCATGTCGACGAGATTCTGGACGGTCATCCGGCCGTGTAGGCAGGCGGCGAGAACGTCGATCCGCTTGGCCGCCCCCTCGACGCCGACGATCTGGCCCCCCAGGAGGCGCCCCGTCCCCTTCTCGGCCAGGAGCTTGACGTGGATTCTCCCCGCTCCGGGGTAATAGCCGGCCCGGGTCCGCGTCTTGACGGTGGCCATGGTGAAGTCGAGGCCGAACTTGGTGGCCTCGGCCTCGAGGAGGCCCGTGCGGGCCACCTCGTACTTGCAGATCTTGCTCACGGCCGTGCCGACGACGCCGGGGAAACGGGCCTCGCCTCCGGCGAGGTTGATGCCGGCCACGCGGCCCATCTTGTTGGCCACCGTGCCGAGGGCGACGTGGAAGGGCTGGCGGCTCACGAGATGGAAGGTCTCGGCGCAGTCGCCTGCGGTCCAGATCCCCTCCGTCGGCGTGGCCATCCTGTCGTCGACGCGGATGGCTCCTCTGACGCCCAGGGAGAGGCCGGCATCGGCGGCCAGGGCCGTGTTGGGCCTCACGCCCAGGCCGAGGACGACGAGGTCGGCCTCGACGGTTCCCCTGTCGGTGACGACGGCCCGCACCCGTCCCTGATCGTCGGTCTCGACGGCCGAGAGGGTCTCGCCCAGACGCAAGGTGATGCCGACGTCCCGGATCGCCTCGCCGACGAGGGCCGCCATGTCGGGGTCGAGGGTGCCCATCACCTGAGGCGCCCTCTCGACGAGGGCCACCGACAGCCCCCTGTGGCAGTTGAGGGCCTCGGCCATCTCGAGGCCGATGTAGCCTCCTCCGACGACGACGGCCTTCCTCGGCTGCCTGTTTTCGAGAAACCGCCTGAGGGCGATGGCGCTCTCCAGGGTGTTGACGCCGAAGACGCCTTCGGCGTCGATGGAGGGGACGTCGGGAACGAAGGGGAGGGCCCCCGTGGCGATGAGGAGGTCGTCGTAGTCCATGGCGTAGGCCCGTCCCTCGCGGCGGTCTTCGATCTGGACCGTCCTGCCCCGGACGTCGATGGCCGTCACCTCCTGAAGGGTACGGGCGTCGATGGCGTACCTCTCCCGGAAGGTCTCGGGAGTCCGGGCGATGAGCGCGTCGGGCTTTTCGATGAGACCGGCCACGAAGTAGGGGATGCCGCAGGCGGCGTAGGAGGTGTGGGGGCCCCTCTCGAAGACGACGATCTCCCGGTCCCGATCGAGGCGTCTCATCTGAGATGCGGCGCTCATTCCCGCCGCGTCGCCGCCGACGACGATCAGCCGTTTTCTGGTCATGGCGTAACCACCTTCCTTTTCGGAGACTATTTAATTCATTTTAAGAAGACGGCGCGATCCTGTCCACCTCCGCCTCTGCCTGAAGATAGGCCATTCGACGGAGGCGGGAAAGGGACGAGGGGCCTAAGATAACCACACCTCGTCGACCAACGACGACAGAACTCCTCCTCTTCACCATCCAAGGGGGCCCCGATTCCGGCGGGGCCCCCTTGGGCTTTCCATGGTACTATTGAGAGAGGTCATTTTTCAGGAATCTTTCTAGACTGCAAAGGCAGGTGAAGGTCGTGGAAAAGAGACAAAAACGCCTCGTTTTCCTCGGCTCTCTCGCGGGAGCCGCCATCGTGGCCCTTTTCGCCCTTTCCCGAATCGACGTGGTCACCGATCTGATCGGTCGCAAGGTCACGGAGGCCGTGGAGGAGGCGACGGGGCTGCGGCTCGACATGGGATCGGTGCGGGGAAATCCCCTGGCCGGTTTCACCCTCGAAGGGCTTGCCCTCCGCGATGGGGAGGGACGGTCCCTTCTTGCGGCGGAGAGGGTCGGCGCTTCGATCGCCTTCTCCTCTCTTTTCTCGGGTTCTCCCGCCCTGGACGAACTCTCCGTCGAGGGGGTCTCGGGCGATGTGGCCGCCTTTCTGGCCGCTCTGCCTCCCTCGGAGGGCCCCTCTCCCCTGGAGGCCTTTCTCGACGAGATTCACGACAGGGGGGCCGTCTCCTTTCCCCTCTCCAGGCTGACGATGCGCCGCGTCGATCTGGCCACGCCGGGGGGGGCTCTCCACCTCGCCTCGGGAAAGGCCTCCTTCGGGGAGAGGGGACTGGACGTCGATGTCGATGTCCTCTTCCGCGAGCTTCCCGTCAAGGGCGAGGTCGCCCTCGACTTTTCCGGGAAGACCGTCGTCGCCGATCTGGACGTCGCCGTGGGGAAGGGGCGCATCGAGGGGAAGGGGACCGTCGAGCCCCTTCTGGACGTGACGGCCGATCTCAAGGGCTTTGACCTGGCCGATCTGGGCCGACTCTGGCCCGACCTGGCCGAGCGCGGATTCGCCGGGACCTTCGCGACGACCCTGAAGGCCCGGGGAGCCTGGTCCGACCCCCGTCTGGAGGGGGATCTGCTTTTCGAGGGAGGCCGCCTTTCCGGAATCCCCTTCGACGTGGCCCGGACTTCGTGGAGCTATGACGTGAAGTCCCTGAGCTTTCCCGACGTGAAGGCCCGAGTGGCCGCCATCCCGCTGACGGGGCGGATGGCCTTCGGCCTCGGCCAGCTCCCTCCCGATCTGGATATCGGCCTTTCGGCCCGTGACGTGGCCGTCGCCGACCTGGTCTCGACCTTCCCGGGCCTCGAAGGCGCCACGGGGACGATCGAGGCCGTCACCGTCACCCTCGGCGGGCGGGCCGATTCCCTCAAGGGAAAGGCCTTCCTTCGGGCGCCCCGTTTCGCCTACGGAGGGCAGACCGTCACGGGCCTCTCCGTCGACGCCCTCTTCGGAACCGATGGCCGGGCGAAGGTGTCGGGCGGGGCCTCCTGGATGGGGACGGCCCTGACCGTCGAGGGCGATGTCGTCTACTCGCCCGAGATCCGCTTCGGCCTCTCCCTGCGGGCTCCCGAGATCGATCTTTCGGGCCTCGGCGCCCTCGACGAGGCCCTCGCGGCACAGAAGCCTCAGGGAAAGGCCTCGGTCACCCTGAAGCTTCAGGGGAACCCGTCGGCCTACACCGTGACGGGCAGGGCCGAGTCGGCCCGGGCCCGCCTCCAGGGCGAGCTCTTCGAGGGGACGAAGGCCGAGTTCTCCTACGCCGCTTCGGGGCTGGACCTGAAGGATTTTCAGTCCCGCTGGGGGCAGGCGGCCCTGTCGGCCTCGGGAAAGGTGACGGGCCTCGCCGGGGGCAAGGCCCACCTTGCCCTCTCGGGCAAGGTGACGAACCTCGACGTGGCCTCCCTCGTCGCCTTTGCCCCGGCCCTGGGATCGGTCCGCCCCTCGGGGAAGGTCTCCCTGGACTGGAAGGCCGACGGTCCCGTCGCCTCGCCCACCTTCGCCGTCACGGCGACCTCGTCCCGTCTCGACGCCGAGCCGGCGATCCGCCTCGAGGGGGTCCGGGCCTCGGGGAGTTTCAGTCCCGGAGGCAAGGCCCTCCTGGCCGCTCCCCTCGACGTCGCCGTCGATAAGATCGGCGCCTCGGGGGCCGTCGTCGAGGCCCTTTCCGCGTCGGTCCAGATGGAGGGCTCCCGTATCCGCCTCTCCGATCTCTCGGCCCGCCTCGGAGGGGGAAGCCTGGCGGCTTCGGGGACGATCGACACGGCCAAAGCCCCTCAGGCTCTGGACCTGAAGGGGACGGTGAAGGGCGTCGATCTCTCGAAGGTCCTGACGAAGGACCTCCTTCCCGTCGTCGTCGCCGGCAGGATCGACGGCGACGTCTCCCTCTCGGGGACGACGGAAGCGCCCTCCTTCTCCGTCAAGGCCTCATCGCCGGCTCTGACCGTGGCCGATCTGGCCGTGACGGCCCTGGCCGTCGAGGCGTCGGGGACGCCTTCGACCCTCACGGTCTCACGGGCGGAGGCCACGGTGGGCGGAGCCCCCTTCTCGGCCAAGGCCGATCTGTCCCGGGTCGGCGAGGGCTACGGCGGCACCTTCTCGGCCCAGGCCTCGGCCGTCGACGTGGCCCTGCTGACGGCGAAACTCCCCGGGGCCGAAGAGCTGGCCATGGCCGGCAAGGTCGACTTCTCCCTCTCGGGATCGGCCGACGGCAAGGTCCTCTCCGGCCGGGGAGACCTCTCGTCGTCGTCGCTGCGGGTCCGGGGCATGGAGGTCTCGAACCTCAAGGTCCCCCTCCTTCTCGGCGGGGATTCCCTGAAGATCGACGGGGCCCGGGCGAACGTCGCCGGCGGCGAGGCCAAGGGATCGGCGTCGGTGGTCCTGGAGCGCGGGACCTGGACGGCCGAGGCCTCCGTCAAGGGGGCGGACCTCAAGGCCGTCACGCGGCTTTTCGCCGAGGGGAAGGGCAGCCTCAGCGGTCCGGCCGACCTCTCCTTCAAGGGCAACGGCAACGTCACTTTCGGCACCGTCCTGGGCAGCGGCGTCCTCTCCGTCGGCGAGGGGGAGCTTGAGGGCTTCCGGTCGGCCGAGCTTCTGGCCAAGCTCCACGGCTCTCCCCGCATCCGCTACCGGTCGATCCTGGCCAACTACACCGTCGACAGCTCGGGGCTGCAGCTCCTTCCGGGAACGCGGGCCCTCGCTCAGCCCGACGACGCCCTCTACCGCACCCTCGAGGCGGAAGGCTCCGTCGGGTTCGACAAGAAACTCGACCTCGACGTGAGGGGCAACGTCAACGTCCAGGCTCTCAACGCCTTCCTCGGCGGCATCGAGGGCCTTCTGACCAGCGGTGGGCAGACGCCGGAGGCCCTCCTCAAGGGGCTTTTCCAGGGCGTCACCGGGAGCGCCTCCCAGCGGGACTTCCGCAACGTCACCCTCGACGTGGGGGGCACGACGGAGGCGCCCAAGGTCTCCAACATCAGGATCGAACAGCCTCTGGAGCCGAAAAGGGAGGAGGCCCCCGCCCAGGGCAAGGACGTCCAGGCCGTTCCGGAGAAGGTCCAACCCACCGATCCGGGCCAGATCCTTCAGCAGCAGATCCTCCAGAAGATTCTCGGCAACTGAGGGAGGGCGGGGAGCCCGACATCGTCGCGAGGCCCGACCTTCCGCCGGAGAAGGCCCGAGGGCGGAATCGGCGGAGGGACACGAAGGAGGGGAGGCTTTCGCCTCCCCTCCTTCGTGTCCCTCCGCCTGTGGCGGCAAAGGCCGTCGACGGCGCCTTCGGCGTGCCCTTCGATAGGGGCTATTGCCGCCGGGAGGCGGAGACGACGAGGGCCTCGGCGACGCGGCGCAGGTTTTCGTCCCAATCCTCGGCCAGGGGATCGAGGATCTCCACCGCCGCTCCCGCCGAGCGGGCCAGGGCCTCGGCCGCCTTGCGGGAGAACTGGGGCTGGACGAAGATGACGCCGATCTTCTCGGCCTTGGCCCGTTCCACGAGGGCCGTCAGCTCGCCCGCCTTGGGCTCTTTCCCCTCGACCTCGATGGGAAGCTGCTCCAGACCGTAATCATCGGCGAAGTAGCCCCAGGAGGGGTGGAAGACCATGAAGGGCGTCCCCTCGGGAAGGACGGAGAGGCGTTCCATAAGCTCCAGGTCGAGGGCGACGACGGAGGCGGCGAAGCGGCGGTAGTTCTCCCGATAGAGGGAGGCCCTCTCGGGGTCGGCGGCGACGAGGGCCCTGAGGATGACGCGTCCCTGAGTCAGGACCGATCGGGGCGAAAGCCAGATGTGGGGATCGAGGCCGTGGCCGTGGTGGTGATCGTGGCCGTCGTCTCCGTCGTGGTGGTGGGCGGCCATGGCCCGTTTCTCCGTTCCCTCGTCGGTGGCGACGATTTTAAGAGAGGCGTTGGCCGAAGAGAGACGCTTCATCCAGGCCTTTTCGAAGGGGACTCCGATGGAAAAGTAGAGGGCGGCGCCGGAGAGCTCGACCATCTGTTGGGGCTTGGGCTCGTAGGTGGCGGGGCTCGCTCCGGGGGGGACCATGACGTGGACGGTCAGGGACGGGCCGCCGATGGCCTCGACGAAGAACTTCTGGGGCAGGACGCTGACGAAGACCGACAGGGGGTCGGCCGAGGCGGGAAGGACGACGGCCAGAAGGGCGATGACCGTCAGGATGCCGGACAGAACGGGACGTTTCAAGGGACTCTCCTCCTTATGCGAATGATTTGCATCTAGAGTATAGAGGGAAGAAGCCTTTTTGGAAATGGCCTGGGGAAAACCGACGGTATAATGGGCGGGGCCGTCTCGATGGCGGTCCTCGAGTCGTCAGGCACAGAGGAGGCGAGGCAGTGAAGGGATTTCGCATCGGCCACGGACAGGACAGGGCGGCGGCGACGGGCGTCACCGTCGTCCTCTGCGAGGAGGGGGCCTCGGCGGGCGTCGATGTTCGCGGAGGCGCCCCGGCGACGCGGGAGACGGACCTTCTGGCGCCCGTCAATCTCGTCGAAAAGGTCCACGCCGTCTTTCTCGCCGGAGGGAGCGCCTTCGGCCTCGACGCGGCGTCGGGCATCATGACCTACCTGGAGGAGCGGGGCGTCGGTTTCGACGTGGCGGTGACGACGGTGCCCATCGTCTGCGGAGCGGCCCTTTTCGACCTCACCGTCGGCGACGGCCGCGTCCGTCCCGATCGGTTCATGGGCTATCAGGCCTGCCTCGATGCCGTCGAGGAAGAGCCTGCGAGAGGGTCCGTCGGCGCCGGAACGGGGGCCTCGGTGGGGAAATTCCTGGGAATGGAGCGGGCCATGAAAAGCGGCATCGGCTGGTCCCTCCAGAAGGAGGGGGAGCTGGAAGTGGCGGCCCTCGTGGCCGTCAACTGTCTCGGCGATGTCTTCGATCCCGAGAGGGGATGTCTCGTGGCCGGTCTTCGCGACGGACAGGGGCGGCAGGGCGACACGGAAAGGGAGATGATCGCCGCCTGGAGGGAGAAGCGCGACCTCTTCGGCGGCAACACGACGCTGGGCGTCGTCCTCACCAACGGGGCCTTCACCAAGGCCCAGATGGGCAAGCTGGCCTCGATGGCCCACGACGGCTACGGAAGGACGCTCCGACCCGCCCATTCCATGGTCGACGGCGATACGATCTTCGCCCTCTCCCGTCCCGTCGTCGAGGCCGACCTCTCCGTCGTGGGGATCCTGGCCGTCCGGGCCGTGGAGCGAGCCGTCGTCGACGCCGTCTCCCAGGCCTCGTCACTGGCAGGCCTTCCGGCCCCGCGGGACCTGGCAGGCAGGGTCTGACGTTTCCGGCCTGCGAAAAAGGGCGGCCGTAGCCGCCCTTTTTCGCAGGCCGTTCTCATCCCAAGGGGAGAAAGGGCCTTTCTCCGGCCAGGGGAAGGGCCGTCAGCCCCCGCCCTCTCCAGCCGATGAGATCGAGATGGCCGTCCTCCTGCTCCACCAGGGCCGAGCAGTGGTGGATCCAGTCGCCGCAGTTGAAGTAGGAGAGGTCGTCGATGTGCCGGAGGGCGGGGTGGTGGAGATGGCCGCAGATGACGCCTTCCAGGCCCAGTCTGTGGGCGGCCCGGGCCAGAGAGTCCTCGAAACCCGTCATGGATCCGGCCATATCCTTGATGGCGCGCTTCAGGAAAGAGGCCAGATAGCGGCGTTGCAGCCCCAGGAGGCGTCGCAGGCGGTTGTGACAGGCGTCGAACCACATGAGGGCGTCGAAGGCCCGGGCTCCCATCCGGGCCAGCCGGCACCGTCCCCTCTGGAAGAGGTCGAACTCGTCGCCGTGAACGACGAGAAAGCGTCGCCCGTCGGCCGTCTCGTGAATGTCGCGGCGGAGGAATTCGATGCCCTCGGCGTGCTGCCCCAGGACGTCGTCGGGAAGGTCGTCGTGGTTGCCCCGGAGGTAGACGACGCGGCTTTTCCCGGCGATGGCTCCGATGAGCCGGAGTACGCGGAGGTGAGACGGAGGCAGGAGGCGGCGATGACCCATCTTCCAGCTGTCGACGATGTCTCCTGCCAGATAGAGGGTTCGGCACTGAAGCTGCTCCAGAAAGGAGGCGAGGTTTTCGGCCTGACACCAGCGGAGCCCCAGGTGGAGATCGGAGATGAAGACCGTTCGATAGGTGGGTGTCATCGGTTCCTCCCGGATCAAGAGTCCCCCCTGAGGGGCATCTGGAGCCTAACAGCAAAGGGGCTCTCGCGCCAGAGGGAAGGGTAAAAGAAGGGCTCCTGCCGCCGTTTCAAAAGGATAACAGCAGCGCCCCCGAGACGACGAGGGCGATGGCCGCTCCCTTGCGCAGAGAGAAGGATTCGCCCAGGACGACGACGGCAAAAAGCGCCGCCAGAAAGGGGCGCAGGGAGGCGATGCAGGTCGCCACGTCGACGGAGACGTGATTCATGCTGTAGGTGAAGAAAAGATTGCCCACGGTGAGGCCCAGAAGGCCCGAGAGGAGGATCTCGAAAAGAAGTCTTCCCCCGATCCGCCCGAGGGGTCTTTTGTCCCGTTCTCCCAGGGCGTAGACGATCCAGGAGCCGGCGAGGACGGAGAGGGCCCGCCACCATTCGAGGCCGGCGACGGCGATGTGCCCCATGAGAAGACGGTTGGTGATGATGCCGAAGCTCCAGCAGCAGATGGTGCCGAAGGCGAAAAGGAGGCCCGCCGTGAGGGATTTCCCGTCGCCCTTCTCTTCGTCGAGGCGGAGCGTCAGGAGGACGAGGCCGGCGACGATGAGGAGCGTCGCCAAAAAGACGATGGGGCGGAAGGGCTCGCCCAGGAAGATCCACGAGGCGGGGACGGCCAGGAGGGGATAGGCCGAGGTGAAGGGGACGCCGATGGAGACGCCCAGCCGGGGCAGGGCCAGGAAGTAGAGGAAGTCGCCGACGACGAGCCAGACGGTGGAGGAGACGACGATGGCCGCCAGCAGGGGAAGAGGGGGCGGGGAAAAGGCCGGGAGCCCTTCCCTCCAGGCCAGGAAGAGGGCGGCTCCGGCCACGGAGCCGATGGTGCGCAGGGCGCCCAGTTCGAGAGACGAAACGTGATCGAGGGAACGGCGGTAGAGGACGGGGGCCAAAGCCCAGATGGCGGCGGCGGCCAGGGCCAGCAAGACGCCCCAGGCGAAGGAAAGGGTCACGATGAAAGGACCTCCCGGCAGATGGAGTGAGGAGCGCTCCTATCCTAAGGCAGAGAGCCCCCGGAGGGAAGGGGCTCCATGTCCCTTTCCCTCCGGGGACGACTCAGGAGTCGCAGCAGCTGCAGGACCCGCCAAGGGCGTGGAAGAGGAAGTGGGCGGCGTCGTCGAGGGGCAGATCGGCCGTCTCCCCGTCGATGTGGAGGGTCGCCCGGACCGAGTCCGCCTCGTCGTGGAGGGCGATGCGGACCGGCAGGGACAGGCCGTCGAAGTCGGCCTCCCTGAGGGGCGCCTTGGCGAAACGATCGTCGAGGAGGACGGCGAACCCCGCCTCGCTCAGTTCGTCGTGGAGGCTTTCGGCCGCTTCGGCCGAGGAGCTTTCCCCCTCCCCCCAGGGAGTGACGAGGACCTGGAAGGGGGCGATGTCGAGGGGGAGCGTGTCTCCGTCGAAGAAGGCCATCAGGAGGGCTTCGGCGTCGAGGCGCGTCGTCGCGAGGCGGGGTCTGCGGGGCTTCCTGTCGCTGTCCCGGTAGGAGAGATCCATGCCCTCGGGCAGGGTGCCGAGAGGGGTCCTTTCGGCGATGACGCGCCACGTCGCCTCTTCGAGGGAGGCGCCGCAGGCCGGACAGGGCTTTCCCTTCTCGAGGGCGATCAGATCGGTGACGACGGCCCGGAAGTCGCGCCCCCAGGCCGCTCCGGTGCGATGGTGATCGGCCCTGTTGGCCCCTACGGCCACGTCGGCGAGGCCCTGGACGTTCTCGTCGGCGATGACGGTGACGCCCTCGGGGAGCCCCACGGGGCCCAGATAGCCCCCCAGGCTGCCCATCGTCTCGTGAAGCTCGACGGCCGTGGCGAAGCGGACCTCGTCGACGCCGAAGAAGGCGGCCACCTTGGCCTCGCTGATCTTGCAGTCCCCTCTCATGAGGACGACGACGACCCGCCGTCCCTCTCCGTCAGGGGCGGGGAGGCTGTAGAACATCGTCTTCAGCGTCCGCTCCGGCGGGAGGTCGAGCTGACGGCAGAGTTCGGCGATGGTGTCCGCCCCCGGCGTGCGGACCTCTTTCAGGGCTTCTTGGCTCGGGCCGTAATCGACGATCCGTCCCGGAGCGGGCGAGTGGGCCGTCCCCGCCCAGCCGCAGTGGGGACAGACCAGCCCCTCGACGGCTCTGCGGGCCTTCGGGGAGCCCTTCAGGGCCAGGCGGATCGTCCCTCCCGGCTCTTTCTCCAGAAGGACCGGCTCCAGCCCCCTGTCGCGAAGTTCCTCCCCGAGACGCTCCAGGATCGGGTCGCCGTCGGGATCGGGGGCCGACGCTCCGTCGATGGAGAGGAGGTCCAGACCCCTTCCGCGCCGCTCGAAGAGGAGGAGGGGGAGCTGTTCCTCCTGCTTGACGATGCGGACGGCGATGGACAGGGCGCCGCCCGGAAGGGAGGCGCTGTCGACGGATTGGCCCCCCTCGTCGCGGCAGAGATCGTCGAAGAGGTCGAAAATGTTGCCGAGGGTCACCTCTCCCAGGGGGAGAAGGAGCAGCTCCTCCGAGGAGGGCTCGTAAAGGCCGTAGCCTCCCCGGACGAGGCGGATCGCCGCCTCGTCGCGGACCTTGGAGGGGTTGTTGCGGCTCGTCGGGGCCAGAAGCCGGGAGAGTTTCATGGGGTTCGCCTCCTGTTCTGAGATTCTCGGGAAATCATACCTCCTGGCGGAGATCTCTGCATGGAGAGGGGACGCTCGGGGAGGTCCCTCTTGCGGATACATTATGGACTCCTTTTCGTGAGGGCAAGAGAAGATGGAAAGCTTTATACTTTGAAAAAGGTACAGTCCCGTCTGGAGGGATATGATGAGGCGCCTTGTCCTCCTGCTCTTCGCCGCCGTTATCCTCCTTCCGCCGCCCCTCAGAGGGGAGGCGGCCCCCGGAACGGTGCTCGTCGTCCACTCCTACGGACGGGACCTGAGTTGGACGGAGGAGCTTCACCAGGGCATCGTCGAAGCCTTTCGGCAGTCGGGCGAGAGGCCCGACCTGCGCGTCGAGTATCTCGACATGAAGCACCGCCTGGCGCCGGACTACCTCGACCGCCTCGGCGCCCTTCTGCGCTACAAGTTCCGCGGCGTCGCCATCGACGGCGTCATCCTCTCCGACAACGGGGCCTTCGATTTCTATCGGCGCCACCTGTCTTCTCTCTTCTCCGACGTGCCCGTCGTGGCCGTCGGCTACAACGGCTCCATCCCCCCCCTTCCGCCCAACGTCCACGTCATTCCCGAGGAGCTTCACCTGGAGAGGACCCTCGATCTGGCCCTGAGGCAGAACCCCGGGGCCAGGCGGATCCGCGCCTTTCACGACGGCACCGAGACGGGGCGTGCCGTGGAGGAGGAGATCCGACCCCTTCTCGTCGCCCGCGAGGGGCGAGGGATCTCCTGGGAGATCCGCGGCTGCGCCTCCCTGGCCGAGGCGGAATCGGCCCTGGGAGAGACGACGGAAGAGGACATCCTCCTGCTTCTGGCCTTCTCCCGCGACGAGCGCGACAACCGGGGCGTGACGCCCCGCGAGGTCGTCGGGACCCTCTCCCTCGTCGCCCCCGCTCCCCTCTACTCTCCATGGACGCACTTCCTGGGTTTCGGGACGCTGGGAGGCTACATGCTCTCGCCCCGTAACGTCGGTTATACGGGAGCCCGCTACCTCGAGGGGCTCTGGCGGGGGCAGGCTCCCGCCGTCCTCTCCCGTGCCGTCGACCTCCAGGCCGGCTACTTCGCCGACTACGCCGTCATGAGGCGTTTCGGCCTCGACGAAGGAGACTTCCCTCCGGGAACGGTCATCGTCGGCCGTCCTCCCTCCCTCTACGAGCGCCATCGCGAGATTCTTCTCGTCGCGGCGGTCGTCATCGCCCTTCTGCTCGTCGTCATCGCCCTCCTTATGGGGGCCCTGAGCCGCAAGAACCGCCTCCTGCGCCACAGGGCCGAGCTCCAGTCCCTCCAGAAGGAGCTTCTCGATGCCCAGGAGGAGACGATCGACCTCATCGGAGACGCCATCGAAGGGCGGTCCCACGAGACGGCCAATCACGTCCGACGCGTCGCCGAAGTGGCGGCCCTCCTGGGCGAGAAGAGGGGACTCGACGCCTCGGACGTGGAGTTGCTGCGCCGGGCGGCTCCCCTTCACGACCTGGGCAAGATCGCCGTTCCCGATGCCGTCCTCTCCAAGCCGGGCAGGCTCAGCGACGAGGAGTTCGAGGAGGCGAAAAAACACGCCGCCATCGGCGCCGCCCTCCTGGGGCGGTCGCGGAGGAGAGCCCTTCAGGTGGCGGCCCTCATCGCCGGCCAGCACCACGAGCGCTGGGACGGATCGGGCTACCCCCGGAGACTGGCCGGAGAGGGGATCCACATCATGGGGCGCCTCGTGGCCGTGGCCGATGTCTTCGACGCCCTCCTGAGCCGCCGCTGCTACAAGGAGCCCTGGACGGCCGAGGCCGTGGCCGACTACTTCCGGACCCAGAGGGGGCGCCAGTTCGATCCCGACCTGGTGGACCTCGTCCTGAACGACATGGAGGCCTTCCTGGCCGTCAGGGAGCGCTTCCCCGACCCGTGACGCCACCGTCGATACTCCTTTCACCGGGGGCCCGCCTTTGCGGCGACGGAACCCGAAGGCCCGCGTTGCCCCGATCGATTGCCGCGAGGGAAACCGAAAGAGGGCCTTGGGCGCAGAGGCGCCGTCGGTTATCATGGAGTCGCGAAAGGCGGATGCCCGTCGCCGAAGGATTTCTTATCGGTTCTTTCTCGGAAGATGTCTTTCGAAAAGGACTTTGACGAGGAGATGATCGGGAGAATGACCGGGAACGCTCGTCGCGATCACGGCGCGCAGAAATCGCTTACCGGAGGTGCCGGCCCTCGCGGTCCTGCGCCTCCTGGTCCCTCTGCAAAGAGCGAGACTCATAGGATCGAGGGAGGCTCGCGATGAGAGGGGCCGTCAGCAGAATCAGCGTCGAGGGATTCAAATCCATCAGGGAGCTGAAGGATTTCGATCTCGGAGAGGTGAACGTCATCGTCGGTGCCAATGGCTCGGGCAAAAGCAACTTCATTCAGATCTTTCGCCTGCTTATGGCGATGACGCGAAAAAATCTGCAGAAGTTCGTCCGGGAAAACGGTGGCGCCGATAACTTCCTCCACAACGGGCCCAGACAGACCTCTTCCATCAGGATGGCCTTCGAGTTCGCCTCTCTCAGCGACTCCGCCCAGGGCCCGAATGCCTACCGCCTGGAGCTGGCGCCCACCGTGGACGAGACCTTTCTCGTCAGCGAGGAGCGCAAGTATGTGACGAGCAGCTGGCGCTCCTACGGAGGCCCCTCGTCGGAGAGCCGCCTCTTCGACGAACGGGGCGAAACCTCCCTCAGCGGGAAAAGCCCCGGTGTCGGCCATTACGTCTACGAGGCCATCGCGAGCTGGATGGTCTATCACTTCCACGACACGAGTTCAACGGCCCCCATGCGCCGTTCGGAGATCGTCGAGGACAACAGGATTCTCCGGAGCGACGGCGCCAATATCGCCCCCTTCCTGCTGGGGCTGAAAAACAGCGATGACCACCGCGCCCTCTATCGGGAGATCGTCGAGGCGACCCGTCTGATCCTTCCCTTTTTCGACGACTTCCTTCTCGATGCGGTGACGATGGGCGAGGCCGAAAAGGTGAGGCTGAGCTGGAGCCAGAGGGGCTCCGATTTTCCCATGCAGCCCTACCACTTCTCGGACGGCTCCATCCGTTTCATCTGCCTGGCCACGGCCCTTCTCCAGCCTCGGCCTCCGTCGACGATCGTCATCGACGAGCCCGAGCTGGGGCTCCACCCCGAGGCGATCCGTGTCCTGGGAGAGCTGATCCGGGACGGGGCGGAGCGGACGCAGATCATCGTCGCCACCCAATCGCCTCTGCTCATCGATCAGTTCTCCGTCGAAGAGGTGGTGGTGGTCAACCGGAAAGAGGGCCAATCCCTTTTCGAACGGCTCGATCGCGATGCTTTCAGCCGATGGCTCGAGGAATACTCCCTCGGTGATCTCTGGGTCAGAAATGTGATCCAGGGAGGCTCGAACCATGAGTGAGACGGCGACGGTGGTCGCCCTCGTCGAAGGGGCCACGGAGCGGTACTTTGTACGAGATCTTCTCGCTCCTTACCTGGGAGAGAAGGGGATCTGGCTCGAAGCGGTCATCCTCTCCAAGCCGGGAGCAAAGGGCGGCGACGTCCGGTTCGCAAGGGCCCAAAAGGACATCAGAAACCTTCTCAAGCAGCGGAGCGATACGTGGGTGACCCTCATGATCGATTATTACGGCATCGGGACGGATTGGCCGGGATATGCCGAATCGAAGCGGCAGGCCGATTCCGCCGCAAAGGCGTCGGTCATGAACGGCGCCACGGCCCGAGAGGTCCAAACGCTCTTCGCGGATCGGGACCCGGATCGACGCTTCATCCCTTACGTCTCCATGCATGAGACGGAGGCCCTTTATTTCAGCGATCCCGCCACTCTGGCGGCCGGGCTGGGCGTCGCGCGGAAGGGGATCGACGCCATTCTCGGCGAGTGCCGAGAGCCGGAAGGGATCAACGATCGCCCCGACGGAGCCCCGTCGAAAAGGCTGAAAGCCCTCTCCCCGACGTTCAAGAAAACCGTCACGGGAATCGGGATCGCCAAGGCCGTCGGCATCGACGCGATGCGTCGCGCCTGTCCCCTTTTCGACGCCTGGGTGACGTCGCTGGAAGGCCTGGCCGGAGGGGCACGGTGAGGGAGACTCTCTCCCGGGGCGGTCCGCCTCCGCGACGGCAGGTCCTGTCGAGGGAGCAGGAGGCCATGAATGCAGGAAGGGCCCCCCATCGGGGGCCCTTCCTGCATTCATGGCCGAGGGACGGCGTCAGGCCCTCTCGCCGATGGAAACGGAGAGGGTGCCCACGCCGTCGACGGTGACGTCGACCCTGTCTCCGGGGTGAAGCTCGCCGACGCCGCAGGGCGTTCCGGTGAGGACCACGTCGCCCCGTTCTAGGGTCATGAAAGTCGAGATGTAGCTCAGGACGCGGGCGACGGGGAAGATCATGAGATCCGTCGTCCCGTCCTGGCGCACCTCGCCGTTGACGCGCGTCGTGACGCGGCTTTTCGCCGGGTCCAGTTCGGTCTCGATCCAGGGGCCGAGGGGGCAGAAGAGGTCGGCGCTCTTGGCCCGGGTCCACTGGAGGTCGCTTTTCTGGCGGTCCCTAGCCGTCAGGTCGACGGCGCAGCTGTAGCCGAGGACGTGGCCGAGGGCCTCCTCCTCGGAGACGTCTTTCATCGTCCGGCCGATGACGGCGGCCAGCTCTCCCTCGTAGTGGAAGTTCTCCGTAAAGGCGGGGTAGGGGACGACCGCTCCGGGGTCGGCCAGGGTGTTGGGAAGCTTGAGAAAGAGGCCCGGCTCCGCGGGGAGGTTCTGGTCGTCGTTGCCCAGCTCGCGGATGTGGTCCAGGTAGTTCCGGCCGACGCAGACGATCTTGGGCGTTTCGGCCGGGGCGAGGAGGCGCACCGAGTCGAGGGGAAAGGAGATGGACGTCCCGTCGCCGCCGGGACCGTCGGTGACGACGACCGATTCGCCGTCGATGAGGCCCCAGAGGGGGGCCTGGCTGCCTGAGGGGAGAAAACGGATGAGTTTCATCGGGAACACCTCCGGGAAGGGTTAGGGTGACGGCACCGGCTCGGGCCGACAAAACAGGGCGGAATCGTCGAAGAGGAACGGGCTTCGTCGGGCGGGGCCCGCCTCGGAGGCCCGGCCTACTTGACCTGGAAGACGCTGTCGATGAGGGTGCCGTCGCGGTACTCGACGACGGCGACGACGCGGTCCGAATCGGGCTCGTTCGGGCGGGGGACTCCCGTGAGAGCCTCGACCTCCCTCTTGAGGTCGGCGATCTCCTTCAGGGGCAGCCGGGCGGAGCGGGCCGCCTCGATGAGATCGCTCCTCCGGGGGTTGATGCAGAGGCCCCGCTCGGTGACGATGGCGTCGACGGTCTCGCCGGGCGTGACGACGGTCTGGACCCGGTCGAGGATGGAGGGGACGCCGCCGCGGAAGGAGGGGACGACGACGACGGCCAGCTTGGCCCCGGCCGCCGTGTCGCAGTGGCCCCCCGAGGCGCCGCGGAGGACGCCGTCGTGTCCCGTCATGACGTTGACGTTGAAGGCCACGTCCACCTCCAGGGCCGCCAGGACGACGACGTCCAGGTTGTGGACGACGCAGCCCCGGTTGAGGGGGTTGGCGTACCAGGACTGGTCGATCTCGATGTGGTTGCCGTTGCGCACCAGCGAGTCACGGACGGCGGCGTCGAAGCTCTGGACGTCGTAGAGGGCCTCGAAGAGTCCCTCCTCGAGCATCCGGACCATGTAGCCCGTGATCCCGCCGCAGCCCCAGCTCCCTTTGATTCCCTTCTCCTTCATGTGGTCCCGGACGAAGGCCGCCACGGCCAGGCTGGCTCCTCCGGCGCCGACCTGGAAGGAGACGCCCGGGGCGAGCAGCCCCGAGGCGGCGATGAGGCGGTAGGCGTCGCGGGCGATCTTGAGGTCCACGGGACTCCGCGTGATCCGCGCCGCCCCGGTGGCGATCTTCGAGGCGTCTCCCAGGCTCTCGACGACGACGACCTGGTCGACGAGGTACTGGGGGATGGAGATGCGGTTCAGCGGCTGGGGGACGAGGTGGTCCGTGACGGCCACGACGTGGCGGGCGTGGCGGGCGTCGATCTGGGCGTAGCCCAGGGAGCCGCACCCCGAGGGGCCCAGGGCCCCCGTCAGGTTCCCCTGGGGATCGCAGGCCGGGGCGGCCAGGAAGGCCACGTCGATGGAGATGGAGCCCTCCTCGATGGCCCGCGCCCTCCCCCCGTGGCTGCGGATGACGACGGGAAAGGGGACCTCCCCCTTCGAGATGGCCCTGCCCACGGCGCCGCGGACGCCGGAGGTGTGGATCTGGCTCACGACGCCCCGCCGCACCAGGTCGGCCACCCCGTCGTGGGCGTCGGTCAGGGAGCTGGGGGCGAGGGTGAGGTTTCCGATCCCCATGGCCTCGCATTCGTTCAGGACGGCCATGAGAAGGGCGTCGCCGTTGCGCAGGTGATGGTGGAAGGAGAGGGTCATGCCGCTCTGAAGGCCCGAGGCCTCGATGGCACGGCGGAGGCTTTCGACGACCTTCGTCTTCCGCGGCATCGACCCCCGCAGGGGCGGGACGAGGCGGGGCGCCTCGTAGCCCCGCTCGAGGCGGCTCCAGGGGCCCTCGTAGGGATCGAAGGCGCCGAGCCCTTCGATGAAGGCCGGGACGCGACGTCCCAGCCCGTTGACGACCCGTCCTCTGTCACGTGTCATCTAGAGCACCTCCTCGGCCAGTCGGGCCATCTCGAGGGTGTGAAGGGCCCGCTTCACCACGGGAGCGTCGACCATCCTGCCGTCGACGGAGACGACGCCTCTGCCCTCGGCCTCGGCGGCCTGGGCCGCCTCGACGATGCGTCGGGCCCTGACGATCTCCTTGGCCTCGGGGACGAAGGCCTTGTGGATCCACTCGATCTGGCCGGGATGGATGGCCGCCTTGCCCGAAAAGCCCAGGCCGACGACGGCCTTCGTCTCCTCCAGGAGTCCTTCGTTGTCGTTCACGTCGGTCCAGACCGTGTCGAAGGCGTCGATCCCCGCGGCGCGGGCCGCCAGGGCCACCAGGGTCCGGGCCGTGAAGAGTTCCTTCCCCTCGCGGGTCTTCCTCACCCCCATGTCGGCCGTCAGGTCCTGGCCGCCCAGGGTGAGGGCCGTAACGCGGGGACAGCAGTCGGCGATGGCCTGGGCGTTGGACAGGCCCCGGGCCGTCTCGATCATGGCGTGGAGCTTCACCGTGCCGACGTCGAGGCCCGACTCCCTCTCCAGCTCGGCCATGAGGGCGTCGCAGGCCAGGACGTCCTGAGGCGACGAGCACTTGGGCAGACGGACGGCGGCGGGGCGACAGGGGATCACGGCCCGGAGGTCACCGTCGAAAAAGGGCGTGTCCGATCCGTTGAGGCGGACCGTGACGACGACCGTGCCGAAGTCGAGGCCCTTCAGGAAGGCGCAGACCAGATCGCGGGCGCTGTCCTTCTCCGAGAGGGCCACGGCGTCCTCCAGGTCGAGGAGGATGCTGTCGGCCCCGAAGACGGGAGCCTGCTGGATCATGGCCGGGCTGTTGCCGGGGATGTAGAGCATGGAGCGGAGCCTCATCGCGCGCCTCCCCGGGCCCGGTCCAGGGCCGTGCCGATCCGGGCCCGGAGGGTCAGCTCCAGCGCCCCCTGATCCTGGATCTGCACCTTCGCTCCCGTCAGACCCCGCTCTCGCAGGACCGATTCGACGACGGCGCGGTTACGCTCGGCGAAAAGCCCCGCCGTCGCGCCGCGACACTCCAGCTCCAGCGTCGGCGACGGCGAGACCGTCACGAGACAGTCCGACGACTCCAGCGTTCCCGCCTGGGCGATTGTTTCGATCACGAATATCACGCTCCTTCTGACGATCGGAGGAGATCGTCGATTCATCGCTGTCGATCATAGCGCAAAGGGGCGCTCCCGGCTCCGTCTCTCCGTCACTTCTGCGACTTCGATGCGGAGACCGGCAGGCCCCTTGCTTTCCCTGCGGTCAGGGAGAGAAGAGGGAGAGGAGGGACTTCCTCCTCTCCCCGTCAGACTACATCTTGTCGCAGATGGCCTCGGCGAATCGGGAACAGGAGACCTCCTGGGCCCCCTGACGCTGACGGGCCAGGTCGTAGGTGACGATGCCCTCGCTGATGGCCTTCTCCATGCCGCCGACGATGAGGTCGGCGGCCTCCTGCCAGCCCAGGTGCTCCACCATGAGGACGGCCGAGAGGATGAGAGAGCCCGGGTTGACCTTGTCCTGGCCGGCGTATTTGGGCGCCGTCCCGTGAGTGGCCTCGAAGAAGGCCACCTCGTCGTTCATGTTCGCTCCGGGGGCCAGACCCAGGCCTCCGACGGAGGCGGCCAGGGCGTCGGAGATGTAGTCGCCGTTCAGGTTGGCCGTGGCCAGCACGTCGTACTCGGCGGGGCGGAGGAGGATCTGCTGGAACATGGCGTCGGCGATGCGGTCCTTGACGACGATCTTCCCCTCGGGGCACTTCCCGCCGTAGGTCCCGAAGAGCTCCTCTTCGGTGATGCAGACGGAGCCGAACTCCTCGCGGGCCACTTCGTAGCCCCACTTGCGGAAGGCCCCTTCGGTGAACTTCATGATATTGCCCTTGTGGACGAGCGTCACCGAGGGACGTTTGTGGTCGACGGCGTACTGGATGGCCATGCGGACCAGGCGCTTCGTCCCCGTGATGGAGATGGGCTTGATGCCGATGCCCGAGTCGTCGCGGAACTGCCTGGCCCCCATCTCCTCCTTGATGAAGCGGATCATCTTCTCGCAGGCGGCCGTCCCCTGTTCCCACTCGATGCCGGCGTAGAGGTCCTCCGTGTTTTCGCGGAAGATGACCATGTCCACGTCCTGAGGGCGCTTGAGAGGGGCCGGGACGCCGTCGAACCAGCGCACGGGCCGGACGCAGGCGTAGAGGTCCAGGACCTGGCGGAAGGCGACGTTGAGGCTTCGGAAGCCGCCGCCGACGGGGGTGGTCAGGGGACCCTTGATGCCGATGCGGAAGTACCGGAGGGCGGCGAAGGAGTCGTCGGGGATGGCCGTGTCGTAGAGCCCCATGGCCTTCTCACCGGCGAAGATCTCCCACCAGGCGAGACGGCGTCGGGTGCCGTAGGCCTTCCTGACGGCGCAGTCGACGACGGCCTTCATGGCCGGCGTGATGTCGACGCCGATCCCGTCGCCCTCGACGTAGGGGATGACGGGCTCGTCGGGAACGACGAGGCGCCCCCCCTTCACTTCGATTCTCTCGCCCCGTTCGGGCTCCTTGTAGTTCTTCAGCTCCAGGTCGGCAAAACGGCTCATCTTTTTTCCTCCCTTTCGATCCACTCTCGTTCCCCCCGGGGGGCCCCTCTATGGCAACTCTTGTGGTCAGAGACGTTCGGCTTTTTTCGAACGGACCCAGTTCAGCTTCCCGCCGGCGAGGACGACGGCGAGATCCTCTTCCGAGATCGGCGTCGTGCAGGGAATGTCGCGGCCCGATCGTTCGTTGCGGACCGGGAAGGAGCCTGCCGTCACGACCTCCCGGCGGTTCAGGCTCAGGGCGTCGCCCGCCTCGACGGCGTCATAATCGGAAGGGTCCTGGAAGAGAAGGGGCAGGATGCCGCAGTTGACCAGGTTGGCCAGATGGATGCGGGCGAAGCTCTTGGCCAAAACGGCCCGGACGCCCAGGTAACGCGGCGCCAGGGCGGCATGCTCCCGGCTCGACCCCTGGCCGTAGTTGGCCCCTCCGACGACGAAGCCGCCCCCCTTGGCCAGGGCCCTGTCGTGGAAGGAGGCGTCGACGACCTCGAAGACGTGACGGGCGATGGCGGGGATGTTGGAGCGCAGGGGAAGGATCTTGGCCCCGGCGGGCATGATGTGGTCCGTCGTGATGTCGTCGCCCACCTTGAGGAGGACCTCGCCCCGGACCGTCTCGGCCATGGCCTCGATGGGCGGCAGGGGGGCGATGTTGGGGCCGCGGCGGATCGTGACCGTCTCCGGCTCGTCGGCGGGAGCGACGAAGCGGCTGTCGTCGACGAGGAACGCATCGGGCTGGGCGAAGGAGAAGGGCTCGATTCCCTCTTCCCGGGCCAGATCGCGGGGATCGGTGAGGACGCCCGTGACGGCCGAGGCGGCGGCGACTTCGGGGCTGACGAGGTAGACCTTGCCCGTCTTGTGGCCGCAGCGGCCCAGGAAGTTGCGGTTGATCGTCCGCAGCGAAACGCCCTCCGTGGGAGGGGCGAATCCCATGCCGATGCAGGCGCCGCAGCTCACCTCGAGGAGGCGCACGCCTGAGGCGACGAGCGTCGCGAAGGCTCCCGTCCTGGCGGCCTCGAGGATCACCTGGCGACTCCCCGGAGAGATTCCGGCGTCGACGGTGGGAGCGATCCGCCTGCCCTCGAGGATGTGGGCCACCGACTCGATGTCCCGCAGCGACGAATTGGTGCAGGAGCCGAACATGACCTGATCGACGGGAAGGCCGGCCAGCTCGCGGACCGGGACGACCCGGTCGGGCTGGAAGGGCTGGGCCACCAGGGGCTCCAGCGTCGAAAGGTCGATGTCGATGACCGTGTCGTAGCGGGCGTCGGCGTCGGCGGAAAGTTCCACCCAGGAGGACTCCCGCCCCTGGGAGCGGAGCCAGCGGCGCGTCACCTCGTCGCTGGGGAAGACCGACGACGTGGCGCCCGTCTCGGCGCCCATGTTGGTGATCGTCGCCCGATCGGGGACGGAGAGACCCTCCACGCCGGGACCGCCGTACTCGAGGATGCGTCCCACGCCGCCCTTGACGGTGATGCGGCGGAGCACCTCGAGGATGACGTCCTTGGCCGAGACGAAGGGCTGGAGGGTTCCCACGAGGCGGACGAGGGTGATCCTGGGCATAGGCGTGACGAAGGGTTCGCCAGCCATGGCCAGGGCCACGTCGAGGCCTCCCGCTCCGATGGCGATCATGGTCAGCCCGCCCGCCGTGGGAGTATGGGAGTCGCTGCCGATGAGAGTCTTGCCGGGAACGGCGAAACGCTCCAGGTGGAGCTGGTGGCAGATGCCGTTGCCGGCGGGGGAGAAGAGGATGCCGTACTTGGCGGCCACATCCTGAAGGTAACGGTGATCGTCGGGGTTGCGGTAGTCGCCCTGGATCATGTTGTGATCGACGTAGCTGACGGAAAGCTCCGTCCGGACCCTGTCGACGCCGATGGCCTCGAACTGGAGATAGGCCATCGTCCCCGTGGCGTCCTGGGTCAGGGTCTGATCCATGCGAAGGGCGATAGGTCTGCCCGGCTCCATATCGCCTGAAACGAGGTGACGGCTGAGAATCTTCTCTGCAACGGTCTGTCCCATGCGCAATCCCTCCCCTTGCAATCCGGTCCTGCCATGCCCTCGTCGAGAGTATCTACGATCTTTCTCTGGAGGACGAAAATGTCAGGAGATTACGTTGGGGAAAAGCTTAGAGCGCCGGAGAATCGTCGTCAATAGTACAGATTTCTTAAAAATTGATCGTCAATATGCAGTATGTAGTGACGAAAAGGGCGAATGGGTCTCAGAGGCGGCTAGGAGAGGAATCAGGGGCAAAAAGGGGGGAGGCAAAAAGAAAAAAGGCCTTTCGGGAGAGGCTTTTGACGATTTTTGCGGCGGCACAGTTGTCGTTTGTAGTCTGAAAAAAAGGCTAAACGCAGGTCCTTTCTTTCAGGAAGAGATAAAGGGGTTTTCGCCGTCGAAATCGAAGCCCTTCCGAAAGAGTTCGAAACAGGCCGTGACGACCCTCTCGTCGTAGATCGTCCCCGCGCCCCGGCGGATCTCGTCGAGGGCCGCCTCGAGGCCCGGGGCGGAGCGGTAGGGGCGATGGGCGCTCATGGCCTCGACGACGTCGGCGACGGGCCAGGGAAAGTCGATGTCCCTGAGGATCTCCCATCCCGATTGGGGGTGTTCGCGGACGATGGCGAGCTCCAGGGGAGAGAGACGTCCCGGTTTGTTGAGGATCTCCGAGGGGACGCGGATCTTGCCGACGTCGTGGAGGCGGCCGGCCATGAAGACGGCCTCCTGCGTCTCCGAGGTCAGTCCCATCCGCCGGGCCAGGGCCAGGGCGAGACGGGCGACGCGCTCCTGATGGCCTGCCGTGTAGACGTCACGGCTCTCGACCATCCGGCTCAGGACGGCGATCGTTCCCTCCTGGGCGCGGCGGACCTTGAGGAAGCTCGAGGCCAGCTCCTCCCGGGCCTTCCTCTTCGCCGCGTCGTCGTCGAGAAGGGAGAGGGCGAAGTCCACGTCGTCGGCCACCTCGCGGAAGAGGGTCCTCTCCTCTTCGTCGGGTTCGAAACCCTCGGGGGCGGCGACGGAGAGGAGTCCCCGCAGGGATGGCCTTCCCTCGAGGCGCGCCGCAGAACGCCGCCGTTGGTTCCCTTCGTCCTGTAGGGTGCAGCCCGAGCAGAGGAGCGGGCTGGCGGAGGATCGCCTCGCCGGCGAGACAGCCCCCGACGCAGGGCGGAAGGTGGTTTGCGGTGACGGCGGCCCGGACGGCCTCCTCGTCGTCGAAGGGGCCGGCCGAGTGGAAGGTGTCGATCCGTCCCGCCCCGTCGAAAAGGGCGATCCAGGCCGAGAGGTAGCCTCTCTGATCGACGAAAAGATCGCAGACGCTCTGGAGAAGGCGCTCCCGATCCCGCTCGAAGACGAGGAGACGGTTGATCTCCCTGATGGAGCGAAGGACCTGGCCGAGATGTTCCTTCCTGCGGCGGGTCCGCTCCAGCTCGGTGACGTCGCGAAGGAGGAGGGCGCAGTGGCTCGGCTTCGTCCTGTAGACGACGCCGTCGAAGACTTTTTCGAGGGGGGGATGAAACGGGTGAAACGCCTCGCCTCACCCGTGCGGACGACGTCGCCGCAGACCTCGGCCCAGAAGGGATCGTCATGGGGGAAGAGATCCAGAAGGGGCTTGCCGACGACCTCCCGAGACAGGCCCGTCTCCTTCTCGAAGGCGGGATTGACGTCGAGGAAGCGGAAGTCGACGGTCTTTCCCCCCTCCTCGATGCCTTCGCAGAGGGCGCAGGCGTCGCGCATGCTTTCGAAGAGGAGGCGGTAGTTCGTCTCCGTCTCGCGGCTTTCGGTGACGTCGCGGCAGAGGGCCAGAAGTCCCGTCGATCGAGGTCCCTCGACGACGCGGCAGTCGTAGAGGCGGGGGCCTTTCGGGCCGTCCATCTCCAGCGTCTCCTCGACGAGGGCCTCCCCGCGTCGGCAGAGGGCCTCGTCCAGCCCGGCCTCGCGGAAGGTCCTGCCCTCCAGGGGGGATGGGCGACGGCGAGGCTCTCCTCGGCGCGGGGAGGGGCGAAAAGACATCGGCCCGAGGGGGAGAAGCGGAAGACCAGGTCGGGCAGGCTGTCGACGAGGCTGCCGTAGAGGGCCTGAGCCGCCGTGATCTCGGCCCTCCTCCGGAGGCGTTCGCTCTCGTCGCGGACGACGACGCCCGGGGTCCTTTCCCGGCCGAGGCGCACCGGGGTGGTCTGAACGGTGACGGGGTGGGCCAGGCCCGAGCGGTCGACGAGAAGCGTCTCGGCGGCCTCGCCGGGATGTCCCTCGAGGAGGGGCGAAGGGTTCCCGTCGCCGGAGCGGAAGCGGAGAAGGGACGAGGCCGGCAGTCCCCGGGCCTCGTCGACGGGCCAGCCGGTGAGGGAGGAGGCCGCGGCGTTGAGGTCCGTCACGTTTCCCCTCTCGTCGACGGTGACGACGGCGTCCCCGATGCCCTCCAGCGTCGCCTCGAGACGGGCCTTGGTCTCCTCCAGGGCGTGGCGGGAGCGGACGCTTTCCGAGATGTCCCCGTAGAGGGCCAGAACGCCCACGACGCGTCCGCCGTCGAAGATGGGAACGGACGTCGCCAGGACGTCGACGGCCGTTCCGTCCTTGGCGTGGCGCGTCGCCGGAACCTTGACGGAACGGCCCGAGAGGATCGACTCGGTGTAGGCGACGGCTTCGCCGTAGCCCGGGGTTCCGCCGGCGACGAGGTCATCGAGGAACCGGCCCGCCGCCTCCTCGGCGTAGCCGAAGAGGCGGCAGAAGGCCGGGTTGGCCCGGAGGACGACCTCGTCGCCGTCGCAGATCAGGGCGGCCTGGGAGAGGCTGTCGAAGAGGTTCTCGAGGCAGAGGTCGATCCAGGCGGCGATTTCCTTCATGGTGACCCTCAGGCGTAGGGGCCTCGGACGATGAGCCACGAGTCCCCGTCGAGGGAGAAGCTGACGAAACGCTCCCCTTCGATAAGGGTGAGCTGGCGGTTCTGGATGGAGATCGTCGTTCCGGCGTGGACGACGCGGCGGATGGCGACGACGCCGCCCTGAGCTTCGCGGACGAGGCGGGCCAGGGTGGCTCCCCGTTCGTCGCGGAGGGCGCTGAGATCTTTCTGGAGCAGGCTGAACTGCTGGAGGATGGCCCTGAACTGTTCGAGCTTTTCCGGAGGCAGGACGACGCGGCCCGAGGTGAACCGTTCCTTCAGTTCCTCGATGGTCCGCGAGATGTGCAGAAGCGTCGTCTCTCGGAGGGTGATTTCCCTGTCGAGCTCCTCGATGCGTCGGCGGAGGCGGAAATCTTCGCCGACGGCCAGGCGGGTCTGACTGCTCAGGGGCGATCCGGCGGCTTCGGCTTCGATACGCTTCAGGGCCAGGATGGAGCCGGCCAGGATCCCCTTCCGCCCCTTGACGCGGACCGTATCGCGGCTGAGGACGGTGCCGTGGAGGACGTGGGAGTCGACGAGAACGGAGCCGTCGGCGCGGATGGTGCCGCCCTCGATGAAGCGGACCCTCAACGAGCCTCCGGCCTCGACGAGGGCCTTTCCTCCCACGAGGCCCCCTCGGATGTGGATGTCGCGACCGGCCCTGATGGATGCCCCCTCGACGACGCCCTGGACGTCGATGTCGAAGCCGGCCTGGACGAAAAAGCCCTCCCTGACGCCTCCGGCGATGGAGATGGAGCCCTCGAAACGGATGTTGCCCGTCCGGTAATCGACGTCGCCGTCGACGTCCAGGACGGGGCGGACCGACAGGGTCTTGCCGTCGAGAAGGGGCTGTCCCCAGGTCTCGGAGATGAAGTGGGTGCCGTTCTCGCAGAGAACGCCCGGGCCGGCGTCGAGCGTCACCGGCGTCGGATCGGCGGCGAGGACGGTCTGGCCGAAAATGTCCCGCCCCGCCTCTCCGGGGAGGGAGGGGTGGAGGATGGCCAGAAGCTGGCCCGGCGCCACGGAAAGGATGGGCGATCGCTCCTTGTGGTCGATCCGGTCGAGCGTATCCTCGCTCTTCTCCCCCGTCTTCGTGATCTCCCGTTCGAGAGAGAAGAGGATTTCCAGGCGCCCCTCGACGGGTTCCCTGGGAGGGATGCCCTGAGCCGCGAGAAGGTGCCGGAGCGGCTCTTTCGTGCTCTCGCAGCGTTCGACGGCTTCCGTCAGCTCTCCCTCCAGAAAGGAGTAGACGCCCTCCTTGACGAGGGCCTCCTTGACCGCCAGGGGATCCAGGGGGAGGCCCTCTCCGAAGGAGGGAAAGAGGTCGACGAAGACGCTCATCCGATCTTCCGTGATGTGGAGATGAAAGGTTCCGTCGGCCGACGAGGGCGCATCGGTCGGTCGCCCCGAGGCGGAGAGGCTCTCCACGTCGCGGAGGAGGTTTTCCAGGAGGAGGTTGAAGGGTTCGTCTCTCATCGCCGCCCGCCCTCCTCCTCGATGACAAGAAGGGCGCCCGATGGCCTTCCTGAGACGTCCAGAGGGCGGATCCTGCCGTCGACGCGCCTGCCGACCTCCTCCAGGGGGAGATCGAAGATTTCCTCGCCGAAGAGCCCCGTCCGTTCCTCGAAGGCCTCGTTGACGAAAAAGAGCTTCCCCTCGTCGTCGCCCAGGGCCAGGGGGAGGGGGAGGCTCTGCAGGGTCCTCTCGTAGAGGGTCGCCTTCAGCGTCTGCTTTCGCCAGACCCGGTCGCAGAGAAGGGCCTTGTGGATGAGATCGAGGCCTCGGCGCAGGAAGGTCGTCTCTCCGTCGTCGACGGAGCCGAAGAGAAGGCCGTCGATGTCGTGACGGCCGAAGAGGATTTCCAGCGTCGCCCTCAGGCCCGAGGCGTCGACGGCGAGCCGGAAGGGCGTCGTCGACAGTCCCGCTCCCTCCATCGATTCTTTCGTCCCATCCGGCCAGGAGAGGCGAAGCCCCAGGCCCCCTCCGGGACGGACGGCCTCGGCCAGCTGCCGGAGGCTTTCGTCGAGCCGTCCCTCGATGGGGATCGAGCGGTCGAAGAGGAGGGCGGCGATCCGGGCGAGCGAGCGCTCTCGGAGGGTCTCCCGGGCCAGCTCGTGAAGACGTCGCTCCTGCTCCTCCCGGAGCCTCTTCTCTTCCGTCACGTCCTGAAAGAGGGCGATCATCTCCCCGTCGTCGACGGGATAGAGGTAATACTGACGCCAGGCCAGGAGGGCCTCCCTGCGGTGGACGAGCGTGCAGGGGAAGAGGCATCCCTCCCGGCGGGAACGCTCGAGAAGGAGTCTCAGCTCGCGAAAGTCGAAGGGGCTGAAGTAGGTCTCGAAGGTGGGGTGCGGCTCCGTCAGAGGAGCGTCGAGAGCCTCGGCCGCCCGGTTGCGCCGTTCCAGCCTGTAGGTCCCCTCTTCGGGGACGTAGCGGAAGAGGAGAATGCCGTTGGGCGTGTTGTCGTAGACCCGCTGGAGACGTCTCTCCGCCAGGTGGCGTGTCCATGCCGTCTGCAGCGTCGCACGCAGCCGCTCTTCGTCGACGGGCTTGACGAGAATTCCCCGAGGCTGGACGGAGATCAGCCGTCTCACCGTCTCCTCGTCCCCCCTGGCGGCGAGAAGGACGATCTCGACGGACCGCTTCGCGTCGAAGGACCGGGCCAGGGCGAGGGCGTCGTCGCCCAGGTCGGCGTCGATGAGAGCCATGGCGGGCGATAGGGCGTCGAAGAGCCTCGCGGCCTCCGTGGCGGAGGGGGCTCTCCCCGCCACGGACCAGCCCGCAAGAGGACAGAGAGACTCCAGAGACCGGGCGAGGGCGTCGTCGCCGGTGACGATGATCAGGGGCCGTTTCACGCTCGTTCCTCCTCTCCTGTTTCTGTGCGTTCGCGGAGGCTGCGGAAGTCAGCCCCCCTATCGTCCTTCACGTCGTGCCGGGCTCTGCGGCGACGGCCTGCTCCTGCCGGAGCCTCTCGGCGGACTCGACCGGGGGCTCCTCCAAGGTTTCAAGGGCGAATCCCTCCCGGAAAAGGGAGAGACAGGCCGTGACGACCCTCTCGTCGTAGATCGTCCCCGCGCCCCGGCGGATCTCGTCGAGGGCCGCCTCGATGCCCGGGGCGGGGCGGTAGGGGCGATGGGCGCTCCTGGTCTCCGATGACGTCGTTGAAGGTGGCGATCCAGAAGGGGGCCGTCTCGGGGGCGATCTCCCCGATCGTCCGGCCCAGAAGGAAGGGAGCCCTCCCCCTCGTCAGGGCTTCGAAGGCGGGATTGACGTCGAGGAAGCGGAAGTCGACGGTCTTTCCCCCCTCCTCGATGCCTTCGCAGAGGGCGCAGGCGTCGCGCATGCTTTCGAAGAGGAGGCGGTAGTTCGTCTCTGTCTCGCGGCTTTCGGTGACGTCGCGGCAGAGGGCCAGAAGTCCCGTCGATCGAGGTCCCTCGACGACGCGGCAGTCGTAGAGGCGGGGGCCTTTCGGGCCGTCCATCTCCAGCGTCTCCTCGACGAGGGCCTCCCCGCGTCGGCAGAGGGCCTCGTCCAGCCCGGCCTCGCGGAAGGTCCTGCCCTCCAGGGGGGATGGGCGACGGCGAGGCTCTCCTCGGCGCGGGGAGGGGCGAAAAGACATCGGCCCGAGGAGGAGAAGCGGAAGACCCGGTCGGGCAGGCTGTCGACGAGGCTGCCGTAGAGGGCCTGAGCCGCCGTGATCTCGGCCCTCCTCCGGAGGCGTTCGCTCTCGTCGCGGACGACGACGCCCGGGGTCCTTTCCCGGCCGAGGCGCACCGGGGTGGTCTGAACGGTGACGGGGTGGGCCAGGCCCGAGCGGTCGACGAGAAGCGTCTCGGCGGCCTCGCCGGGATGTCCCTCGAGGAGGGGCGAAGGGTTCCCGTCGCCGGAGCGGAAGCGGAGAAGGGACGAGGCCGGCAGTCCCCGGGCCTCGTCGACGGGCCAGCCGGTGAGGGAGGAGGCCGCGGCGTTGAGGTCCGTCACGTTTCCCCTCTCGTCGACGGTGACGACGGCGTCCCCGATGCCCTCCAGCGTCGCCTCGAGACGGGCCTTGGTCTCCTCCAGGGCGTGGCGGGAGCGGACGCTTTCCGAGATGTCCCCGTAGAGGGCCAGAACGCCCACGACGCGTCCGCCGTCGAAGATGGGAACGGACGTCGCCAGGACGTCGACGGCCGTTCCGTCCTTGGCGTGGCGCGTCGCCGGAACCTTGACGGAACGGCCCGAGAGGATCGACTCGGTGTAGGCGACGGCTTCGCCGTAGCCCGGGGTTCCGCCGGCGACGAGGTCATCGAGGAACCGGCCCGCCGCCTCCTCGGCGTAGCCGAAGAGGCGGCAGAAGGCCGGGTTGGCCCGGAGGACGATCTGCCTCTCGTCACGGAGGACGATCCCTTCGGGCAGGTGCTCGAAGAGTCCCGTCAGAAAGGCCTCGACCCAGGGCGTTATCGGTCCCAAAGGGGCTCCTCCTTTCAGGGAGTATTCCCTCGAAAGGCCGTCAGGAGAAGGACGAAAGGGAGGTCACGACCGTTCCCGGGGCGATGCGGTCCCGTCCCCTCAGGGCCAGAAGGACGCCGGGAACGTAGACGGAGCTGCTGAAGTCCTGGACGGTGATGCGGATCAGCTCGTCGTCGCGTCCCAAGGTGATCTCGTGTTCCGAATAGGCGCCGGGGTAGGGGAGACGCTGGGAGAGGATGCGGCACCCCGCGAGGGAGGCGCCCAGCACGCCGTCGAGCACGGCCCGGCTCGCGACGGCCCCTTCGTCTCCGGCTCCTCTCTCGGCGAGGGTCATGGCCGTGCCGCTGGGGGCATTGGCCATGCGGGCCGGGTGACGGTCGACGATGGACACATAGGGGTAGTGGGAGCGGACCTTGGCCAGGAAATCGGCGACGAGATTGATGCCCAGGCCGTAGTTGGAGACGAGAACCCAGCGGAGATTCCCCTCGGCGGCGAGGCGGCGGGCCTCGGCCGTCATGGCGTCGTCGAAGCCCGTCGTGCCGATGACGACGTCGAGCCTCCTCTCGGCGTAGAGGCGCAGGTTCTCCATGATGATCGTGGCCGACGTGAAGTCGACGACGACGTCGGCCGTGGCGGCCTCGAGGCCTCGTCTCAGATCGGAGTCGCCCCGGATTCCGCAGGGAGGAAGGCCCTGAATCTGGGCCAGGTCGATGGCTCCCTCGGCGCAGAAGCCGCCGGCCAGCTCCAGATCGGGCGCCTCCAGGACCGCCCGAACGACGAGACGTCCCACGTTGCCCGTCGCTCCCGATACGAATACCTTCATGAACACGCACCTCACCTGTCTTCTTCGTCCTGTCGCGGCGGTTCGCGACGAGAGATCGCTCAAGAGGGCCCTGGGAGCGCCTCCCTCCGTCGCGGAAAAGACGACGGCGTTTCACCCTCTCGGCGGGGACCGGCCCGGAATTCCGAGGGGCTTCCTCGACGGGGGATTCCCCTCCGCCGCGGCCTGCGGGCCGTCTCTTCCCCCCCTGTGTCGCACCCTTTTTGGGTTTGTTCCATTCCTTTCAATTATTATAAAGGTTCTCGGCGAAGCTGTCTTCTCCTCGCAGCGGGGAGCCCGCCGAAAGGAAAGGGCGAGGCGGATGTCTCCGTCCTCCGGCGCCTCGCGACGAGACCCTTTGTGACGGCCTGTCGGGAGGGCAGGCCCCCTTCCGGAGGAGACGCTTTTCTGCTATGATGCCGCCTATCTGCCATTGGCAGCTATTGATAGCTGTCAGGAAAGGATGAGGCTCGTGGATCTGGAACGGTATATCGATGAGGTGGTGGCTCCCCGTGAGGCCAGGGCGACGCTCTGCCGGACCGGTCTCGCCTGGGGGCTCGTTTCGGCGGGCGTCCTCAACCTTTCGTTCGTCCTGCCGGGAGTCATGGCCGATTGGGGCCTCTCGGGGGCCCAGGCCGGAGCCCTGGCGGGACGGACCTTCATGGGCATGTTCGTCGGTGCCCTTCTGGCCGGTCCTCTGGCCGACCGATTCGGCCGTCGCCTTCTCGCCGTGGTCCTCTCCCTTATCGGCGGACTGTCCACGCTGTCGACGGCTTTCGCCGCCACGCCGGAAGCCTTCGGCCTCTGGCGCTTCCTCTCGGGCCTGAGTTTCGGCGGCCTGGGACCGGTCCTTTTCGCCGGGCTCTGCGATTTCTGCGGCCGTGGAGACCGGGGAAGGCAGCTCGTCCTCCTCGAATCCTTCTGGGCCCTGGGAGCCATGGCCGGAGCCTTCTGGGCCCTCTGGGTCCAGAGCTGGAGCTCCTGGCGGGCCGTCGTCGTCTTCCCCGGCCTTCTGCTGCCCGTGGCGCTCCTGCTGGCCCTGGGGCCCGAGAGTCCCCGCTTCCTCTTCTTCAAGGGCCGAATAGAGCCCCTGGAGCGGCGCTACGGTTCCTCCCCCCAGTCCGCCGCCCGGGTCTCCGGAGGCGAAAAGCTGACCGACGGCCCCTATCTGGGGCGGACGATCCTGATGGTCTCACTCTGGGCCGTCGTCTCCTTCGCCTACTACGCCCTCTTCCTCTGGCTGCCCAAGATCTTCGCCCTCTCCGGCGTCGGCGTCGTCCGCGCCCGATGGTTCACCCTCTTCGTCATGGCCGCCCAGCTGCCGGGCTATCTCCTGGCCGCCTGGTCCGTCGAGCGTTTCGGCCGCGTCGCGACGGCCGTCGTCACCCTGGGAGGGACGGCGGCGACGGCCCTCCTCTTCCTCTCCGTGACGGGATCGGCGGGCTACCTGACCGCCGCTGTGGCCCTCTCCGTCTTCTGCCTCGGCGCCTGGGGCGTTCTCTACGCCTGGACGCCGGAACAGTTTCCCACCTCGCTCCGCGGCGGGGCCGGAGGACTCACGGGCGCCTCGGCCAGGGCCGCCGGCATCGTCGCCCCCTTCTTCACGGGCTGGGCCTTCGACGGAGGCCTGGGCCTGACGGGAGTCCTCTCCCTCGTCGCGGCGACGATGGCCCTTTCGGCCCTCGGCGCCTGGCGCTTCGGCTTCGAGACCCGCCGCAGGGAGATCGGCTGAGGCCGTAAGATCTCTGCCGGCCTCGGGCCGCCGGGAAAAAGGATCACATGACGGCAGGGAGGCGAGGAACGTCTCGCCTCCCTGCCGTCATGTGATCCTTCCGTCGTCCTGTCTGCTGGGGATGCGCCGAGGCGCGATGCGGGATCCTCGTCGCGACCGTGCCGCGGAGGGATCGGACGGGAGCTCGCCTCGAACCCGCACCGGCGGGGCTTCAAGCGGATCTCGCTCCGGCGGGCGCGACGGCGCTTTTTCCCTGTCGGGGACGCGGATTCCGGCGAGGTCGGGGAGTTGACCGATCGTAAAGTTCTCCCTATACTGACGTTAGTTTGAGGCCTCAAACTAAGGACTTCTTACCGTTGAAGAGGAGTGAGATTTTCATGTTCAATAAAAAGGGTTTTTCGGCCCTTCTTTTCCTGCTGCTTTCTCTCATGCTTCTCGGAGGATGCGGCGGGAGCGATTCCCCCGGCGCCCTCTCGGCCTGGTCCGGCGGCTGGCGGACGATGGTCTCCTATCTCGATGATCCCCTCGTTCAGGCGGCCTGCGAGACCGTGGCCGACGCCGCTCCGGGCTACGGCACGGGAGGCGTCACCCAGTTCCTGAAGAACATGTACCGCTGCGATTTCTCCGCCATGGAGATCAGCGGCGGTTCCGTGACCTTCTTCGACGAAGAGGGGAGCGAGCTGGAGACGGTCCTTTACCGTGCGGCCGGAACGGCTCCCATGGCGGGTTACGAAGGCATGAACTGGTCCCTTTTCGAGGCCGTCACCCAGCCTGAGGAGGGCTGCCGCTACCTGGCCGCTACCGAAGTCCACGGCGGCGACGGAGAGGGCATGGAGCACTGGCACTTCCGCTGCGGCGACGCGAGCTTCGAGGCCCTCGTCGGCGAGGCGGCCGACCCCCTCTGGTGGCCCACGGCCGTCGCCGATGACACGGCGGCCCAGGTCGTGGCCGACGACATCCTCTCCGAAGTCGACGCCTACGTGGCCATGCTGGGCGAGCCTCTCTCGGCCTGGAAGGGGACGTGGGTCTCCGTCGCCTCCTTCCTCGACGACCCGGCCATGGACGCGGCCTATGACGCCGTCGCCGCCGAGGCCCAGGCCGCGGGGAAAAATCATGACGCGGCCTCCGTCAAGGCCTTCCTGGAGGCCATGTTCGAGACGCCCTTCGCCTTCGTCGTCGTCGAGGGCGACGCCCTCTCCTTCCTCGACGCCTCCGGGGCCACCCTGGCCCGGGTTCCCGTGAGCTACGAGGGACAGGTCGCCATGGTCGGCTACGACGGCTACTACTGGGAGCACTTTCAGGCCCGGGAGGCCGTCGCCGGCTACGGGCGCCTCCTCATGTCGGCAGTCCATTCCGACGGAGAGGACGCCATGGTCCACTGGCACCTCCGCTTCGGCGACGGAACGGCCGAGGAGCTGGCCCAGGGGCTGGACAAGGGGCCTCTCTGGTTCCCCACCTGCGCCGGAGAGGAGACGACGGTCGAGTCCTTCGCCGAAGACGTGCTCGGCGAGGCCGCGGCCTACGCCCAGATGCTGCCCTGAGACAATGCCGTCGTCCTTACCCGGAAAGCGGGGCGGACGGCAGATCGCTGGAGGGAACGGGCGGTTCCGCCTCTGCGGCGGAGCCGTCCGTTCCCTTCTTTCTCCTGTCCGTGGGGAAGATCAGAGGGGCAGTTCTCCCGTGACGGACCAGGCCGCCTCGAGAATCTCCCCTCCGCCGACCATGACGGCGATGGCCTCGATGAGGGGCTCCATCATGACGTCCTGCCCGACGAAGGGGACGTCGCGCCGGATCCGGTCCCGCACGGCCGCCGTCGCCGGTGCCGCCCGGAGATCGCCGTAGAAGTCCTGGGCCTGACAGGCGTCGAGGAGCTCGATGGCCAGGATGTAGCGGAGCAGCCGGGCCGATCGGTAGAGCTTGACGGCCGCTCCCGCGCCCATGCTGGTGTAGTCCTCCTGGTTGGCGCAGGTGAAGCCGTTGTCGACGGTGGCGGGGTGGGCCAGAAGCCGCATCTCGCCCACCAGGCCCGCCGCGGCGTACTGGGGGATCATGAGACCGTTGTTGACGCCGGGATCGACGCAGAGGAAGGGGGGCAGTTCGCTGACGTGGCGGTTGACGAGGCGGTCGATGCGTCGCTCCGCCATCTTCGCCAGGCCTGCCAGGGCGATGGCGGCGCCGTCGGCGGCCATGCCGACGTAGGAGCCGTCGGCGTTGCAGGCCATGAGAGCCTCGGCGCCGCCGTCGACTTCGACGATGAGGGGATTGTCGACGGAGGCGTTGAGTTCGATGTCCAACGTCCGGGCCATATCGTCGAGGAGCTGTTTCGCCGCCCCGTGGAGCTGGGGGATGCAGCGCAGCGAGAGGGCGTCCTGGACGCGGTGTCCCCGGTAGCGGGCCACGATCTCGCTCCCTTCGAGCAGCTTTCTCACGTTCGATGCCGTCGTCGCCTGATAAGGGTGGGGGCGAAGCCCGTGAACCCTTTCGTCGAAGGCCATGAGGGTTCCCTTGAGAACTTCCAGGGAGAGGGCTCCGGCGATGTCGGCCGTCCGGGCGCCGACGAGGGCGTCGTAGAGGCCCAGGGCCGCCAGGGCCGTCACCGTCGTCGTTCCCGACACGAGGGTGAGCCCCTCCTTGCTGGCCAGAGTCACCGGTTCGAGGCCCTTTTCCGCCAGGGCCTCGGCGGCCTTTCGCCGCCCCTTCCCGTCGAGGACGAAGCCCTCGCCGATGAGGGCGCAGCCGATATGTCCCTCGTGGCAGATGTAGCCCACCGATCCGTGGGCGGGAACGAAGGGGGTGACGGAGCCGTTGAGCATGGCCGCCAGGAGGCGCAGCGGGGCCAGCCCCATCCCCGTGTGGCCCGTCCCGAAGTGCTGGAGCATGACGACCATCATGGCCCGGACGCACTCCTCTTCGAGAGGCTCGCCGACGGAGCAGGCGTGGGAGAGGACGTGGTTGCGCTGGATGCGGTCCCTCTCCTCCCGGGCGATGTAGCGGTTCCAGTTTTCGCCTAGGCCGGTCGTGATGCCGTAGAGGGCCCGCTCCTCCTCGGCGAAACGTTCGACGTGGGCCCGGCCTCTTTTGACGCGTTCCACGTAGGGCGGCGAGAGTTCGACGCGGGCGCCGTGGCGGGCCACGGCGACGACGTCCTCGATGGAGAGGGGCTTTTCGCCGAGCCGGACCTCTTCGATGGACGAGGCCTTTTTCCAGTTTTTTGCCATGACGAGGGGACCTCCAGGGTGTGGGTTGCCGCGACGGTCCGGTTCAGAAGGCCCGGCTCGTTCCCCATCCGTCGGCGGCGATGGGAAGATAGCGGATCCGTGTCCCCTCGACGGGGACGCCGTAGAGGGCGACGTAGAAGGGGCGGTGGACGGTCCGACGGCCGACGAGGTTGATCTCGGGGTAGCCGCCGACGCGCCGTCTCAGGACGCGGAAAACGAGTCGCCTCCCCCGGCTTTCCATCTCCTCGGGAGAGACCGTCGCCGGCTGGACCTGTCCCTCGTCGACGGTGACGTCGACGAGCCCTTCGGGCAGCTCCTCGGCCCAGGCCGCGGCGCCCGTCGTCCCGTTGGCGATGACGCGGCAGAGCTGACGCTTTCTCTGTCCGTCGCCGAAGAGCCTTCGGGCGATGACGTTGGGGCTGTGAAGGGCCTCGTATTCGAGGAGGGCATACTCGACGAAATGGGAGCGGAGTTCATGGAGATCCGTTCCCCTCAGCAGGAGCTTGCCGATCCAGTTTCCCTTCCCCTCGGCCCTCGCCAGGGCCTCTTCGCGGCTCAGGACGAGGGGAAAGGTTCGGACCGTCACCGTCATAGGCCCTTCCCGTTTTTCTGGCGGTGGTTCCCCATGAAGGCCAGAACGTGACGGACGTAGGTCAGGAAGATGACCGTGACGGCAGCCATGACGGAGTAGGGGATCAGGGTGCCGACGATGAAGTCGTTCTCCGTCTTGAGGGCGTAGAAAATGAGGCCGACGATGGCCAGATAGAGGGCGATGAGAAACCCGTCGAGGCCCAGCCATTCGATTTCCAGGTCCTGGCGGAGTTTTTTGACGGCGTCGTTCATGTCCGTTCCTCCCTTTCGATGGGAACTTCGGTCAGGCCTTCAGGGCCTCTCCGTTGCGGTCCTCGCCGATGCGGTTGCCGATGAGCCAGGCGAGGAAGGAGGCGGGAAGGGCCAGAAGAAGGGGTTCGACGGCGGTGATCTCGGGGAAGAGCTTGAGGAGCCCGAAGAGTCCGCCGCCGACGACCATGGAGAGAATGCCGCCCGTCTCCGTCTTGCGTCCCCTGCCGACGAGGCCGCCGACGATGGGGACGAAGGCCGCCGACATCCAGATGCTGCCCACGAAGAGGAAGGCGTCGTAGGCCAGCTTGAAGCGGAAGGCCACGGAGAGGCCGATGATCCCCAGGAGGACGACGGCGAGGCGCGTGTAGGCGACGATCGTCTTCTGGGGCAGCGAGGCGATTCCTCTGGCCCTGGCATAGATGTCGTTGGCCAGCGTCGTCCCGCCGACGAGGTAGTAGCTGTCCAGAGTGGAGATGATGGCCCCGACGAGGCCCACGATGAAGAGGCCCCGGATGCCGACGGGCATGTGGGAGAGGACGAGGCGCACATAGGCGACCTCGGGCTGGGCGTCGGGGTAGAGGGCCTTGACGATGACGCCCGTGGTGCAGATGACGATGTCGAAGGCGATCCAGATGCAGAAGCAGGTCAGCAGGGCCCTCCGTCCGACTTTGGGCGAATGGGCCGCCGAGAAGCGCTGGTAGAAGGTGGGATCGGCGTAGGGGGAGAAGCAGAAGACGACGAGCATGACGGCCTTCCAGAAACTCATGCCCCCTGTGGGGTGCATGAGGGGGGCGTTCTCGCCGAGGGCCGTCCTGAGTCCGGCCCATCCGCCGATATCGCCGAAAAGTCCCGGAAAGACCATGGTGACGCTGAAAATCATGCAGAAGAAAAGAAGCATGTCGGTGACGGCGACGCCCATGAGGCCGCCCAGGACGGTGAGGACGACGACGAGGGCCACCATGATCGTCCCTGCCGTGACGTTGCTCACGCCCCAGGCGGCCTCTCCGATGTAGCCCACGGCGGTGATCTCGCCGATCTGGGCGCAGACGAAGAACATGAGGACGGCGCCCAGGAGGGCCGCCTTGCGCCCGTAGAGGCTCTCGAGGAGATCGGGCACGGTGATGTCGGTGCGGATCTGAATTCGCGGTCCCACCCAGAGGGCCAGGGGCATGCGGATCAGGTGGGCCCCGATGGACCAGATGGCCCAGGTGGAGAGGCCGTAGACGGCGGCGTAGCCCACCGTTCCCACGACGCCGATGCCTCCGTACCAGGAGGCGGCCAGAGTGCCGACGACGAGGGACCAGGGGAGGCTCCGGTTGGCCAGGTAGTAGCTCTCCATATCCTTGGCCGTCTTGGAGAAGTAGTAGCCGATGGAAAGGACGAGAAGCACGAAAAACACGATGATGGCGTTGTCCAGCGGACCCAGCACGGTGAACCCTCCATTCCCTGCACGGAAGTCTCTGAAACGGATGGGGCCCCTTCGGCGGAGGAGACTTTTCCCGATGCCTCACCTCCATCTGATATTTCAGATTTATAATTGATATTTCTATTGCGATGCAAGAATATCACGGTCGGGGCGAAAAGGGCAATGGCGAGGCGCTCCTTTTCGCCCGTCTTTTCGTGTCCTTGAGACGTCCCGGTCCGCCTGCCCGAAAAGGGCCCTCCCGTGTCTCGACGGCGAGGCGCTCCGGGGACGGACGTTTCCGAACCGGACCGGCGCGGACGAGGCGATCGCCGCGGCTCCTCCGGCGGAAGGCGCTCTGCCGGGCCTGTTCCGCCAGGTCCCTGAAAAGAGCCCTTTCGAGGTCCCCGGGGTTTGCTGCCCCTCCATCGGCGGGCGGGGGGCCTCGCGGCGGGGAGAGGGTGTCGGGGATCGGGAATGGCTGCGGCCTGACGGCGGGTTCCATCGTCGTGCCGGGGGGAGGGGGAGGGTTTTCCGCCTGCCCGGTCCTGCCGATCCCTTCCGTCAGGGCCCCTACGTTTCCGGGGGAAGATGGGGTAAGATCGTCTCCTGAATACCCTATGGGGAGGGTTTTTTTTGAAAAACGACAGAGCGCAGGTGACCCTGAGGGAGAAGGTCTATGACCTGCTCCGGGAGGAGCTGGCCTCGGGCCGTCTGAAGCCGGGAACCTACATGGACATCAACAGGCTTCTCGAGAGTCTCAACGTCAGCCGCACGCCCCTGCGGGACGCCCTGATCCTCCTCGAGGCCGAAGGTGTCGTCACGATCTATCCCCGTCGAGGCGTCATGATCAATCCCGTCACGCGCGAGGGGATCCTCCACGCCTACCAGATCGGAGCCGGGCTGGAGTCGGTCCTCCTCAGCTCCGTCTTCGACTACATCGCTCCCGCCCATGTCCGCAGGATGAAAGAGCTCGTCGACGAGGCCATGGCCCTTTTCGCCCGCGACGACTACAGCCGGGCCGTGGAGCTCAACCTGGCCTTCCACAACGTCTTTCACGAGCTTTCCGACAATCCCCTCCTCCGGCAGGAGATGGACAAGCTCTACAACAGGCTCTTCTACTTCCCCGCCCGCTCCTTCGACTCGGAGATCGTCAAGCGCCAGGAGCGGGAGTACTGGCAGGAACACCTTCAGATCATCGATTTCATCGGACGGGGGTGCCGTCTCGAGGCCGCCGATTTCCTCCGCGACGTCCACTGGGCCGTGAAGGAGGACTACGTCGCGGCCCTCCACACCCTGCTCTGAAGAGGCCGGTTCAGATGGTCAATTTTTCCTGATCGCCTCTGCTTGTTCCTCCTGGAGAGAAAGGCTTATGGTGGGATCGCCCCTCAAGGGGCGATCTCTTTCTGCGTGGCGCAGGAACGAGGAGGTGTTCGCCATGCCGGGAAGCTATTTCATGCCCCCCGTCAATCTCATCGAGCGGGGCGCCCTGCGCAAAGTCGGCTTCTGGGCCCGCTCTCTGGGCGGGAAGAGAGCCCTTGTCGTGGCCTCTCTGGGGGCCTTCGGCGAGAGCCAGGGCCGGAGCGTTCTCGAGGTTCTGGAGGAGGCCGGTCTGGCGGGAAGCGTCTGGGCCGGAGCGGGGCCCAACCCGACGGACCTCATGGTCGCCGAGGGGGCCGGGCGCTATCGGTCCGACGGCGCCGATTTTCTCGTCGCCGTCGGCGGGGGCAGCGCCATGGACTGCGCCAAGGCCATCGGTCTCGTCGTCACGGGCGGAGGCGTCATCGCCGACTACGAGGGCCTTCATCGGTCGGCGAAGGATCTTCCCCCCCTGATCGCCGTCAACACGACGGCGGGGACGGGGAGCGAGGTGACCAACGCCGCCGTCATCACCGACACGGAACGCCACGTCAAGATGACGATTCTCGACTGGCGCATCACGCCCCGTCTTTCCGTCAACGACCCCGAGATGATGGTCTCCATGCCCCCCTCCCTGACGGCGGCCACGGGCATGGACGCCCTTTCCCACGCCGTCGAGGCCTACGTCTCCATCCAGGCCTCGCCCATCACCGACTCCCTGGCCTACAAGGCGACGGAGCTCATCTTCCGCAACCTTCCCCGGGCCGTCCGCGACGGAGGCGACATCGAGGCCCGCGAGGGGATGTGTCACGCCGCCTTCCTGGCCGGTCTGGCCTTCAGCAACTCGGGGCTGGGCTATGTCCACGCCCTCTCCCATCCCCTGAGCGCCCGTTACGATCTGGCTCACGGCGTCGTCAACGCCGTTCTTCTCCCCGCCGTGGAGCGCTTCAATCTTCCTGTGGCCATGGACAAGCTGGCCTATCTGGCCCGAGCCATGGAGGTGGCCCTCTCCTGGCGTTCGGAGCGGGAGAACGCCGAACGGGGCCTGAAGGCCATGGAGGGCCTGAGGAGCGAGATCGGCCTCGCCGGGCGTCTGGCCTCCCTGGGCGTCCGCCTCGACGACCTTCCCGGTCTGGCCAGGGAGGCGTCGCTGGAGATCGTCGGCAAGGGCAATCCCCGCGAGGGCTCCGTCGCGGCTCTCGAACAGATCTATCGCGATGTTTTTTGATGTTTTTTGAGGAACAGGACAAAGAAGAGGACAGGAAGAGCCTTTTTGGGGTAAAGTCGTGGCGGAGGGAGCTCCTCTCCCTCAAATTTCTCACGCTTCCCCTGGAGGTGATTCGCCTGACCGAGGTGGCCTACGGCTCTCTCGAGTGGTGGCAGCAGGTCGTCGATGTCGACATGCTGCAGGAGATCATCGATCGATTCGCCACGTCGCTCCAGTGCGGTGCCGTACTGACGACGACGGAGGGCGAGCCCATCACCAATCCCAGCAACTTCACCTCCTTCTGCCTCAAGGTCCGCGAGACCCGCGAGGGGCGGAGACGCTGCTTCCAGAGCGACGCCCAAGGGGGGAAGAAAGGGCTCGGGGTGGGAAACTTCCAGACCTACCGCTGCCACTGCGGCCTCATCGACACGGCCATCCCTCTCATCATCGAGGGACGGCTGGTGGGCGTCCTTCTCGTGGGCCAGGTCAAGGTGCGCAACTACACCCGAGAAGAGGCGGAGGAGCTGGCCCGGATGCGGTGGGACTTCTCGTCCGACCCCGACGACCTCGTGGAGCGATTCCTCAAGGTGCCCGTCGTCGACGAGGAGCGCGTCAGCAGCGGAGGAGCCCTCCTGCGCCTCGTCGCCTCCTATGTGGTGACCCTCTGCGAGCGCCGCCTCACGGAACGGAGCCTTCTCCAGAAGGGAATCGCCCTCATGAAGGAGCAGATGGACCGGGAGAGCCTGGAGCGGAACCTCAAGCAGAGTCAGGCCCGCAACCTCCATCGCCAGCTCAATCCCCATTTCGTCTTCAACACCCTCAACACCATCAGCCGCCTGGCCATGTTCGAAGGGGCCGATCAGACGCGGCAGCTGACGGTCCAGCTCGCCGAGTACCTGCGCTACATCCTGCGCAAGCAGTCCCAGGAGGAGCTGGTTCCCCTCGCCCAGGAGCTGGAGTGCATCGGTCATTTCATGGAGATCTACAAGGTCCGCTTCGGCGATCGCCTCTCCTTCTCCGTCGAGGCCACGGCCGAGGCCTCGCGGGTCCGCGTCCCCTTCATGGTCCTTCAGCCCCTCGTCGAGAACGCCGTCGTCCACGGCATCGAGCCCTCCCTCGATCCGGGCGTCCTCGAGGTCTCCTGCCGGATCGCCGGAGGCCGTCTCGTCATGCGCGTCGCCGACAACGGCGTGGGCTGCGACGTCGATCACCTCCAGGCGGGCCTGGGCATCGCCAACGTCCGCGAGCGCCTTCAGCTTCATTTCGGCGACGATGTCGTCGTCGCCATGGAGAGCGCTCCGGGCCGGGGAACGACGGTCGAGGTCCGTCTGCCTCTCGCCGAGGAGGTTCCCCTGTGAACGGGAAGGCCTATCGGGTTCTCGTCGTCGAGGACGAGCCCCTCGAACGTCGTGCCCTCGAGATGGCCCTGGCGGCCATGAGGGCCGACGAGCCCATAGAAGTCAGGAGCGCCGCCAACGCCCCCCAGTTCGAGGCCCTGGCCGAGGAGTGGGAGCCCGACGTCGTCCTCCTCGACATCCGCATCCCCGGAGGAGACGGTCTGACGAGCCTGCGCAGCCTCAGGGGGCGGGGTTTCTCGGGACAGGTCGTGGTCCTCACGGCCTTCGACGTCTTCCAGTACGCCCAGAAGGCCATGGGACTGGGCGTCACCAGTTTCCTCGTCAAGCCCGTCGGAGAGGAGGCCTTCGGGGAGACGCTGACCAAGGTCTTTCAGAACGTGGCCGACAAGCGCAACCACAAGGCCCAGTTCGACCAGATCCGGGAGTTCGTCGAGCGCAACCGGGGCGCCTTCGCCATGGGCATCATCCAGGACCTGCTCCGGGAAAAGGGGATCGAGGAGAGCGTCGTCGGCATCATGTCCAGCCTGGGCCTGCCTCCGGCCCGCCCCTGCTTCCTCTTCGGCATCGTCTGTCTGGCCGAGGAGGAGGACCGCAAGGGGGAACAGCTCTTTCTGTGGGAGGCCTTCGAGAGAATTCTCGGGCCTGAAGTCGTCGTCGTCCCCTGGCGGCGCTCGTCGGCCCTCCTCTTCATCCCCTCGGGCGAGGCCATCGCCGAGCCCGATTTCGTCGCCTCCCGCCTTCTGGGGATCATCTCCAGCCGAGGCTTCGAGGCCAACGTCGTCTACGGCGGTCGCCTCCGCACCCTGGAGGAGATGGCTCCGGCCGTGACCCAGGTCGAGGAGGGACTCGAGGAGAGCCTCCTGGGGGGGACGGGGCGCGTCGTCATGCGCGACGCGGCGCCCGATCCCGAGCCGGCCGATCCCTCGCCGGCCCTGACGCAGTTCGGCATGTTGGCCTTCCAGGCCCAGATCGTCGAGGGTTTCTCCCACGGCCAGCCCGATCTGATCACCAAGGGGAGCCGAGCCCTGAGCGACGCTTTGGCCAAGATCGCCTTTCAGGACGTGGAGCTGGCCAAGATGCTCATCCTGGGGCTGATGGGTCAGGTCTGCCAGATCCTTTTGAGTCTCAAGTGCGACTCGGGATCGGTCCGGGCCTGGTCGCGGCGTCAGCTCCTCAACCTGCTGGCGCCCAACACGCCCGTCGGGCTCAACCGCATCTTCTCCCAGGCCCTCGATCAGGCCTGGAACGTCAGGGGAAGCGCCAGCGACACGGGCTCCATGATCATCCAGCAGTCGCTGACCTACATCCGCGAACACTACGAGGAGGTGACGCTCGAGAGCGTCGCCGAGGCCGTCCACGTCAGCCCCTCCTACCTGAGCCGCCTCTTCCGCAAGGTCCTCCATCGCCGCTTCGTCGACGAGGTCAAGGGCATCCGCATCGAGCGGGCCAAGGGACTTCTTGCCCAGGGCCATTCGGTCCGCGACGTGGCCATCTCCGTCGGCTACGGCAACATCGCCTACTTCAGCACCCTTTTTCGCCAGATGACGGGGCGCAGTCCCAGCGAATACCGGCGGGAACAGGAGTAGGGCCAGGTCAAAAAAACGAAAGCCGGGAGGAAGGGGGCTCCGACGCACGGGCGTCGGAGCCCCCTTCCTCCCGTTGATTGGGCAAGTATACGGTCACCGAGGTGAATGCCTGGTGAGGCGTTTCGCGAGAGACTCTCTTCAGGGGAGTGATCGCGGTGACGGAAGAAAAGCGGAGAGTCGTTCAGGAGTATGTGCCCGGCAAGCAGGTCACGCTGGCCCATGTGATCTGCAACCCACGCAGAGATCTCTGCGAGCGCGTCGGCGTCGACAACCCCGGCGCCATCGGCGTCATGACCATCACGCCCGGCGAGGGGGCCGTCATCGCCGCCGACATCGCCAGCAAGGCCGCCTCGGTCCACATGGAGTTCGTCGACCGCTTCACGGGCTGTCTCATGATCACGGGCGACATCTCCTCCGTCGAGAGGGCCCTCCAGTCCACCGTGGCCGCCCTCAAGGCGACGCTCGGCTTCTATCCCGCCGAGATCACCCGGTCGTGAGGCCCCGGCTCATGGTCATGGGCCCCACGGGAGCGGGCAAGTCGACGCTCATCGCCGCCCTGACCGGAAGCGGAGAGCCCGTCAGGAAGACGGAGCACGTCACCTTCAGCGATTACGCCGTCGACACCCCGGGCGAGACGTTCGACATGCCTCGCCTTTATTTCGTCCTCATCAACAGCGCCGTCAAGTCGGGACTGGTCCTCCTCGTCTCCGACGCCACGCGGCCCCGTTCCTTTCCCGGAGGTTTCGCCAAGGTCATGAAGCCCCCCGTCATCGGGGTCATCAATAAAGTTGACGTCGCCGGGGCGACAGGCATCGAGATGTCCCGGCGAGCGCTCAAAGTGGCAGGTGTCAAGGAGGTCTTCGCCGTCTCCGGAAGGGGAGGGCAGGGCCTCGAGGAACTGAAAGGCCGCATCGAAGAAATACTAGGGAGGTGCAGTGGAAATGAATGGTGAAGCACTCGGCATGATCGAAACGCGGGGACTCGTCGGCTGTATCGAAGCGGCCGACGCCATGGTCAAGGCCGCCAACGTTCGACTCGTGGGGTACGAGAAGATCGGTTCCGGCTACGTGACCGTCATGGTTCGGGGAGACGTCGGGGCCGTCAAGGCCGCCGTCGACGCTGGGGCTGCCGCGGCGAAGCGGGTCGGGGAGATCGTCTCCGTCCACGTCATCCCCAGGCCTCATGCGGACACGGAAAAGATGCTGCCCAAGCTCGGCTAGTGCCTGACCAGTGGATGGGGAGGTGCACCAAATGGAACAGGATATGATGAAGCAGGTTATGGAAGAGGTCATGAAGCGCCTCGGCGGCGAGGCGGCTCCCGCCCCCGCGGCCCCCGCTCCGGAGGTCAAGGTCGAGAGGCCCTGCCCGTCGGCCAATTTCGATCCCATCGGCGTGACGGAGTACATCGGCACGGCCAGAGGTCACACCATCGGCCTCGTCATCGCCAACATCGACGCCACCCTTCACGAGAAGATGGGCATCGACAAGCGCTTCCGCTCCATCGGCATCATCTCGGACCGCGTCGGCGCCGGCCCTCAGCTCATGGCCGCCGACGAGGCCGTCAAGGCCACCAACACGGAAGTCATCTCGGCCGAGATGCCCCGTGACACCGAGGGCGGCTGCGGTCACGGCTGCCTCATCATCTTCGGCGCCGAAGACGTCTCCGACGTCCGCCGCGCCGTCGAAGTCACCCTGGCCAACGTCGACACCTACTTCGGCGACGTCTGGGCCAACGAGGTGGGCTACCTGGAGCTCCAGTACACGGCCCGGGCCTCCTACTGCCTCAACAAGGCCCTGGGCGCTCCCGTGGGCAAGGCCTTCGGCCTCGTCCTGGGCGCTCCCGCCGGCATCGGCGTCGTCATCAGCGACACGGCCCTCAAGGCCGCCGAGGTCGAGGCCTACGCCTACTGCTCCCCCAGCAAGGGCACGTCTCTCACGAACGAGTCCTTCATCATGATCACCGGCGACTCGGGCGCCGTCCGCCAGGCCATCCGCTCGGCCCGCGAGGTGGGCGTCAAGCTCCTGGCCACGCTCGGCTCGGAGCCCAAGCCGGTCACCGTCTCCTACATCTAGGGGCCGGTGAAGACCAAATCAGGGGGTGAAGGCAGTGGCCGTAACGAAACGAAGCAAGCGTTTTGAGATCCTCAGTCAGCGTCCCGTCCACAAGGACGGATTCATCGGCGAGTGGAAAGAAGTCGGCCTCATGGCCATGGGAAGTCCCAACGATCCCAAGCCGTCGATCCGCGTCGAGGGCGGCAAGGTCGTCGAGATGGACGGCAAGAAGCGGGCCGAGTTCGACATGATCGAGCAGTTCGTCGCCGATTACAGCATCGACACGTCCGTCGCCGAGGAGGCCATGGCCAAGTCCGAGCGGGATCTGGCCCGGATGCTCGTCGACATCGACGTCTGCGCCAAGGAGGTCCGCCGGCTCTTCCTCGGTCTGACGCCGGCCAAGATGGCCGCCGTCATGGATCAGCTCAACATCGTCGAGATCATGATGGCCATGCAGAAGATGCGGGCCCGCCAGACTCCGGGCAACCAGGCTCACATCACCAGCGCCACCGACAACCCCGTCGCCCTGGCCTGCGACGCCGCCGAGGCGGCCTTCCGGGGATTCCTCGAGATCGAGACGACCGTCGCCGTCACCCGCTATGCCGCCTTCAACGCCCTCTCCCTCCTCGTCGGCGGCCAGGTGGGGCGCCCCGGCACCCTCTCCCAGGACGCCCTGGAGGAGGCCTTCGAGCTCCAGATCGGCATGAAGGGCCTCACGGCCTACGCCGAAACCGTCTCCGTCTACGGCACGGAGAGCGTCTTCGTCGACGGCGACGACACGCCCTGGTCCAAGTCCTTCCTCGCCTCGGCCTATGCCAGCCGCGGACTTAAGATGCGCTTCACCAGCGGCACGGGCAGCGAGGTCCAGATGGGCGCCGCCGAGGGCAAGAGCATGCTCTACCTCGAGGCCCTCTGCATCATGATCACCAAGGGCGCCGGCGTTCAGGGCCTCCAGAACGGCTCCATCTCCTGCATCGGCGTTCCCGGCGCCGTCCCCAGCGGCATCCGCGCCGTCGCCGCCGAGAACCTCATCACCATGATCCTCGGCCTGGAAGTGGCCTCGGGCAACGACCAGACCTTCTCCCACTCCGACCTGCGCCGCACGGCCCGGACGATCCCCCAGATGTTCGCCGGAACGGACCTCATCTTCTCCGGCTACTCGGGGACGCCCAACTACGACAACATGTTCGCCGGTTCCAACTGGGACATCGAAGACGTCGACGACTACCTGGCCCTTCAGCGCGACTTCCGCGTCGACGGAGGCCTGCGCCCCGTCATGGAGGCCGACGTCATCGCCGTCCGCAACAAGGCCGCCCGGGCCCTCCAGGCCGTCTACGACGAGCTGGGCTTCCCGGCCATCACCGACGAAGAGGTCGAGGCCGGCACCTACGCCAACGGCAGCAAGGACATGCCCCCCCGCAACATCCCCGAAGACCTCAAGGCCTCGGAGCGCATCATGAAGGAAAACCTCACGGCCATCGACGTCATCAAGGCCCTGGCCAAGAGGGGCTTCAAGGACGTGGCCGAGTCGCTCGTCATGATGATGGGCCAGCACGTCTCCGGCGACTACCTCCAGACCTCGGCCTGGATCGGCAGCGACGGTTACGTCTGGAGCGCCATCAACGACCCGAACACCTACGCCGGACCGGGCACGGGCTACCAGATGAGCGATGCGCGCTGGGAAGAGATCAAGGCCATTCCCTGGGCCATCAATCCTGAGGACGTATAGGGGAAGGGGGTTGCCACAGAATGAACGAAGAGCTGATCCGCAAGGTAATCGCTGAGGTCATGGCCGAAGTCATGGCCGATCAGAAGAGCGCCGCTCCGGCCGCTCCCTCCGCTCCCGTGTCGGGCCTGAAGATCACCGAGAAGGAGAAGGCGACGAAGGGGACGAACCCGAAAGAGGTCGTCCTGGCCGTCACCCCCGGTTTCGGCGTCCATTTCCAGGGAACCATCATCGACGTCCCCCACGGCGAGGTCATCCGCCAGATCATGGCCGGCGTCGAGGAAGAGGGACTGACCTGCCGCGTCATCCGCGTCTACCACACGGCCGACGTGGCCTTCATGTCCCACTACGCCGCCAAGCTCTCGGGTTCCGGCATCGGCCTCGGCGTTCTCTGCCGCGGCACGGCCATCATCCACCAGAAGGATCTCGCTCCCCTCAACAACCTGGAGCTCTTCCCCCAGTCGCCCCTTCTCGACGCCGGTGCCTTCCGGGCCATCGGCCGCAACGCCGCCAAGTACGCCAAGGGCGAGCAGCCCATTCCCGTGGCGACGCGGAATGATCCCATGGCACGGCCCCGCTTCCAGGGACTTGCAGCCCTTCTCCACAACAAGGAGATGCGCTACCTGGATCGCAAGCGGCCTCCCATGGAGGTCCAAGTGGAGTTCACCCACTAGGGAGGAGGTGCCCCCATGGCAATGGAATTGAACGAACAGATGGTGGCCGAACTGGTCCGCCAGGTTCTCAAGGGCGTCAATGGAGCGGCTCAGGCGGCTCCCGTCGCTCAGGAGAGTAAAGAGGGCAAGAAGCTGACCGCCGGTGACTATCCTCTGGCCACCAATCGTCCCGACCTTCTCGTCGGCCCCCGGGGCAAGAAGTTCGAGGAGCTGACACTGGAGAACGTCATGAGCGGTGCCGTGGCCTTCGAGGACTTCCGCATCACCCCTCAGGCCCTGGAGTATCAGGCCCAGGTGGCCGAGGCGGCCGGAACGCCCCACGTGGCGCGTAACCTCCGCCGTGCCGCCGAGATGACCCGCATCCCCGACGAGCGCGTCCTGGCCATGTACAACGCCCTCCGTCCCCACCGCTCCGACAAGGCCGAGCTTCTGTCCATGGCCGAGGAGCTGGAGAAGCAGTACGAGGCCAAGATCTGCGCCGGGTTCGTCCGCGAGGCGGCCGACGTCTACGAGCGCCGCCACCTCCTCAAGGGCGACCTGCCCGAGGCCTAGGGCCTCGTTTCAGGGGAGGCGAGCGGCCATGTCCATCGTCGCAGGCATCGATATCGGCAACTCGACGACGGAGGTCGCCCTCGCCCGCGTAGAGGGCCGGGACATCACCTTTCTGGCCTCGGCCCTTCACCCCACCACCGGAATCAAGGGGACCGTTCAGAATGCCCGGGGCGTCGTTCTCGCCCTGGGCAAGGCCCTTGAGTCGGCCGGCTGGGGTCGCGAGGATTTCCGTCGCGTCGATCTGGTCCGCCTCAACGAGGCCGCTCCCGTCATCGGAGACGTGGCGATGGAGACGGTGACGGAGACGATCATCACCGAATCGACCATGATCGGCCACAACCCAACAACACCCGGCGGCGTCGGCATCGGCCTCGGCGAGACCGTCCCCATCGCGTCTTTGCGCGACTGCCCCTCGGGAAAGCCCGTGGCCGTCGTCATTCCGGCCCAGTGGGACTACGAGAGGGCCGCCGCCGAGATCAACGTCGCCCTCGGCAGGGGCGTCGCCGTCGAGGCCGCCATCTGTCAGAGCGACGACGGCGTCCTCATCGCCAACCGTCTCCCTCGTCCCATTCCCATCGTCGACGAGGTCAAAGCCATAGACAGGGTTCCCCTGGCCATGCCCTGCTGCGTCGAAGTGGCGTCGCCGGGCCGCGTCGTCGAGACCCTGGCCAACCCCTATGACGTGGCCACCCTCTTCGGGCTCTCGCCCGAGGAGACCCGTCAGATCGTCCCCGTCACGCGGGCCCTCGTGGGCAACCGGTCGGCCGTCGTCATCAGGACCCCCCTGGGCGAGGTGAAGGAGCGATCCATCCCCGCCGGAGAGCTCTATCTGGAGGGACCGACGGGGCGAAGAAGCCTCAACGTGGAGGAGGGGGCCGCGGCCATCATGACCCTGGTCCGCGAGTGCAATCCCCTGAGGGACGTCTTCGGCCAGCCCGGGACGAACGTGGGCGGCATGATGGAGCGCGTCCGCCGCACCATGTCGAACCTGACGGACATCCCCATCGCCGACGTCCACATCCGCGACCTCCTGGCCGTCGATACCCTGGTGCCGCAGAAGGTCGTCGGCGGTCTGGCCGACGAGTTCTCCCAGGAGAGCGGCGTCGCCCTGGCCGTCATGGTCGAGACGAGGGAGCTGCCCATGCGCCACCTCGCCGAGGCCGTCAGGACCGCGACGGGCATCGCCGTCGAGATCGGCGGCGTCGAGGCCGAAATGGCCATCAACGGCGCTCTCACCACGCCGGGGACCAAGACGCCCCTGGCCATCATCGACTTGGGCGCCGGGAGCAGCGACGCCTCGCTCATGCGGGAAAACGGCACCGTCGAGCTGATCCACCTCGCCGGGGCCGGCAACATGGTCAACACCATCATCGCCAGCGAACTGGGCTTCGACGATCCCGAACTGGCCGAGTCGATCAAGCGCTACCCCCTCTGCAAGGTCGAGAGCGTCTTTCACATCCGCCAGGAGGACGGGACGGTCCGCTTCTTCGACCGTCCCCTGGAGCCCCACCTCTTCGGCCGCGTGGCCCTGATCTGCGAAAAGGACCTTCTCCAGCCGATTCCCCTGAGGACGACGATGGAAAGGGTCCGCCAGATCCGTCGCAAGGCCAAGAAAGAGGTCTTCGTCACCAACGCCGTCCGGGCCCTGGAGCGCGTCGCTCCGGCCCACAACGTGAGGCTTCTCGACCACGTCGTCCTCGTCGGAGGTTCGGCCCTCGATTTCGAGGTGCCCACCATGATCACCGACGTTCTCTCCCGCTACGGCGTCGTCTCGGGCCGGGGCAACATCCGCGGCACCGAAGGGCCCCGCAATGCCGTCGCCACGGGGCTGGTCCTCACCTACAGGGGAGACGGGGCATGAACGTCTGGTGCCGTCCTCTCGATCGGGCCCCCGACGATCGCCCCGCCATCGTCCTCCTGGCCTCCGATGCCGTCGACGAAGGGGCCCTTTCCCTCGTCGGCACCGGCAGCGAAGAGGAGGGCATTCCCCTGGTCTGGGGCCGAGGCGAGGGCGATGCCGTCGCCCTCGCGCAGAAGGCGGCCCGGCGCTCCCGCCTGGAGGTGGGCATCGGCCTCGACGGGATCCATGCCGCCGTGACGCTGGCCAAGTTCCCCGGCGAGCGGGGGGCCTACCTGCGCGAAAGCGTCGCCGGGCCCTCTCTGCGCTGGATCGGCCAGGCCGCGGCCTGTCTCGTCAAAGGCGAGCATCTGCCGCCCCGGGAGAGCGAGGCCGAAGGGCCCCGACCCTCTCCCGAGACGTCGTCTTCGCCCGACGGAGGAGAGGACGCTCTCGTCGCCCGCCTCACGCGGATGGTGATGGAGGAGTTAGCGAAAGAAAGGAGGCGGTGAAAACGATGAAAGAGATCCGTGCCGCCCTGGGGTTCATAGAAACTGTCAGCCTGACCGCGGCCATTGCGGCTGCCGACGCGGCTCTCAAGTCGGCCGATGTCCGTCTTGTGGGCCGGGAGAATTCCAAGGGCGGGGGCATGATCACCGTCAAGATCTCCGGTGACGTCGGCGCCGTCAAGGCTGCCCTGGCTGCGGCTTCCGCCGAGGCGGGGCGGGTCAACAGAGTCGTTTCCGCCCACGTTATTCCCCGGCCCGCCTCGGGGCTGGGGCCGGTCATGGTCTGGAACGGCGACACACTGGGCGTCTCGACGTGGATCGAGACCTCTCCCGTCGTCGAAGAGGAACCCGTCGTCGAAGAGGGCCCTGCCGTCGAAGAGGAACCCGTCGTCGCGGAGGGACCTGCCGTCGAAAAGGAACCCGTCGTCGCGGAGGGACCTGCCGTCGAAGAGGGACTTGCCGTCGAAGAGGGCCCTGCCGTCGAAGAGGGACTTGCCGTCGAAGAGGGCCCCGTCGTCGAAGAGGAACCCGTCGTCGCGGAGGGCCCTGCCGTCGAAGAGGAACCTGCCGTCGAAGAGGAACCTGCCGTCGAAGAGGGACCTGCCGTCGAAGAGGGCCCCGTCGTCGCGGAGGGCCCTGCCGTCGCGGAGGAACCCGTCGTCGAAAAGGGACCTGCCGTCGAAGAGGGACCTGCCGTCGAAGAGGAACCCGCCGTCGCGGAGATGTTCGTCATCGCGGAGGCGGAACGTCCCGGTCTTTCCGAAAGGCCTTCCTCTTCCGAGGGGACGACGCCGAGGGAAACGCCTTCCCCTGCCAGGAAGAAGGCCGATCCCGAGGCCACTCCTCGGAGAGAGGCTCCAAGGAGGAAAAGTTCTCGGCCCAAGCCTCCCAGCAGGGAGCCGAAGGGGAGGAACTGACCTCACGGCGCGGGATCGGCGAAGAAATGACATGAAAAAGGAGGTCCGTTCATATGGCTCTGGAAGCGCTCGGCATGATCGAGACAAAGGGATTCGTCGGTGCCGTCGAGGCCGCTGACGCCATGGTCAAGGCGGCCAACGTCACCCTCATGGGATCGAAGCTTACGGGAGGCGCCCTCGTGACCGTCATGGTCCGAGGCGACGTGGGGGCCGTCAAGGCGGCCATCGACGCCGGATCGGCCGCCGCCGGCCGCGTCGGCGAGCTCGTTTCGACGCACGTCATTCCCCGGCCTCACAGTGATACGGAGAAGATTCTCCCCGGGGCCGAAGGGGCCGAATCGATCGACATCGCTCAGGATTAGGAGCTTCCGCCGCAAGGGTCGGAGACTCTCGTCTTCGGGCCCGAGAGGGGAGATCGTGCCCCTCTCGGAGGCCCGGAGTTCCGCAGAACGGACGGCTTCATACTCGTCGGAGGTATGCTCATGAGTTCTTCCCCCTGGCTCACGCCTCAGCTCGAGGCCTGCGCCGAGGCTCTTGAAAGCCCCAGAGCCCTGGCTTCCTGGAAGGAGCTCTATCTCGGTTTCGACCTGGGGACGACGAACCTCGTCGTCGTCGCCGTCAACGAGGAGGGCTTTCCCCTTTCCGCCGTCCTGGAATCGTCTCAGTCCTCGGTCCGAGACGGCGTCGTCGTCGACTATTGGGCCGCCGTCCAGGGAATGAGAAAGGCCCTGGAGCGGCTGAGCCGCAAGCTCGGCGTCACGGAACTGAAGGCCGTCGGCGCCGCCGCCTACCCGCCGGGCATTTCGGCGAAGACGGCCAAGATCTGCGCCAACGTCGTCGAGACGCTGGGCTTCGATTGTCTGGGGCTTTACGAGGAGCCGACGGCCGCCGCCGTCGCCCTCAACATGGAGAGAGGCGCCATCATCGACATCGGCGGCGGGACGACGGGGATTTCCGTCCTCGACGAGGGGCAGGTCCTCTATACGGCCGATGAGCCCACGGGAGGGACGCACATGACACTCGTCCTCGCCGGCAGCCGGGGGATCTCCTTCGACGAGGCCGAGACGCTCAAGCGGGACAGGAACGAGCAGCGGCGCTTCGCCCCCGTCCTCAAGCCCGTCCTCGAGAAGATGGCCACCATCGCCCGCGACCATCTGGAGCGCAGCGGCCATCTCGGCGGGATGCCCATCGTCCTCGTGGGAGGAGGTGCCGATCTTCCCGGCGCGGAGGAGATCCTCTCCTCCGTGGTGGGGCATCGCGTCGATCTGGCTCCCGAGCCTCTTCTCGTGACGCCCCTGGGAATCGCTCTCAGCCTCTGGAGGGATCGCCGTGACGGTTCTTGACGGTCTGGTCGAAAAGGCCCTGAGGCGGCTGGCCCTTCCCCGAGTGGGGCTTCTCTGGTGGTACGAGACGGCGCCGGAGTCCTTCGTCCCTCCCGAGACCGTCTCGTGGATCCACTACCTCGCTCCGGGCTGTGTCTTCCCGCGCGATCTGCGCCCGGCCTATCGCCTCTCCCTCCTTTCCGCCCCGGAGGAGGAGGCCTTGACGCTGGACATGCTCGTCGTTCCCGCCGCGCGCGTCGAGCTGCTGCGGGACCTCCTCGACGGCCTGCCCGCCTCGCCCGAGGGGCGCCTGGCCGCCGGCTGCCTTGGGGCTCGGCGGCCTCTTCTCCTCGATGTCTCCGCCCTGGCCCGCTGGTCGAGCTGGAGCGGGCCCATCGGCAGCCTCCATCGCCGGTCTCTGGAGCGCCTTCGCGACCTGGGCTGCGTCCTCCTCGGCGGAGAGGGGGAGGGCGGCGACGGGAGCACCTCGGGTCCTTCCGTCCCGACGCCGGTCGTGGAGGAACGGCCTCGGGAGTTATGTCTCGATCGCGCCGGGTGGGTGAGCTGGCTCGAACTCGCTCCTCGGCTGAAAGGGATCGCGGTGGTCCGTCTCGGTCCCTCGGCCCGTCTCACCGACGAGGCCCGCGATCGGCTCAGGGGACTCGGCGTCGCACTGAAGGAGGGATAGACGATGGCCATGAACGCCCACCTTGTCGTCAAGCCGACCGAGGCCTGTCGCCGCATCATCGAACGGCGCATGGGCTCCCGGAAAGACGAGGCCATGGAGAAGGCCTCCTGGGGAGCGGTCCTTCTCGTCCAGGGGCCCGTGGCGGAGATTCTGGCCGCCGTCGACGTGGCCACCAAGGCCTCTTCCGTCGCCGCCGGAGAGATCGTCGGCAACTGTCCCCAACAGATCAACACCATAGCCTTCGTCGGGGCCGTGGCCGATGTCAAGTTGGCCCTGGCGGCCCTGAAAGAATGGGGGGATGTGCGGTGAAACTGGGCAGAATCGTCGGCAACGTCGTCGCCACCCGCAAGGATGATCGTCTCGTCGGCCACAAGCTGCTCGTTCTCCAGATCCTCAGGCCCCAGGCCGGTGGGGACCTCGTGGCCGTCGAGGACAAGGACGGTTTCCTCGTGGCCGTCGATCTCGTCGGAGCGGGCATAGGAGAGACGGTTCTCTTCTGCTCCGGCAGCTCGGCGCGGGCCTCGGCCGCCGAAGGGGCCTCTCCCATCGATGCGGCCGTCGTGGGCATCGTCGACAGCCTCGACGTCGATCTGGAGGCGAGGTAGATGGCGCCCATCTACACCGGCGGCGGCGACAGGGGAACGACGCGCCTCTGGGACGGATCGAAGGTCTCCAAAAGAGACGTCCGCATCGAGCTCAACGGCACCCTCGACGAGGCCAACAGCGTTCTGGGGATCGCCAAGAGCGGCCGCCCCACGGAGCCTCTCGGGGCCGAGATGGAGTTCGCCCAGAGGGAGCTCATGGCCCTCATGGCCTATGTGGCCCGGGGCACGCGCGACGTTCCTCCCCCCGATCCCCGGATCCTGGAGGCGCGGATCGACGCCCTTCAGGCCCAGTGGCCCTCGCAGGGGCAGTTCGTCCTCCCCGGCGGCTCCCTGGCGGGAAGCGCCGTTCATCAGGCCCGATCCATCGTTCGGCGGGCCGAGCGGATGGCCTCGGAACTCCTGGAGAAAGAGCTCATGGCCGAAGAGGCCTACGTCTACATGAACCGTCTCTCCGATTTCCTCTACGCCCTTGCCCTGGCCTGTGACGGCGAGGCCTTCGTCGCCCGCGTCACCGACCTGGTCCTGGCCGCCGAAAAGGACAAGGGGCAGGGCGGGATGACCCTCGAACGGGCCAAACGGCTTCTGGCCGAGGCCGAAGGCGAGGCCGACCGCGTGGGCGTTCCCATGGTCGTCGCCGCCGTCGACGCCGGAGGCGATCTCGTGGCCCTTCACCGCATGGACGGGGCCCTTCCCGTCAGCATCGACCTGGCTCCGAAGAAGGCCAGGACGGCGGCCCGTCTCCGCCTGTCGACGGAGGAGCTCTCCCGCCTCGTCCAGCCGGGAGCGCCCCTGTACGGCCTGGCCTCCGATCCGGGGCTCTGCTGTTTCGGCGGAGGCGTTCCCCTGACGGAAGAGGGGAAGACCGTCGGCGCCGTCGGCGTCAGCGGCGGGTCGGTGGAAGAAGATCAGATCGTGGCGGGCAAGTCCCGCGACGTCTGGAACAGTCTTTTCGAGTCCTAATTTTTTTCGGGAAGGTGGAGGTGACGGGCATGGATCAAAAGGACCTCGCCCAGATCGTCAGGCAGGTGCTGACGCGCATCGAAGGTGAAATCAACTCCGGCGGCAGCCGCTGCATCTACGGCTACGACGACGTGGATCAGGCCGTTCAGGCGGCCGCCACGGCTCAGAAGATCTGGCACCGCGATTTCAACATCGCGGCCAAGACGAAGATCATCAACGGCCTCCGCGCCGATCTCATGGAGCACCTGGAGGAGCTCTCCCGCCTCGCCCTGGAGGATACGGGCATGGGCCGTCTCGACGACAAACTCCTGAAGAAGGAGCTGGCCATCACCAAGACGCCCGGTCCCGAATATTTCACCACCAAGGCCGTCTCGGGCGACAACGGTCTCGTCATCGAAGAGCTCTCTCCCTTCGGCGTCATCGCCTCCATCACGCCGTCGACGAACCCCGTGGCCTCGGTCATCAACAACGCCATCGCCATGCTCTCCGGCGGCAACGCCGTCGTCTTCGCCCCCCACCCGGGAGCCAAGGCCTCGACGCTGCGGGCCGTCGAGGTCATCAACGAGTCGCTGGGGCGCAACGGAGCTCCCTGCGGCCTCGTCGCGACGCTGACGGCCATCAGCATGGAGAACGTCGACAGCCTGATGAAGCATCCTCTCGTCCGCCTCGTGGCGGCCACGGGAGGTCCCGGCGTCGTCCACGCCGCCCTCTGCTCGGGCAAGCCGGCCATCGGGGCCGGGCCGGGCAATCCCCCCGTCGTCGTCGACGAGACGGCCCATGTCCGCCAGGCCGCCATCGACGTCATCCTGGGCTGTTCCTTCGACAACAATCTCCCCTGCACGTCGGAGAAGGAGCTCATCGTCGTCAACTGCGTCGCCGACGAGCTCAAAAAGCACATGCTGGAGAACGGGGCCCACGAGCTCAAGTCGCCTGCCGAGATCGCCCGGCTCCGCGAGCTGGTCTTCGACGACAAGGGCAAGCCCAACAAAAAGTGCATCGGCAAGGACGCCACCTGGCTCCTCAAGGAGATCGGCATCGTCGTCCCCGCCAAGACGCGGATCGTCCTCGTCGAGTGCGAGGAGGACGATCCCTTCGTCCAGGAGGAGATGCTCATGCCCATCCTCCCCCTGGTGCGCGTCGCCGACTTCAAGGAGGCCCTGGCCATGGCCCTCCGCGTCGAGCACGGCTTCCGTCACTCCGCCGCCATCCACAGCACCAACATCGACAACATGAGCCTCATGGCCCGCGTCATGGAGACGACGATCTTCACCAAGAACGCCCCCTCCTTCGCCTCCCTGGGCTACGGCGGCGACTGTCCCACGGCCTTCACCATCGCCACGTCGACGGGGCAGGGGCCGACGACGCCGCTTTCCTTCTGCCGCCTGCGGCGCTGCACGCTCCACGGCGCCTTCCGGATCATCTAGGAGGCGGGGCGAGTGAACGCCTCCGAGCTCTGCGCCAAAGTCTTCGAGGCCGGCGTCGTCGGAGCGGGAGGCGCCGGTTTCCCGACCCACGTCAAACTCAAGGCCCGGGATATCGACACCTACCTCATCAACGCCGCCGAGTGCGAACCCCTGCTGTCGGGCGACTGCCATCTCATGAGGACCGAGGCCCGTCGCCTCGTCGCCGCCGCCGAGGCTGTGACGGAGGCCCTGGGCGCGGCGAGGGTCCTCTTCGTCCTCAAGAAGAAATACGTGGCCGAGAGGGCGGCCCTGGAGGCCGCCGGAGGCTCCGTCTTCGTCGTCGGCGATTACTACCCGGCCGGCGACGAGATCATCATGATCCAGGAGGTGACGGGCCGGACCGTCCCCGAGGGGGGCCTTCCCCTGAAGGTGGGCGTCGTCGTCAACAACGTCGAGACCCTCTACAACATCGGTCGGGCCCTGGAGGGCCATCCCGTGACGAGAAGCTGGGTCACCGTGGGCGGAGCCGTCCGGGAGCCGGGGATCTGGCTCGTCCCCCTAGGCACGCCGGCGGCGAAGCTCCTCGATCTGGCAGGAGGACCGACGACGGCCGATCCCTGGTATATCGACGGCGGTCCCATGACGGGGCCCTACCACAGGGAGCCCGATTTCCACATCACCAAGACCAGCAACGGTGTCCTCGTCGTCCCCGGTGACTCGGCCCTGGTCCGCTACGAGACGATGGACGTGGAGCGCATGATCCGTCAGGCCCGCTTCGCCTGCATCCAGTGCAACCAGTGTACCGTCGCCTGTTCGCGCAACCTCGTCGGCTATCACCTGGAGCCCCACCGCATCATGAGGGCCATGGCCTATCCCGAACAGAGGACGGCCGACGTCCTCCGCCAGGCCTTCCTCTGCAGCGAGTGCAACCTCTGCAGCGGCCTTCACGCCTGTCCCATGCAGCTCTCGCCGCGGCGCGTCAACCAGGTGCTCAAGAAGGCCCTGCGAGGCCAGGGCATCGGCCCCGCCTTCCCCGAGAGGGAGATCGCGCCCCATCCCCTGCGCCCCTACCGCCTGGTGCCGACGAACCGCCTCATGGCCCGCCTGGGCCTCTCGGCCTACGAGGATCACCCTCCCTATCGGGGAGAGGTCGCCGTCGACGAGGTCTTCCTGCCGCTGCGGCAGCATCTGGGCGCTCCCTGTCTGCCCCGCGTCGCCGTCGGCGACGTCGTCGCCGAGGGACAGGTCGTGGCCGTGCCTCCCGAAGGTGCCCTCGGCGTCCCCCTTCACGCCTCCCTGGGGGGCCGGGTGACGGAGATCACCGACGGGGCCCTTCGAATCACAGCGATCGGGATGGAGGGATGAAGATGGAACGGGCCATTGCCACACTGGAAAGCATCAGCGTCGCGAAAGGGTACCTCGCCACGGACTTCATGCTCAAGGCCGCCGACGTCTCCCTCCTCTGGGCCTGCACGCTCTGTCCCGGCAAGTATCTCGTCGTCGTCGGAGGTCAGGTCAGCGCCGTCAAAAGCTCTCTCGCCGCGGGCCTCCAGGCCGCCGGCGAGGCCGTCATCGACCACATGATCCTCCCCAACGTCCATCCCGACGTCTTCGCGGCCCTTGCCGACGCCACCGATCCCGGCCTTCCCAAGGATCTGGGCATCGTCGAGACCATGGCCGCCCCCGTCGCCCTCGAGGCGGCCGACGCCGCCGTCAAGGCCGCCCAGGTCAAGCTCATCGAGATCCGTCTGGGCCGGGGGATGGGTGCCAAATCCTTCTTCAGCCTCACCGGCGAGATCTCCAACGTCAAGACGGCCGTCGCCGCCGCCAGGGAAATCGTCGGTTCCCGGGGCTTCCTCGTCGATGCCGTCGTCATCAGCCGGCCTCACAGGGCCCTTCTGGAGGCCCTTCTCTAGGAAAAGACACTCCGCCTCGAGCTCTCCCGCCCCTTTCTTCCCTTCGGAGACGACGGGGCTTTGCGGGGCGAGACGTCTCTCGGGCGGCCCGGACCTTTGCGGAAGACTTCCGAGCGAGGCAACACGGGACAGGGGATCGTCGACAAAGACCGTTTCACATTTCTTTGTGGAGGTGTCTCATGACTAATCTGTTCGGAGAGTTCGTCGGGACCTTCGTTCTCTGCTCCTTCGGCTGCGGCGTCGTCGCCGACGTCCTTCTCAAGAAATCCAAGGGAGAAGGGGCCGGCTGGATGGAGATCAACGTCGGATGGGGACTGGCCGTCATGATGGGCGTCTTCGCCGCCGTCAGCACGGGAGCGCCCCAGGCCGACATCAACCCCGCCGTCACCATGGCCAAGGTCTTCATGGGCGTCTACTCCATGTCTCATGCCCTGACCACCATGGTCGCCCAGACGGCGGGCGGTTTCGCCGCGGGCTGCGTCGTCTGGCTCATCTATCTGCCTCACTGGAAGGTCACCGAGGACAAGGGCGCCAAGCTGGGCATCTTCAGCACGGGCCCGGCCATCCTCGATCCCGTGGCCAACTTCCTCTGCGAATTCATCGTCACCATCTTCCTCGTTCTCGGCATTTTCTTCATCGTCAAGTCGGCCGAAGGCCAGACCATCCCCTTCTGGGCCGTGCCCTATCTCGTCGGCGGCCTCGTCTGCGCCCTGGGCATGAGCTTCGGCGGCCCCACGGGCTACGCCATCAACCCCGCCCGCGACCTGGGCCCCCGTCTGGCCCATGCGGCCCTGCCCATCGCCGGCAAGGGCGGATCGGACTGGGGCTATGCCTGGATCCCCGTCGCAGCCCCTCTCTGCGGCGGCGCCGTGGCCTTCTTCATCGGAAGGGCCATCGGCATCCTCTAGAAAAAGGGTGACGAACCCTCCTCCCGTCTCCACCTTCCGCCTCGGAAGACGAAAGGGCCCCTCGAGGGGCCCTTTCGTCCTTTCCCCTCTTGGACTAAGCTGGGCTCAGGGCGGTTAAGCCCGACAAAGGAGGCAGGATCGTGTCGTCCCTTCTGGATCGTTTCCTTCGCTACGTGACCGTTCCGAGCAACGCCGACCCCGACGGAGGCGGGACGCCCAGCAGTCCCGGCCAGTGGGAAATGGCCCGTCTTCTGGCTCGCGAGATGGAGGCCATGGGCCTCGACGCCGTGACCGTCGACGCTCACGGCTACGTGACGGCCGCCTTGCCGTCGAACCTTCCCGAGGCCGATGTCCCCGTCGTCGGCCTCATCGCCCACATCGACACGTCGCCGGCCGTGACGGATCGTTCCGTCTCGCCCCGCGTCGTCCTCTACGAGGGGGGGGACATCGTCCTCGACGGGGAGGGGCTCTTCCGCCTCAGCCCGTCGGAATTTCCCGAGCTGGAGAGGTACCGGGGGCAGGAGCTCGTCGTCACCGACGGCCGGACCCTCCTCGGAGCCGACGACAAGGCGGGCGTGGCCGAGATCCTCTCGGCCCTGGATTACCTCAAGGCCCATCCCGAAATCCCCCGCGCCACGGTCCGCGTGGCCTTCACGCCCGACGAGGAGATCGGTCACGGCGCCGAGCTCCTCGACCTGGAGACCTTCGGCGCCGATTTCGCCTACACCGTCGACGGAGGGCCCCTGGGCGAACTCTCCTTCGAGACCTTCAACGCGGCCCGGGCCGTCGTGACGATCCGAGGGCGCAGCGTCCACCCGGGCACGGCCAAGGGGACGATGATCAACGCCCTCCTCGTCGGGACCGCCCTCGTGGCGTCCCTCCCCGCCGACGAGACCCCCGCCCGCACCGAGGGACGCCAGGGCTTCTTCCACGTCGAACGCTTCTGCGGAGACGTCGAAAGGGCCGAGCTGGAAATCCTCGTCCGCGATCACGACGGCGAACGCTTCCTCCGGCGCAAGGAGCGACTCCGGAGGGAGGTCGAGGCCGCATCGGCCGCAAGCGGCGCGGCCATCGAGCTCGACCTCGCCGACCAGTACCGCAACATGGCGCCCCTTTTCGACGGAGATCGGCAGGTCATCGTCGACCTGGCCCGGCGCGCCATGGCGGCCGCAGGCGTCGAGGCGAGGGAGATGCCCGTCCGGGGCGGGACGGACGGGGCCCGCCTCTCCTTCCGGGGGCTTCTCACGCCCAACCTCTTCACGGGAGGGCACAACTTCCACGGCCGCCACGAGTACATCCCCGTCCCCTCCATGGAAAAGGCCCTTCAGGTCCTGGTCAACCTGATCTCCCTCGCCGCCTCCGTCGGGAGGGCGCATCGTTTCCCCGGAAAGGGCGGCGGCTCTGTCGCCCTCGACGCGGACGGCGGCGGACGTCCCTCGGAGAACGAAAGGGTCGCTCCCTCCGGAGCCGATCCCGCCGAGGGATGAGGGACATTTTTCGATTCCTTGCCCCTTTTCGTTCGAATCCGACAAAAGAAAGGCTCCTCCTGCGGGTCCTTCCGTCAAAGGGAGGGGAGATCGAACAAGAAAAAGGCGTTGACGGAGAAGGCGTCTGTTTGTACGCTTTTTCTCAAAGAAAGGCAGTCGCCCTTCGGGAATCCGGTGTGAAACCGGAACGGCCCCGCCACTGTGACCGGGACGAAACCGCGAAGCCACTGGAGGAAACGCCTCCGGGAAGGCGCGGGAGTAGGATGAACGGGAGTCAGGATATCGGCGGTCGACTGCGGCGGTTTTCGTCCCTGCGCGGGCAGGTGCGGCCGGTGACCTGAAGGGGTGACGCGATTCCCCTTTTCCTCTCCTGTCCGCAGGGCCCTCGCATGAAGCGGGGGCCTTTCCTTTTGGGCCGATGAGCCCTCCTCCGACGTGTTTCTCCCTCGCCGAGATCGTGCCGACCTCGAGTTTTCCCCAAAAAGGGGGCTTCCCTGCGGGAAGGCCCCGAAAGGCCGCCCCTTCCGTGCGGTGTCGACGGATGTGACGACGAGGACAGGTCCATGCCTGTCCGCCCATGGTCTGTACCCTTCCGCCGGAGGAGCGGCTTGTTCGTCCCCTCGGCGGATCGTCCGGAAAAGGGGGGAAGGAGGCCTTCTTCCCCCGATCGAGGAGGTGCCCTGTGATGAACGGAGATGCCCTGGGAATGATCGAGACGCGAGGTCTGGTGGGCTCCATCGAGGCGGCCGACGCCATGGCCAAGGCGGCCAACGGGAGGCTCATCGGCTACGAGAAGATCGGATCGGCCTACGTGACGGTCATGGTCCGCGGCGACGTGGGAGCCGTCAAGGCCGCCGTCGACGCCGGAGCCGCCGCGGCCAGAGCCGTGGGGGACGTCGTCTCGGTCCACGTCATCCCCCGCCCCCACGGAGACACGGAGAAGCTTCTGCCCCGGCTCAGGGTGGAGCCAGAGGCCCCGGTCCCCTCGTCGGCGTCGTAGGTAAAACGTTTTTTCCGCCCCGACCCTTTCCGTGGAAGACGAGACCCCGGCCCCGACGGGAGAGGCCTCGAAGAGGAAAACGAAGGAGGTCTCATCGTGGACGAAGCCATGCTCCAGAAACTCATCGCCGACGTCTGCAGCCAGGTCATGCCCCGGAAAGCCGAGACGGCGCCTCAGGGTCCGCCGGAGGGGAAAAAGGCCGTCGATCCCCGCGACATGGCCGGCCCCAGCCCCCGGATCGAGAGGAAGCTCAAGCGCTTCTTCGAACAGCAGCCCGAGATCTGCGTCGAGCGGGCTCTCCTGGTGACGAAGGCCTATCAGGAGACGGAAGGGCACCCCATCTACAGACGGCGCGCCCACGCCCTGGCGACGATCCTGGACAACATGACGATCTTCATCGGCGACGACGAACTCGTCGTCGGCAACCAGTGCTCCACGCCGCGGAGCGCCCCCATCTACCCCGAATTCTCCTGCAAGTGGCTCATCCCCGAGCTGGACAGCCTCTCCCACCGACACAGCGACCGCTTCCTCATCTCCGAGGAGAAGAAGGCCGCCCTCCGGGCCATCTTCCCCTACTGGGAGGGCCGGACGAACAGCGAGATCGCGGCCCGACTCATGCCGCCCGAGTGCATCGAGGCCATGGATCTGGGCGTCTACACCTTCGGCAACTACTTCTTCAACGGCGTGGGCCACATCTCCGTCGCCTACTGGAAGGTCCTGGAGAAGGGCCTCGACGGCATCGTCGCCGACGCCGAGGCCGAGCGGGCCAGGCTGGACATCGCCGACGGCGAGGACCTCAGGAAGGACCACTTCCTCGCCTCCGTCATCGACTCCTGCCAGGCCGTCATCCGTTTCGCCGGCCGCTTCGCCGACGAGGCCGAAAAGAAGGCGGCCTCCTGTTCCGACCCGAAGCGCAGGGCCGAACTTCTCGAGATCGCCCGGATCTGCCGCAAGGTCCCGGCCCGTCCGGCCGGGAGTTTCCACGAGGCCTGCCAGTCCTGGTGGTTCATCCAGGACGTGATGCAGATCGAATCCAACGGCCATTCCGTCTCTCCCGGTCGCTTCGACCAGTACATGTACCCCCACTACGTCAACGACGGAAACCTCACGGCCGAAAAGGCCCAGGAGCTGGTCGATCTGCTCTTCATCAAGCTTTCGGAGATGAACAAGGTCCGCGACGCCGAGTCGACGAAGGTCTTCGCCGGCTACCAGTGCTTCCAGAACATGATCGCCGGCGGCGTCGACAGGAGCGGCAGGGACGCCACGAACCCCCTCTCCTACATGGTCCTCCAGGCCATGGCCAACGTCCGCCTCACCTCTCCCTCCCTCTCGGTCCGCATCCACGAAAACACGCCCCTGGCCTTCTACCGCAAGGCGGCCGAGCTGGTCCGCCTCGGGCTGGGATTCCCGGCCTTCTACAACGACAGGGTCATCATCCCGGCCCTCATGGCCCGCGGCGTCGCCCGCGAGGACGCCCGCGACTACGCCATGATCGGCTGCGTCGAGCCCCAGTGCGGCGGCAAGACCTACGGCTGGCACGACGCCGCCTTCTTCAGCCTGGGCAAGATCGTCGAGCTGGTCATGAACAACGGCGTCGAGCCCCTCTCGGGCAGGCAGATCGGGCCCAAAACGGGAGAGGTCACCTCCTTCGCCACCTACGAGGACTTCTACGAGGCCTACAAGAAGCAGACGGAGCACTTCGTCCGCCTCATGGTCATCGCCGACAACGCCGTCGACGCCACCTACATGACCAACATGCCCCTGCCCTTCCTCTCCTCCATGGTCGACGACTGCATCGGGAGAGGGAAGGCCGTCGAGGAGGGAGGCGCCGTCTACAACTTCTCCGGCCCCCAGGGCGTGGGCGTCGCCAACCTGGCCGACTCCCTGGCCGCCATCAGGAAGCTCGTCTACGAGGACAAGGTCCTCTCCATGGCCCAGCTTAAAAAGGCCGTCGACAGCGACTTCGCGGGAGCCGAAGGGGAGTCGGTGCGGCAGATGCTCCTCAACAGGGCCCCCAAATACGGCAACGACATCGATTACGTCGACAGGATCGCCCGCGAGGCCACCCTGGTCTACTGCAAGGAGGTCGACCGCTACCACTGCCCCAGGGGAGGCCAGTTCCAGCCCGGACTCTACCCCGTCTCGGGCAACGTGAGCACCGGGGCGGCCATGGGGGCCACGCCCGACGGACGGAAGGCGCACACGCCCGTGGCCGACGGCGTCTCTCCCAGCGGCGGCGCCGACCGGGGCGGCCCGACGGCGACGGTCCTCTCCGTGGCCAAGCTCGATCACGCCGAGGCCTCCAACGGAACGCTGCTGAACATGAAGTTCCATCCCACGGCCCTCAAGGGCGACAAGGGACTCGACGACCTGATCTCCGTCACGGAAGGGCTCTTCACCCACGGCGGCTCCCACGTCCAGTACAACGTCGTCAGCAAAGAGACCCTTCTGGCCGCCCAGGAGAAGCCCGAGGAATACAAGAGCCTCGTCGTCCGCGTGGCCGGCTACAGCGCCTTCTTCACCGTCCTCGACCGGAGCGTCCAGAACGACATCATCTCCCGGACGGAACAGGTGTTCTGAGAGGGAGCAGGTGTTCTGAGTCGGAGGGGGAAGCCGCCCCGAGGCCGCGCCCGGCCTTTCGGGCGGCTTCCCCCTCCGGGGCGCCGGGGGATCGGAGGTCCTCTGGCGCCGATTCGAGGCAAGGGGGAGGTAGGGCCATGGCCGATCTGTTCGAAAGCGCCGTTCTCAAGGCGCCTGTGGAAAGGGTCTGGGACGTCGTCCGAGACTACAACGCCATTTCCGTCTGGCACCCGATGATCCGCTCCAGCCGTCTCGAGGGGATCGGCGTGGGCTCGGTCCGTCACATCACCTTCAACGACGGGAAGGCGGCTTCGGAACGCCTCCTGGCCCTCGCCGACGACGAACGTCTCCTTCGTTACGCCTTCATCGATTCCCCCATGGCCGTGACGGACTACAGGGCCGCCATGGCCCTCTTCCCCGTCACGGCCACGGGAGAGACCTTCCTCGTCTGGAGCGGCTCCTACGACGACACCAATCTGGCCCGGCGCCGGGAGAACGAGGCGATCTTCCGCGAGATCTTCCGCTCGGGCCTGGAGGGCCTGGCCCGGCACTGCGAGGGGAAAGGGTAGGGTTTCATCTCTGTCCCGAGCGGAGCCGGGATCGGTTTTTTTGACCTCGGCCCCGTCGCCTCTTTCCGGTCTTGCGGCGGTTCGGGAGGCGGCCTCCATGGCCTTCCGACGGGAAAGAGGGTCCATCCTCCACCGGGGATCTCGTTGCGTTTACCCGAAAAAGAGGAGCCGCTTTCGATTTTTTGATCGTTTTTTTGTCATCGTCGCCGGAAGGGACTTGGGCTCGATGTAATCGAGTTCAAATTGGGAATAATCGAGCAAAAAATAGTCGTTGACGCAAAAGCGATCTATTCGTACGATTTTTCTCAAAGAGTAACAGCCGCCGTTCGGGAATCCGGTGCAAAACCGGAACGGCCCCGCCACTGTAACCGGGACGAAACCGCGAAGCCACTGGGGGATATCCCTCCGGGAAGGCGCGGGAGTAGGATGAACGGGAGTCAGGAGACCGGTCTGCGGCTGCGAAGGTTAACATGCCTGCGCGGGCGGGTGTGGCCGGTGAATCAGGAGGGAGGGCCTCGTCGTCCTCTTTTCCCCTTTCCCGTCTGCAGGGCCCCCGCGCGAAGCGGGGGCCTTTTTCGTTTGGCCCCGACGCGCTTCTCCGCGGCCGACGCCTCCCAGGCGGCACCCTTCGAAGGCCTCCGTCACGGGACGAGGACCGCCCTTCCTCGGCGTCCCCGGATCTTCTCGGCGACGAACGACGTTTCCGCCTTTCCGCCACCAGAGACAAAAACGATTCCGATCTCTCCCGGACCGGGGGCAGGTCTGGCCCTGTCCTGCCGATGGTCTTTGTCTCTTTTTGAATTTAAAAATAAGCAAAAAGGAGGTGAATTATTCATAAAAAAGGATCCTTCCGAAAGGTGTGACCGAAAGAGGAACGGAGAGGGAAGAGGCCTTTCCCCAGATCGAGGAGGTGCCCTGTGATGAACGGAGATGCCCTGGGAATGATCGAGACCCGCGGCCTGGTGGGGTCCATCGAGGCGGCCGATGCCATGGTCAAGGCGGCCAACGTGAGACTCATCGGCTACGAGAAGATCGGATCGGCCTACGTGACGGTCATGGTCCGCGGCGACGTGGGAGCCGTCAAGGCCGCCGTCGACGCCGGAGCCGCCGCGGCCAAGAGGGTTGGGGAAGTCGTATCGGTCCATGTCATTCCCCGCCCCCATCTGGACACGGAAAAGCTGTTGCCCAAGGTCGAATAGGCCCGGCGAGATAGGAGGCGGATCGCGTCATGAACGAACAGGAACTGATGAAAAAGGTCATGGAGCAGGTCATGCAGAAACTGAGTCCCCAGGGCACTCCTGAGGCTCCCGCCCTTCCCCCGGCGGCCGCTCCCGCCGAGGCGAAGGCCGAGAAGGTCCCGTCGGGGTCGTCGGCCAATTTCGATCCCATCGGCGTGACGGAGTACATCGGCACGGCCATGGGACACACCATCGGCCTCGTCATCGCCAACGTCGACGCCAGCCTTCACGAGAAGATGGGCATCGACAAGCGCTTCCGCTCCATCGGGATCATCTCGGACCGCATCGGCGCCGGCCCTCAGCTCATGGCCGCCGACGAGGCCGTCAAGGCCACCAACACGGAGATCATCTCGGCCGAGATGCCCCGTGACACCGAGGGCGGCTGCGGTCACGGCTGCCTCATCATCTTCGGCGCCGAAGACGTCTCCGACATCCGCCGCGCCGTCGAGGTCACCCTCTCCTGTCTGGACACCTACTTCGGCGACGTCTGGGCCAACGAGGTGGGCTACCTGGAGCTCCAGTACACGGCCCGGGCCTCCTACTGCCTCAACAAGGCCCTGGGCGCCCCCGTGGGCAAGGCCTTCGGCCTCGTCCTAGGCGCTCCCGCCGGCATCGGCGTCGTCATCAGCGACACGGCCCTCAAGGCCGCCGAGGTCGAGGCCTACGCCTACTGCTCCCCCAGCAAGGGCACGTCGTTCACGAACGAATCCTTCGTCATGATCACCGGCGACTCGGGCGCCGTCCGCCAGGCCATCCGCTCGGCCCGCGAGGTGGGCGTCAAGCTCCTGGCCACGCTCGGCTCGGAGCCCAAGTCGACGACGACGCCCTATATCTGATTCGCCCCCCCTCCGGGGCCTTTCCGTCCCCGTCGGATGTCGAGGACGACGGGGAAGTTTCCTTCAGATCAGCGAACACCTAGGGAGGTCTCACCATGAACGAAGAGATGCTTCAGAAGCTCATCGCCGAGGTCTGCCGCCAGGTCCTGGCCCCGGCCCCCGGCTCCGCTGCGGCTCCGGCCTGCTGCGCGGCGACGAAGGAGATCGCCGAGCCCCTCTCCATGGGCGGTCCCAGCCCCCGCGTCCAGAAGAAGCTGGCCGGCTTCGTGGGCATTCAGCCCGAAGTCTGCGTCGAGCGGGCCCTTCTGGTGACGAAGGCCTACCAGGAGACGGAGGGCCTTCCCGTCTACACCCGGCGTGCCCACGCCCTGGAGACGATTCTGGACAACATGTCCATCTTCATCGGCGACGAGGAACTGATCGTCGGCAACCAGTGCTCCAAGCCCCGCAGCTCGCCCCTCTTCCCCGAGTTCTCCTGCGACTGGATCGAGCCCGAGCTGGATACGATGGCCCATCGCGACGGCGACGCCTTCCAGATCTCCGAGGAGAGCAAGGCCGCTCTTCGGGCCATCTTCCCCTACTGGAAGGGCAAGACCAACAACGAGCTGGCCACGAACCTCATGCCCCCCGAGTGTCTCGAGGCGATGATGGCCGGCGTCTACACCTTCGGCAACTACTACTACAACGGCGTGGGCCACATCTCCGTCGGCTACTGGAAGGTCCTCGAGCGGGGCCTCAACGGCATCATCGCCGACGCCGCCGAGGCCAAGGCCAGGCTCGACGTCTCCGACGCCGACGACCTGCGCAAGTGCCACTTCTACAACAGCATCATCACCTCCTGCAAGGCCGTCATCCGCTTCGCCGGCCGCTTCGCCGCCGAGGCCGAGAAGCAGGCGGCCTCCTGCCCCGATCCGCGGCGTAAGGCCGAACTCCTCGAGATCGCCCGGATCTGCCGCAAGGTTCCCGCCGAGCCGGCCGGCAGCTTCCACGAGGCCTGCCAGTCCTGGTGGTTCCTCCACCTCGTCATCCAGATCGAGTCCAACGGCCATTCCGTCTCGCCGGGCCGCTTCGATCAGTACATGTACCCCCACTTCGCAAAGGACCCCTCCATCACCGTCGAAAAGGCCCAGGAGCTGGTCGATCTCCTCTTCATCAAGCTGACGGAGCTCAACAAGATCCGCGACGCCGAGTCGACGAAGGTCTTCGGCGGCTACCCCCTCTTCCAGAACATGATCGTCGGCGGCGTCAACCGCAAAGGAGAGGACGCCACCAACGCCATCTCCTACATCTGTCTCCAGGCCGCCCAGAACACCAAGCTCTACCAGCCCTCCCTGTCGGTCCGGATCCACGAGAACACGCCCCATATCTTCTACCTCAAGGCCGTCCAGACGACGCGCGAGGGGCTGGGCATTCCGGCCTACTACAACGACCGCGTCATCATCCCCGCCCTCCTGGCCCGGGGGCTGGCCCGCGACGACGCCCGCGACTACTGCATGATCGGCTGCGTCGAGCCCCAGTGCGGCGGCAAGACCGAGGGGTGGCACGACGCCGCCTTCTTCAATCTGGCCAAGATCGTCGAGCTGGCCATGAACGACGGCGTCTGCCCGGCCTGCGGCAAGCAGCTCGGCCCCAAGACGGGCAAGGCCACTTCCTTCACCACCTTCGAGCAGTTCAAGGAGGCCTACGCCAAGCAGATGGAGTATTTCGTCCGTCTTCTGGCCATCGCCGACAACGCCGTCGACGCCACCCACGCCCGGAACATGCCCCTGCCCTTCCTCTCCTCCATGGTCGACGACTGCATCGGGTCCGGCAAGTCGCTTCAGGAGGGAGGGGCCGTCTACAACTTCACCGGTCCCCAGGGCGTGGGCGTCGCCAACGCCGGAGACTCCCTCGCCGCCGTGAAGAAGCTCGTCTTCGAGGAGAACGCCCTCACCATGGAGCAGCTCAAGACGGCCATCGACAAGAACTTCGAGGGGCCCGACGGCGAGGCCGTCCGCCAGCTCCTCCTCAACAGGGCCCCCAAGTACGGCAACGACATCGACTACGTCGACGTGCTGGCCCGCGAGGCGGCCATGATCTACTGCCGCGAGGTCGACCGCTACCACAACCCCCGGGGCGGCCAGTTCCAGCCCGGCCTCTACCCGGCCTCGGCCAACGTCCCCATGGGGGCGGCCGTCATGGCCACGCCCGACGGACGGAAGGCCAACACGCCTCTTGCCGACGGCGTCTCGCCCAGCGGCGGCCTGGACCAGTCGGGACCGACGGCGACGGCCCTCTCCGTGGCCAAGCTCGATCACGCCGAGGCCTCGAACGGCACGCTGCTCAACATGAAGTTCCACCCCAACGCCGTCAAGGACGACAGGGGACTGGAGAACCTCGTCGCCGTCACCGAGACCCTCTTCACCCACGGCGGCTCCCACGTCCAGTACAACGTCGTCAGCAAGGAGACGCTCCTCGACGCCCAGAAGAACCCCGAGAAGTACCGGGGCCTCGTCGTCCGCGTCGCCGGATACAGCGCCTTCTTCACCGCCCTCGACTCGCGCATCCAGAACGACATCATCGCCCGGACGGAGCAGGTCTTCTGATCGCCCCAGAAGGATGAACGGCCGGGCCCCCCTCGGGGAGCCCGGCCGCCGAGCAAAACGCTGGGGGAGGAAAGGCGATGAACTGGGAACAGGATTTCATGTTTTTCGATCCGGTGGTGAAACGACATCACCCCGAGGCGGGCCTCATCTTCGACGTCCAGCGCTTCTCCATCCACGATGGCCCGGGGATCAGGACCAACATCTACCTCAAGGGCTGTTCCCTGCGCTGCCGCTGGTGCGCCAATCCCGAGTCCTGGGGCGTGAAGCCCGAACTGATGATGATCCACCACAACTGCATCCACTGCGGCCGCTGCCTGTCCGTCTGTCCGACGGGCTCCATCGGCAAGGACGACGAGGGGAAGCTGCGCGTCAGCAAGGCGAGCTGCCGCATGCCCGAGTGCGGCCTCTGCGAGAGGGCCTGTCCGGCCAACGCCATGGTCGTCGTCGGGCGCTACGTCACCGCCTCCGACGTCGTCGAGCTGGCCCTGAGGGACCGCCACTTCTACGCCAGGACCGGCGGCGGCGTCACCTTCACCGGAGGCGAGCCCCTCCTCCAGGCCGCCTTCGTCGCCTCCTGCGCCGACAGACTCCACGAGCGGGGCATCAACACGGCCGTCGAGACGGCCGGATTCGCTCCCTGGGACGAGGCCGAGGCCCTTTTCCGGCGGATGGATACGGTTCTTTTCGATATCAAGCACATGGACAGCGCCGTTCACAAGGAGTACGTGGGCGTCCCCAACGAGGCGATCCACGAGACGCTTCGCCGCGTCGATTCCGTCGGCTGTCCCATCCGGGTCCGCCTTCCGCTCATTCCCGGAGTGAACGATTCCCTGGAAAACGTGAGGGCCACGGCGGCTCTCGCCCTGTCCCTGAAGAACCTTCAGTCCCTCGACCTGCTGCCCTATCACCGCATGGGAGAGCCCAAGTGGGACCAGATCCAGCGGACCTACCTCCTCTCGGGGCTGGAGCCTCATCGCAGGGAAGAGGTGGAGCCCCTCTACGAGGCCGTCAGGGCCATGGGACTGCCGGCCACGATCGGTGGCTGAAGAGGAGGTCGGGAACGATGGAAACGGTGAAAAGAGAAGAGGCGGGAGGGGGCTGCCCCTCGACGACGTCGAACCGCCCCGACTGTCCCTGCCCGCGCGACTGTCCCCACCACGGCAGGTGCTGCGAATGCATCGCCGCCCACTGGTTTTCTCTGGTCGAGCCCGTCTGGTGCATGAGAGGAAAATAGGAGGCGCGAGAGGCGGAGCCCCCGCCGGCCGGCGGGGCGGAGTCGTCGGGGAGGTTCTGTCATGAACGAAAGGTTGTGCCTTGTCTCTTCGGAATCGGTCACGGAGGGGCATCCCGATAAGCTGGCCGATCAGATCTCCGACGCCGTCGTCGACGCCGTCCTGGCCGAGGACGGCCGGGGCCGCGTCGCCTGCGAGACGCTCGTCGGCCTCGGCATGGTCATGGTCGTGGGGGAGATGACGGCGCGCTGCCGTCCCGACATCACCGCCATCGCCCGGTCCGTCGTGAAGGAGGCGGGCTACACCCGGGCCGAGTACGGTCTCGACGGCGACGGCTGCGCCGTGCTGACGGCCGTGAACGGCCAGTCGCCCGACATCGCCCGCGGCGTCGATCGTGCCGGCTCCGCCGACGCCCTCGACGCCATAGGGGCCGGCGATCAGGGGATGATGACGGGCTATGCCTGCGACGAGACGGAGGAGCTCATGCCCCTGCCCCTCTCCCTGGCCCACAGGCTGGCCCGGCGCCTCGGCGAGGTCCGGCGCATGAAGCTCCTGCCCTGGCTCCGTCCCGACGGGAAATGTCAGGTCACCGTCGCCTACGAGGGCGACCTTCCCCGATTCGTCGATACCGTCGTCGTCTCCTGTCAGCATCACCCCGATCTTCACGGCGGGGAGGTCCGGGCCGAGATCGTCGAGAAGGTGATCCGTCCCGTCCTCCCTCCCGCCCTGGTCGGGTCCGACCTCCGCATCCTCGTCAATCCCACGGGGCGTTTCGTCGTCGGCGGTCCCCAGGCCGACACGGGCGTCACGGGGAGGAAGATCGTCGTCGACACCTACGGCGGCGTCGTCCCTCACGGGGGAGGGGCCTTCTCCGGCAAGGACCCGACCAAAGTGGATCGCTCGGCGGCCTACATGGCCCGCTACGCCGCCAAGAACATCGTCGCCGCGGGACTGGCGCGGCGCTGTCTCCTCCAGGTCGCCTACGCCATCGGCGTGGCCCGCCCCGTCTCCCTCTCCGTCGAGACCTTCGGCACGGCCGTCGTGGACGAAGGCTGTCTGGCGGCCCTGGCGGGCCGGATCTTCGATTTCCGCCCCGCCGCGATTCTCGGCGATCTCGATCTGCTCCGGCCTCAGTACAGGCGCCTGGCCGCCTACGGCCACATGGGCAGGATCGATCTCGACCCCCTTCCCGCCTGGGAGAGGATCGACCGGGTCCGGGTCCTGCGCGAAGAGGCGAGGCGGCTCTGAGCTCCTTTCGCCGAAGCGGGGAGGGCGTGCCCGAATCGACGGGCCGAAAAGGACCGAAACTCCGCCGACCCGGTCACGGAGCGGCAGGAGGGCCGACCCCTCTGTCTTGGGCCCGCACCGGCAGGGGGGAATGGAGCGGACGCCGAGGCGTACTGGCGGTCCCCTCGGATTCGGCGGGGGGCTGGAGCAGACGAAAACGCCCTACCGTGGTATCATGGAGGGGTAGCCCTGTCGTAGCGCAAACGACGAGGGGTCGGAGGCGAAAGCCCCCGACCCCTTTTTGGACGGACGGGGCCCTTTGGAGGTGTCCATCCTGTCTCTCGATCCCCGAACGGAAGCGATGGGACGCGATCCCGTCGGCCTGCTGCTCCTTCGCTTCTCCACTCCGGCCATCATCGGCCTTCTCGCCAACGCCCTCTACAACATCGTCGACCGCATGTTCATCGGTCGCATCGTCGGCTCCCAGGGGCTGACGGCCGTGACGGTGGCCTTTCCCTTTTTCGGGCTGGCCGTCACCTTGGGCATCTTCATCTCCGTCGGCGCCTCGTCCCTCGTCTCCCGCTCCCTCGGCAGGGGAGACAGGGACCGTGCCGAGCAGGTCCTGTCCAACGCCTTCGTCCTGGCCGTCGCCGCCGGACTCGTCCTGACTCTGGCCGGGGCCCTCCAGGGAGAGAGGCTCCTTCGTCTGTTCGGCGCCAGCGATCAGGTCCTTCCTCAGGCCCGGGACTATCTCGAGGTGATCCTCTTCGGCGTCCCCTTCCTGCTGGTGACCTTCGTCCTCAACGGCCTCATGAGGGCCGAAGGCGCTCCCCGATGGGCCATGGGCACCATGCTCCTGGCCACGACGGTCAACATCGTTCTCGACTGGCTTTTCATCGCCCGCTGGGGCTGGGGCGTCCGCGGCGCCGCCTGGGGCACGACGATCGCCCAGGTCGCGGCCGTCCTCTGGGTCTCCCTCTTCTACGGGCGCCACAGCTCCCTCAAGATCAGGGCCTCCCTCCTGCCCCTCCGGAAGGAGATCGTCGCCGCCTCTCTGGCAGTGGGCTTCTCGCCGGGGCTGATGGAGCTCTCCTTCGTGACCCTTCTGATCCTGCTGAACCGCATCCTCGGCGAATTGGGGGGCGACGTTGCCGTCTCGGCCGTCGGCATCTTCCTCAGCCTGGACAGTCTCTTCTATCTGCCGGCCCTGGGGATCGGCGAGGGGGCCCAGCCGCTCATCGGCTTCAACTACGGAGCGGGAAGGGTGGACAGGGTCCGGCGCATCGTCTTCCTGGCCACGACCTCCGCTTCGGCCGTCTTTTCCGTCTCCTGGGCCGTGGTCCATCTCTTTCCCGTCGCCCTCGTGGGGCTCTTCTCCAAGGGCGATGTCGACCTGACGGCCATCACCGTAAGAGGGATGCACCTGGGCTACATGCTCCTCCCCCTGGCCTCCCTCTACGTCGTCACAAGCTACACCTTCCAGGCCCTGGGGAGGGCTCGGGCGGCCTTCGTCCTCCAGGTGCTCCGTCAGATCGTCTTCTGCTTCCCCCTCCTGCTGCTTCTGCCCCGTTTCATGGGCATCGACGGCGTCTGGCTCTCCTTTCCCCTCATGGACGTCAGCGGCTTCTCCCTGGCCCTCTGGATGCTCCGGCGGGAGATGAGGCGTTGGAAAGAGCTCTGAGTTCCGTCACCAGCCGTTGCGGTGGAGTCTCGTCTCGTCGAGCCCCTCGTGAGGGGCCAGCTCCTCCCGGCCGTAGCCGATCAGCGCCAGAGAGAGGCAGCGCACGCCCTCGGGCAGCTGAAGCAGAGGGGCCATTTCGCTCTCCCGCGGGTGACGGTCGGCGACTTTGACCCAGACCCCCTCCAGCTCCAGGGCCCGGGCGGCGAGGAGGATGTTCTCCATGGCCGCCGCTCCGTCTTCCATCCACGTCCCGTCGTGGAGGTCGTAGGCGCGGCGGTAGGCCTTGACGTCGACGCAGACGGCAAGGGCCAGGGGGGCCTCCCGGAACATCCGGGCCTGGCCGTAGGCCTTGCCCAACTCGTCCAGAAGGGACCTGTCGTCGATGACGATGAAGTGACAGGGCCTGCGGTCTTTCGAGCTGGGGGCGGCGAAGGCGCAGGCGAGAAGAGTCTCCACTTTGTAGAGCTCCACGGGGGTGGCCCGGAAAGATCGAACGCTTCGTCTTCCCAGGATGATTCGGATCATTTCGGCTGATTGAGAGGCCAACGTCTTCTCTCCTTTCCGATGAGGTCCTTTTAGGGTATTTTAGGGGAAGAAGGGGAGGAGATGGCGGCGCTCCATGATGAGACGGACGAGAAGCGTATCGCTCCATCCCTTCCCGGGCTGGCTGAACTTGTCGACGACGGCGACGAAGGCCAGGGCCACGAGGACCACCAGCAGGGCCGTCAGAATCTGTCGGAGGTAGGGCGCCCGGGGATGTAGAGGCCGCCGATGCGGTCGCCTATAGGGTCCGAACATCGTGATCCCCCCTTCCTTCCTTAATTGTAAGTTCTTTCATTGCGTTGCGCGAGCCTTTTCGAGCCGCCGCAGCGTCTTCTTTTTCTGCGGAAGTCCACCGTCGTTTTGCGGGAGGTCGTGCCATGGCGGACAAAAACGATTCCTGTGCCTTTCTCCGATCCGGGACCTGTCTCGGCACCGACAGACGGGCCGAGGAGGTCCGACGCCTGCAGGTGCAGGAAGAGAGCCTCCGTCTTCTCCTCGAGATCTCTCCCGATCCGATCTGCCTCAAGGACGAGAGGGGGCGCTACCTCGCCGTCAACCTTGCCTTCTGCGAGCTTCACGATCTCCGTGACGTCGAGGTCGTCGGGAAGACCGTCGACGACCTGGCCCGCGCCTTTCCCGACCGGGTGACCGACGCCCTGCGCCATGCCTGCGCCGCCTCCGACGAGGAGGCCTGGCGGAACCCGCAGGAACGACGCCCTCGCCATGTCGCCGTCGACGTCCGAGGGGAGCGACGTTTCTTCGACGTCGTCAAGGTCCCTCTCCTCTCCGATCGGGGCAGCCCCTGCCGTCTCGTCGTCTTCGGCCGGGACGTGACGGAACGCGAGGCCGCCCTGGCCGATCTCCGGGAGAACAGGCGGCGTGTCGGCGAGATCCTGCGCATCGCCCAGATGGGCTGCTGGGCCTGGTATCCCGCCGAGGACCGTTTCGAGTGGGACGAGGGGGCGGCGGCCGTTCTCGGCGGCCTGCCGAGCGAGATCGCTCCCGATCCGGCCTCGTTCTCGGGGCGCATCCACGGCGACGACCGTCCCCGCTACGGCGAGGCCTGGAGGGCGCTCGTCGCGACGGGACGGTACCGGTGCGGCTACCGCTTTCTCCGCCCCGACGGGAAGTGGGTTCACCTCAGCTCCCAGGCCGAGGGGGTCTACGAGGGGGGGAGGCTCGTCAAGGTGGAGGGCTACGTACAGGACGTGACGTCGAGCCGGGCCCGGGAGAAAGAGCTTCTCCTGGCGGCGAGCGTCTTCGAGAACGCCGTCGAGGGGATCTGCATCACCGACGCCGAGAACCGCATCGTCTCCGTCAATCCCGCCTTTTCGGCCATCACCGGCTACGGCGCCGACGAGGTCCTCGGCAGAGATCCCCGCATCCTCAAGTCGGACCGGCACCCCAAGGCCTTCTACGAGGCCTTCTGGCTCGGCCTGCTCTCGGAGGGGCGCTGGCAGGGCGAGATCTGGAACCGCCGCAAGAACGGCGAGACCTATCCCGAATGGATCTCCGTCTCCGTCCTCCGCGACGAAGAGGGGGTCCCCCTCAACTACATCGCCGTCTTCCGCGACCTCTCGCAACATGCCTTCCGCGAGTCGGGGATCCTTCTCCCATCCTACCACGATCCCCTGACGGATCTGCCCAACAAGGCCCTTTTCACCGACCGCCTCAACCAGGAGCTGATCCGGGCCAGGAAGGGGAGGCACACCTTCGGCGTCATCTACGTCGATCTCGACCGCTTCAAGAACCTCAACGACAGCTTCGGCCACTTCCTCGGCGATCAGTTCCTCCAGCAGGTCGCCGAACGGCTCCTGGCGGTCTCCCTGACGACGGACACGGTGGCCCGTTTCGGCGGCGACGAGTTCGGCATCCTCGTCCAGGAGGCTCACGGCCCGGCGGACCTCCTCAAAAGGGCCGAGACCTTCCTCTCCGCCTTCCGTCAGCCCTTCGACCTCGACGGCAGGTCGGTCTTCATCAGCGCCAGCGCCGGAGTCAGCGTCTTCCCCCTCGACGGCGACGACGCCGACTCCCTCCTCAGCAAGGCCGACCTGGCCATGTACCGGGCGAAGGAGCTGGGCGGCAACCAGGCCGGTTTCTTCACCGAGGAGCTGGGGGAAAAGACGTCGCGGCAGATGCTTCTCGAGTCGAGTCTCCGCCAGGCCCTCGTCAAGGGAGAATTCTCCCTCTTCTACCAGCCGCTCCTGAACCTTGCGGAAGGACGCGTCGTCTCCCTCGAGGCCCTGGTCCGCTGGGACCATCCCCTCGCGGGGCTCACGGGGCCGGGCGAGTTCATCCCCCTCGCCGAGGAGACGGGACTCATTCTTCCCCTCGGCGACTGGATCTTCCGCGAGGTCTGCCGTCAGGTCCGGCTCTGGCGCGATCTCGGTCTTTCGAGCTTCCGCGTCGCCGTCAATCTCTCGCCCCGTCAGTTCAACCGCAGGGGGCTGGCCGATCACCTCTGCGCCCTGCTGGCCGAGCGCTCCCTTTCTCCCGACGACGTCGAGCTGGAGATCACCGAAGGGACCTTTTTCACCGACGACGGTTCCTTCGAAATGGTGGAGGAGCTCCGGCGTCGGGGCTTCCGCCTCTTCATCGACGACTTCGGCACGGGGTACTCCTCGCTGAGCTACCTGAGGCGCCTCCCCGTGACGGGACTGAAAATCGACCAGTCCTTCGTCCGCGACATGGCCGACGAGCCCTCGATGAGGGCCATCGTCCGCACCGTCATCGAGCTCGCCCGCACCCTGGGCCTCGAAGCCATCGCCGAAGGCGTCGAGAGCGACGAGATCCTTCGCCTGCTCCGCGAGATGGGCTGTCCCGTCATCCAGGGCTACTGGCTGAGCCGCCCCCTTCCGCCCGATCAGATCCGCCCCCTCCTCGACCCGGGAAGGCGCTTTCCCTGAGACGCGGCGCAAGTCCCTTCTTTCCCGTCCGTTCCGGGGTCCGGGGACCTGTGGTGGAGGCGAAAAATTTTAGACTAGGTCCTAAGACGAGGTTCTCTGGATCCCTTCCGTGACGTATAATCGAGACGAAGGGCGACCCGTGTCGAAGAGAAGAGCGCCCGAAGCGGAAGCTACCGAGGAGGAATATGCATGAAGGCAACGAAGGCAAGGCTTGCCCCCATCGCCTGCTATCTGCCGCCCAAGCGGCTTTCCAACGACGACCTGGTCCGGGAGTTCGACGGCTGGACGGTCGAGAAGATCCGCGCCAAGACCGGCATCGACGAACGCTGCGTCGCCGAGACGGAGCCGGTCTCGGAGCTGGTCTGTCTGGCGGCGGAGCGGCTCTTTTCCGAAGGCGTCGACCGTCGGTCGATCGACATGGTCCTGCTCTGCACGGAGACGCCCGATTACATCATGCCCGCCACGGCCTGCATCGTCCACGAGAGGTTGGGGCTTCGCAGGGATTGCGGCGCCTTCGACTACAATCTGGGCTGCTCGGGCTACATCTACGGTCTCCACATGGCCTCGGCCCTGGTCCGTTCGGGCCTCGCCGGCAAGGTCCTCCTCCTGACGGGCGACGTCATGACGCGCTACATCCACAGAGGCGACAAGAGCACGCGGACCATCTTCGGCGACGGTTTCACGGCCTCTCTCGTTTCCGACGGGCCGGGCGCCGAGATCGGCTCCTTCGTCCTCGGCACCGACGGCTCGGGCGCCGGAAACCTCATCATCCCCGCCGGAGGGACGGTCCTTCCCTGTTCGGAGGAGACGAAAGAGGTCCGGACCAACCGCTACGGCAACAGTCGGACCAAGGAGAACCTCTACATGAACGGCCCGGAAGTCCTCAAATTCGCCCTCGCCGAGGTTCCTCCCGCCGTCGGGAGCTGTCTGGAGAAGAACGGACTGGCCTTCGACGACGTCGACTTTTTCGTCTTTCACCAGGCCACGGCCATGATGCTCGAAAGGCTCCGCGAGGAAATGGCCATCCCGAGGGATAAGTTCGTCCTCGACATGGCCGACAAGGGGAACACCATCAGCTCCACCATCCCCTTCGCCCTCAGGGGACTTCTCGACGAGGGGCGCCTTCCCTCGGGCAGGACGGCCCTTCTCTGCGGCTTCGGCGTCGGCTATTCCTGGGGGGCGACCCTGCTGCGCTTCTAGACCGGCCGGAAGGAGGGGCCGCCCCAGGAACGGTCTCGGGGGGGCGAGGGGCCTTCCGCGGCGGACCTCCCGACGGTGCGGGCCCTCTGTCGGACCCCCTCCGAAGAGGCCTAACGGGTACAATGGGGCCATCCAGAAGGGAGGCCCCTTGCATGTTCCGTCGTCCCATCCTTGTCCTTCTTTTGCTTCTGGCCCTCGCCTCGCCGTCGGCGGCGGAGATGAAGGCCCGATTCATCGCCCCCCAGGCCGTCTCTCAGGGAGAGCCCTTCCTCGTCGAACTGATCCTTCCCGTCGAGCCCCGGAGCGCCTCGCTCCGCTGGCTGGGGCGCGAACAGGCCCTGGAACCCCGTCCCGTCGAGGGAGGGTTCTGGTCCCTTCGGGCCCTCGTCGGCGCCTCGGCCTCCCAGAAGGCCGGCAGGGAGATCGTCGCCTTCTCCGTCGACGTGGCGGGGCGGTCACGGACCTTTCCCTGGCAGATCGAAATCCGCTCCCGATCCTTTCCCGAAAGCCGTCTCACCGTGGAGGAGAAGATGGTCGTCCCTCCCGAGGAGGCCCGATCGCGCATCGAAAAGGAGTCCCGCCGCGTCCAGGCCGCCCTGGCGAGCTCCCAGCCCTCGGGGCTCTGGACCCTCCCCCTGAACCGTCCCGTCAAGGGCATCGTCACCTGTCCCTACGGCTGGCGGCGCGTCTACAACGGCAAGCCCCGCAGTCCCCACAGCGGCGTCGATCTCCGGGCCGGAGTGGGGGCGTCGGTGCGCTCTCTGGCTCCGGGCCGGGTCCTCCTGGCCGAGGAGCACTACTTTGCCGGCAACGTCGTCTACGTCGATCACGGAGGAGGCGTCGTCAGCGCCTATGCCCATCTCTCCCGCATCGACGTCGCCGTGGGGCAGGACGTCGAAAGGGGGCAGGTCCTTGGGCTGGCCGGGGCCACGGGACGGGTCACGGGGCCCCACCTTCACCTGGGGCTCTTCCTCCAGGGCCGTTCCGTCGACGCCATGCCCCTCTTCGAGGAGGACCTCAAGGGCCTTCTCGAAGGACGGCAGGAGCTGGAGATCGCCCTGGGCTGAGGAGATCAGCCCCGGACGAGCCAGGCTCCGAGAAAGAGAAGGGCCACTCCGACGAGGCGGGAAGGCGTCACGGCCTGGGCTCCGAAGCCGAAAAAGCCCGTGGCGTCCAGCAGCAGGCCGGTGACGAGCTGGGCGGCGATGGCCGCCGCGAAGCCCACCGTCGTCCCCAGACGGGGGATGCAGACGATGAGGGCCGTCACGTAGAAAGCCCCGAGCAGGCCGCCCGTCCACTCCCACCAGACCGCCTGGGAGAGGGCGCGGAGGTTCCCCTGATTTCGGAGGAGGACCAGGACGAGAAGGGCCAGAGTCCCGACGGCGAAGGAGACGAAGGCGCTCTCCAGGGAACCCACTTTCTGGGCCAGACGGCCGTTGACGGAGGGCTGGACCGTCGTGGCCGCTCCGGCGAGGGCCATGAAGAGAATGAGGGCTGTCTTGGACAGGGTGAAGCTCCTTTCCGGGCCCGAGGGGCCCTGCGTGCGGTCCTTCCCCGAGAGGGGAGAAAGGCCGGATCCGGTTCGGCCTCGTCGAAGGAGGCGAAAGCGATGTCGTCAGGCCTTTTGGGCAGGATGGATCCCCAGGTGAGGCGTCTGTTGGCCTCGAAGGGGTTCGATATGGGCGGGGATGAGCCCGCCGGGCAGACGCCCCGCCCGGAGAAAAAGGAAGAAGGAGACGGCTCCGAGGCGGCAGATCTCTCCGGCGGGGGAGGGCGGCCGTCGAACGGGGCGCCTTCCCCCTACGGGCCGTGAGCGGAGAGGCTTCCTTCCTTGACGGCGGCGCCTTCCGCCGGGACCGTCCCCGGATCGGGCGGAAGGCGGAGAAGCGCCTTTGCCGCCGGGGCCGTCGCACGAAGGGGGGAGAGACCGAGTGGTCTCTCCCCCCTTCGCCGCGGACGGAGGGCTCACTCCCAGGGGACGATCTTGTCGGGGTTGAGGATGTTCTGGGGATCGAAGGCGAGCTTGACGCGGCGGATCAGGTCGATCTGCGTCGCGTCGAGGAATCGTGTGATGGCGTCGCGCCGTTTCAGCCCCACGCCGTGCTCGCCCGTCAGCGTTCCGCCTAGGGACTTGACGACGTCGTAGAGCTCGTCCTGGATCCGGTGGAGGATCGACTCCCGGTCGGGCTCCTCCGGCGCCGGGGCGGCCGTGACGTGCATGTTGCCGTCGCCGATGTGGCCGAAGACGACATAGGCGCTGCCGGCCCGCGTGACGATCTCGTCGAGGCGTCTCATCAGCTCCGGAACGGCTCCCGTGGGGACGACGACGTCTTCGTTGACGTTCTTGCCCGGATGGAAGGCCCAGACGGACTCGGTGATGCTCTTGCGGGCCTTCCAGAGCTTGTCGCGGCTGTTGCGGTTGTCGGCGACGAAGACCTCGAGGGCTCCGTGGGCCAGGCAGAGGTCGCCGATGCGCTCGTACTCGTCGGCCAGGCTCTCCGCGTCGTTGCCCTCGAGCTGGATGATGAGGTGGGCCCCGGCGTCGCTGTAGGGAAGATTCGTGTTGAGGAAGCGCTCCGTCAGATTGATGGAGCGGCGGTCCATGAACTCGATCGAGGCCGGAAGGACCTTTCCCTCGGTGACGATGCGGGGGACGAAGGCCACGGCCGAGGCCACGTCGGGAAAGGGAACGAGAAGGTCGACGACCTCGGCCGGGAGGGGGAGGAGCTTGAGGACGATCTTGGTGATCAGGGCCAGCGTCCCCTCGGAGCCGACGAGAAGGTGGACGAAGTCGTAGCCCGTCACGTCCTTGCGGCGCTTGCCGCCGAACCAGGTGACGCTGCCGTCGGCCATGACGGCCTCCAGGGCCAGGACGTGGCTCCCCGTGGGGCCGTACTTGACGACCTTGTTGCCTCCGGCGTTCTCGGCCACGTTGCCTCCGATGAAGGAGGCGTCTCCGCTGCAGGGGTCGCCGGCGTAGAGAAGGCCGGCATCGACGGCGGCACGGTTGATCTCGGCCGTGACGACGCCGGGCTCGACGGTGAGGGTCAGGTTCTCCCTGTCCAGCTCGATGATGCGGTTCATCTTCTCGAAGGAGACGACGATCCCCCGCCGGGCCGGAACGGCGCCGCCGGAAAGGCCCGTCCCGGCGCCGCGGGCGGTGAGGGGGATCCGCTCCTCGCCGGCCAGGCGGACGAGGGCGGCCACGTCTTCCGTGCTCTCGGGAAAGACGACGACCTCGGCGAGGCAGCCGTCCTTCCAGAACGGTCCCTGGACCTCGTCTCGCGAGTAGGTCAGGAGCTTGTCGGCGTCGCAGGAGACGTTCCGGGCCCCGAGGATGTTCTGAAGGCGCTCGACGACGTGCGCGGTCACGGGACGGTACTCAGTCATGAAGCTTCCCCCTCTCCCGGTCCAGGGCCTCGATGAGGCGGGGCACGATGTCGTAAAGGTCGCCGCAGAGGGCCACGTCGGCGACGCGGAAGATGGGCGCCTCGGGGTCTTTGTTGATGGCGATGATCGTCTCCGCCGTCTGCATCCCGGCCAGGTGCTGGACGGCGCCGGAAATTCCGGCGGCGATGTAGACGCGGGGGGCGACGACCTTCCCCGAAAGGCCGACCTGATGGGGGTAGGCCATCCACTTGGCCTCGACGGTGGGGCGGCTCGCCCCGACGCCGCCGTCGAGAAGGCGGGCCAGCTCCCGGATCAGGGCGAAGCCCTCGGGGCGTTTCAGCCCCTTGCCGCCGGAGACGACGACGTCCAGATCCTGGATGTTCGTCTCGTCTCCGGCGACGACCTCGTCGGAAAGGCAGACGACGGAGGAGGCGAAAAGAGCCTCGTCCAGGCGGGGGCGCTCGATCCGTCCCGGGCGCTCTCGGGGCGGGGCCACGGGAAAGGTCTTGGGCCGGACCGTCGCCATCTGGGGAAGGTGATCGGGCGTCTTGATGGTGGCCATGACGTTGCCGCCGATGGCCGGGCGGGTCTGGAGCAGGAGCCCCGTCTCGTCGTCGATGGACAGGCCCGTGCAGTCCGCCGTCAGCCCCGTCTCGACGAGAGCCGCCACGGCGGGCAGAACCGTTCTCCCCGTCGTCGTCGCCGGGGCCAGGACGATCTCGGGGTCGCCCTCCTCGATGAGCCGGGCCACGATGCGGGCCTGGACCAGAGCGTCGAGAGAGGCGAGGCGCCTATCCTCGACGAGGAGGACCTCATCGGCGCCGTAGAGAAACAGCTCCCGAGGTTCGTCGGCCGCGGGGGCCCGGAGGACGACGACCGTCACCGACGTGCCTCGGCTGTCGGCCAGCTCCCGGGCCTTGCTCGTCAGCTCGTACGTGCAGGAGTGGGTCCTTCCGTTCCGGATCTCGGCGACGACGAAGACGCCGCCCTTTCCCTGTCGTTCGCTCCGTCTCATGACCGACAGCCTCCCTGAAGCAGGGCCTTTTCCCTGAGAAGTCCGATGACCTGTTCGATGCCGGCGTCGAGATCCTTGCCGCCGAAGAAGGCCGTCCGGCGCGAGATCTTGGGGTGGGCGATCCTGACGACGCGGGTGGGGGAGCCCGAAAGGCCCACGTCGGATCGGTCCAGGGCGAGATCGTCGAGGCCGAACCGTTCCACCTGGGCCCGCCGACCCCGTTTCTTTCCGGCCAGAGTGGGCATGGAGGGCTCGTTGAGATCGTGGAGGACCGTCAGGAGGCAGGGGCAAGGAAGGCGAAGGTGCTGGTAGCCCTCCTCGACGGTGCGGCGGACGGTGATCCCCTCGTCGGAGGCCTCGATGCGGCTCACGTAGGTGGCGAAGGGAATGGAGAGGAACGTGGCCACCTCGGGGCCAACCTGGCCCGTCTCTCCGTCGGTGGCCTTTTCGCCGGCGAGGATGACGTCGAAGGGGCCCGTCTTATCCAGGAGGGTCGCCAGAACCTTGGCCGTGGCCCACGTGTCGGCTCCGGCGAAGGCCCGGTCGGAAAGGAGGAGGGCTCTGTCGGCTCCCAGGGCCAGCGCCTCCCGGAGGGCCCGTTCGGCCTGAGCGGGGCCCATGGAGAGGACCGTGACCGTGCCGCCCCGGCGGGCAAGGGTCAGAGCCGCCTCGAGGGCGTTCATGTCGAGGGGATTGATGAGGCTGCCGACGCCGTCGCGGATCATCGTCCCCTTTTCGGGGTCCATCTTCACCTCGTCCGTGTCGGGCACCTGTTTGATGAGCACTGCGATATCCATGAAAGGGCACTCCTCCCGTTCGGTGACGGCGGCCCGCCGATGGCGGCCCTGGTTTTTTGAAAAGAGCTTCGCTTCCTGCGCTCTGCTTGCATCAGTTTACAGCCGGTGCTATAGTTGTGTCCAGCTAATTTTTTTAGTACAAGTCGAATTTATCAGTGTTCGCAACGAGGTCGACGCCGCAAGTCCGTTTTAGCCTGTGTCCAGTATGCAATAAAGGAGGGTCTGCCGTGAGGCCATCGGCTCCGACATTGACCGATCGCGCCTATTACGAGCTGCGCAACGGGATCCTCAACGGCGAGTTCTCTCCCGGCACCTTCTTCCGCGAGGAAGAGGTGGCGGCCCGTCTCGGGGTGAGCCGCACGCCGGTGAGGACGGCCCTGAAAATGCTTCTCTCCGAGGGCTTTCTCGTTCAGGGACGGGACCGCCGCCTTCAGGTGGCCCACATCTCCCTCGCCGAACTTTCCGAGACCTTCGAGGCGCGCCGGGCCGTCGAAGGGGCCATCGCCGCCCTTGCCTGCAGGAAGGGCGACGACGAGGAACTGGCCCGCCTGGAGCACTTCGTCTACGACGAGGAGCTGGCTCACCGGGAGCACAACCGCCTTTTCATCCTCCACAGCGACCGGAACTTCCACGCCCATCTGGCCCTGATGGCCGGGAACACCTGTCTGGCCGACTTCCAGGGCCGTCTCAGCGGCCTCGTCAGCCGTTTCCTCGCCCTCAGCTCCACTCTCGACGGGGAAATCATTCACGCCCTTAAGGAACATCGGGCCATCGTGGCCGCCGTCAGAACCCGCGAACCCGAACGGGCCCGCTCGGCCATGTTGCGTCATCTGGACAACATCGAAGACCGCATCCGCTGCCGCATCGAAGACGGCCGGGACGGAACAGGAGAGGAGTCGTGGACATGCAGGTAGACTGGGAACGTTTTTTGAGCGACAAGGTGGCTCACAGGCTGGAGCCCTCCCTCATCGGAGAGATGATGAAACTCGTGAAGGAACTGGGAGCCATCTCCTTCACGGCGGGAGAGCCCAGCGCCGATCTCTACCCTCTCGAAGAGCTCAGGGCCTCCTTCGACAGGGCCTTCTCCGAGCCCTCCCTCTTCGCCTACTATCCCCACAACGGCGGCCTCCTCGAACTTCGCCGCTGGATCGTCGACTGGATGAAGAAAGACGGCCTGGCCCCTTCGTGGCTCACGACGCGGGAGGTCCTTCTGACCAACGGCTCCCAGGAGGGGATCCATCTCATCGCCGAGGCCTTCATCGAAGAGGGTGACGCCATCATCGTCGAAAGCCCCACCTATCCCGAGGCCCTTCTCACCTTCCGGCGCCAGGGAGCCCGCTTCCTCTCCGTTCCCGTCGACAGGGAGGGCATCGTCCCCGAGGCCCTCGAGGCCCTTCTGGAGAAATCCGGACCCGTCAAGTTCATCTACTCCATCGTCAACTTCCAGAATCCCTCGGGCTACACGACGACGGACGAGCGGAAGGCCAAGATTCTCGATCTGGCCCGTCGCTACGACACGATCCTCGTCGAAGACGACCCCTATCGCTACCTCCGCTACGAGGGGCGGCCCCAGGGGAGTTATTTCGCCCTCGACGGTGACGGGGGACGGGTCCTCTATCTGGGCAGCTTCTCCAAGATCATCCTTCCCGGCGTCCGCGTCGGCTGGCTCGCCGTCCCGCCCGAGCTGGCCCCGAAGATGACCGAACTGCGCGTCTCCTGCGAGATCAGCCTTCCCGCCATCACCCAGTACGCCGTCTGGGATTTCATGAAGGACCGGGACCTTCCCTCCTACCTGGCGACGATGCACGATGCCTACAGGACGCGACGGGACGCCCTGGCCCTGGCCCTGCGCGAGGAGTGCGGTCCTCTGGGCCTGGAGATCGACGTTCCCGAGGGAGGTTTCTTCCTCTGGGGGCGCATCGCCTGGCTCGACGACGTCGTCTCCTTCGCCCGCTACGCCATCACGGAGGAGAAGATCGGCTTCATCCCCGGCTCCATCTTCTTCGCCGACAAGGCCGACGGCAGGGGAACGGTCCGCTTCTCCTTCGCCAAGGTGAGCCCCGACCTGGCCCGCGAGGGGGCGAAGCGGTTGGCCCGCGCCATGAAGGCCTACCGCTCTTCGATGGCCGGAAGTTGACTTCGGTTTCTTTTTCTGTATTATGATTTTTTATCGTTCATAACGGGAGGTGACGGGAAGGTCGAAGGGGATTTTCGCGCTCCGTGGGAGGGCAGAGCCCTGTTGTCTCTACATGAAGAAGAGAAGGAGGCATCACGATGAAGCTGAAAAGCAGGTACGTCGCCGTCGCTCTTTCGCTTTTCGCCGTTCTCGGGTTGGTCGGGGCCGCTCCCGCCCTGGCCAAGACCTACACGATCAAGCTGGCCTACGTCGTTCCCGAGACGCAGTCGACCCACATCGCCGCGGCCGAGGTCTTCAAGCCCTACGTCGAGGAGGCATCGAAGGGGCAGATCAAGGTCGAGCTCTTCCCCAACGGCCAGCTCGGCGGTGACCGTCAGGCCATCGAGGCCGTCCAGCTCGGAACGGTCCAGATGACCATCCCCGCCGCCGCCGTCCTCTCGGGCTTCGAGCCCAAGTTCCAGGTCTTCGACCTGCCCTTCGTCTTCAAGTCCAAGGAGGCCGCCTACAGGGCCCTCGACGGCGAGCTGGGCGACAGGCTGGCCGAGACGCTCCTGCCTCTGGGGCTGAGGAACCTGGCCTACGCCGAGAACGGCTTCCGTCATATCTCCAACAACAGGGCCCCCATCCACACCCCCGAAGACCTGGCCGGCTTCAAGATCAGGACGATGGAAAATCCCGTCCACATGGCCACCTTCAAGGCCCTGGGAGCCAATCCCACGCCCATCAGCTTCGGCGAGCTCTACACGGCCCTTCAGCAGAAGGTCGTCGATGCCCAGGAGAATCCCATTCCCCTCGTCTACACCTCCAAGTTCCATGAAGTCCAGAAGTACTACTCCCTGACGGGACACGTCTACGCCGCCACGGTCCTTCTCATGAACGAGCCCTTCTTCGCCTCCCTCCCCGAGGACCTTCAGAAGGTCGTCGTCGAAGGGGCCGTCCGCTACAGGACCTACCAGCGCGAGCTCTCCCAGAAGCAGGACGAGGAGATGATCGCCAAGCTCCGCGAGGCTGGCATGGAAGTGAACGAACTCACCGAGGAGGAAAAGAGGCCTTTCATCGAGAAGACCCTCCCCGTCTACGATCAGTTCGCCGACCAGATCGGCGCCGATCTCATCGAACTGGCCAAGAGGGCCAACGACTAGCAGGAGCGCCTCGCCGCCGGGGTCCCCCCCCGGCGGCCCTTTCAAAGGGGGGGATACCGTGATCGGAAGAATCTGGAACCGTCTGGAGGAGATCCTTCTCGTCTCCAGCCTCGCCTTCACCGTCGGCCTCATTTTCATCCAGGTCATCATGCGCTACGTCTTCCGGAATTCCCTCTCCTGGAGCGAGGAGCTGGCCCGCTATCTTTTCCTCTGGCAGATCTGGCTCGGCGCCAGCTTCGCCGTCAAGGAGCACGCCCATCTGCGGATCGAGGCCCTCGTCGACCACCTGTCTCCCTCGCGCCGCCGCTTTCTGGAGTTCACCGCCCTTCTGGCCTGGTTCGCCTTCAGCCTCTTTTTGGCCGTCAAAGGCTCCGAGCTGACGCTCCTCCTGCTCAAGCGGGGGCAGGTCTCGCCGGCCATGCGTCTGCCCATGGCCTACGCCTACGCCTCCGTCCCCGTCGGATCGGCCCTCATGTCCATCCGCCTCGTCGAGGAGATGGTCCGCTTCTTCCGCGCCCCCCTCACGGAGGTGAAGTAGATGTCGGTCCTCCTCCTCTTCGCCCTCCTCACCCTCTGTCTGGCCCTCTCCATCCCCATCGGCATCTCCCTGGGCATCGCGACGGCTCTGGTGCTCCATTTCACCAGCTCCATCCCCCTCGTCATGATCAGCCAGAACGCCTTCGCCGCCCTCGACTCCTTTCCCCTGCTGGCCATCCCCCTCTTCATGCTGGCCGGTTCCCTCATGAGCTACGGCGGCATCTCGAAGCGCCTCGTCGCCCTGGCCGACAGCCTCGTGGGCTTCATCTCCGGCGGCCTGGCCATGGTGACCGTCACGGCCTGCATGTTCTTCGGCGCCATCTCGGGATCGGGGCCGGCGACGGTCTCGGCCATCGGGTCCTTCATGATCCCCGCCATGCGCAGGAAAAAATACGAGGAGGGCTTCGCCGCGGCCCTGACGGCGGCGGCGGGCTCCATCGGCGTCATCATTCCGCCGTCGATTCCCTTCGTCATCTACGGCGTCGTCTCCGGGGCCTCCATCGGCGAGATGTTCATGGCCGGCATCGTGCCGGGCGTCATCATCGGCCTCGCCCTGATGACCGTCTCCTACGTCATCGCCAGGAGGCGGGGCTATCCCAAGAGCGATACGCCCCCGACGGCAGGCGGGCTCTGGAAGGCCTTTCGCGAGGCCTTCTGGGCCCTGCTCGTCCCTCTGATCATCCTGGGGGGGATCTACGGCGGCATCTTCACGCCCACCGAGGCCGCCGTCGTGGCCGTCGTCTACTCCCTCTTCATCGGTCGCTTCGTCTATCACGAGCTCGACGGCAGGACGACCTACCGGGCCTTCCGCGACGCGGCCCTCGTCAACGGAGCCACGACCTTCATGATCGGCCTCTCCATGGGGTTCGCCCAGTATCTGACGATGGAGCAGATCCCCATCAAGATCGCCACGGCCCTGTTGGGGCTCTCCTCCAACTACGTCGTCATCATCCTCCTCATCCTGGCCCTTCTCCTCGTCGTGGGCTGCTTCGTCGACAACATCTCCTCCATGATCATCCTCACGCCTATCCTTCTTCCCGTCGTCCAGAAGCTGGGGATGGAGCCCGTCCACTTCGGTCTCGTCATGACGGTGGCCCTCGCCACGGGATTCATCACCCCTCCCTACGGCGCCAATCTCTTCGTCGCCTCGGCCGTCTCGGGCGTGAAGATGGAGAAGATCTCGCGCAACATGGTCCCCTTCTTCGCCGCCCTCCTGGGCTGTCTTCTCCTTTTCGCCTTCGTCCCCTCCCTGAGCATGGGCCTCGTGAGGATCTTCATGCGCTAGATCCTTTCCCCCTTGCGGGCGAAAAAAGAGGAGAGCCCCGAGGGCTCTCCTCTTTTTTCGCCCGCTTTTTCCGGGGGGTCGGTCAGGCCAGAGGGCGTTCCCGAGGCCGTGGAAGAAGGGGTGCCAGGTCGTCGGGCGGGAAATCCCGGAGGGCCCTCCCCGCCGCGGCCCGGAGAAAGTTGTCGACCCACCAGAAGATGTCTTGCCTTCGAACGGCCCGGCGAAGCCGGATCATGCGTTTCTCCCGTTCCTCCCGGGCCATGTCGCAGGCCGCGACGAGAGTCCGGGCCAGCCCCTCCACGTCGTGAGGGTTGACGAGGAGCGCTCCTTTTGCCAGCTGACCGGCCGCTCCGGCGAACTCGCTCAGGACGAGGACGCCGTCTCCGTCGGTGTTGCAGGCGCAGTATTCCTTCGCGACGAGGTTCATGCCGTCGCGGAGGGGCGTGACGACGGCCACGTCGGCGGCGCGGTAGAAGCCGGCCAGCTCGTCGGAGGGAAGGGAGCGGAAGAAAAAGGAAAGAGGCGTCCAGCCCGTCGTGGCGTATCGTCCGTTGATGCGGCTCACGGCCCTCTCGATCTCGTCGCGGAGGCGGCTGTAGGCCTCGACGCCTTCGCGGCTGGGAACGAGGATCTGGATGAAGACGACGCTCTCCCGAAGCGTTTCCTGTCCTTCCAGAAGCCTTCCGTAGGCCTCCAGACGCTGGAGGATCCCCTTGGTGTAGTCGAGACGGTCGACGCCGAGGAAGATCTTCCGCCCTCGATGAGCCTTGCGGAGCTCTTCGCAGGTCTGGACGGCTTTGGGTGAGCGGGCCAGGGCCTCGAAATGGGCGAAATCGATGCTGATGGGCAGGGCGCCGACGACGATGTCGCCTTCGTCGCGCCCGACGGTGACGACGGGCCCCCGACCCCGCACCCGCGACGAGGGCCAGAAGGCGCGGAGGCAGGCCTGGAAGTTCTGCCGGTCCCTCATGGTCTGAAAGGCGACGAAATCGTAGGCCGTCAGCCCTTCCATGACCTCGTAGCGCCAGGGAAGCTTGAGGAAGATGTCGGGCGGGGGGAAGGGGATGTGGAGGAAAAAGGCGGTCCGTCGTTCGACGGCGCGCTCCTTCAGCTTCAGGGCCAGGTGCATCAGGTGGTAGTCGTGGACCCAGATGAGGTCCTCCCTGTCGCTGTGGCGGGCCGCGACGCGGGCGAATCGGCCGTTGACCTTTCCGTAGGCCTCCCAGTGGCGGGGATGGAAGAGACATTCCGTCTGGAGGTCGTGGAAGAGGGGCCAGATGGCGGCGTTGGCGAAACCCTCGTAGTAGTTTTCCACCTCGCCCTCGTCGAGGATGACGGGAAGGAGGCGGTAGCCGCTCTCCTCCGAGACGGGGCCGAGAATCTGGCGCAGGAGGGGGAGTTCGATCGGTTCCCGGTTGCCGGGCCATCCGATCCAGATGCCCCCCCTGTTTTTGAGGACCGGCCCCATGGCGGTGACCAGCCCTCCCGATCCGGCCTCGAAACGCCACTTCCCGTCCTCCCTCTTGAGGGCCAGGGGCAGCCTGTTGGAGACGACGATGAGGCGGGCCGACAGAGGGCTCATCTCTTGCCCTCCCGCCTCTTCTCGCCGATCGCGGCCCACTCGTCGAGGAGCGCGGGGACGTCCCTTCTCCTCAGCCTCAGAGAGGCCGCCGTGGGGCGGTCGCTTTCGGCGACGAGAATGGCCAGATCGGAGGGCCGGAGGGCCCGGAAGGCGTCCTCGTCGGTCTCGTCGTCGCCCGCGTAGGCGGCGACGGCTTCCCTCTCCTCGTCGATGAGCGTCGCCACGGCCCTTCCCTTGTGGTGGCGTCGGAAGCGGAACTCGAGGCCTCCGTCGAAGGGGCGCAGCTCTCCGTCGTCGCCGACGAGGGGTTCCCAGGCCTGCCTGAGATCCCTGGCAGCCTCCGCCCTCGCGCCCGGAGGAAGGGAGCGGAAGTGTCCCGCCAGGGACAGGGGTTTCCTTTCCAGCGTCCCTTCGGGAAGGACCGGAAGAGCTCTCGCCTCGGCTTCGGCGAGGAGGTTCTGCTGCTCGGCCGTCAGGGAAGGGAGGAAGGACTCTCCGTCGGCGGTGCGTCGTTGCGCTCCGTGGCAGCCCCATATTTCCAGCCCCGCGATACCGAGGAGGCGTGAGACCTCGGCGGCCTCCCGGCCGGAGATGACGACGAGGCGCGTCCCCGAGGCGATGACCCGCTCCAGCCCCTCTCGGACGCCGCCGTCGGGGTAGGCCAGATCGCGCCGGGCACGGAAGGCGGCCAGAGTGCCGTCGTAATCGATCATGAAGAGGGCGTGCCGGGCCCGGGCGAGGCGGTGCCGGAAGGCCTCGGGAAGGAGCATCAGAAGGAGACCTCCAGCCTTTCGGGATCGCCGGCCCGCAGGGCGGCCATGAGGGCCAGGACGCTTCGAAGCTGACGGGTGATGAGGAAATTCTCCCTGACGTGGTGGTGGGCGTTTTCCCCCATCCGTCTTGCCTGATTCGGGTGCTGGAGGAGGTGGCGGAGTCGCAGGGCCGCTCCCTGCGGGGTGCGGACGCGGTAGCCGTTGAACCGGTCCATCACCTGGAGGCGGATGCCCCCCGTGTCGCCGCCGATGACGGGTTTGTGCTTCCATAGACCTTCGGAGACGGTGAGGCCGAATCCCTCCTTCGTCGATTTCTGCATGACCGCCGTGGCCCCCCTCTGGAGGGCGTTGATCGTCCTGTGGGCGTCGTCGGGGAGGACGAGGACGTGGATGTCGGCGTCGCCCGCCGCCGCGGCCAGGACCTCCTCGAGAACGACGGCTCCTTCCGGATCGTCGGAGGCCCCTCCTCCGGCGAGGACCAGCTGGAGATCCTGATGGCGCCGGCAGAGACGGTAGGCCTCGATGACGCCCAAGGGGTCCTTGAATCGGTCGAAGCGGGAGACCTGGACGACGAGGGGCCGAGAGGGATCGATACCGTGGCGTTCCAGCGTCCATCGGACCTCGTCGTCGGAGAGGTCGGTGTTCTTCTCGCTCAGGGGGTCGATGCTGGGGGGAATGAGGTACTGGAGGTGGGGGAGGGGTTGGGCGAAGTCGGCCAGGGAGAAGATGTCGGCGTCGTAGGGGGCGACCCAGCGTCTCAGATAGCGCCAGACCTTGCGGTTGGGGCGGCTCACGTCGATATGACAGCGCCAGATCCACTTTCCCCTCCGGTTCGGGCAGAAAGCCAGGAGAGGTGCCGGCTGGGGATCGTGGATGAAGACGAAGTCGGCCTCCTCCAGAAGAGGGCGGAGGCGTTCCGCGTTGGCCTCGTTCGTCGCCTCGAAGGCCCGCATCATCTCCGTCGCGAGTCCCTTCGACGAGCCCTGAAGGGCGTTGTGGATCGTCTTCGTGGCGTCGAAGAACGCCTCCGTTCCCGTCAGGACCTCCCAGACCGTGTCGATGCCGAGGGCCCTCATGAGGGGGACGAAGCGGTTGAGGATCTCGGCCACGCCGCCGCCGCTGCGCGTCGAGTTGACGTGAACGACGCGCAGGCCCGCCAGGTGATCGCCGAGCTGGCGAAGATGGCGGATGACGGGCGGTCCGACGACGGCCTCGTAGCGATCGAGGAGTGTCTGTCCCGACATCATGCTTCCGCCTCCTCTCCCAACGCCATCGCCTGCCGGAGGCCCGATCGGAGCTCTTCGAGGGAAAGGAGATAGGGGTCGAGATAGCGGAGGTGTCTCCGAGCCTCTTCCGTCTCCTCGAAGGCCTCCAGCCAGAGGGAAAAGTCGTCCCCATGGCCTTCCGTCCGCCTCCGGGCGTCGATGAAATGGTAGAAAAGACTGCTGCGTTCCGCTTCGCCGAAGGCGCGGTGAAGCTCTTCCGGCGTCGAGGCCGTCATCTGTCCGTCGAAGACGAGGAGCTGGCCCCGCGTGAAGAAGAAGGGGCGCTCCGTCCGGAACCAGTGGAGCCGCTCCTCCTCGTCGAGGCGCCCCTCGACGAGGGAGAGAAGCTCTTCCCTGAGGCCCTCCAGGTCGTCGTAGTCGGAGGGGTTGGCGGCGGAAAACCGCTCGGCCAGGGTCCGGTCGTGAAGCTCCGACTCGGTCCAGGAGGCGAAGTCGTTGCCGTACTCGCTCTCTCCGATCTGGGGGCGGAGGAGCCGTCCCCAGAAGTGGTAGTGGAGGCTCCCTTCGGGAGCGACCTGGAGCCGTTGGGCCAGCTCGTCGAGAGTCTGGGCCCGCAGTCCCGTGCTGAGGGGGACGAGGTCGCAGCTCTTGAATCGGAAAGGTTCTGTCATCTGTCGCATCGCGTCATCTCCTTTCGTGGGCGAGGTGCGAAAGGACGGGCGGGAGACGGGCCTGGAGGGCCCGGTCTTCGCCTTATTCCCAAGGAGGAGGTCGATCGTCGGAAGGGTAACGGAAGGAATAGAGCAAACCTGAAGGATGTCCAAAAGTATAACATAAAAGAGCCCCTGGGGCAAAAGCCCGGGGCTCTTCATTAAAAATGCTTTTTCTGATCCTTCGCGTCTCCGTCTCGGAGGAAACCGTCAGGCCCGAAGGCCGTCGAGAAAACGGTGGAAGCGCGTCATTCCCTCGGCGATCTCCTCTTTCGCGTTGGCGTAGGAGAAGCGCACGTACCCGGGGGCGAGGAAGGCGCTTCCCGGGACGGCGGCGACGTACTCCGCCTCGAGAAGGCGGCTGCAGAAGGCGACGTCGTCGTCGAGGGAGAGGCCGTCGTGCTTCATCCCCAGGCAGTCCCGGATGTCGACGAAGGCGTAGAAGGCCCCTTCAGGCTCGGCGAAGGCGATGTGGGGCATGGCCCTGAGGCGCTCGACGATGAGGTCACGCCTCTCCTCGAAGGCGCCGTGCATGGCTCTCACGTCCTCCTCGGCGCCTCTGAAGGCCCCCACGGAGGCCCACTGGGAGATGGAACAGGCGTTGGACGTCAGGTGGCCCTGAAAGGCCGACATCTTGGAGAGAAGGGGCTTGGGGGCCAGGGCGTAGCCGATGCGCCATCCCGTCATGGCGAAGGCCTTGCTGACGCCGTTGATGAGGACCGTCCGCTCCTTCGCCGCCGGGGCCAGGGCGACGATATTCTCGTGCCGTGCCGTGCCGTAGGTGAGACGCTCGTAGATCTCGTCGAAGACGATCCAGAGATCGTGTTCCTCGGCGAAGGCGGCCAGCTCCTTGAGAAGGGCTCCGTCGTAGACGACGCCCGTGGGGTTGCAGGGCGTGTTGATCAGGAGGGCCACCGTCCGGGGCGTGAGGGCCTTTCGGAGGGCCTCCATGGTGGGGATGAAATCCGTCCCGGCCGTGTCGACGACGACCTCCCTGCCGCCGCAGAGGCGGATCTGCTCGACGTAGCTCACCCAGGCGGGAGCGAAGACGACGACCTCGTCGCCGGGATCGAGGATGCAGCCGAAGGCCGTGTAGACGAGGGGCTTGGCCCCGGAGCCGACGAGGGCCTGAGAGGGGTCGTAGTCGAGGCCGAAGCGCTCCCTGTAGTAGCGGCAGATCGCCTCGCGCAGCTCGGGAATGCCCGCTCCCGCCGTGTAGTGCGTCTCGCCGCGCTCCATGGCGGCCCTTGCCGCCTCGAGGGCGGCCGGAGGGGAGGCGAAATCGGGCTCTCCGGCGCCGAAAGAGATTACGGGTTTGCCGGAACGCTTCAGCTCCTTGGCCTTGGCCGTCACGGCCAGGGTAGCCGAGGCCTCCATGGCCATCGCTCGTGCCGACAGTTTCATCGCGATCATCTCCTCATGGGCTATGGGCATGCCGTGAATGTCGCCTATTGTACGTCATTTCGCCGAGGGGAGGTAGTCCCGGAAGGAGGCGTCCCGGAGGAGGCCCCCCTCCCCCGGGAGAAGGATCACCCTCCGAAGGACTTGAACAGGGCCCAGAAGAATCCGTAGAGGCCGTCTCCGGCGATGAGGCCCGCTTCGCGGATTTCCATCCATTCCCTGCCCATCAGGAGCTTGAAGACGACGGCGGCGGCGACGCCCAGCCCGTAGACGGGATTGTTGATCAGCAGCCCCGTGGCGAAAAGGATCCCCAGAGCTCGCTGCGGACCTCCAGCGAATTGGACCAGCGCTCCGGGGAGAGCCCAGAGGAGCAGTTCCCGCAGGATCGCGGGATGGCTTCCGGCCTTGATGGTCGTGGCGAAGACCCGGCTGACGGGAGCGAGGAGGTCGAGGCGGAAATGCATATCCATGAGGAAATAGACGGTTGCCATGGCGATGACCCCGCCCAGGGCCTCGGCCAGAAACTGTTGCTTTTTCCCGGCCGCCTCTGCTTCCCGATTTCGTCCCGAACCCCGGATGCACCAGCCTGTCTTGAGGTCGTAGCCCATGTCGGCGAAGCAGGGGCCGGTGCAGGAGATATAGCCGACCATGAGCGCCAGCGGAAGCGCCGGAAAGCCCATGAAAAGCCCCAGACTCAGGAAGATGATGCTTATGGCGAAGGCGGGAAACCAGCCGGAATGCATGGCGCTGAGCCCGACGAGTACGGGAGCGACGGAGGCGGAGAAGGTCGTCCAGAGAATCCATGCGCCCAGTCGGGGAAGGGACATCGACTGGGAGAGCCCCCCTATGAGGGAAAGAAGGGCCGCTCCTGCCGCGAAAAGAGCGATGTGGACCACCATGGCGCGGCGAAGCTCTTGATTCGAGACGGAGGGACGGAGAAAGGCCTCTGACGGATCGGAAGGGTTCCCCTCTCCCTTCGGTCCCTTTTCCCCGGCCGTGACGATCCGGAGGGCCTGAAAGAGCGAGACGATTCCGGCTCCGATCATCACGCCGTGGGGGATGTAGGTCTTTCCCAGGTCGAGGGCGAAAAGAGAGGAGGAGTAGCCCCGTAATAGGAGGCCCAGGCCGAGGGCGGACATGGCGAAGGTGTTGGCGATGAAGACGATGCCGATGGCGGCCATGGGCAGACCGAAGTGGCTCCCGATGGCGCCCGTGGCGGCACCCTGAAGGAGGCGGATGGCTTTTTGTCCCCCCTCGTCTCCGGCGATCAGGGCCTGAGCGGTGGCGACGCCGGGCGGCCAGGCTCCGGCGGCGGGGAAAATGGACGAATCGAACGTCTGGTAGACAAAATGAATGCCGATGAGCGTGGCGATCCCCGATCCGATCAGCATGGGGAGGACATAGGTCCTCTCCCCCAGGGCGTAGACGACGCCGATGGCCAGCAGGCCGCAGTTGGAGGCGGCGAACCCCGCCCCGGAGGCCATCGTCTGTACCAGGTTCTGCCGTTCCAGGGACCGAAAGCGCCTGCAGTGAGAGAAGGGAAGCCGGGCCAGGGCCATGGCGATGACGGCGCCCAGAATGGAGGTGTTGGCGGGAATGCCGATCCGGGCGATGAGCTGCATGCAGATGATGGCCGACAGGACGGAGACGATGACGCTCAGCAACAGGGTGGACGGTTCCAGCGCCTTGACGCGTTCCCTGACGTCCATGGGATCACTCCTCAGCTTGCCAGTTCCACCATGGCGGCAGCCATGATGCGGACGGTGCGCGAAAAAGAGTCGAGGGCGATGTATTCGTCGGCCTTGTGAACGACGTCCGGATCGCCGGGGAAGCGGGGACCGAAGGCCACCGTGTTCGGCAGGGCCTTGGCGTAGGTTCCGCCTCCCATGGAGAGAAGCGACGGTTCCTGGCCGGTCTTCTCCCGGTAGACCTTTTGAAGGCGCCGGATCAGCTCGCTTTCCGGAGGCATCCAGAGAGGCGGCTTGCGGCGCAGAAGCTCCATGCCGAGGGATTGCCCCCGAGCCCAGCCGCCGAGGCGGTCCAACAGCTCCTCCGCATCGGCGGTGACGGGGTGGCGGATGTCGAGGCCCATCAGGAAAGAGTCCTCTCCCCCCTCGACGATGCCCACGTTGCACGTCAGGGCTCCCGAAGGCGCGTCGGAGACGGCCAGTCCCAGACTCCGTCCCCCGGGGTCGCCGAGGAAGCAACGGGCCACCTCTCGCAGGCGACGGGCCCAGTCTTCGTCGACCTCGCCGAGGAGGTCCATAAGAAACAGCGCCGCGTTGACGCCCCGTTCCGGCGTGCTGCCGTGGGCCGAACGCCCCCGGAGGGAAACGTCGAGGGTCTCCGTCCCCTTCCCTCGAAGGGAAAGGGGGATTCCTCCGGCCGAAGCGCCTTCGTTCAGGACATCCGCGATCCTTGCGGCCGCCGTTTCGTCGGGGCAGGACAGGGTGGCGCCCGCCTCGTCGGGCACGACGTTGCGGGCCGTCCCCGCCGTCAGTTTTTTCAGGCCGATCCGCCGATGAGGCGGCAGTGCCCCCCTCAAATCGACGTGGAGCTGACCCTTTTCGGCGGCGACGATGGGGAAATCGCCGTCGGGCGTGAACCCGAAACGGGGCGATTCGCCTCCGGCCTGAAGGTAATGGGGAATGTCGGCCATCCCGCTCTCCTCGTTCGTCCCCAAGATGAGGCGAATGCGCCGACGGAGGGGCAGGGCCAGCGATTGAATGGCGTGAAGCGCCCAGAGGGCCCCGATGGCGGGCCCCTTGTCGTCCATGGCGCCTCGGCCGTAGAGCCGCCCCTCCCTCACCTCCGCCCCGTAGGGAGGGAGGCTCCATCCGTCGCCGGCCGGAACGACGTCGAGATGGGCGAGGACGGCGACCATCTCGTCGCCGTCGCCGATCTCGGCCCAGCCCACATAGCCGTCGCACTCCCCCGTCCGCAGCCCCAGGCGACGGGCTTCGCGGAGGGCATGATCCAAGGCCCTCCCGACCTCCCGGCCGAAAGGCGCTCGCTTTTCGGCCGAGGCGCGCACGGAGGGGATCCTGACGGAAGCCTGAAGGGAGGAAAGGATCTCCGGGAAGAGCTCCTGAAGTTTACGGTCCAAGCGGTCCATGAGGGAGGCCGCGCCGTCAGTAACCGGATACGCCCATCTTCCGGCACAGTTCGCCGGCGTGAGCGTCGCGATAGATCCCCTCGTCCTCGAAAACGTCGTCATCGAGGAGGATCGTCGGAGAGAGGGTGATCCCGTCGGTGTGAGAGGCGGCGGACCAGCAGCGCCCCATGATTTGCTTGCCCTGGCTGCCGAACCCGAACTCGATGCAGCCGAAGACGCGCTCGTCCTCGACGATTCTGCCCGTCGGAGCCGTCACCCCGGGATTGAAGCCCAACGAATAGTGGGCCAGACGGAACATGGCGGGATCACGGAAGGACTCCAGCCAGGAGCGGAAGACGTCGGCTTCCCGGCCTCCCGAAATCTTGACGGCGACGCCGTCGACGAGGTCCAGCCTGATGGGTTCCCGGAGGATTCCCAGCTCCTCGGGAGGGAAGACGGCCCCGTCGAAGACCAGCGTCCCGTTGATGGTCTCCTCGATGGGGCACCAGCTGACCTGTCCTCCGAGCATGATGGGGTAGCCCTTCTGAGTGGCCTTTTCCCCGGAAAGACGGATCTTGCGTCCCCGATTGAAGGCGACGAGATTCGTCCCCGCCGCGCTGCGGATTTCGACCTTGTCGGCCGCCCCGAGGCGCTTCTGGAAATACCGTCCCATTTCGATCATCAGATCGTAATCGACGTTGGCGATGCAGTTGACGGCCATGGCGACATCCATGCCGGTGAGATTGATGTAGCGGCAGCCGCGTTCAAGGGCGTTTCTCCACGATTGGGAGTGCATCACCGTCGCGTAGGCGAACTCGATCCAGACGTCGGCATGGGCGGTGGCTTCCGCCATGGGCGCGCTCATTTCGCTCGCGAAGGTCTGGCGTGGCGTGGGGTAGTAGAGGAGGAGAGGACGGGCCCCGACGGCGTGGGCCGCTTCGGCGGTCGCCTCGGCCACGCGCCTGTCTCCCGAGCTGTCGCAGGTGATGACGACGGTCTCTCCCTTCTGGGCGAGCATGACGTCGCGGACGAGGGTGAGCGCCCCCTTGGCGAGCTCCATCGACCGATAGGTCGCCGTAGGTTCGATGCCGCTTTTGAACTCCATGATAGGACCTCCCTTGAATGGATGTCGGTTCCATGGAGTGAAGTGTAGGTTTTCGGGGGAAGGGGAACATCGTCGGCGACGGAGAGGAGGGGCGACGAGCGGGACAGAAAAGTGAGAATAAAGGACAGGACTCGTGGCTTATTGTTCAGGAGGAACTAAGAAGCAGAGGCTTTTTTGTCGATTTGGTACAAAAGCACGGCCAGAGCGAGTTCCGTCCGACGTCTGCCGTCGTGATCGGTCAGATCGAGTGCCTCCTCCAGACAGCGGATCCTGTATTTCATTGTATTGTAATGTATTTTGAGATCCGCGGCGGCAGGACCGATCTGCCAGTCGTGGCGGACGAGGGCCTCCAGCGTTTCCATGAGATTAAATCTTTTTGGGGAATTATGTTTGAGTAAAAGGGGTCCCAGTTGCTTGTCGATGAAATTTTGTCCCATTTCCGTGTCTTTTAATATGCTTAGAATTCCATCCAGACCTATTTCATCGAAAACCCTTATAGGCGGGTTGTTGGATGTTCTCATGACGACATCTAAAGCTTTCTGGGCTTCAGAGAAGGCTTCTCTCGCTAAACATAGTCCATTTTTTATGGAGCTCAGACCGCATGTTAGGTAAAAACTATTTTCGTGATTTTCATGTGCTATCATTCCTTGCATGTATTCAAATAGCACATTTGAATCATTTTTTGTTTTTAATGGAACAAACAAGACAAGGTTATGATCGGATGCAAGTCCTAGGGAGCCAATAAATTTTAATCTTATTTTTAGCAACAAAGATTCAAATAGGGGTTTGTTCCCCCTGTCTTCCGACACATTTGGGCCATCCTTGATGATGGCGATGGCAAGGTTCCAAGATAAATCCCATTTATAGAATTTGGCTTTTCTTTTTACGTCATTTTCGTTTATGTTTTTATTATAGAGTAGATTTTTTAAAAAATCTTCAATATGGTAGTTTTCAATTCGTATTTCGGCATCTTCCCGTTGCATTAATATAGCGATATGCTTTTTTGCTATATCTAAAGTTGTTGAAAATTCGGGGTTGTCGATTTTTTCTATAGATTTTTCCATGAATAGATAAGCCCTTGGTTTTTCTTCTAGTAAAATAGGAATTTTATTGAAATTATTCGTGTTATTTAGCGTGATATTTGAGTATTTAGTGGCAAAAAAGCATCCTGTTCGTATGTCTAGGAAGGCTATGTCTGTATCAATGAGTTCGGCAGTTTTTTGGATAATATCGTCAACAGAGGCTCCATTTAGGATTAAGTTGGTGTATAAATTGTTTATTTTATCCCTTGAGATCGCCTGGTTATAATCATCATGGGTGATGGTTGCGATGACGGGGTGGATGATGTCTACGTGGTTGAAATGTTCGGGTATCCCTATTATGGGAAAGTGGAGCCTGTTGGCGGATTCGAGAACGTCGTTGGGGATTTTCCCGAGATATCTGCCTATCTTTACCCCGAAAGCGGCGGCTTTGGACCTCCCCGCTCCCTCTACGAAGGCGAGAAGTTCCAGAGGCCTCTCGCAGAAGATGTAGCCGGACGTGATCAGGAACTCTCCGCCGCGCAGCCATTGATGGGCTTCGGGCGTATCGATGACGACGACGGTGCTTACCGTCCTCTCCCGTGTGCCCTTCTCCCCGGCCAGCAGGGTCAGCCCTTTCAAGGATCCGATCCGGAGCATTTCAGACACGGTGAGGGCCATGCCGATGATCCTCCTTTCCCCTGAAAACTCCCTCCCCCGTCGTGCCGCCATCGACGACGGGGAAACCGCGACCCGGACGGGAGCGGTCTCCTACCTGCTCCCGCCTGCGGAGAGAGCTGTCGTCGAGTTCGTTCAGGCGGTCCTCCTCCGCAGGAAGGGCAGGGAGAGCAGGGGGAGGAGGCCGATGACGACGAGGGTCGTCGTCAGGCCTGCCCTGTCGGCCAGGTAACCCAGGGGAGCCATGGCGAAACCGCCCAGTCCCCAGGAGAGACCCATGACAATGGAGCTGGCCGTGCTGCGCGCCTCGGGGGCGGCCTCCTGGCCCATGGCCGCCGTGATGGGCTGAGTGGCGTTGATGAGGGCCGTCCCGACGATGAAGAGGACGTAGGAGGGCAGGCCCGAGAGGAGGGCCGCCGGAACGAGGCAGAGGGGCGTGGCCAGGAGGATGACGAAAAGGACCCGCTCCTTGCCGAAGGCGTCGGAGAGGTGCCCCCCGATGAGGGGCGAGAGCGTCCCGGCGGCCATCATGAAAAAGAGGATCGTCCCGATCTGGCCCAGGCCTCCGCCCGAGGCGGTGACGACGAGGGGAAGGAAGAAGCGCGTGGCCTGAAAGGCCGTATCGCGCGTGACCGAGATGGCCCAGACCCGGTAGATCTTTCTGAAGACGACGGAGAGGCTCCGGCCGACGTCGCCCAGGCGGAACGTCCCCGCCGGCTTCTCGTCGTCGTCGAAACGGGCCAGGAAACGCCAGGTCAGGAGCCCCAGGAGAGTCACGGGGACGAGGGCCGCCAGGGGCAGGAGACGGTAGCCGACGAGTTTTTTCAGGCTCAGGGCGTAAAGGGGGCTCAGCGTTCCTCCCAGCATTCCGGCGACGCTGAAGAGGGAGATGTTGAAGGCAAGACGGCCCGACGGCGAGACGAGCCCCACGGCGCCGTGTCCCTGAGGATGGAAGGTGGCGCTTCCCAGACCCCAGAGTCCCGTGAGGAGGAGGGCCGCGCCGTAGCTGGGGGCCAGGGGGAGCATGGAAGAGCCCAGGGCGGCCAGGAGGGGGCCGACGATGACGGGGATGGGCCGCGACGACCGGTCGGCCAGAAAGCCCAGCAGGGGCTGGCAGCAGATGTGGATCGCTCCCGAGAGGGCCTGGAGCCCTCCCGCCCGGGCGACGGAGATGCCCAGGTTGGCGATGATGACGGGGATGAAGGTGTTGAGGAAGGCCGAGTGGATGTCGTTGATAAAGTGGCTCGAGCAGAGGAGGGCGATTTTTCCCCTCGGCGAAAGAGGTCGGCGAGTCATGGGCGATACCCTTCTTTCTGGTCAGTTTGAGCGATTATACCTTGCATGTAACGCAATGGATAGGATGAAGCATGCGTCCCCGCAATCTTTCTCTCCCGGAAAAGCTCGGAAAACCGTCGCCGCCGGGGATTCGCACCCTCTGTCGGCGGAGTCGCCATGGGCTAAAATGGATCTCGTACGGACAAAACGACAGGGAAGGGACGGCGATCGCCATAGACCTCAAAAGCTGGATAGAAAAGAAGAGGAGAGTCGTCCTCCTCGACGGCGCCATGGGGACCTTGCTGGCGGAAAAGGGATGGCGTTCCCCCTCTCTGCCGGAGGAGATGCTCTTTTCCTCTCCCGAGGCCGTCCGCTCCATTCACGAGGCCTACCTGGAGGCCGGGGCGGACATCGTCGAGACGAACAGCTTCGGCGCCTCGACGATCAAACTGTCCCACCGCGGTCTCCAGGGGCGGGCCGAGGAGATCGGCTTTCTGGCGGCCCGCACAGCCCGGGAGGCCCTGGGCGACAGAGCCCTCGTGGCCGGTTCCGTCGGCCCTCTGGGCCGTCTCGTCGAGCCTCTGGGCGACGTCTCCTTCGACGAGGCCCTGGCGGCCTTTCGCCCTCAGATAAAAGGGCTTCTGGCGGGAGGGGCCGATTTCATCCTCATCGAGACCATGCTCGATCTCCGCGAGGCCAAGGCCGCCGTCATGGCCCTCAAGGAGGAAGACGCGTCCGCTCCCTTCGTCGTCAGCTTCACCTTCGACCGCAACGGCGCCACGATGACGGGGACGACGCCGGAAGTGGCGGCGGCCTGGGCCATGGCCGTCGGGGCCTCGGCTCTGGGCGCCAACTGCGGCGTCGGTCCCGACGCCTACGTCGACGTCGTGGCCCGAATGGGCCGGAGCTGCGATCTGCCCCTTTTCGTCTACGCCAACGCCGGCCTCCCCGCCCGGGGCCTGACCCTCGATCCCGAGAGCTTCGCCGGGGCCTGCCGTTCCCTCGTCGAGGCGGGAGCCTCCGTCGTCGGAGGCTGCTGCGGAACCGGACCGGACCACATCGCCGCTCTGGCCGGGCTGCCCCTGCCTCGGCCCCTTCCCGGAGCCCCCGCTTCGACGGCCCTGGCCAGTAGGAGTCACGTCTTCGCCTGCGGCCGCGGCGAGCCTCTCCTCATCGTCGGAGAGAGGATCAACCCCTCCCGCAAAGGCCCCCTGAAGGAGGCCATGATCGAGGGAAAGTGGTCCGTCGTCCGAGACGAGGCCCGGCTTCAGACCGAGGCCGGGGCCTCCCTCCTCGACGTCAACACGGGCATCGCCGGTCAGGATCGGCAGGTTCTTTTCCGCCGGGCCGTCGAGGCCGTTCTGACGGCCTCCCCCCTGCCTCTCTCCCTCGACAGCGACGACCTGTCCCTCCTTGACGAGGCGGCCCGCTCCTACGGCGGCGTTCCTCTCGTCAACTCCGTCACCTGTGACGACGAGCCCCTCGCCCGAGGACTGGCCCTCGCCAGAAAGACCGGGTCGGCTCTCGTCGTCCTCACCCTCGACGGGGCGGGCATTCCCGCCACCGTCGAAAGGCGGCTGGCCCTGGCACGGAAGGCCGTCGAGGCGGCCGATGCCATGGGGCTTCCCCGGCGTTACCTGTTCATCGACCCCCTCACCCTGACGGCCGGATCGGACGCCTCCGGTCCCGCCGTGACCCTCGAAAGCCTTCGTGGACTCCGCGAGTTGGGGGCCCGTTCCATCCTGGGCATCAGCAACGTCTCCTTCGGGCTCCCCGATCGGGGCCTGCTCAACAGAACCTTTCTCGCCATGGCCCTCGCCTCGGGCCTCGACGCCGTCATCGCCAATCCCCTGGACAGGGCCTTCATGGAGACCGTCGCCGCCGGAGAGGCTCTCGTCGGCCGAGACCCGGCCCTGAAACGCTACATCGCCTCGGCCAAGGCCCGTGACGTCACGGGCCAGGTCGAAGCGAAGGTTCCGGAGAGGCCCTCCCTCGGCCCGGCCGTCGTCGAGGGCGACAGAGAGGCGGCCCTGGCAGCGGGCGAGGCTCTCCTGGCCGCCGGACTTCCGCCGATGGCCCTCATCGCCGACGCGGTCATCCCCGCCCTCGAGGAGGTGGGGCGCCTCTACGACTGCGGCGACTTCTTCCTCCCCGAGCTCCTTCAGTCCTCTCAGGCCGCCCAGGCCCTCTGCGACCTGGCCGAAAGGCGTATGGCAGAAAGAGGCGAGAGCCTGGAAAAACGGGGGACGGTCCTGCTCGCCACCGTCGAGGGCGATCTTCACGATCTGGGAAAGAAGGTCGTCGCCATGGTCCTCAAAAGCCGAGGCTACCGCATCGTCGACGTCGGCGTCGACGTTCCCGCCGATCGCATTCTCGCCGCAGCCCGGGAGGCCCGAGCCGATGTCGTCGGCCTTTCGGCCCTCATGACGACGACGGTGGAGCACATGAAAGACGTCATCGCCCAGGGGAGAGAGGGAGGCCCCGAGCCCTTCTTCATCGTCGGCGGAGCGGCCGTCAACGCCGCCTTTGCCGACACGATCGGCGCCGACGGCTATGCCGCCGACGCCATCGAGGCCGCCCGCCTCGTCGACCGCCTCATGGCGGCAAGGAAGGGAGGGGAGTAGCCTGTTCATCGTCGACCTCTTCCGCAGGACCGGACCCGTCGTCTCCTTCGAAATCTTTCCCCCCAAGGCCGACGTCCCCGTCGAAAAAGTCTACGACACCATCGAGGCCATAGCCGACCTGGAGCCGGGCTACGTCAGCGTCACCTACGGCGCCGGAGGCTCGAGCCGGGACAGGACGGTCGAAATCGCCTCGAGGCTCCATCGCGTCTACGGCCTGAACGCCGTGGCCCACCTGACGGGAATGAGCCACGACGTCGCCGAGCTGGACGCCATCTGCACTTCCCTGCTGGATCGGGGCGTCACCAACATCCTCGCCCTTCGAGGCGATCGTCCCCTCGAAGGGCCCGATGTCGTGAAAGGCTATCCCTACGCCTCGGAACTCATCGCCCACATCCGGAGCGCCTTCCCGGGACGCTTCTGCATCGCCGCCGCCGCCTACCCCGAAGGGCACGTCGAGTGCGCCGACGGCGAGGAGGATCTGGACCACCTCAAGGAGAAAGTCGAGGCCGGAGCCGATCTCCTCATCTCCCAGCTCTTCTTCGACAACGAGCGTTTCCATCGCTTCCGCGACCGTCTCGCCGGGCGTGCCATCGACGTCCCCCTCGTCGCCGGCGTCTTTCCCGTCCTCAACGTGAGGCAGGTCCAGCGCATCGTCTCCCTCTGCGGCGCCTCGCTGCCGCCCAAGTTCACCCGCATGATGGCCCGTTACGCCAACCACCCCGAGGCTCTGGCCGAGGCGGGCGTCGCCTACGCCACGGAGCAGATCGTCGATCTCCTCGCTTCGGGCGTCGACGGCATTCACCTCTACACCATGAACCGGCCCGAGACGACGCGGCGCATCATGGCCAACATCGGCCGCCTGCGCTCCGTCCGATGAGGCGGGCAGGGGTTTGGGCGGACGCCGCGGGAGTCTCCGTCGGGATCTCCTCGGGCCTTTCCTCCCGGCGAGGACCGAGAGATCCTCTCCGGGAGGAAAGGCGCCAAAGAGACGTCCCCTCTTTCGGTCCCGAGCCCCTTGTCCCCCGTCTTCGGTAAAAAGAGCGTCGGAAGGCCATGACCTTTCCTGACCATAGCTTCGGCCCGGAGTCGCCCTGCCCGGTTCGGACGTTCCCTCAGGATGAAGTCTTCCGGGGGGGAGGGGCAAGACGTCTGAGCGCAGCTTTCCGTCGGCGATGATTTGACATGAAGTAGTCGTTCGCGGTAATGTTGACATATAGACAATGTCCTGCCGAGCCCCCTCTTCTTCTGCCGGAGGGGGGACGTACGGTCCTCTTTCCCCGATGGCCGCGAGAAAGGAGAGGGTAGCCCTGTCGGTCCCGTTCGAGACGAAAGAGTATCCTCCTGTCCAGGTGATCAGCCTTCGGGGCATCACCTCTCTGGAGGCCGTCGCCTCCTTCCACGGCGAGGCCTACGAGAGGCTTTTCGCCTGCCTCGAACGGGAGGGGGCCCGTCCGGCGGGACCGCCCTTCACCCTCTACCACTGCCCGTCCTGCAATCCCGAGGCGATGGACGTCGAAGTCTGCTGCCCCACGGACGGAGTCGTGAGAGGCGACGAAGAGATTCTCTCCCGCCTCGTTCCGGCCCTGCGCGTCTTCGCCACGATCCACGTCGGGGACTACGGGCGCCTCCACGAGACGTGGAAGGCCCTCGAGGCCAAGATGAAAGAGGAGGGACTCGTGGCCGGAACGCCGGGGATCGAAGTCTACCTCACCGATCCCGACAGGCTTCCCGTGGAGGCGTGGCGGACGGAAGTCGCCTTCTCCCTGGCCTGAAGGAGGCGAAGACGCAAAAAAAGCGGGGCCCGGTCGGGGCGGCGCCGCGGGAACTCCGGCGGGGTTTTCCGCCGCCCTATTTGCCCATGGCCTCCCGGCGCCGCTCGGGGGACATCTTCTCGATGGCGTAGCGGAGGGCCGTGCGGGGCATGACGTCCTTTCTTGCCAGGACGTAGCGGAAGACGTCGTCTTCGTGTTCGGCGCAGGTGACCTTGAGGAGCCAGCCGTAGCCCTTGCGGACCAGATCGTCCTCGTCGAGAAGGAGCCTTTCGGCTACGGCGAAGACCTCTTTTTCGAACTGCCCTTTTCTGGCGGGGATGATGAGGGAGACGGCCGAAGCCCTCCGGACCCATCGATTGGGCGATCGCGTCCAGTCCAGCAGGGTCTCCGTCCGGTGGGGAAAGGCCGTGAAGTAGGCGCCGAGGGTGTGGTTGCAGAGGGTATCGCAGGAGGCCCAATTGCTGACGTGGTTTTCAAGCCATCTTTCGAAAAGGTCCAGGTCGCCTTCGACGTAGCGCTCCCTCAGGGCGTAGGCCCAGTGGCAGGCGACGAAGGACTCTTCCATGAAGCCCGATCGCCACAGCTCGTCGCAGAGGGAGAAGATCTCCTCCTTCGTCCTGGACTCGATGCTTCGGAAGAATGTTCTGGCGATGGCCGAAACGTCGGCCGTCTTGACGCCGTAGAGGCGGATGGCCTCCTTGAAGTAGCGCCGGGCGCCCTCGGCGGTCCCTTCGTCGGCTTTTTCCCTGATGGCTGCGCGCAGATTCGACAGAAGCTCTTCCAAGGGGAGGCCTCCTTGCAGGGGGGTGACCCTGGCCCTGTGGCCCGAAAGGGCCGGGAAGAGAGAAAGAAGGGAGGTTTGAGAGCCATGGCCTGTCTCGACGTCGTCTTTTCGCCTCTGGAGATCCTGCCCGAGGCCGACTGCTGGCTCGTCGTCGACCTGCTGCGGGCGACGACGACGATCGTCGCCTTTTTCGAGCTCGGCGGCCGCCGTCTCCTGCCCGTGGTCGATCTCGACGAGGCCCGGTCCCTGCGGGACCGTCTTCCCGGACGGTGGCTTCTCATGGGAGAGCGTCAGGCCCTTCCCCCTCCGGGTTTCGATCTGGGCAATTCGCCCCTCGATCTGGCCGCCTTCGATCTGGGCGCCTTCGACGGCGCCGTCATGACGACGACGAACGGCACGGCGGCCCTCCTGGCCGCCGCCGGAAGGGGCGGCGCCCTTCACGCGGCCTGTGCCCGCAACGCCCGGGCCGTGGCCGAGGCCGTCGCGGCCCACGACAGAATAGCCATCCTCTGCGCCGGCCTGGAGGGGCGGCCGGCCCTGGACGACACGGCCTGCGCCGGCCTTCTCGTCGAAAGGCTCCTGGCCCTGCGACCGCGGGATCTTTCCGACGGGGCCCGGATGGCCCTGGCTCTCTTTCGCAGCGCTCCCTTCGCCGACCTCGTCGGCCAGTCCCGTCACGGTCGAAGGCTGGCCGCCCTGGGCCTCGCGGCCGACCTGGCCTACTGCTGCGAAAGGGACCGCTCCGAAGGGCGGCCCCGACTCGTCTTCGAGGGAGGACGACCGGTCCTCGTCGACGGGCGCTGCTAGGCCCTAGAAGATCCGCGCTCCCAGGGGGACGTCGCCGTCGACGGAGAGAAGGGCCACCCGCCCCTTCGCGTCGGGGGCGCCCATGACGAGCACCTCCGAAAGGAAACCGGCGATGCGCTTGGGCGGGAAGTTGACGACGGCGATGACGCGGCGGCCGATGAGGTCCCCTCTGTCGTAGAGATCGACGATCTGGGCGCTGCTGGCCTTGACGCCGATCTCGGGCCCGAAGTCGACCTTGAGGCAGTAGCTGGGTTTGCGGGCCTTGGCGTTGGGCTCGACGGCGATGATGCGGCCGACGCGCATGTCGACGGCGAGGAAAGTCTCGTAGTCGAGGTTCTGGGCGGACAGGGACGGTTTGTCTTCGGACATGACAGGGCTCCTTTCGATGACGCTTCCTGAAGGACAGGGGGCCGCCGGAGGCGTCACCTCCGGCGGCCCCGATGCGTCTTCCGACCCTCTTTTGCTTCAGCGCTTTAGAGGGCGTAGGGTTCGAGGTGGACGAGGAAGTGCTTCATCCCCTTGACGGCCGGGGCGTAGCCTTCCTTGAGGCCGTAGCGGATCGCGTCGCGCCGCCCGTAGACGTCCAGAATCGTCTGGGCGATGAACTCGATGTGGTGGTTCGTGTAGGTCCTGCGGTTGATGGCAAGACGGAAAAGCTCCAGCTTGGGGTAGACGATCCGGCCCGTCTCGTCGGGCGTGGCGAAGGCGAGAGCGCCCAGTCCGATGCCGCGGATGGCCCCTTCCCTATAGATCTCGATGCCCAGCACGTCGGCGGGGTAGGCGCTCTGGGGGATGTGGGGCAGGAAGGCGGCGGCGTCGATGAAGATGGCATGTCCGCCGGCGGGGGTCACGCAGGGAACGCCCCCCTCGCCCAGCAGATCGCCGAGGTAGCGGACCTGGGCGACGCGGTGGGCCAGATACTGCTCGTCGACCATCTCCCTCAGTCCCAGGGCGAGGGCCTCCAGGTCCCTCCCGGCCAGGCCGCCGTAGGTGGCGTAGCCCTCGAAGAGGATGACCCGGGGGAGGAAGGAATTGTGGAGCTCCTCGGTGCGGCTGCAGACCATGCCGCCGATGTTGACGAGAGGATCCTTCTTGCAGGAGACGGTGATGGCGTCGGCCGTGTTCATCGTCTCCTTGAGGATCTCGGCGACGGACATGCCGCGGCAGGCCTCTTCGCGGGTCTTGATGAAGTAGGCGTTCTCGGCCATGCGGGCGCCGTCGAGGAGAAGGAGAATGCCGTGGCTGCGGCAGACGTCCGAGACCTGGCGGAGGTTCTCGAGGCTCACGGGCTGGCCGCCGCCGGAGTTGTTGGTGATGGTGACCATGACGAAGGGAATGCGGTCCTTGCCGTATTTGGCGACGGCCGCCTCGAGCTTTTTGATGTCCACGTTGCCCTTGAAGGGGTGCTGCACCTCGGGGTGGTAGGCCTCGTCGATGACGCAGTCCAGCGGCTCGCCGCCGTTGTTGAAAATGTGGGCCCGCGTCGTGTCGAAGGGCATGTTGAAGGGGACGACGTCGCCCTTTTTGACGAGGGTTCCGAAGACGACGTTTTCGGCGGCCCGGCCCTGGTGGGTGGGGACGACGTAGTCGAAGCCCAGAATCTCCTTGACGGCCTTCTTGAGGCTGAAGAAGCTGTCCGCTCCGGCGTAGGCCTCGTCGCCGATCATGAGGGCACCCCACTGGTACTTGCTCATGGCTCCCGTCCCCGAGTCGGTCAGCAGATCGATGTAGACGTCCTGGGAGCGGAGGCCGAACATGTTGTAATGGGCCCTCTTCAGGGCCTCCTCCCTCTCGTCCCTGTCGGGGACCTTGACGGGTTCCACCATCTTGATGCGGTAGGGCTCGGGCATGATGCGTTCAACCATTTCAAAGACTCCTTCGGCTGGTCTTCGGCTCGGCTGAGAGACCCTCTGGCACCTAAGCTAAACTTATCTACCGATATAGCATATCTTTCACGGAAGAGCAACGAACAATCCCTTTTCCAAGCCCAGGTCCGACGGAGCCGGCCCGCCGACGTCCCCCTCAGGAGGCCTGTCGGGGCCTTGCTGCCTTTTTCCAGAGATTTCCCGGAAAGGGCCGAGCCCTTCCTCCGGTGCCGCCGAACGGCCGGCCCGCGTCCCGGGCAAACGCCTCGATCGGGCCGAGAGGCTCGGGAAGGGCCGGAAGAGACTGTTTCATGCGTATGTAGGAAAAATGAAATCAACGCTTGACAAGGCCGCTCCGCTTGTACTACGTTCCTCTGAGGACGAGGATGAAGCCTTTATAGTCCTTGAGGTGGAACCCCATGGCTTTGATGTCTTCTTTCCGCAAGCTCGCTGGCATCGTCCTGTCTTGCAGGGAGCCCAGGTTTGTATCCGCAGGTCCGCGTGAGGCTTTCGGGCTTGCAGAAACGGTTTATTTATGGGATAGGGAAGAAAGTGGGTGAAAATTTATTCGATCAAAGAGGAGGCTAGAGTATGGCGACTAGACCTGAAACCTGCGCATTCTGCCGAGGGACTGGACGAGTCAAAACCAAGGTTCTTGGCGATGAAACGTCTTGCACTTCCTGTAATGGGCAAGGCAGCGTGTTGGTCGCCCAACCGGCACGAAAGTGTGCATCCTGCCGAGGGACTGGACGAGCTAAAACCAAGGTTATCGGCGATGAAACGTCATGCACGGCCTGTAATGGAACAGGTTGGGCATTGGTCTCAATGACACGTAGGCCAGGTTCTCCTCTAAAGAGGAGGTGTCGGTGAATCCTTTCTTGTCGTAGCCGTCGCAGTTTTTTTCGACAGCTTTTTTTATTTTCGTGCCTCTATAGTTCCCCCGCAAACGGAATCACGAGCCAAGCTGCCCTTGAAGGCGGTCGTCCCGTCTTCCGGGGCCGCCGTGACTCGGAACGCGGCGGCCGGTCGGCGCTTCCGAGCGGGCCCTGTCGCTGGACCGGGTTCCGGCGGGGCGGGCATGGCCGCGGAAAAGCCGGGAAGGCCCTGTCCTCCGGTCGGGCCCCGACCGAATCTGTTCACGTCCGAAAGGGGATTTTCTGCATTGGATATTCCACGGATCTTCACCGTCACGGAGAGCGGTCACCGCATCCACAACCCCTTCACGCCCGAAAAGTTCGCCACTCTCGGCGCGGCGCTGCGTCTGGAGCGGGGGACGAGCGTCCTCGATCTCGGCAGCGGTTCGGGGGAGATGCTCTGCACCTGGGCGCGCGATCACGGCATCACCGGCACCGGCGTCGACATGAGCCCCCTCTTCACCGAGCAGGCGAAACGCCGTGCCGAGGAACTCGGCGTCGCCGACCAGGTCACGTTCATCCACGGCGACGCCGCCGGCTATGTCTCGGACGAGAAGGTCGGCGTGGCGGCCTGCGTCGGCGCCACGTGGATCGGCGGGGGCGTCGCCGGCACGGTGGAGCTTCTGGCCCGGAGCCTGGCCTTCGGAGGGATCATCCTCATCGGCGAGCCCTACTGGCGCCGGATGCCGCCGACGGAAGAGGTTGCCAAGGGCTGTCTTGCCCGATCGGTCTCCGACTTTCTCGGCCTTCCGGAACTCCTCGCGTCTTTCGGCCGCCTCGGCTACGACGTCGTCGAAATGGTCCTGGCCGACCAGGAGGGCTGGGACCGATACGAGGCGGCCAAGTGGCTCACCATGCGCCGGTGGCTCGAGGCCAACGCCGACGACGATTTCGCGCAAGAGGTTCGGGCCAGGCTGACGTCGGAACCGGAGCGCTACGCCGCCTACACGCGCGAATACCTGGGTTGGGGCGTGTTCGCCCTGATGGCGCGGTGAGGCGTCGCCGTTCCCGATGGCGGTGCTGTCCCTCAGGCGGGTGGGCCGCTTCTTGTGGCGGACGACATGGCCTGCAGCACGCCGAGAGAGGCTCGCTTCTCGAACCGGGAGGGACCGATGGCGGTCTGGCTCCGATGGCCTTCGGGGTCCTCGGGTTTTGACGGGGGGATCCACCTCTGGAGGGCGTTTGCGGCGCGATTCGGCGTCATAAAGGCGTTACGAAGAAGCTATGCAGCATCTCCGGTGAGTAAAGGAGAAAGCGAAATGAAAGATTCGGTGGCGTATTGTGGCCTTTTTTGCGAGTCCTGCGGTGTGTATATAGCGACTCAAAACAAGGATGACAAAGAACTTGAAAGAATTGCCCAAAAAATGAAAACAAAGAAGGAGGACATCCCCTGCGAGGGATGTCGATCAAAGATTTTGAGTCTGCATTGTAGAAGTTGCAGATACAGAGAGTGTGCTCAGAATAAAGAAATAGATAACTGTGAGGAATGTCATGATTTTCCATGTGATGAACTCAGGGAATTTCAAGGACAAATGCCTCATCGTGCTGAATTGTTCGAATCAGCGCGATTCAGAAAAGAAAAAGGGGTTACACAATGGCTGGAGAAGATGAAGGAAGATTATTCATGTGAGTCCTGCGGATTCATAAATTCGCCGTATTATATAATATGCAAGAAATGTGGCAATGATCCAGGAAATAAATTCATAAGAAGAAATATTTCTCTATTGAAGAGATGATCTGTTTTTGCCGACGATAGGCACGTTCTCGAGTCCCGCCTGGCCTGCGCCCGGCTTCGTTTCGGCCGCGAGGGCCTTTATGTGAATTTCGTCGCTTTGGTGGTACAATGGCCGCGATTACTCGTCGCAACGCCCCGGAGGTGATGGCGTGACCTAGCCCGACAGCTTCCTCCCCGCCAGCCGAGACGAGTCAGACAGAGGTCTCCAACCGAGCCGAGAGCAGCCGAGATGGAGTTTTCCGGGCCCGAGGTCCGCAAGACCTGGCCCGGTCATCTGCCTCTTCTTCCCGCTTGAAAGGAGAACTCGCGATGTCCCTGCAGGATGACACAAGGACGCCTCAGCGCGACCGGTTCACCTCGCGCGTCGGTTTTATCCTGGCCTCGGCCGGTTCCGCCATCGGGCTCGGCAACATCTGGCGTTTTCCCTACATGGCGGGGGTGAACGGCGGCGGCGCCTTCGTCTTCGTCTATCTCTTCTTCGTCATCTTCGTCGCCACGGCCCTTCTCCTCGTCGAGTTCGTCATCGGGCGCCACGGCCGCTCCAACGCCGTCGAGTGCTACCGCAAGCTCTCCGCCCGCTTCGCCTGGGTCGGTTACCTCGGCGTTCTCACCTCCTTCCTCCTCCTGGCCTTCTACTCCGTCGTCGGAGGCTGGACGATCCGCTATGCCCTCCAGGCCTGTCTTGGCCGTTTCGGCGGCATCACGCCCGACGGGGCCGGGGCCTTCTTCGGGAGCTTCATCGGCGGCGTCGGCGCCCCAATCGCCTACCTCTTCCTCTTCATGGGAGCCACGGCCTTCATCATCGCCCAAGGCGTCGCCGCGGGCATCGAGCGCTACAGCAAGATCCTCATGCCCGTTCTCTTCGTTCTCCTCGTCGCCCTCGTCCTCCGTTCCGTCACCCTTCCCGGAGCCCGCGAGGGCCTTCGGTGGTTTCTCCGGCCCGACTTCTCCAAGATCACCCTGGGCGTCGTCGTGGCGGCCCTGGCCCAGAGCTTCTTCTCCCTCAGCGTCGGCATTTCGAGCATGACCACCTACGCCAGCTATCTCGACAGGGAGGAGAATCTGATCCAGTCGGCCTTCTGGGTCGCCCTCTGCGACACGGCCATCGCCTGCATGGCCGGACTGGTCATCTTCCCCGCCGTCTTCGCCTTCTCCATGGAGCCCGCCGCCGGTCCGGGGCTGGTCTTCATCACCCTCCCGGCCGTCTTCGGCGCCATGCCGGCCGGCACCCTCTTCGCCGGGGCCTTCTTCATCCTTCTCGTCATCGCCGCCCTCACGTCGTCGATCAACATGATGGAGGTGGCCGTCTCCTTCTTCTCGGAGCGGTTCTCCGCGGACCGCAAGAAGGTGGCGACGGCCTACGGCTCCGTCTGCTTCGTCATCGCCGTTCCGGCCTCCCTCAGCTTCGGGGTCTGGAAAGAGGTGACCTTCCTGGGCAAAACCTTCTTCGACTGCTACGATTACTTCGTCTCCAACATCGCCCTTTCCCTTTCGGCCCTCATGTGCGCCCTTCTCGTCGGCTGGGTCTGGAAAAAGGGAGCCATGGAGGAGCTTTCCAACGGCGGCACCATCCGCAGCGCCTACGTGCCCTTCTGGTTCTGGACCGTCCGTTACGTCTCCCCCTGGGCCATCGGCATCATCTGGCTCGAGAGCGTCGGCCTCCTCAAACCTCTGGCGGCCCTGGTGGGCCTCGATCTCTAATCTCGTTCAAGGAGTGATCTGACAGTGAAGAAGGCAATCCACACCGACAAGGCACCGAAGGCTCTCGGCCCCTACTCCCCGGCCATCGACGGAGGCGACACGGTCTTCCTCTCGGGCCAGCTCGGCATCGATCCCGCGGCGGGCAAGCTCGTCGACGGCGTCGAGGCCCAGGCCCGTCAGGCCCTGGAGAACATCGGCAACGTCCTCGACGCGGCGGGGCTGACTCTGGAGAACGTGGTCAAGACGACGATCTTCCTGGCCGACATGAAGGACTTCGCCGTCGTCAACGCCGTCTACGGTTCCTTCTTCGCCGAGCCCTTCCCGGCCCGCTCCTGCGTTCAGGTGGCGGCCCTTCCCGCCGGGGGGCTCGTCGAGATCGAAGTGCTGGCCCGGCGCTGAAGAAAGCGCCGTCCGTCGGGAGGGCGAGCCCTCTCGACGACGGAGAAGGCGTCGCCGGAGCCTGTGGCGCGAAAGCGTTATCGCCGGAAGCGATTTCCCATGTCGCCTTATGCGGGATCCATCGCCCTTTTCGGGCGCACAAGCCGGGAGGAGAGATGTGTGATGAGGCGTTTTATCGGTCGTTTCGGAGCTGCCGTCGCCGCGTTGGTTCTTTGTGTGTTCCTGGGGGGCCCGATGGCCCATGCCGGAGCTCAGGATTGCGTTATCGTCAACAGGACGGGTTCCGACATTCACGGCCTCTACATTTCCCTCTCCAGCAGCGAGGATTGGGAGGAGAACATGATCGAGGGCTCCGTCCTCTCCGACGGCGACTCCATCGAGATCAACTTCTCCGGTTTCGACAAGTCCCGGTCGCACTGGGACATCATGGTCACCGACGAGAACGAGGACTCCCTCACCTTCGAGGACATCAATCTGCTGAAGTACGGCCGCATCACGCTGCACTTCGACGGGGAGCGGGCCTGGGCCGACCTCGAGTAACGTTTTTTCTCCACCTTCCGTCGAGAGGGGCTCTTCCGTTTGCGGAAGAGCCCCTCTCGATTTGCGGAAGGCCGAGGCTTCGGGGAGGCCTCCGAAGGAAAGAGGCGGAGTTCCCTGTCCTCTCCTCTTTTTCTTCCGCGTTCAGCTTTCGGCGCCGAAAAGGGCGAGATTCTCTTCGGGGCTGTGCCCTGTGGCGAGGGAGATGGCCACGATGGCGACGAAGGAGACGGCCCATCCGATGTAGGAGCCGGAAAAGCCGCCGGGGTCGCCCATGAGGGACCAGATGAGGGCCGAGCCGCCGCCGAGGAGGATGCTCCAGAAGGCCCCCGTCGCCGTGGCCCGCGGCCAGAAGAGGAGGGCCAGCATGGGGAAGAAGAGCCCCGCGGCTCCGAAGGTGTAGGCGTACATGACGAGGTCGATGACGCGGGGGATTTTGTAGGCCAGCCCGATGGCGAAGGCTCCCATGATGACGACGGCCAGGCGGTTGACCTTCATGAGCTGTTTGTCCGAGGCTTCGGGATTGAGGAGCTTGCGATAGATGTCGTTGGTGAAGATGGCGACGGAGCCCATGAGGCAGGAGTCGGCCGTCGAGAGGACGGCGGCCATGTAGGCCGCCACGACGAGGCCCGAGAGCCCGATGGGGAGAATGGTGACGATCATCGTCGGCGTCGCCAGCTCGGGGTCGGAGAGACCGGGGGCGACGAGATGGGCCAGAAGGCCGACGAGAGTCATGCCGATGGCGAAAAGGGGCCACTCGATGGGGAATCCGGTCAGGAAGATGCCCCATTTGGCCGTGTTCTCGTCCTTGGCGGCGATGACGCGCTGGAAGGTTGCGATGGAGATGAACCAGACGGGGAAGATGGAGAGGAACCACCCCACGGCCGTCTTCATGTCGACGGCTCCCCAACGGGTCAACGTGACCGTCTCGGGGTTGGCGGCGAGCTGTTCCATGAGGGATCCGTAGCCGCCGACGTGTTTCAGTCCCATGGGGACGAGGACGAAAACGACGCCGACGAAGAGGACGACGAGCTGGTATACGTCGAGGGTCATGACGGCCTTGAGACCGCCCATGGCCGTATAGGCCAGAATGATGATGCCGGCGATGATGATCGTCGTCGTCACGTCCAGGCCGATCGTCCCCGCCACGAGCTTGGCCCCGGCGATGACCTGGCCGCCGACGAACGTCCACCAGGCGAGGCCGATGAGAAGGGCCGCCACGAGCCCCGTCTTCTTGTCGAATCGGGATTCGAAGAGGTCGCCTGTCGTCAGCCCCTTGACCTTGTCGGACCAGCGCTTGATCTTGGGCGCCATCAACAGGGCCGCAAGGACGGCGCTGAGGCCCGAGACGCCGATGAGCCAGGAACCCGATATCCCGATGCTGAAGCCCAGGCCGCCCATGGCGATGCTGAAGCCGCCGCCGAGGTCCGTCGCCGCCGCCGATCCTGCCGTTCGGATCAGGCCCATGTTCCTGTCGGCGGCCAGGAAGGACTCGTTTTCCTTCCCCTTCTGGGCCTGTTTCATGATGAAGTAGCCGATGGAGATGAGCGATATGAAATAAAGAGCGACGACGACCATGTCCAGAGCGTGAAGTTGCATGTCTGTTTCGCCTCCTTTTTTCTGTCGATCCTTTTTCAGGTCTCCGACGAAGTCTTTCCCGGCTCATTCCTCCTTTCCCGGTCCTCTGCCCGACCCTGTGGACAGAGGACCCCTTCCTTGACGGGAATCGTCTCACGGTGCCGTCGTCAGGCGTCGGAGGAAGTGGAGAAGAATCTCCGCACAGGAGACGACGCTCTTCAGTTCCACATATTCGTCGGCTCCGTGAAAATTATCACCTTTGGGTCCGATGACGAGGGTGGGGACCTTGAGGCGGCCTCCGGTGTAGCAGAAATCGCCGACGCTGGAGAAGTAGTTGATCGACGGTCTCCTCCCCGTCACGGCCTCGGTGGCGGCGATCATTTCGCCGACCATGGCATGCCTTTCGTCGAGAACGTAGGCGGGGAAGCCGTCGCAGGCCTCGTGGGGCGCATCCCTGAAACGGATCGTCGCCAGGCCTCTTATGGCCGCGCGCCCGATGGCGGCCTCCGCCTCACGGCGGATCGAATCCTTCGTCTCGCCGACGACGACGTGGCGGAAGACGCTGAAATGGGCCTCGTCAGGCACGGATAGGGCCGCTCCTCCGCCGTGGAAATCGATGCAGCAGAGTGCCGCCGGTCCCAACTTTTCGTGCGAGGGCAGAGGGGTTCTCTCCAGTTCCAGCAAGATTTTCGCCGCTTCGCTGACGGCGTTGATTCCCAACTCCGGCTGGGCGCCGTGGGCCGACTTGCCCCTGACGTCGACGGAATAATTCCACCCCCCTCGGGCTCCGAGGCAGAGGCAGGGAAAGTCGCTGCAGGCGAAGGCGCTGCTCGGTTCGGTGATGACGGCCACGTCGGCGTTTCCGTCGAGGAAGCCGTCGAGGATGAGGGCATCCGTCCCCAGGCCGAAAGGCCCTTCTTCATCGCAGACGAAGCTGTAGAGGATCTTGCCGGCGAAGGCCTTCTCCCTGCGGCAGAACTCCCGGAGGGCCATCATGATGGCGACGACGCCGCCCTTCATGTCGCAGGCGCCGAGGCCGTAAAGCCTGTCGCCCTCGACGGCGGCGCCGAAGGGATCTCTCGTCCATCCCGCGCAGAGTTTTACCGTGTCCAGATGGCCGTTGAGGATGATCGTCGGCCCGGGAACGGTCCCTTCGACGATGCCGACGACGTTGACGCCACGGTAGTCGAACAGTTTCTCCTCGTGGAAGCGGTGCGGCCAGGCGGGGACGTCGCCGCGACGAAGCCAGTCGAGGGCGAAACGCATGATCTCCTCTTCCTCGAAATAGGGACTCGGGATCCGGACCAGAGAGGTCAGCAGCTCTCGGGCCTCTTCCGAGTCGAACGTCGCCATCACAGGGCTCTCCCGCTTTTTGCCCCCCGTCTGCGGCGGTCCAGGTCGGCCGGTTCCAGGGAGATCGCGTCGCCCTCGAAGAGCTTGATCAACCCCTCGCGGGAGAGAGAACGCTGGCGCCTCGTGTACTCCTCCCAGCGATAGAGCTCTTCCGGGTGGCTTCTGTCATCGTCCGGCTCGGTGTAGACCGTCAGGACGCCCTCGTAGTTGCGGAGGATGACCTTGCGGTCCGATCGGCTCACCACGTAATTGGGGCCGACGGGGATCTTGCCGCCGCCGCCCGGGGCGTCGACGATGAAAAGGGGCTGGGCCATTCCCGTCGTGTGGCCCCGGAGATACTCGATGATCTCGATCCCCTTGCCGATGCTCGTCCGGAAGTGCTCGATCCCCTCGGAAAGATCGCACTGGTAGATGTAGTAGGGGTTGACGCGGATCTTGAGGAGCTGTTGGTTGAGTTCCCGGATCAGATAGGGGCAATCGTTGATGCCTCGGAGAAGGACGGACTGGTTCCCGAGAGGGATTCCCGCGTCGGCCAGACGGGCGCAGGCCCGCGACGATTCCTCCGTGATCTCCTTGGGATGGTTGAAATGGGTGTTGAGCCAGATGGGGTGGTATTTGCGCAACATGGCGCAGAGACTGTCGGTGATCCGTTGAGGGCAGACGACGGGTGTCCTCGATCCGAGGCGGACGAAATCGACGTGAGGAATGGCCTTCAGCTCGGCGATGACCCACTCGAGGAAGTCCTCGTCCACCGTCAGGGGGTCGCCGCCGGAGAGGAGGACGTCGCGGAAGGAAGGCGTCTCGCGGATGTAGTCGATTCCCTTCTGAATCTGGGCCTGGCCGTAGGCCCGATCGGTCTCTCCGGCCTTGCGTCGCCGCGTGCAGTGGCGGCAGTACATGCTGCACTGGTCGGTGATGAGGAGCAGCCCTCGGTCGGGGTAGCGGTGCGTCAGGCCGGGAACGGGGGAGTCGATGTCTTCGTGAAGGGGATCGTGGAGATCGGCCTTGCCCCGTTCGATCTCGTGGAGGGTCGGCACGGCCTGTCTCCGGATGGGGCAGGTCCGATCCTCCCGGTCCATGAGAGAGGCGTAGTAGGGCGTGATGGCCATGCGGAGATGGGACAGACTTCTCTCGATCTGATCGGCCTCGTCGTCGTCGATATCGATGACCTGACGGAGGGCGTCGACGGTGGTGATTCTGTTGGCCACCTGCCAGTGCCAGTCGTTCCACTGGGTGTCGGTGACATCCTTCCAGAGGGGGATGGCGCGAAAATCGATCATGATTGCAGCCTCCTTTGAAGCGACGAACGTCGCCGGGAATAGAGGGGAAAACGCAACGGGACCGTCACGGCCTGTTGCCGATTCGACGGTTCTGCCCCTTGTCTTTTGCTGAGAGCGTCGGGAGGGTCATCGAAAAAAAGGAAGGGAAGAGAGGCCCGAAAGGCGTCGTGGGAGTTCGGTGTCAGTTCCGTCAGCGTCGGAGGGGTGTCGTTAAGGCGATTTCACGATGTTCTAAAAGGTGAATATAGTGACACTTTACCTAAAATGCGTGATTTGTCAATCCGAAGTGTGTGCAAAGGGGGGCGGGAGCGCTTGGAGGGCAACATTCCATGCATTTCACTTCCTGTCGGTCTCGTGGGGTTAGAATGAGGAGCGCGTACAAGTCTTGCCGAGGAGGTGCTTCATGGAACGATCGAGTCTTGTCATAGCTCCTGTCGCCCTCTGGACGGGCGATCGAGCTCGACCCCGGGGAGAGGCCATCCTCATCGAAGAGGGAACGGTAGCCGCCGTCGGCAGCCTGGAGGAGGTGCGGCGTCACGCCGCGTCACGACGGGCCCTGTGGGTCGACGGGGGAGGTGCCACCCTCCTTCCGGGATTGACGGACGCCCATCTCCACCTGACGGCTCTTTCCCGGCAGAGACGGGCCCTCTCCCTTTTCGAAGCTCCCTCCAGGGAATCCCTTCTCGAAAAAGTGAGGGAGAGGGCCCGGGAGATCGGTCCCGGAGAGTGGATCTACGGCGTCCGTTTCGACAACGCCCGGTGGCCCGACAGCCGTTTGCCGACGAGGGAAGAGCTGGATGCCCTTCGTCTGCCCAACCCCGTTCTTCTCCTTCGCGTCTGTGCTCATATCCACGTCGCCAACGGCAGGGCCCTCGAGGAGGGCGGCCTCGGGGCCCCGGGGCGATTCGACGACGGCCTGCTGCTCGAAGATCAGGCCCGCCCCGTCGTGGAGGCCATGAAGCGGGCGAATCCGGGGGGAAAGGCCGAGGCGAAGGCGATCGGCGAGACGATGGCGGCCCTGGCCGCCGAGGGGATCACCTCCGTCCACAGCTGCAACGCCGCCTCCTACGGCCTGGAGGAGAATCTCGAGGCCTACCGGCTCCTCCGGAGCCGTCGGGCCCTCCCCCTGCGAATCTGCTACTACAGCGACGAGCCCCCCAGGGGATGGTCGAAAAGCGGCGACGGCGACGAATGGCTCCGTTACGGAGGGCGAAAGTTTTTCCTCGACGGTTCGCTGGGGGCCCGCACGGCGGCCATGACCTTCCCGTACGAAGACGACAAAGCCGCCCGAGGCCGTCTCAACTGGGACGACGAGGCCTTTCGCGCGGCACTGGGAGAGGCCTCCGCGGCGGGGCTTCAGGCCCAGGTTCACGCCATCGGCGACGCCGCCATCGATCAGTTCCTCTCCGCTCTCGAGGCACTGGGTCCCGAGGGAGCCCTTCCCGGCGGCCTTCGCCACAGGCTCGTTCACGTTCAGATCTGCAGGGAGGACCAGAGGGAGCGTCTGCGGCGTCTCGACGTCGTCTGCGATGTCCAGCCCGTCTTCGTCCCCAGCGACCTGGCCATCACGGCCTCCCGCATCGGCGAGAGCCGTCTCCCCTGGGCCTACGGCTGGAAGTCCCTTCTCCGTCGGGGGCTTCTCCTGACGGGCTCCAGCGATGCTCCCGTCGAGCCGACGAACCCCTGGAGGGGGATCTGGGCCGCCGTCGCCCGCGTCGACGACGAAGGCCTTCCCCGGGGTGGATGGCTGCCCGAGCAGAAACTCGACCTCGACGAGGCCCTGGAGCTTTTCACCGTCAACCCGGCCAGGGCTGTCGGCCTCCACCATCGTCTGGGTTCCCTGCGGCCCGGCATGGCTGCCGATCTGGTCCTTCTCGACAGGGACATTCACCGCGCTCCCGAGGAGGCGCTGAAAGAGGTCCGTCCCCGCCTCACCTTCGTGGGAGGGCGCCTCAGCCACGGATCTCTCCCCGGCTGGGAGTGCCTTCCCTCTCCGGGCGGAAGGTAGAATCGAGCCCCTTCAGAGGCGACGAAGCCGTTTTCCCAGGACCTCGAGGGCTTTGTCGACGAGCTCCGGCCGTGCCTGGCTCCCCATATGGCCCAGGCGGAAGACCTTTCCCTCCAGGGGGCCGTAGCTGCCTCCGCAGACGAGCCCCTCTTCTCTGAGGGCCCCGTCGAGGTCGCTCCAGCTCCAGCCCTGGGGCACCCTGGCGGCCGTCACCGTCGGCGAGCAGAAAGCCTCCTCACGGGGATGGAGCTCGACGCCCAGGGCCCGGAGGCCCTCCCGGCAGCGGGCGGCGACGGAGCGGTGGCGCTCGAAGACGGCTTCCTTCCCCTCGGCCGCGAGGGCCTCCAGCGAGAGGCGGAGGGCCTCCAGCGCCTGCCAGTTGTGGGTGTAGGGGAGCAGACGGCAGGCGGGGACCTCCTTCCAGGGGGCCAGGGCGTCGTAGCCGACGTAGCCCACCCTCCCGATGGCCTCCCAGGCCCGATCGCTCACCGTCGTCACGGCCAGATCGGGCGGCAGGCTCAGGACCTTCTGGCTTCCCAGCAGCCCCAGGTCGATGGCCTCGCCGTCGACGGAGAGGGGGACTCCGCCTCCGCTGGAGACGAAATCGACGCAGAAGAGGGCTCCCGCCTCGCGGGCGGCGTGCCCGATCCCGTCGAGGCGGGCCAGGGTTCCGCTGGGCGTCTCGCAGTGGACGGCCGTCACCAGATCGGGACGGTAGGCCTCGATCCGTTCGACGACGCGTTCCACGTCGGGGATCTCGTCGTACTCGAAGCCGACGATCGCCACGTCGTGTCCCAGGCTTCGGGCCATTTCGGCGAATCCGTAGCCGAAGACGCCGGCGGCGACGGCCAGGACGCGGCTTCTCGGCGCCAGGGCGCTTTTCAGGGCGCCCCAGAGGGCCAGCATCCCTTCGCCGGACTGGATGACGACGTCGTTTTTCGTGTCGAGCAGATCCTGGAGCTTCCCTTCGACGTCGCCGTAGAGATCGAAGAAATCGCCTTCCATGTCGGAGCTGCCGAAATCGATTCCGTAGGCGGCGCGGATCGCCTCGGGTACGGAGACGGGGCCGGGGACGAGGGGAATCGGGTAGCCTTTCACGGTCATTCCTCCTTGGTTTCTCCCGGCCGGGGCCGGAAGGGCGAGTGGGGAAGCCTTCCGGCTTCCCCACAGAGAGTAGTCCCTTCCGCCCCTTCCGTCCCGGTCCTCGCAAAGGCTTTTATCCGCCCTATCTGGACTGCTGCGGGGCCTGCCTCTTCCGGACGAGGACGGTGTTCCCCGAGGGGACGAAGAGGGTCGCGCCCGGCGCGACCCCTCTCGTCGCGTGGGCCAGGGCCGCCTCCATGTCGTCCGTGACGAGGCCCGGAAAGGCGACGCGGTCTCCCGCCGAGGTGACCAGGGCGGCGGGACGGGTCGAGAGCTCCCAGGCGATCTTGACGGCGATGTAGGCCGGTATGGTGAAATCGTGCCGAAGGGCCTCCATGGCCCCCTCGAAATCGACGAGGGCCAGCCGCATCGTCCTGTCGAAGACGTCCGTCCCCATTCCCTCTTCGAGGTCGGCGACGAGGACGATCCCTCCCCGGGGACAGAGGGCTCCGTAGACGGAGGCCAGGGCCTTCGTGGCCTGGTAGAGATCGATGTCGTAGGGGTAGCCGCCGGAGGAGACGACGGCGGCATCGCACTCCCTCTCCGTCCAGAGGGTCTGGAGCTCGACGGCCCGTTCCACGCCCTTCCGCCAGGCCCGGACGGGGTCGCCGGCCACGTAGTCGTAGGGCCTGCCCTTCCCGTCGGGGACGACGTTGAGGAGAAAGGCCCTCCTTCCCTGGAGAAAGAGATCGAGATATTCGGCCATGTCCTCGTGGACGGGATTGCCCTCGAGGACGCCCGAGGCGACGCAGGGGTTGAACCCCCTGTCGGTCATCCCCAGACGGTGGTTGGCCTGGATGCTCGTCCTGGCGCTGACTCCGGGCAGGAGGGCCTTGCGTCCCCCGGAAAAGCCGGCCAGATCGTGGTAGCAGATGCCGCCGACGAAGACGACGAGATCGGCGTCGGCCACCTCGGGCTGGACGGAGAGGACCGTTCCCCGCGAGGTCCGCCTGCCCAGATCGTCCGTCGCCGACGCGTCGTGACAGAAGACGGCGTCATCGGGCCCGGCGAAAGGCCCCACGATATGGGCCATTTCCTCCTCCGTCGAGGGGCGGTGCTGGCCCAGTCCCAGGATCCACTCGATCTTGCCGCATCGGGCCCTTCGGAGCCGCTTCGCGACGGCTTCGACCATGAGGGGGATCTCCTGCCAGGCCCTTGTCGCGTCGGGCAGGACGACGGCGACCCTCCGAGCCCCCTCGGCGAGCTCTTCCAAAGGAGGGGAGCCCAGCGGCTCGTCGAGAGCCGCCGAGGGAGATCGGGCCGGAGACTTGTCGGGATCGGCCGAAGGGTGGACGAGGGAAAGAGACGTCTGCCACGGCAGGGTCGATCTTCCCCAGGGGATTTCGAAGGTCTTCTTCATGTTCGAGTCCCTTCCTTCAGGCCGCCCTCGTCGGGGCGGCCTCTTCGGTCAGCAGAGCCAGAGGGCGAAGGGGGCCAGAAGGAAGACGGAGAGGATGGCCCGGACGAAGTAGATGAAAGTCAGTTTGCCGATGCCGAGGGGGATGGAGGAGTTGAGGATCAGGACGCCCACCTCGGTCATGTAGATCAGGCCCGTCGCCGAAATGCCGGCGCACATGAACTTGGCCGCCTCGGCCTCCCGCGCCGATCCGACGACGGCGGCGAGGAACTGGTCGGCGTAGGAGAGGACGAAGGCCGGGGCGACCTGGGCCGCCTCGGGAATGTGGACCAAAGCCAGCATCCAGGCGAAGGGAGCCGAGATCCACTGGAAGAGGGGCGTGTTGTTGGCGACGAGGAGGACCACCGTTCCCCAGGAGACGACGAGAGGCATGGTGCTCACGACGAGGGAGACGAAGGTCTTGACGCACGTCGCGAGGACCGTGCTCAGCCCCTCCCTGCGGGCCTTCTCGACGGCCGTCTTGAGGGCCCACTCGGAGAGGCTGTATCCCTCGGGAAGGTCTTCCTGGGCCTGTCGGCCGGCCCGTCCCGAATAGGTGTCGGGGATGGTCTTCAGCGGCCAGAGCCGGGGCATGACGAGGGCCAGGAGGAAGGTGACGGCGTAGACGGAAAGGAGGATCTGGAAGTACTTGTGGGGAAGGCCGACGAAATCGGCCATGACGTAGATGTAGGCCACGCTGATGACGGAGAAGGTCGTCGAGATGATGGCTGCCTCCCGGTCCGAGTAGTAGCCCTCGTCGTGGACCTTGGTGGTGATGACGACGCCGACGGAGCTCGACCCCACCCAGGAGGCCAGGCAGTCGACGGCGGCCCTTCCGGGCAGGGTGAAGAGGGGTTTCATGACGGGGCGGGCCATGGTGCCGACGTATTCCATGAGGCCGAAATCGGTCAGAAGGGGCACGGCTCCGGCGAGGACGATGAAGACGATGAGCAGGGCCGGAGCCAGGATCATGGCCGGCGTCCCGCCGTTGTCCATGTTCCAGATGACCTCGGGGCCCATCTTGTAGTAGATCACGATGTAGAGAAGGGCGCCGGCCAGGCGGGAGAGGTTCCAGAAGGGGGTGACGATGAAAAGATCGCGGAGAAAGGGCCTCTCCGTGATCGCCTTGGGCCGGGCCAGGCTCGCCCAGACCGTGACGGCCGCCCCGATGCAGACGAGGACCATGGCCATGAAGGGAAGCTGACCCTTCAGAACGGCCTTGCCCCAGTCGATGGCGAGCCCCAGGGGCGTGTTGAGCGTCCCCTTCACGGGGATGGGCAGGAGAAAGGCGACGGCTCCCAGGAGAGAGGGAATGAGGAAACGGTTCACGTCGGCGCGGCTGAAGGTGGAGCTCTTTTTGTCCATGTTCGCAGGGCCTCCTCGGGTGATGAAGATATGATGAAGACGATCTCGGTGCCCGCCCCCTTTCCGCAGGGGACGCGGCTCCTGTCCTCCGTGAGAGGGACTTCCTTCGGCCTCGGGTGCCCTGTCGGACCTGGCCTGTCCGTTGATCCCGCCCCTTTCAGGGCGTCCCCGAGACGTTCTTCGGCTTCAAAGCCTCCCTTTCGGTCTCACCGACCAGGCTCCGCCGCTTTCTCCGAAAAGGGAGCCCGGCAGCTTCAGGGCGCCGGACTTCGAGGTTTCGAGCGATCCAGGAGCGGGCGGCGGCCTCTCCGCTGCAGCCCCTCGCGCGTCTCGTCGAGGCTGAACTCGAGGTGGCGGCGCAGGAGGAGGCAGGCCCTCTCTCCCTCTCCCCTCCGAAGGGCCTCGACGAGCTCTCCGTGTTCGCCGACGATCTCGGACCAGGCCGAGCGGCTGTCGACGTAGAAGGTGCGGAAGACGTAGATGCGGGGCAGAAGCCCCCGGAGGATCCCCGTGAGAGTGGAGCTCCCGCTGCAGCGGACAAGCTCCAGGTGGAACCGGACGTCCGGTCCGGGGAAGGCCGTCGCGTCGCGGTCGCCTTCGAGGCACTCGTCGAGGCGCCAGAGATCGCCGCCGGTGAGACGGGGAAGGGCCATCTCCAGGGCCAGACACTCCAGGCGCGTCCTGATGTCGAAGGCGTCGACGACCTCGTCGGGGTCGGGATCGGCAAGGCGCGCTCCCAGGCCGGGCACGAAAAGGACGAAGCCTTCCTGGGCCATCCGGCGGAGGGCCTCCCGGACGGGCGTTCGGCTCACCCCCCATCGGTCGGCCAGGGCCGATTCGGCCAGGCGGTCGCCGGGGGCCAGCTCGCCGGTCAGGATGCTTTCGAGGATCTGACGGTAGACGATCTGAGCCGATGTCTCGTAGGGAACCGTCGTCATGCTCTGCCTCCCTCGATTTTTCGATAGTATACCTCGTATCCAAGGGATACGCCAGATCCCGGCCATGAAAAAGGCCCCCCGAAGGGGGCCGACGCAAAAGAGGGCCGATCAGTTCGTCATCGACTGGATCGGCGCGGGGATGCGGCCTCCCCGGGCGATGAAGGCCTCGGAGCTCTCGTGGTGGACGGCCATGACGGGGGCGCTTCCCAGAAGGCCGCCGAAGACGACGCGGTCGCCCACTTTCCGCCCCGGGGCGGGAATGACGCGCACCGCCGTCGTCTTGCGGTTGATCATGCCGATGGCCGCCTCGTCGGCGATGATGGCGCTCAGCGTCGAGGTCGGCGTGTCGCCGGGGACGGCGATCATGTCGAGTCCCACGGAGCAGACGCAGGTCATGGCCTCGAGCTTGTCGAGACAGAGAGTCCCCTCTTCGACGGCGCGGATCATGCCGGCGTCTTCGCTGACGGGGATGAAGGCTCCCGTCAGGCCTCCCACGTAGGAGGTGGCCATGGCGCCGCCCTTCTTGACGGCGTCGTTGAGGAGGGCCAGGGCGGCCGTCGTGCCGTGGGTGCCGCACCGATCGAGGCCCATGGCCTCGAGGATCTCGGCCACCGAGTCGCCCCAGGCCGGAGTGGGGGCCAGGGAGAGATCGACGATGCCGAAGGGGACGTGCAGACGCCGCGCCGCCTCCCGTCCGACGAGCTCGCCCATGCGGGTGATCTTGAAAGTCGTCCGCTTGATCTGGTCGGCCAGCAGGCCCAGGCGGATCTCGGGGTTGCGGCGCACCGTGTTGAGGATGACGCCGGGGCCGCTGATGCCCACGTTGATGACGCGCTCCGGTTCCCCCGTGCCGTGGAAGGCGCCGGCCATGAAGGGATTGTCCTCGGGGGCGTTGCAGAAGACGACGAGTTTGGCGCAGCCCAGACCGTCCCGGTCGGCGGTGCGATGGGCCGTTTCCTTGATGATCCTCCCCATGAGGGCCACGGCGTCCATGTTGATCCCTGCCTTGGTGGAGCCCACGTTGACGGAGGAGCAGACCCGCTCCGTCGTCGCCAGGGCCTCGGGGATCGATTCGATGAGGCGCCGGTCCGAGTCGGTCATCCCCTTCTGGACGAGGGCCGAAAAGCCGCCGATGAAGTTGACGCCGACGGCCGCAGCGGCCCTGTCGAGGGCCCGTGCCGCCTCGGCCGGGTTGCCTCCCCGACAGGGCGCCGTCACGAGGGCCATGGGGGTGACGGAGATGCGCTTGTTGACGATGGGAATGCCGTAGGCCTCTTCCAGAGCCTCGCCGGTGGCGACGAGATTCTCCGCCGAGCGGACCACCTTCTCGTAGACGCGCTCGCACAAGGGCCCCATCTCCTCGTGGGCGCAGTCGAGGAGGGAGATCCCCAGGGTGATCGTCCTGATGTCGAACTTCTCGTCGGCCACCATGCGGATCGTCTCGAGGATCTCCGACGGCTGAAACTGAATGGACATGGACAGTCCCCCTTAAATGCGGTGCATGTAGCGAAAGACGTCCTCGTGCTGGATTGTCACCTGGACGCCCAGCTCAAGCCCTCTGGACCGGAGCGTCTCTTTCAGCTCGGAGAAGCCGACGGCGCAGCCCGAGATGTCGGCCACGGTGATCATGCTGAAAAAACCGCTGACGATGGTCTGGCTGATGTCGAGGATGTTGACGCCCCTCTCGGCCAGAACGGCCGTGATTCCGGCGATGATCCCGACCCGGTCCTGACCCACGACGGTGATGACGGCCCTGGTTCCCTGTTCGTCCATGATGGAGCCTCCCTTCAAAATCGTCCCCGCAAGGCAGATAATGGAAGCTAACATTCTAGCGCGACTTCGGCCAAAGATCATCCTCCGGAGGTGTCCGTCATGCTCTCGAACGAAAGAAAAAATCTCTACCCTCTGCTCCTCGACCTCGTCGCCGTCCCCAGCGTCTCCGCGACGGAGGGCGAAAAGGCGGCGGCCCGCCTCGTCTTCGACCGCCTCGCCGAGCTGCCCTATTTCGCAGGCCATCGAGAGGATCTCCGCCTTCTTCCCGTCGAGGGCGACGCCCTGGGCCGATCCAACGTCTGGGCCCTGGTTCGGGCCGAGCCGCCGACGGCGCGCACGGTCCTCCTCATGGGCCACATGGATGTCGTCGACGTCGACGCCTACGGTCCCCTGAGGGATCGGGCCTTCGACGCCGAAGGGCTCACGCGGGCCCTGGCCGGCCGGGAGCTGGCTCCTTCCGTGCGGGCCGATCTCGACTCGGGCGACTACCTCTTCGGCCGGGGGACGATGGACATGAAGTGCGGCCTGGCCCTCGAAATGGGCCTTCTGGCCGAGGCCGCCGCCGACAGGGGGCGTTTTCCCGTCAACGTCGCCTTCCTGGCCGTCTTCGACGAGGAGAACGGCTCGGCGGGCATGAGGGGGGCCATCGCCCACCTGGCCCGTCTCCAGGAGGAGGGCCTCGATTTCGTCGCCGCCGTCGACACGGAGCCCTCGGACCTGGGCGGGGGCGAGAGGCCCAGCCGCAACCTCTTCCTGGGCACGGTGGGCAAGATCATGCCCTTCTTCCTCTGCGCCGGGAAGGCCGCCCACGTCGGCACCTGCTACGACGGGATCAGCGCCGACCTCATCGCCTCCTGCCTCAATCTGGAGCTGGAGGGCAACGTCGACCTGGCCGACGGGGCCCGAGGCGAGCGTTTCACCCCTCCCGTCTGCCTCATGGAGCGCGATCTCCGCAGGACCTATTCGGTGACCGTCTCCGAGCGGGCCCTGGCCTATTACAACGTCCTCACCGTGACCCGGACGCCCCGGGAAGTGCTGGACCTCATGGTCGCCTCGGCCCGCCGCGCCCTCTCTACGGCCCTGGACCGTCACTCGGCCTCGGCCCGGGCCTTCTTCGCCCTCCGGGGGGAGACCTGGCCGGCTCCCGACTGGAGCCCCGACGTTCTCACCGTGGCCGATCTGATCGGGAAGCTCGGCTTCGACGCCGCCCGATCGATCCTGGAAGAGCGGCTCGCCTCGCTGCCCTCGGGCGGAGACGAGAGGGAGGCGTCGATCGCCCTGGCCGAAGCCCTTCTCGATGCCTCGGGGCTTCCGGGCCCCCTCGTCGTCGTCGGCTTCCTTCCCTGCTACTACCCTCATCGGGGCAACGGAAGATCGACGGCGAAGGAACGCCGTCTCCTCTCGGCCGCCCGGAAGGTTCGGGAGCGGGCCCGGAAGGAATTCGGAGAAGAGATCCGCCTCGTCGAGTACTTTTCGGGCATCTGCGACCTGAGCTATTTCGGTTTCGACGGCGACGCGGCCGCCCTGGAGGCCCTCGCCGCCAACACGCCCGGCTGGGGACGGGTCTACGACCTTCCCCTGGCGGCCCTGGCCTCCCTGGACATGCCCATCGTCAATTTCGGCCCCTCGGGCAAAGACGCCCACAAGACGACGGAACGCCTCGAGCTCTCCTTCTCTCTGGAGCGGGCGCCTCGGCTCCTCGAGACGCTTCTGGACGGGCTCGGATCTGCGACAATCGACGAATGAGCCCTTGATTTCGGCAGAAATTGATTTAAACTGATAGTCAATGATCAGGGCCTTAGAGGGGGGTAGGCAGCTCATGAGAAGAACATGCGGGATCGCCGAACGCCTCGAGGTCCTCGTCGTCCTCCTTCTCGTGCTGCTCCCTCTTCCGGCCCTGGCCGGCGATCAGATCCTTCTGCTTCACTCCTATCACCAGGGGAACGCCTGGGTCGACAGGGTCTCCGACGTCGTCGCCGAGACGCTGAAAGCCTCCGGGGCGGACACGCTCCTCACCGTCGACTACCTTGACGCCAGGCGGGACCCTCAGCTTTTCCGGCGCAGCGCCTTCTCCGATCTGATGCGTTCCCGCTATCGCGACAGCGGCATCGACCTCATCATCGCCGGCGGCGACGAGGCCCTCGGTTTCGCCCTGAGGGGCCGGGGCGATTTCTTTCCCGACGTTCCCGTCGTCTTCTGCGGCGTCACCCATCCCCGAGATCTCTTTCACGAGACGCCGCCCGATCTCACCGGCGCCGTCAGCGACTACGACCTGGAGGGGACGATCAACCTCGCCCTCGATCTTCACCCCGACAGACACCACATCGCCGTCATCGGCGACCTCAGCGACGTCGGCCGCCGGGCCCTGAACCGCCTCCGCGACATCGAGTCCCGCTTCGCCTGGCGGGCCGACAGGGTTCCCCTCGTGGGCCTCTCCTTCGACGAGCTGCGCGAGGCGATCATGGCCCTCCCCAAGGCGACGATCCTCCTCTATCTCTCCGTCGACAGCGAGAGCCGGTTCTACCGCCCGCAGGACGTGGCGAGGGAGATCGGCCGATGGAGGCCCGACCTTCCCCTGTACGCCGCCTGGTCTTTCCTCGTCGAATCGGGCGCGGCCGTCGGCGGTCGCGTCATCCTTCCCGCCGGAGAGGGCCGATTCGCCGCCGAGACGGCGCTGAAAATCCTGAGAGGTGATCCGGTCTCGTCGATCCCCATCCGCTGGTCCAGCCCCAAGGTCGACCTTTTTCACCGCGAGGGACTGGCCCGTTTCGGCATCTCCCAGAAGAACCTGCCGCGGGGAAGCCTCGTCGTCGGCGACAGGGAGCCTCTCTATGGGCGCTACCCCCACGCCCTTCCTCTCCTGCTCGTCCTTCTGGGAGGACTCTCCCTCCTTGGCTTTCCGCTCCTGCGCAGGAGGAGGGCCGAGTCGGCGATTCTCGATCAGCGCCGTTTCCTCGAGCGTTTCATCGATCTCTTTCCCCTGCCCGTCTTCTACCGCGACGAGGAGAAACGTTACCTTTACGTCAACAAGGCCTTCGCCGATCTCATGGGCTGCGACAAGAGGACGCTCATCGGAAAGAGGCCGGAGGAGCTCGCCCCTGCCGATATGCAGGAGTTGATCGACAGGTTCAGGGTCCGGGAGGAGCAGGGAGAAAACAGCGGGGCCGAGAGCTGGACCTGCGAGATGGCCTGTCAGGATCACCTGGGCCGCTCCCGCTACGCCCTCGTCGCCTGCCGTCCCCACCGGGACGGAGAGGGGCGGCTTCGGGGCATCGTCAGCGTCGTCGTCGACCTCTCGGATCACAAGGAAAGGGAGGAGACCCTTCTCTGCCAGGAGGAACGTCTTCTCAAGGCCCTGGAGGGGGCCGCCGAGGGCGTCTGGGACTGGGATGTGGCCGCCGACAGGCTTCATTGCCGTCTCGAGGGGGTGACGACCGCCGTCGACGAAGAAGGAGGCATGACCCTTGACGACTGGCGCCGTCGCCTTCATCCTCAGGATGTTCCCGCCTTCGACAGGGCCCTCGAGGAGCATCTCCAGGGGCTTTCCGCTTCCTTTTCCTGCGAATGCCGTTTCCGGACCGACGGGGGATCGGTCTGGATCCTCATGCGAGGGAAGGTCCTCTCTCGCGACGAGGGGGGGCGGCCGCTGCGCCTGACGGGGACGCTCCTCGATATCGGCGACAAGAAGGAGATCGAGTTCCGCCGCCAGGAGGCCGAGCGGGAGCTGCGCCGGGCCGTCATGACCGACCGCCTGACGGGAGCCCTGACGCGCAAGTACTTCGAGGACCTTCTCTCCCTCCAGATCAGGCGAAGCCTCGGCGGCGGAGGACCTCTCTCCCTGATCCTCTTCGATCTCGACGACTTCAAGGCCGTCAACGGCCGCTACGGTCACCTGCGAGGCGATGCCGTCCTCGCCTCCGTCTGCGACCTCGTCCGGCTTCACGTCCGCGCCGGCGACGTCCTGGGCCGCTGGGGGGGGAAAACCTTCATGCTCCTCACGCCCGACTCGATCGACGGCGCCCTCCAGCTCTCGGAAAAACTGCGCAAACTCATCGAGGAAGAGGAGTTCCTCTCCGATCGGAAGATCACGGCCAGCTTCGGCGTCGTCGCCTGTCGCGACGGCGACAGCGTCGAGAGTCTGGCGGCCCGTGCCGACGAGGCCCTCTGTCGGGCCAAGCAGTCGGGGAAAAACATCGTCCACCTATAGGACTCAGGAGGTAGAAGAATGGTCCTTTCGCAGCTGCAATCCCTTCAGGAAGATCTCTTGGCGGAAATCGGCCGCAGCGTCGCCATCGCCAGCGTTCAGGAGGCAGAAGAGGAGGGAGCTCCCTTCGGCAGGCCCGTCCGGCAGGCCCTGGACCACGCCCTCGATCTCTCCCGCCGACTGGGTTTCCGGGCCGTCAACGTCGGCGATATGGCCGGATACGCCGAATACGGAGAGGGCCCGGAGATGGTGGCCGTCCTGGGCCATCTCGACGTCGTCCCCGCCGGCGAGGGGTGGACGCGGGACCCCTTCGGCATGACGCGGGAGGGGAACCGCTTCTACGGCCGCGGCGTCCTCGACAACAAGGGCCCCATCCTGACGGCTCTCTTCGCCCTCAAGGCCGTCGTCGAGGCGGGATGGCCCCTGAGGCGGCGCGTGCGCATCCTCTTCGGCTGCAACGAGGAGTCGGGCTGCCGCTGCATGGAGCGCTACGTCAGGACGGAAGAGCTTCCCGTGGCCGGCTTCACGCCCGACGGCGCCTACCCGATCATCAACGCCGAGAAGGGGATGATCAACGCCTTCTGTGAGGCCCCCTTCGGCGGCGACGGTCCCCTCTCCGTCGTCTCCCTCAAGGGGGGGACGGCGCCCAACATCGTTCCCTCCCGCGCCGAAGCCCTTCTGTGCGGCGGCGCCGCCCTTCTGGACGAGGTCCTCGACGTCGTCCGGCGCTGGAAAGGCCCCGAGGGAAGCTCCGTCGAGGCCCTTTCCCGGGAGGAGGGGCTCCTCCTCGTCGCGAAGGGCCTCCCGGCCCACGGCAGCATGCCCGAAAAGGGCGTCAACGCCATCGCCTGCCTCTTCGATCTCCTCGGAGGGCTGCCTCTTTCGGGAGAACAGGAAAGCCTCGTCGAGGCCTTCAACGCCCTCATCGGCCGGGAGACGGACGGCGCCTCCCTGGGGCTGGCCCTCTCCGACGCCCTTTCGGGGGCCCTGACCGTCAACGTCGGCACCGCTCTCGCCGGAGGGGGGAAGATCGCCTTCGTCCTCAACATCCGATTTCCCGTCACCTTCGCGGCTCCCGACGTGGTGGCCTCCCTCGGGAAGGGGCTCTCGAAGGGCGGAATCGCCCTGGCATCGGAGTTCCATCACGACCCCCTCTACGTGTCGCCCCAGTCGGAGCTGATCGGCAAGCTCCAGAAGGTCTACCTCGAGATCACCCACAGGGAGCCGGCGCTCCTGGCCATCGGCGGAGGCACCTACGCCAAGTCGATGCCCAACGTCGTCGCCTTCGGCCCCGTCTTTCCCGGCCAGGAGTTCAAGGTCCACGAGGCCGACGAATACTGGACCGTCGACGACATGATGGTCAACGCCCGCATCATGGCCCACGCCATCATCGAACTGGCCCGCTGAGTCCTCTCCCGGAGTCGGTCCGCTCTCTCGGGGCAAGGAGAAGGGGATCCAGGCGGAAAGGGGCCTTCGCGCCCCGGGCAGGTCTTCCGAAAGGACGCAGAAGGGGAGAAAGCGACGGCCGTCAGGCTCCGTCCGACGGACTCCCGGCAGGAGGGCCCCGAAAATCGGGGCCCTCCTGCCGCATGGAATCCAACGTTTCTGTGGGAGTGTGAGATCGGTTGTTCTGAAAGACGTGAGGGTCCCTTCGCGTCGCGGAAACGTCCCTTGATTCGGAGAGGGGCGTTCCCGGACGAAAAACGAGGTGAAACACGAGGAGGGGATCGATCGGGCAGGACGCGTCTGTCGTCCGCATCCCCGACCCCGCAGGGAGCCGGCGCTCCCTGCCATCGTCGGAGGCACTGCGCCACGTCGATGCCCGACGTCGTCGCCTTCGGATCCGTCTTTCCCGGCCAGGAGTTCGAGGTTCACGAGGCCGAGGGATACCGGGCCGTCGCCGACGTGATGATTGATGCCCGCATCGTGCCCCACGCCCTCATCGGACGGGCCCGCTGAGGGGTCCTGGTCCCGGAGTTCCCCCTCTTCTCGGAGGGGGAACTTTTTTGTCTCCCTCTGAGCTATTAAATTAAAAGTTCTGGGGGTTTCAAGTTTAACGCCAAGGCCATATAATGGCAACAGCGGGAAAAATCAGGCGGCGTTTTTATCCCTTGGAGCTCCTCCCGTCAAGGAGGAGTTAAGATCGAGGAAGGTGGCGAAGCAACGATGAGAAAAAGTTCCCGTCTGTTCTGTCTTCTCCTGGCCGGTCTTCTGCTGTGTCTGACGGTCTCGGTGGCGATGGCCGAGGAACCCGTCTACGGCGGCATCCTTCGCTGGCGCGAGATCAACGATCCTCCCAAGCTGGACCCGGCCATGGCCACCGACACCGTCTCGAGCCGCAACATCTACCTCATGTTCGACATGCTCGTCGACAACCATCCCGACGGTCAGGGCCTCGTTCCCCGTCTCGCCGAGAGCTGGGAGGGCAGCGACGGAGGCAAGGTCTGGACCTTCCACCTCCGCAAGGGCGTCCATTTCCACAAGGAAAGCCTGGGCCAGCCCACGGAAAACGGCGGCCGCGAGGTGAAGGCCGCCGACTGGAAATACTCCATGGAACGCCTCGTCAAGATCAATTCCCCCCGGGCCTACTTCATCGACATGGTCAAGGGCTACCAGGACTTCGTCGACGGCAAGACAACCGAATGGGTCGGCATCAAGGTCGTCGACGACTACACCCTCCGGTTCGAGCTCGACTACTCCTTCGCCCCCTTCGTCAGCGTCCTGGCCTACAACTCCTTCATGGTCGTCCCCAAAGAGGACGCCGAGAAGTGGGGCGCCGAATTCAACTTCCATCCCGTCGGCACGGGGGCCTTCATCCTCGATCGCTGGGAGCACGACCAGAAGACGGTCTACAAGCGCAACCCCGACTACTGGAAGCATGACGATCAGGGACGGCAGCTTCCCTACCTGGACGGCGTCGAGATCGTCGTCATCCCCGACAACACCATCGCCTACGAGGAGATCAAGAAGGGCAACATCGACGCCTTCCCCGACTTCCCCGACGAGTTCTATCTCGAGGCCAAGGTCCGCTTCGGCGATCTCCTTCAGGAGCGCCCCTGGCTGGGGACCTACTACTACGGCTTCAACAACACGAAGGCACCCTTCAAGGACAACAAGACCCTCCGTCAGGCCATGAACTACGCCGTCGACCGCAAGCGCATCAACGACCTCGTCCTCGAGGGGCGCTACTTCCCGGGCCACGGCGTTCTCCCTCCGGGCATGCCCGGCTACGACCCCGACCTCAAGGGCTACGAGTACAACCCCGAGCTGGCCAAGAAGATGATGGCCGAGGCGGGCTACCCCGACGGCATCGAAGTCGAGCTCAACGTCAACAACAACCCCCGTCACACGGCCGTAGCCGAGGCCATCCAGGCCCAGCTCGCCGAACTGGGCATCAAGCTCAGAGTCAAGGTCCTCGACTGGGGCGTCCACCTCGATCTCTGCGAGCGGGCCGAGACGGAGATGTTCCGCATGGGCTGGGTCGTCGACTACGCCGACCCCGACAACTTCCTCTACGTCCTGCTCCACTCCTCCAACCACGGCTCCAAGGGCAACTACTCCTTCTACGGCAACGCCGAAGTCGACAAGCTGCTGGCCGCCGCCCGCGTCGAGACGGACTACGACAAGCGCATCTCCCTCTACCGCGAGGCCGAGAAGATCATCGTCGACGACGCCCCCTGGATCTTCCTCTTCCACTACACCACGAGCCTCCTGGGACAGGAGCGCGTCAAAAACCTCAACCTCCCCGCCTTCGGCGACTACACGACGCCTCTCGAAGTCGTCTGGGTCACGAAGTAGCGTCCGTGGGGGCGGGAGTTTCTGCGATCTCCCGCCCCTTCTGTCCCTCGGGAGGGGAGGTCTTCTCGTGTTTTCCTATGTCATCCGCAAGATTCTCTACTCCGTCCCCGTCATCTGGGGCGTCGTCACCGTCGTCTTCATCCTCATGGCCGTCGTTCCCGGCGACCCGGCCCGTCTCATGATGGGCCAAAGAGGCGATCCGGCCACGCTGGCCCGCATCCGGGCCGATCTGGGCCTCGATCTGCCCCTTCACCGGCAGTATTTCCGCTTCCTCGGCGACATGGCCCGAGGCGACCTGGGGACGTCGTACCGCAACAACGAGCGGGTCACGACGGCCCTGGCAAGCCGGTTCGGCGCCACCCTTCGCCTGGCCTTCTGGGCCATGGTCGTCGCCGCCGTCATCGGCGTCGCCGCCGGGATCCTCTCGGCCGTCAAACAGTACTCTCTCTTCGACTACTCGGCCATGTTCATCGCCATATCGGGGGTGAGCGCTCCCGTCTTCTGGGTGGGGCTCCTGCTTCTTCTCGTCTTCGCCTACGGCTTCCACATCATTCCCGGCGTCGGCTACGGCGACGGAGACTGGCGCTACCTCGTCCTTCCCGTCATCACCCTCGGAGTGAGGCCCGCCGCCCTCATCGCCCGCCTCACCCGATCCTGCATGCTCGAGGTGATGAGCCAGGACTACATCCGCACGGCCCGGGCCAAGGGACTGGCCGAGAGGGTCGTCATCCTCAAGCACGCCTTCAAGAACGCCCTCATCCCCGTCGTCACCATCATCGGAACGCAGGTGGCCGAACTCCTCTCGGGAGCGGTCCTGACGGAGACGATCTTCGCCTGGCCCGGAGTGGGGCGGCTGGCCGTCGAGGCCCTGGTGGCCCGCGATTTCCCCATGATCCGCGGCACCGTCATCTTCATGGCCCTCCTCTTCCTCGTGGCCAATCTGCTCGTCGATCTCTCCTACGGGTTCATCGACCCCCGGATCCGCTATGACTAGGAGCCCTTCCATGCGCGATGGCGCGAAAGAGCCCAAAAAGGGAACGGGACTGGGCTACGAGGCCTGGCTCCGCTTCCGCCGCAACCGCCTGGCCATGGCCGGTCTCGTCATGGCCCTCTCCGTCATTCTGTCCGCGATCTTCGCCTCCTCTTTGGCCCCCTACGATCCCTTCAAGCAGCTCATCTGGACGGAAGGCCGCGAGGTGAGGCTCGCCGCCCCTTCGGCCAAGCACGTCATGGGGACCGACCTCTACGGCCGGGACATCCTGAGCCGCGTCCTCTACGGGGCGCGCATCTCCCTCCAGATCGGCATCTTCGCCACCCTCGTCTCCCTCGTCGTCGGCGTTCCTCTCGGGGCCCTGGCCGGCTACAGAGGCGGCTTCACCGACGATTTCATCTCCTGGATCATCAACGTCATCTTCGCCTTTCCCTTCTTCCTCTTCGTTCTCGCCGTCGTCGCCGTCTTCCAGAACCCGAGCATGATCGTCATCTACGTGGCCATCGGCCTCGTCAACTGGGTCTCCATCGCCCGCGTCGTCCGGGCCCAGTTCATCTCCCTCCGCGAGAGGGAATTCGTCGAGGCGGCCCGGGCCCTGGGCCTGCCGTCGTGGCGCATCATCTTCGTCCACATCCTTCCCAACGCCCTGGCTCCCGTCATCGTCCAGGCCACCCTCGGCATGGGGAGCATCATCATGATCGAGGCGGGGCTGGCCTTCCTCGGCTTCGGCGCCCAGCCGCCCACGCCGAGCTGGGGCCTCATGATCTCCGAGGGACAGAAGTACCTGGGGATGGGCAAGTGGTGGTGGGCCATCTTCCCCGGTCTGGCCATCACCTACACGGTGCTCTCCTTCAATTTCCTCGGCGACGGTCTCAGGGACGCCCTCGACGTCCGCCTCAAAAGGTAGGTGCTTCCCGTGAGCCTTCTCGAAATCAAGGGTCTGAAAACCTGCTTCGACACCGACAGGGGAGTGGTCCGGGCCGTCGACGGCGTCTCCTTCTCCATCAAGCCCGGCAGGACTCTGGGCGTCGTCGGCGAATCGGGCTGCGGCAAGAGCGTGACGGCCCTCTCCATCCTGCGCCTTCTTCCCAAGCCCGTCGGGCGGATCGCGGCCGGATCGATCCGCCTCCGGGACCGCGATCTTCTGGCTTTGTCGGAGCGGGAGATGCGCTCCGTCAGGGGCAACGACATCTCCATGATCTTTCAGGAGCCCATGACGAGCCTCAACCCCGTCTTCACCGTCGGCGACCAGATCGCCGAGCCCCTCATGCTCCATCAGCAGATGAACCGTCGCCGGGCCATGGACCGGGCCGTCGAAATGCTCCAGGTCGTGGGCATTCCCAACGCCGAGCGACGCGTCGCCGAATATCCCCATCAGCTCTCCGGCGGTCAGCGTCAGAGGGCCATGATCGCCATGGCTCTGGCCTGCCGCCCCGCCCTGCTCATCGCCGACGAACCGACGACGGCTCTCGACGTGACCGTTCAGGCCCAGATCCTCGACCTCATGAACGACCTCAAAGACAGGTTCGGCTCGTCGGTCATGCTCATCACCCACGCCCTGGGCGTCATCGCCGAGACGGCCCAGCGCGTCGTCGTCATGTACGCCGGCCGCGTCGTCGAAGAGGCCGACGTCGAACCCCTCTTCGCCGAGCCGCTTCATCCCTACACGCAGGGACTGCTGCGCTCCATTCCCCGCCTCGACTGCGACAGGGAGCGCCTCGACGTCATTCCCGGCGTCGTTCCCAATCCCCTCGAATTCCCGCCGGGATGCCGCTTCCACAACCGCTGCGACAAGGCCTTCGACCGATGCCGCCGCGAAGAGCCGCCTCTTTATCTTCTCGGCGGCCGTTCCGTCCGGTGCTGGCTCTACGAAGACGACGGCCGGAAGGAGGGTTCCCGCGATGATTGAGTCCGGATCGCACTACCTCACCGTGAGGGGCCTCAAAAAATACTTCCCCCTGCGCAAGGGCGTCTTCCGCCGCGCCGTCGGTCACGTCCAGGCCGTCGACGACGTCTCCTTCTTCGTCAACGAAAGGGAGACGCTGGGCCTCGTCGGCGAATCGGGCTGCGGCAAGTCGACGACGGGCCGGACTCTGCTCCACCTGCTGGAGCCGACGGCGGGCGAGGTCTTCTTCGATGGACGCAACGTCGGCCAGATCCTCAAAAAAGACCCCAAAGAGCTGCGGCGCCAGATGCAGATCATCTTTCAGGACCCCTACGGCAGCCTCAATCCCCGCATGACGGTCCATAACATCGTCGGCGAGGCCGTCCGCTACCACGGCCTCGCCGGACAGGCCGATCTGGACGACTATGTCTGCGACATCCTGGCCAAGTGCGGCCTCAGGCCCGAACACCGCTTCCGCTATCCCCACGAGTTCTCCGGCGGTCAGCGCCAGCGGATCGGGATCGCCCGGGCCCTGGCCCTCAAGCCCCGCTTCGTCGTCTGCGACGAGCCCGTTTCGGCCCTGGACGTCTCCATCCAGAGCCAGGTCCTGAACCTCCTGAAGGACCTCCAGAGAGAGATGAAACTCACCTACCTCTTCATCTCCCACGACCTCTCCGTCGTCCGTCACATCTCGGACCGCATCGCCGTCATGTACCTGGGGCGCCTCGTCGAGCTGGCCGCCAAGGCCGATTTCTTCTCCAACCCGCTTCACCCCTACACGCAGGCCCTTCTCTCGGCCATTCCCCTGCCCGATCCGACGAAAAAGAGGGAAAGGATCCTCCTCGAAGGCGATGTCCCCTCGCCCATCAATCCCCCTCCGGGCTGCCGTTTCCATACCCGCTGCCCCAGGGCCATGGAGCGGTGCCGCGTCGAGGTTCCCCCCTTCGTCGACGTCGGCGGCGACCACTTCGTCGCCTGCTTTCTCCACGGCTGAGCCTGATCGGGGTCGATCCGCCCCGTTCCTCGGCGCGACAGAGGGCTAACCGCCGGGAGAGGACGGACCCGCGAGAGGAAAGAGGCCGGCCTCTGAAGACGATAGATTGAAATATCAGCTTCGGACGGGCAAAAGAAGAAGTTTTTTGAAACGAAACCATTGTCATGAAAGACGATTCGCGGTAAGTTGTGTAAAGGAACGTAAACAGATTAAGTTCCCGGAGACCGGGGGGGAAGGAGGTGCGGCAGGGAACTCTTTCTGTCGGTCGTCCCCGTCACACCGTCGAGAGCGAATCACGGCGGAAGGGCTTTTTCCGATCCGCCGCGACGACAAGAGGAGAGGAGAGGAGTACGAATTGAGAATCCTGAGTCATCTGAGAGCCCTCCATCGTCAAGTACCTCTGCTGCCGGTAGTCCTCGTTTTTTCGGTCTTCCTGCTTGGAGGCTGCGGCAGCAGCAGCGACGGCCCTGTCCCGGGACCGGAAGGGGCGGGCCTCGTCACCCTTTCGGGACAGGTCTCCAACGCCGTTCCCGCCGAGATTCCCGTGGCGGCCACGGACCGTCAGGGCGCCCTCAGGGCGGCCCGTCTTCAGGCCGGCGCCGGCGTCGCCGATGTGGAGATCACGGCCACTCTGGACGGATGGGAGCTGGCCCGGACCTCCACGCCGGGAGAGGACGGCTTCTACGCCTTCGAGGTTCCCGTTCCCTCCGAGGAGAGCCGCCTCGTCCTGACCTTCCGCAGAAACGGATACATCACCTACCAGAGAGCCCTCACCGTCAAGGCCGGAGAGAGCCACTCCGTCCACGTCGTGCTGCCCCGGGTCGAGACGCCGACGGTCACGGACGGCGTCGCCTCGGGAGACGCCTTCCGTTTCGAGAACCTGCCTGACGGCGACTTCACCCTCTTCGTGGGCGATCCAACCGATCCCGTCGGGGCCGCCGCCTTTCCCGGCGACTACATGGCCGCCACGGCGGCCAGCGGCGACGTCCCCCTCGTGAGCATGGCCTTCTTCGAGGCGACGCTCGCCAGCGGAGACGAGGCGGTCACCGCCTTCGATCCTCCCATCGAGGTCACGCTTCTCCTGCCCGAGGCGTATCAGGACGGAACGCTTCTCAACCCCGACACCGGTCTCGCCTACGTCTCGGGCGACGTCATCGACTGGTGGTCCTACGACACCGATCTGGCCCTGTGGGTCGAAGAGGACGCCGACCCCTCGACGCCCGAGCGCGACAAGGCCGTCATCGTCGAGGGCGCCGACGGGCGCCTCTACGTCACGGCCAAGGCGACGCACTTCAGCTGGTGGAATGCCGACTATCCCCAGGAGTTCGCCTATTTCTGCGTCCAGGTCGTCGACGGCGACGGCAACCCGCTGGAGAATATCCCCGTCTACTCGACGGGCGTCTCCTACAAGAACACCTCCCGGCCCGTGAGGACCGACGAGAACGGTTGGGCCCGGGGCATCGTCGTCAAGAAATCGACTTCCGACGTGGCCGAAGAGCGCGAGAGGGCCCAGGTCTACGCCCTGGCCGGGAACGTCCGGTTCTTCTACGACGTGACCGAGGCGGCCGAGGGAATCGTCGACTCCGACGACATCTACACGCCCTTCGACGAAAACGAATGCGAGCGACCCGACGGCAGACCCTCCATCGAGCTGAACAACGTCATCACCGTCAGCTTCGAGGGCGTCGTCGAGGGCACCGTTAAAGGCGAGACCGGCGCGGCGCTGGCCGGCATCAAGGTCTACTCCAGCACGGGAGGCGTCGCCGAGACCGATTCCTCCGGCCGATACAGCCTGAACGTCCCCGTCAACGCCGACGTCATGATCTACGTCGCCGGCGTCGAGGCCAAGGCGGCCAAGGTCAACGACAAAGACGTTCCCGTCACCGTCGATTTCACCGTCGCCAACCAGGCCCCCGTCATCACCCGGCTGGTCCGGACGCCCGAGGGACAGCTCGGCACCCTCGGCTCGGTGACCTTCACCGGCGAGGCCCGCGATCCCGAGGGCGGAGCGGTGACCTATGCCTGGACCGCCACGGACGGGACCTTCTCGACGGCTACGGGGAGCTCGACGGTCTGGACGGCGCCCAACTCCCTTTCCGGATCGGCCCAGATCACCTTCACCGCCACCGACGGGGAGGGCAAGGCCAGCTCCATGACCGTTCCCGTCGCCTGGGGACCTCTTCCCCTGGCGGGACGGCTCGTCGTCAACCTTCTCGATGACGAGGGCGATCCCGTCGTCGGAGCCTGGGTCATCCTCCACAGGGCGGACGGCTCCGTCGAGGCGACGAAGAAGACCAACGCCCTGGGCAAGGCCGACTTCGGCGACATCGGGCGCAACACCGCCACCGTGAGCTACGCCTACGAGCAGAAGAAGACCTATCCGGGAACCCTCCACACCTACCGTCACATCTACACGGCCGTCGACATCCCCGTGGCGGAGCTGAAGATCCTCGTCGAGGACGACGACGACGACGAGGGCGAACAGCCCCACCTGTTCGCCGCCGAGGACGACGGGGACGGGCCTCTCTATTCCGTCTCTCTGGCCGTCGCCTCGCCCGATATCCCCGAGGAGGGCTACGTGACCTTCCAGCCCGCCTACGCCTACCTGTATCGGGAGTATCCCCGCCAGGACGGCGTCTCCGTCTATCAAAGCCATCTCCAGGAGGACGGCAAGCTGACGCTGCTGGCCCTGGCCAGGACTTGGAACGAAGGAAGCGAGGCCCAGACGCTTCACTCCTGGGGCGTCCTCTACGACCAGACGCCGGTATCGGGCGATCTCTACACCGTCGATCTGACCGGAAACCCCGTCAACGTCCCCTGGACCTCCAACGTCGACGTCACCTGGCTCTTCCTCACGGCCGAGCGTCGTGGCGTCGAGTACACCCTGTCCGACCTCTACGACTACAGCGTCGCCGGAAGCGGGGCGAGGAGAACGGCTCCCGACCGGGACGAGCTGCGGGCCCGCAAGGAGGCCCTGCTGGAGAAGGCCGCCAAGGCCGGCACGGCCCAGATCGCCGCTTTCGAGGCCGACTTCTACGCCCAGTCCGCCTCGGGGGCCAACGTCAACGACGCCGAGGAGCGGGATTACACCGCCGTCGAGGAGGAGAAGCGCCTCGGCTCCTCTCTGCCGTCGAGCATGACCGTCTCTCTGCCCGACTACCTCTTCACCTCGGCCAGCCTCGACAGGAGCGGAGCGACCCCCCAGGCCTCCTGGCGGCTCGAGACGACGAACGCCGTCGACGCCTTCTTCGTCGGCCTCGAAGGCTCCAAGAGCGTCTCCGAGCCCTCCGTCTACAGCTACACGACGGTGAACTGGAACGTCCTCGTCGACAGGGAGAAGGGCGACGGGAGCTACACCTTCCCCGCCCTGCCCGCCGAGCTGGCGGCCTGGCTCGCCGATCTCGACTGGGGGCCCACCCTCTCCCTCTCCGTCGTCGACTACGACAACCTCTCGGGCTTCGATTCCCTCATGAGCCTCGTGCTCAACGGCCAGGATCCGAACGCGTCGGCCCTGCGCGTCCTCAACGGCAACTGGCCCTACTGGGGCGAGCCCCGCTAGGAGACCCTTTCGGAGACGATCCCGTCCCGATCGGCCGAGCCGACAGCGGAAACGGCAGCGCAAGCGGAAGGAGGAGGGGCCGTCGGCCCCTCCTCCTTCCGCTTGCGGTTCTCGTTTCCCTCCGGGTGACGGCGATCGTCCTTCTCCCTTGTCACCCTTTCCGTCGCGTCGAGAGGAGGAGGCAAAGGGCGCCGGCCAGGAGGGCCAGGTCGGCGCCGTTGAGGTGGATCACCGCGGGCGGCGAGGGGAGGGGGGGAGGAAGGGTCGGGAAGGGGGGCAGAGGCAGAGGGATGTAATCCATGACGGCGCCGTGGACGAGGCGGTCGACGACGTTGCTCGCGGCCCCTCCCCAGAGGAGGGTCAGCCCCGTCGCGGCGAGGCGATCGCGGCGGCGGAAGAGGAACGTGACGGCCGCGAGGCCGGCCAGTCCCAGGGTGACGGCGGCGGGAGAGGCGCCGAAGGCCGAGAGGGCCACGCCGTCGTTCCACGTGACGGGCAGGCCCAGGGCGCCGATCGCCGCCGAGAGAAGCTGAAGGGCTCCGGCCAGGCAGAGCGGGGGGAGGAGGCGCCTCACGGGCTAAAAGGAGAACCGGGCCGCCAGAGGCATGCGGCGGCCCAGGCCGAAGGCCTTCGTCGTCACCCGCAGGCCTGGGGCGGCCTGGCGGCGCTTGTACTCGTTGCGGGCCACCGTGGCGAGGACGGAGCGGACCGTGGCCTCGTCGAAGCCGTCGGCGACGATCGCGCTCAGCGAGGCGCCCTCTTCGATGTGGCGTTCCAGGATGGCGTCGAGAACCTCGTAGGGAGGGAGGCTGTCGCTGTCTTTCTGGTCGGGGCGGAGCTCCGCCGAGGGGGGCTTGTCGATGACGGCTCCGGGGATGATCTCGCCCGGTCCGTTGACGTGGCGCGCCAGGGCGTAGACGAGGGTCTTGGGCACGTCGGCCAGCAGGGCCAGCCCCCCGTCCATGTCGCCGTAGAGGGTGCAGTAGCCCATGGCCAGCTCGCTCTTGTTGCCCGTCGAGAGGACGAGACCTCCCGTGGCGTTGGAGAGGGCCATGAGGGCGTTTCCCCTGATGCGGGCCTGAAGGTTCTCCTCGGCCAGGGCCCGTCCCCTGCCCTCCAGGATGGGGGCCATCTCGGCGAGACAGGTCCGGAAGATCTCCGATATGGGCAGGACCTTGAAGGCGATGCCCAGGTTGCGGGCCAGGAGGCGCGAGTCGTCGACGCTTCCCCGCGACGAATAGGGCGAGGGCATGGCGAGGGCCGTCACCGCCTCGGGGCCCAGGGCGCGGGCGGCGATGACGGCCGTCAGCGCCGAGTCGATGCCGCCCGAGAGGCCCAGAATGGCTCTGGAGAAGCCGCACTTGCGGCAGTAGTCGCGCAGCCCCATGACGAGGGCCTCGTAGACGGCACCGACGTCGTCGAGAGGGACGTACTCTCCCTCGCCCCGCTCCGTGTCGACGACGGCCGTCGTCTCCCGAAACCCGGGAAGGACCGTGGCGCGGCCGGATCCGTCGAGGAGGAAGCTCCGGCCGTCGAAGAGGAGCTCGTCGTTGCCGCCCACCTGGTTGACGTAGAGGAGGGGAAGCCCGAAGCGCTGCCTCGCCCTTTCGGCCAGGCGGAACCGGAGCCGTTCCTTCCCCATGGAGAAGGGCGAGGCCGAGAGATTGACGATCATCGTGGCGCCGTCGGCGACGGCCTCGGCGACGGGGTCTCTGTCGTAGAGGGAGGCGCCGGGCCAGGTTCCGGCATCGTTCCAGATGTCCTCGCAGACGGTGACGCCCAGCCTCTCTCCCCGGAAGGGGAGGGTCCGGTTGCGCGCCGCCGGGGCGAAGTGGCGGGCCTCGTCGAAGACGTCGTAAGTGGGCAGAAGCGTCTTCGCCTGTTCGCCGACGACGAGGCCCGCCTCGACGAGAAGGGCCCCGTTGTGGAGGGGCTTGCCCCGGCCGCCGCCGGTGGGGCGCGGGGCGCCGAAGAGGACGGCCAGATCGGGCCGGGAGCGGGAGAGTTCGGCCACGTCGGCGATGCCCCGCCCGACGCTTTCGAGGAACCAGCCCTTCTCCAGCAGATCGAGCGGGGGGTAGCCCGTCAGGAAAAGCTCGGGCGCCACGACGAGATCGGCCTCGCCCGGAGGGATCGAGGCGATCGCCCGGGCCAGAAGGGCGACGTTGCCCGCCACGTCGCCCACGGTGGGATTGAGTTGAGCTGCCGCGATGCGCATGGGACACCTCCCGTCGGAACCGCTCGGGAGCCTCCCGAGCCCCGACCGCCGCGCCTCTTCCGGGGCGCGGCGGTCGCCGCGTCTAATACTCCCAGTCGAAGTCGGCCACGTCGGCGGCGAGGATGCGCCCCTTCATGTCCGCCTCGATCCGTTTCAGGGCCTCTTCCGTCGTTCCCTCGCAGCGGGCGACGATGACGGGCTGCGTGTTGGAGGCCCGCACCAGTCCCCAGCCGTCGGGGTAGAGGACGCGGACGCCGTCGACGGTGATGGCCTCGTACTCCTTCAGGGCGCCGTCGCGGATGGCGTCGATGACGGCGAACTTGACCGAATCGGGGCAGGCGATGCGCGTCTCGGCCGTGCTGGGGTAGGAGGGGATCGTGTCGAGGATCTCCGACAGTTTCCGGTCCTGGGCGGCCAGAAGGCGCAGCAGCCGTCCGGCGGCGTAGAAGGCGTCGTCGAAGCCGTAGAACTCGTCGGCGAAGAACATGTGGCCCGAGACCTCTCCCGTGAAGAGGGCGTCCACCTCGCGCATCTTGGCCTTGATGAGGGAGTGGCCCGACTTGTAGAAGATCACCTCGCCGCCGAGGCGTTCGATCTCCTCGACGAGGGCCTGCGAGGACTTGACCTCGACGATGGCCGGCGTCCCCGGATGATGGGGGAGGATCTCCCTCCAGTAGAGGGCCATGAGGGTATCGCCGAAGATGACCCGTCCCCTGTCGTCGACGACGCCGATGCGGTCCGAGTCGCCGTCGAAGCCGACGCCCACGTCGGCGCCGCTCTCGACGACGGCTCGGATGAGGTCCTGGAGGTTCTCCCGCTTCGTCGGGTCGGGATGGTGGTTGGGGAAGGTCCCGTCGGCCTCGCAGAAGAGGGGGATCACGTCGCAGCCCAGCCCCCTGAGGAAGGTCTCGATCATCAGAGAGGCCGTGCCGTTCCCGGCGTCGGCCACGACCTTGAGGGGACGGGCCAGCTTCAGCTTCGACAGGAGCATCTCCACGTAGGCCGAGGCGATATCGGCCTTCGTCACCGTGCCGGGACGGGGCGCCTCGTCGAGGTCGCCCGACTCGATCATGGCCAGGATCTCCTGGATCTGGGCGCCGTAGAGCGTCGATTTCCCCTCGGCCAGCTTGAGGCCGTTGAACTCCTTGGGGTTGTGGCTGCCCGTGATCATGACGCCGCCGCCGGCCTCGAAGTGATAGAGGCTCCAGTAGAAAAGGGGCGTCGTCACCCGGCCGATGTCGATGACGTCCAGCCCCGTCGCCGTCAGGCCTTCGATGAGGTCGCCGCGGATCCGCTCCGTCGAGAGCCTCACGTCGCCGCCGACGGTGGCTGTCGTGACGCCGCGGCGCACCAGGCGCGTCCCCAGGGCCCGACCGATGAGCGTCACCGTTCGAGGCGTCAGCTCCTCGTCGGCGAGACCGCGGATGTCGTATTCGCGAAAGATGTGTGCCGGTACCGTCGCCATCCTTTCACCCTCCTCTTTGATGGGAGCCTTCGTAACGTGAAATCGCTATCAGCCACATTATACCCGTTCCCGTGGAAGTCCGCTCTCCTTGCGGGCCAGCCGTCTCAGCCGATGGTCGATCTCCCCCCGCAGGCGGCGCCACTCGGGGCCCTCCATGAGGGGGCGGCGACCGTCGAGAAGTCTTCGGGCCTCTTCGGCCCAGAGCCGGGCCCGGGCGATGTCGCCCAACCGGTGTTCGCAGGCCTTGGCCAGCTCGACGGCGACGGAGGGGTCCCCGCTTGCGGACAGGGCCTCCTCCCAGAGCGTCAGGGCCTCCTCCCAGCGGTGGTCGATCTTGGCCGATCGGGCCAGGCACTCCAGCGCCCCTTCGGCCCCTTTCTCCCGGGCTTTTCGCCAGAGCTCCAGGGCCTCGTCCCTCCCTCCCGCCCTCTGCCAGGCCCGACCGGCGGCGACGAGTTCGGCGCCGTCGCCGCGCCTCCCGGCCATCGCCAGGGCGACGCGGTCGCGCAGGAGGGCCAGGGCGACGAGATCCATCCGGTTGTGGTAGAAGACCCCCTCGAGAGGGGCCGCGTCGCCGCTGCGGAGGAAGTCGCGGTAAAGGTCGGGGACGAGGCTTCCCGGCACGTCGTCGCCGCTGCGCCGCAGTCCCAGGACGGAGCGCTCCACCTCGCCGAGGCGGCAGCTGGGAAGACGGGCGCTCCAGAGGGCCCGGGCCAGGTGGAGCAGATCCAGATGTCCTTCGGGTTCCAGAGGCGCCTTCCTGTGAAGGGTGCGCCGCGTCTGGAGGAGGGGAACGTCGAAGCGCTTGCCGTTGTAGGTCACCAGGGGGGAGGGCGGGGGCAGGAGGGTCTCCAGGGCCGCCAGCCAGGCCTCCTCGAAGGCGGGCGACGTCAGGAAGAGCTGTCCCGTCTCGATCGACCGGGCCCCGATCCGCCCCACCCCGGCCAGGAAGGCGTAGGTCCCCGTCCCTCCGGCCAGCCCCGTCGTCTCGAGATCGAAGCAGAGGGCCCCGTCGCGGTCTCCCCAGAGGGCCAGGAGCGGGGCCTCGTCCCGTTCGAGGGGGATCGTTGTCTCCATGAGATAGACCCCCTCGTCGATCCATCGTCCCGGCGGCAGGGACCTCGGAGCCCTCGGGCGTTCGACGGGAGCCCTGGAGGGGCCCAGCATCGCCTCGAGACGGGAGAGGAGGCTCATCTTCGGCGACTCAGGCCTTCGACGAGGCGCCGCGTCCTCTCCTTGGCCCTCATCTCCCGGCCCAGGGCGCCGACGCAGGCGGGACAGCCCCCGTCGCAGGGGCAGGAGAGGAGGGCCTCGCGGGCCGAATCGAGGAGCGCCTCCCGGCTCTGCCAGGCCCCCTCGGCCAGCCCCACGCCTCCGGGGAAGTTGTCGACGAGGTAGATCGTGGGGCGTCCGAAATGAGGGTCCTTGACGAGGCTGTGGACCTGGATGTCGCTCCGGTCGCACATGAGGAAGAGAGGGGCCGTGATGCGCAGCAGGTGGGCCAGCCCCGTGAGGGCCGTGCTCCGCTCGTCCTCGCTCCAGGCCTCGAAGAGTCCTTCGGGAAGGCAGAGGCGGCAGGCCGTGGTGTGCATCTGCTCCTCGCCGAGATGGATGTGGCCGTAGCCGATGTTCTCGTGCGTGTTGAGGCGGATCTTCTTGTAGACCGTGGGGCGGGCCGCCAGGAGCACCTCGCCCCAGCCCCAGTCGGGGCCGCTCTCGAACTCGTCGAGCACCTCGAGCCTCACGGCCAGGTCGGCGTCGGTGTAGTAATCCACCTCCACCTCCTTGACGTAGCAGCGCATCCCCTCGCCGTCCAGCTCCGTCACCTGATAGGTCCTCCCCCCGTGGAAGTAGATCGCCTCGGGGTGGATCAGCATGGGGGCGCTGGGGCGGTCCACCTCGCCGATGACGACGGGCCGCCCCGTCTCGGTGCGGTCGATGATGACGTAGTTCTCGCTCGTGGCGCTCCGGAGGGAGAAGGCCTCGGCGGGGAAGGAATCGGCCTGCCAGTGGTAGCGTCCTCCGGCGCGGTGGAGGACCTCCTGCTGTTCCAGATAGGTCAGGATCTCCGCCGGCGCCCTCTCTCCGAAGGGTTCCCCCTCGGAGAAGGGCAGCTCGAAGGCGCCGCACTTGACGTGGTTGACGAGGATGTAGAGGTTGTCGGGGCCGATCCGGGCCCGCTCGGGCGAGCCGCCGAAGAAGTAGTCGGGCTGGTGGGCCAGGAACTGATCCAGGGCGAAGGAGGAGGCGACGAGGATCGCCGCCGAGAGCCCCTGGCGCCGTCCGGCCCGGCCCATCTGCTGCCGCGCCGAGGCGATGCTTCCCGGGTAGCCGTGGAGGACGGCCAGATCGAGGGAGCCGATGTCGACGCCCAGCTCGAGGGCGTTGGTGCTCACGACGCCCCTTATCCTTCCGCTGCGGAGCCCCTCTTCGATGGCCCGCCGTTCGTTGGGCAGATAGCCGCCTCTGTAGCCGGCGATGCGGCTCGGGTCCATCTTCCTCCGCGTCAGCTCCTGGCGCAGGTAGGTCAGGAGGATCTCGACGTTGATCCGGCTCCGGGTGAAGACGATGGTGCCGATTCCGTCGGCCAGCGCCTCTCCGGCGATGCGGCTCGTCTCCAGCAGCGACGAGCGGCGGATGCCGAGCTGACGGTTCACGACGGGCGGGTTGTAAAGGAGGATCTCCCTCTCGCCCTGCGGGGCCCCGCTGCGGGCCACGACGGCGACGGGCCGCCCCAGAAGCCTTTCGGCCAGCTCCGCGGGGTTGGCGATCGTCGCCGACGTGCAGATGAAGGTGGGCCTCGAGCCGTAGAAGGCGCAGATCCGCATGAGACGGCGCAGGACGTTGGCCATGTGGGAACCGAAGATGCCGCGGTAGCTGTGGAGCTCGTCGATGACGATGTAGCGCAGGTTCTCGAAAAGCTTGACCCACTTGGTGTGGTGGGGGAGGATCGCCGTGTGGAGCATGTCGGGGTTGGTGATCACCACCTGGCCCGCCGTGCGGACCTTGCTCCGCGCCGCGGGCGGCGTGTCTCCGTCGTAGGTGAAGGTGCTCACGTCGAGGCCGCAGGCCGTCACCGTCTCGTAGAGGGAGGCCAGCTGGTCCTGGCTCAGGGCCTTGGTGGGGAAAAGAAAGAGGGCCCGGGAGGCCCCGTCGCGGGCGATCGACTCCAGAACGGGCAGGGTGTAGCAGAGCGTCTTCCCCGAGGCCGTCGGCGTCACGACGACGACATCCTTTCCGGCCAGGGCGAGAGAGGCGGCCTCGCTCTGATGGCTGTAAAGCCCCTTCATTCCCCGGGCGGCGAAAAAGGCGCGAAGCCGCCCGTCCAGTTCGGGCCAGGGGCCGAACCGGGGCTCCGAGGCGGCGAAGTGCCGCCGCGCCGTCACTTCGCCGGGCAGCGTCGTCACCCAGTGCAGAAACTGGGGCAGACTTTTTTTCCCCTCGAGCAGCATCGTCCAGCCTCCTTCGGCCTTTGGCCGGGTTCTATGGTAGCGCCCTTCTCCGGCGGCGGCAATCGAGGGAACCTTGTCCCCTTTCGGGCGAAGTGTCGTATTATGGAGCGCGAAAGAGACCGGTCGCCTTCATCCGGCACTCCGGTTCCGCCCTGTCTTGAGGAGGAAAATCCCTTGCCCTTCGATCTTTCCCGCTACCTTGCCCTTGTGCCCGCCGAGCGGGCTGTCGTCGACAGTCTCGTCCTCGCCGACGACCCTCTCACCGCCACTCTTCTCGGTAAGTGTCTCGCCCGATACGGGCGGGAATGGCGCGTCGTCTCGGCGGCCGACGTGAAGGCTCTCTGCGGAGCGCTCGAGAGGGCCCGTTTCGTCGAGACCCGCATGGAGAGGAAAAACGACGTCTTCGCCGCCGCCGAGGGAGTCAAATCGCCCGTCCTGTGTCACCTCATCCGCGACGGTCGCCTGCTCGAGGTCGAGGCGCGGCTCGCGGCGGCCCTCCCTCTGCCGTCGCAATCCTCCTGGGCTCCCCTGCCGCAGGGAATCGTCCAGAGGGCCCTCCTGACGGGCCAGGACAGCCTCGTCTGGGAACAGATCGATCTGGCCGGAATCTCTCCGGTCCTTCCCCTCGCCTCGCGCCTCGACGGAGTCGACCTCCTCGACGGACTCACCGAGGCGGGGCGCTCCATCGTCCTTCGGGCCTGGCTGCTTCTGTTTTTCAGGGGAGAGGGCACGGCCCTGCCCCTGACGGCCCGGACCCTGACCGAGCTTTCGCTGAAGATCGGCGCCAATGCGGCCCTCAAAGAGCGTCTCATGACCTGGACGGCCATGGCCGCCCTCCTGTCGGGCGACGTGGAGGCCCTCCACTCCCTGTGTGGCAAGGTCCCCTCCAGCCCCTTCCTCGAGCCCGCCGTAGCCTACCTGAAGGGGGAGAAAAACGGGGCCGTCTTCAGGGAGGTCCTGCTCCGTTGGCGCAAGGAGCAGGGGAAGCGCCAGGGCTTCCCCTGTGATCTCTTCTTCCTCTTCTACCTTCTCTACCTCGTCGAGGCCGACGGTCCGGCCGAAAACAGGGAACTTCTGGGGCTCTGCCGTTGGGCCCTGCGGGGCAAAGGGCGTTTTCCCCTCCTCCTGTCCCCGAGGGCCTTTCAGCACGTCGCCGAACGGCGCCTGGGCGAGGTCCCGGAGAGGAACTGGAAGACGATCCTCGACGCCTTCGTCGAGGCCGACAGCATCCTGACCCCTCTCGACGAGGTGATCGCCCGCCTTCTTTTCGCCCTCGTCGCTCCGTCGGAGGGGCGCGACTTCCTGACGGCCGAGTGGCAGATCGAGAGAGGGAACCCCGTCGGCGATCGGCACAGCTACGCCCTGGTCGCCTCCGAGAGGGCCCTCCTTCAGGCCCGCATGGAGGAGAGACAGCCTCCCCGGGAGGTGGCGGCCTTCTTCGAGGAGCGGGGGCTCGTCTCCGTCTGCGACCGCCTCCTTCCCCGCCAGACCTGGGAGGGCAAGCTGGAGACGCTCCTCGCCCTGGCCCGCCGATCTCCCTCGGAGGCGAAGGCCGAGACCGAACGGCGCCTGGTCTGGCTCATGGACTTCCCCGCCGAAGGCGGCTCCCTTTTCGTCCTCGACGCGCTGGAGCAGAAACGTCTTAAGAGCGGCTCCTGGTCCAAGGGGAAAAGGGCCGCCATCGAACGCCTTCTGTCCACCGCCGATCTCTATCCCCCGGAGGACCGGGCCGTCCTCGCCTCCTTCCGCCAGGAGGTGGAGAACTACTGGGGGCACAAGGAGATCGCCGTCACCTGCGACGAGACCCGAGCCGTCCCCGCCCTGGTCGTCCACGGGCGCGTCGCCTTCGCCGACGAGCCCGATGCCTTCCTCTCTTTCGAGGAGCGCCCCGCCTCCCTTGCCCTGAGCAGGAAACGCGCCGGATGGCTCCTCCGCCTCTCCCCCTCCCTCGATCTGGAGGAGGCCGGCAAGAAATACGTTTTCTGGCAGGAAGAGGAGCCCCATCGCCTCCTTTTCGCCTCCGTCGACGACTCGGTCCGGGCGTTGGCCTCCTTCCTGGGCAAGAAAGGGCTGGCCATTCCCGCCGAGGGAGAAGGGCGCCTCTTCGAGACGCTCCAGGCCCTGGCCCCCCTCGTCGACGTCGACCCGGCCCTCTCCCTCCTGGCCGCCAAGGCCGAACTCGTCGAGACCGAAAGCCTGCCGCGGCTGCGCTTCCAGCCCCGGGGAGAGGGGGTCAACGTCCGCGTCGGCTGTCGCCCCCTCGGCGACGAGGGGACCTTCCTCCCGGCGGGACAGGGGAAGGCCGACGTCGTCGGCTCCCTGCGGGGGCGGCCCGTGAGGGCCCGGCGGGACCTCGAGGCCGAGAAGGCCTCCCTCGACGCCCTCGTCGAGGCCTGCCCCCTGCTGGCCGAGGGCGAAGGCCCTTTCCTGGAACAGGATCTTCCCGACCTGGAATCGACCCTTGAGCTTCTTCTCTCCCTCAGGGAGAGCCCGGTTCCCTTCCGGCCCGAGTGGCCCGAGGGGAAGCCCCTCTCCGTCGGAGGCCGGGCCGACGCCGATCGCCTCTCGCTGCGGGTCCGCCGCCGCGACGACTGGCTCGCCGTCGAGGGAGAGATCGTCCTCGACGAGGGACGGGTCGTCGCCCTGAGGACCCTCCTTGCCGCCGTCGAGGGAACGAAGCGCTTCATCTCCATCGGCGACGGCGCCTTCCTGGCTCTCTCGTCGCGCCTCAAAAAGCGTCTCGAAAGCCTGGCCGCCATGGCCCGGAAGAAAGGGGAGGAGCAGGCCCTGCCCCTCCTGGCGGCCCCCTTCCTGGCGGAAACGGCCCTCGAAGCCTCCGTCGAGGGTGATTCGGGCTGGAAGGACCTGAAAGAACGTCTCCGCGAGGCCGCGCAAAAACCCGCCGCCCTCCCCCGGGCCTTCAGGGGAAAGCTCCGCGACTACCAGGAGGAGGGGTTCCGCTGGATGGCCTCCCTGGCCCACTGGGGCGGAGGGGCCTGCCTCGCCGACGACATGGGGCTGGGCAAGACCATCCAGGCCCTGGCCCTTCTCGCCCATCGACAGGGCCTCGGGGCCGCCCTCGTCGTGGCCCCCACCTCGGTCTGCTCCAACTGGCAGGCCGAGGCCGAACGGTTCACGCCGAGCCTGAAAACGCACCTCTTCGCCTCGGCCGATCGGAAGGCCCTCGTCGGCGAGGCGGCATCGGGCGACGTCGTCCTCTGCTCCTGGGCCCTTCTCCAGATCGAAAGGGAACTGTTCACCTCCCGGAGCTGGTCCACCGTCGTCCTCGACGAGGCCCAGGCCATGAAAAATCCCCAGACGCGCCGTGCCCAGGCCGCCGTGGCCCTCAAAGCCGACTTCCGCGTCGCCCTCTCGGGAACGCCCGTCGAAAACAGCCTCGTCGAGCTCTGGTCCCTCTTCCGCTTCCTCAACCCCGGTCTTCTGGGCTCCCTCGAGGCCTTCCGGCGCCGCTTCGTCGTCCCCGTCGAAGAACGGGGAGACCGCGATGCCCGATCCCGTCTCCGTCGTCTGGTGCGCCCCTTCATCCTGAGGCGGACCAAGGAGGAGGTCCTGGAGGAGCTGCCGTCGATCACGGAGGTCACCCTCGACGTGGAGCTCTCCGAAGAAGAGAGGGCCTTCTACGAGGCCCTCCGCAGGGATGCCCTGGAAAAAATCGCCGCAGGAGGGCCCGAAGGGGGCCGTTTCCGCATCCTGGCCGAACTGATGCGGCTCCGCCGGGCTGCCTGTCACCCCCGCCTCGTCGCCGACGTTCCCCTGGAGAGCTCGTCCAAGATGGACCTCCTTCTCCAGAGCCTGGAGGAAATTCGCCAGGGCGGTCACCGGGCCCTCGTCTTCAGCCAGTTCGTCGACCACCTGGCCCTCGTCCGCCGGGCCCTCGACGAGGCGGCCATCTCCTACCAGTACCTCGACGGCTCGACGCCCCAGAAGGAACGGGGCCTCATCGTCGAGGCCTTCCAGCGAGGAGAGGGAGACTGCTTCCTCATCAGCCTCCGCGCAGGGGGCCTGGGCCTCAACCTCACCGGCGCCGACTACGTCATCCATCTCGACCCCTGGTGGAATCCCGCCGTCGAGGACCAGGCCACGGATCGGGCCCACCGAATCGGCCAGGAGCGCCCCGTCACCGTCCTTCGCCTCCTCGCCAAAGGGACGGTGGAGGAGAAGATCGTCGCCCTTCACCGCGACAAGCGGGAGCTGGCCCAGGCCCTCCTCGACGGAACGGACCGGGCCGTCACCCTGACGGAAGAGGAACTGCTCTCCCTGCTCAAAGGCTGACCCGCCGGGGCGTGGGGTTTTGCCCTCGCCGGGAGCACGGCCATCCTTGGCGGCGCGCGGGACGGGGTTACCGTCCCGCAGGGTCTCCCGACTCGAACGACGTCCCCTCGGCGAAAGGATCTTGCCCCTGCTGGGAGCGCGGCCATCCTGGCGGCGCGCGGGACGGGGTTATCGTCCCGCAGGGTCTCCGTCCTGAACGACGTCACCTGAGTAACGACGGCGAAGCGTGGGAACCCCACCGCCCCTTCGGGGCGGGCGCGGGCAGGATGCCCACGCTCCCAGGAAAAGCCAGAGCCGCGACGAAAGCCCCTTCTCCCTTTCGAAGCGGCAGGGAGGACAACGCTTCCAGGAAAACATCGCTGTGGCGAAAGGGTCTTGCCCCTGCTGGGAGCGCGGCCATCCTGGCGGCGCGCGGGACGGGGTTACCGTCCCGCAGGGTCTCCCGACTCGAACGACGTCCCCTCGGCGACGACGGTTACGTGCAGGGAACCACCGCCCCTTCGGGGCGGGCGCGGGCAGGATGCCCACGCTCCCAGTAAAAGCCAGAGCCGCGACGAAAGCCCCTTCTCCCTTTCGAAACGGCAGGGAGGACAACGCTTCCAGGAAAACATCGCTGCGGCGGAGGGGTTTTGCCCCTGCTGGGAGCGCGGCCCGGTGCGGCGGCGCGCGGGACGGGGCTATCGTCCCGCAGGGTCTCCCGACTCGAACGACGTCCCCTCGGCGAAAGGATCTTGCCCCTGCTGGGAGCGCGGCCATCCTTGGCGGCGCGCGGGACGGGGCCACCGTCCCGCAGGGTCTCCCGACTCGAACGACGTCCCCTCGGCGACGACGGTTACGTGCAGGGAACCCCACCGCCCCTTCGGGGCGGGCGCGGGCAGGATGCCCACGCTCCCAGGAAAAGCCAGAGCCGCGACGAAAGCCCCTTCTCCCTTTCGAAGCGGCAGGGATGACAACGCTTCCAGGAAAACATCGCTGCGGCGAAAGGATCTTGCCCCTGCTGGGAGCGCGGCCATCCCTGGCGGCGCGCGGGACGGATTTCTCGTCCCGCAGGGTCTCCCGACTCGGACGACGTCCCCTCGGCGACGACGGTTACGTGCAGGGAACCCCACCGCCCCTTCGGGGCGGGCGCGGGCAGGATGCCCACGCTCCCAGGAAAGGCCAGGCCGCGACGGGAGATCCTCCGTCTCTTTCGAAACGGCAGGGAGGACAACGCTTCCAGGAAAACATCGCTGCGGCGGAGGGATCTTGCCCCTGCTGGGAGCGCGGCCATCCTGGCGGCGCGCGGGACGGATTTCTCGTCCCGCAGGGTCTCCCGACTCGGACGACGTCCCCTCGGCGGAGGGGTCTTGCCCCTGCTGGGAGCGCGGCCATCCTGGCGGCGCGCGGGACGGGGTTACCGTCCCGCAGGGTCTCCCGACTCGAACGACGTCCCCTCGGCGGTGACGGTTACGTGCAGGGAACCACCGCCCCTTCGGGGCGGGCGCGGGCAGGATGCCCACGCTCCCAGGAAAGGCCAGGCCGCGACGGGAGATCCTCCGTCCCTTTCGAAACGGCAGGGAGGACAACGCTTCCAGGAAAACATCGCTGCGGCGAAAGGGTCTTGCCCCTGCTGGGAGCGCGGCCATCCTGGCGGCGCGCGGGACGGGGTTATCGTCCCGCAGGGTCTCCCGACTCGAACGACGTCCCCTCGGCGACGACGGTTACGTGCAGGGAACCCCACCGCCCCTTCGGGGCGGGCGCGGGCAGGATGCCCACGCTCCCAGGAAAAGCCAGAGCCGCGACGAAAGCCCCTTCTCCCTTTCGAAGCGGCAGGGATGACAACGCTTCCAGGAAAACATCGCTGCGGCGAAAGGATCTTGCCCCTGCTGGGAGCGCGGCCATCCTTGGCGGCGCGCGGGACGGGGCCACCGTCCCGCAGGGTCTCCCGACTCGAACGACGTCCCCTCGGCGACGACGGTTACGTGCAGGGAACCCCACCGCCCCTTCGGGGCGGGCGCGGGCAGGATGCCCACGCTCCCAGGAAAAGCCAGAGCCGCGACGAAAGCCCCTTCTCCCTTTCGAAGCGGCAGGGATGACAACGCTTCCAGGAAAACATCGCTGCGGCGAAAGGATCTTGCCCCTGCTGGGAGCGCGGCCATCCCTGGCGGCGCGCGGGACGGATTTCTCGTCCCGCAGGGTCTCCCGACTCGGACGACGTCCCCTCGGCGACGACGGTTACGTGCAGGGAACCCCACCGCCCCTTCGGGGCGGGCGCGGGCAGGATGCCCACGCTCCCAGGAAAGGCCAGGCCGCGACGGGAGATCCTCCGTCTCTTTCGAAACGGCAGGGAGGACAACGCTTCCAGGAAAACATCGCTGCGGCGGAGGGATCTTGCCCCTGCTGGGAGCGCGGCCATCCTGGCGGCGCGCGGGACGGATTTCTCGTCCCGCAGGGTCTCCCGACTCGAACGACGTCCCCTCGGCGACGACGGTTACGTGCAGGGAACCCCACCGCCCCTTCGGGGCGGGCGCGGGCAGGATGCCCACGCTCCCAGGAAAAGCCAGAGCCGCGACGGGAGGTCCTCCGTCCCGCAGGGTCTCCCGACTCGAACGACGTCCCCTCGGCGGTGACGGTTACGTGCAGGGAACCACCGCCCCTTCGGGGCGGGCGCGGGCAGGATGCCCACGCTCCCAGGAAAGGCCAGAGCCGCGACGAAAGCCCCTTCTCCCTTTCGAAACGGCAGGGAGGACAACGCTTCCAGGAAAACATCGCTGCGGCGGAGGGGTTTTGCCCTTGCTGGGAGCGCGGCCATCCTTGGCGGCGCGCGGGACGGGGCCACCGTCCCGCAGGGTCTCCCGACTCGGACGACGTCCCCTCGGCGGTGACGGTTACGTGCAGGGAACCACCGCCCCTTCGCTGCGGGCGCGGTTGGCAGCGTTTCCGGGGGAAGCTCTGACGAGCGGACGTGTCGGCGCTCCCCCTTTATCCGGCCCGTCTGCTATCATCATCTCTATCCCGGAGCCCTCCCCGACGAGGGCCATCGGAGGAGGTTCCGCCATGGCCGGTCTTTCCGCCGTCGTTCCCCTTCTTCTCACTGTTCTTCTCGGTTGGGTCCTGCGTCGCCGGGGCTACCTGAAGGAGGAGACGGCCCCGCAGCTCATGTGGCTTCTCTACTGGGTCTCCCTGCCCGCCCTCCTTTTCAGGAAGACGATCGCCGTCGGCGGCGAAGTCCTTCTCAACGGCAACCTCTTCGTCGCCATTCATCTCTCCTTTTTCCTCATGCCGCCGCTGGCCTGGCTTCTGGCCCGCCTGGCCGGTCAGGAGCGCCGTCGCGTCGCCGTTTCCGTCCTCGTCTCGATCCGCTCCAACAACGTCTACATGGGCCTTCCCGTCGTTGCCTTGGCCCTGGGGGCGGAGGGGGTGGCAGCCCTCTCTCTCTACCTCGCCGTGGGGCTTTTTTCCTACAACCTGCTCTCCATCGCCTGGGCCCAGATCGCCCTTTCCGGCGGTCTTTCTCGGCGTCACCTCGTCGAAACGGCCCGGTCCGTGGCCCTGAACCCCCTCTTCCTGGCCTGCCTGGCCGGAGTTTCGGCCTCCTTGCTGGGGTTCGGTACCCTGCCCCGGTGGCTCGACGCCTTCCTGGAAATCCTCGGCGACCTGGCGACGGCTCTGGCCCTTCTCGCCCTGGGCGCCTCGATCCGCATCGTGAGCCCCCTCGCCACGCTGAGATCGGCCTGGCGCGACGTGACCCTCCGCCTCTTCGTCCACCCCGCCGTCATGGCCCTTCTCTTCCGTTTTTTTCCCGTCGAGCCCTATGTGGCCGGCGCCGTCATCCTGGCGACGGCCATGCCCAGCGCCGTCAACAACTTCGTCCTGGCCAAGGGCATGGATATGGACAGCGCCTACGCCGGCGAAGTCGTCGCCGCCACGACGGTCCTCTCCGTCGTCACTGTCCCGCTCTGGCTCGCCTGGCTGGGGCTGTGACCTCCGCCGTCTCCTCTTTCGCCTCCGACAGCTGTCCCTTTTCGACGGCCCAGACCTTGCCCCGGTACCGGACGGAGGAGGGCTCGAAGAGGACGGCCTCGGTGACGACGCGGGACGAGTCCCTGAAAAGGTCTTTCAACAGGCGGATCTGGCCGACGACGGGAACGGCGTAGTCCAGCCCCTTCCCCTCGGAGAAAAGAGCGGGGTCCGCTTTGTGCCCGGTGAAACCGAGGGTTAGGGCGTCGTCGCCGTCGACGATCTCCAACGTCGCCTCCAGCGACGAGTGGAAGTGTCCCCCCGCGTAGGCCGCGAAAAGGTGAAGATCGGGGTCGTAGCCGATGACGGGCTCGCCCCCTTTGGGCGAGAGACGATCCGACCCGGAGACGAGAAGCCTGACGTCGTCCGGGCGGAAGCGGGCCACCTCCTGTCCGGATCCGAAGGAAAGAACGACCTCGAAGGTCCCCTCGCGGAGGGCGAAGTGATTGTCGTGCTGAAAGGCGCCCGTTCCCGCCACCCATCCCTCGGGCAGACTGAGGGCCAGCGTGTCCCGCTGGGCCCGGCGGCGCACCAGCTCGAGGCGGATCGAGGCCAGATCCTTCTCGATCCGGCGGAGGACCGTCGCGTCTTTCCCCCGGTCGTAGAGGAGGAGGAGATCCTGGTTCCTCAGTCCGTTCTCGGTCAGGAGCTGCTCCGTCAGCGCCTCGGCCTCCCGCTGCAGCTCCTGGGCCAGGGCCTGAGGGGACGCGCCGCCGTCGAGGGAGTCGAGAATCCAGAGGTTCAGCTCTTTTTCGTAATCCTCGTCGACGTTTTGCTGAAAACAGGCCCTGGCCCGCTCGATATCCTGGAGGTCGAGGTAGCGCAGGCCCGCGTAGAGCCTGTTGGCTCCGTCTTCGGTGCGGCTGTTGGCGAGGAGGATCTCCAGATCCCGGGCCAGCTCCTCTCTTTCGTCGGCCCGACGCAGCTCGGCGCGGTTCATCGCCACGGCGGCGTAGAAAGGATCGTAACGGAAGAGGGGCCGCCGGTTTTTCTCGAAGGTTTCGTAGGCGGCCCGGGCCTCGTCGTCGCGCCCCAAATCCTGGGCCGTCTTTCCCAGGATGTACCAGAAGGGGGGGTAGGCGACGAAACGGGATTTCATCCGTTCCAGCCGCCTCAGCCGACGCTCCCCGTCCCGATCGGAAAGGGCGTCGTTGAAGGTGGCCAGGTCCTGCTGGCTCAGGCGGAGAGCGTCGTCGAGCCTGTAGCGCCGCTGCAGCTTCCACGAGGCGGCCAGGAGCTGCTTCTGCAGGTCGTTGAGGAGGTTCCGCCGCTCCTTGTCGAGGCTCCAGAGGTTTTCTCCCAGTTCGGCGCGGTAATCCTCCATCCGGTTTTTGTGGTCGAAATAGGTCGTGCCCACGGCTATGGCCCCTTCGAGGATGGCGCCGTAGGTCCCGCTGGCCGTGGAGGAGGCCTCCGAAAGGGACTCGACGATGGCCTTCTTGATGTTGCGCTGGTAGGTCCGGAGGAAAGCCTCCTTCTCGACCTCCCGGAGAAGGCCGTCGTGAAGGGCCGAGAGCAGGGCCTGGAAAAGGGTGATCAGCTCCTCGTCGGCCTCGATGTCGGCGAAGCGGATGTTGTTGACGATATTGGTGTATTCCTGGTCCAGGACGAGACGGTCGCCGTAATGGATGGTTTCCGTCACGGAGACGACGCAGGCGTTCAGGGCCAGCAGGGTGTAGAGGGGGTCGTAGGCTTTTTTTTCGGCCGGAGCCGACGCCGGAGCCGACGCGGGAGCCGGGGCCGGAGGCGCCTCGCAGAGGGCCATCTGGGGGAAAAGAAGAACGAGGGAACAGAGGAGAAGAGGGAGCGTGCGGCGCTTCATGCTGAAGGGAGGCCTCCTTGAATCGCGATGAGGTGGTGCGGGTCTTTGCCGTCATCCTCTCGCTTCGGGGACGACGGTCGTTGCTGTCCTGCCTGGGGAAAAGCGTCCCGTCGCTTCTTCGGCTTCCACGGGGGGACCGCCCCGTTGACGACAGGAGCCCCTCCTCGGGGCGAGGAAGGGGCGAAACTCCGCCAGATTCGCCGCGGAACGGCCGTAGACCCGAGCCGCGTGCCCGAATCCCCGCCGGCGAGGCGTCGGGGAACGCCTTCAATCGAGGGGTCCTGCGTAGCTCTCCCGGTCGGGCCTGTGGCTTCGGATTTTGTGCCGCCCCTTCACGAAAGAGGGAGAAGGCCCCTATAATACCTTGATGAAGTTCTGTTCCTACTTTCTGAGGAGGTTGTCCGAAGAAATGGTTCCCGAGAAGTTCGCAAAGAGCGTTCTCTTTCTCGCTCTCTCCCTGTTGTGGGCGGTCTGGCCGCCATCGGCCCGGGCCGACGAGCCCTTTACCTTCGACGTCGTCATCGAGAGGGCCCGCAGCCTCGCCGCCGGTCCCTTCGAGGATCGAAGCCGGAGCATACCGGAATTCCTGCTGGACATCAATTACGATCAGTGGCGCGACATCCGTTTTCGCCCCGAGAAGGCCCTCTGGAAGGAGGAAGGCCTTCCCTTTCAGCTTCAGTTCTTCCACCCCGGTCTCTTCTACGACAGGGGCGTGACGGTTCACGTCGTCGACGACGGCCATGCGGCGCCTCTGCCCTTCGATCCTGAGGCCTTCGACTACGGCTCCAACACCTTTAAGGACAGAATTCCCTCCGACCTGGGCTTCGCCGGCTTCCGCATTCATTATCCCATCAACCGCGACGATTACCACGACGAAGTGGCCGTCTTCCTGGGGGCCAGCTATTTCAGGGCCGTCGCCAAGGGACACGCCTACGGCCTCTCGGCGCGGGGTCTGGCCGTCGACACGGCTCTGCCCTCGGGCGAGGAGTTCCCCTGGTTCCGCGAATTCTGGATCATCAAGCCCGCGCCGGAAGAGGCCTTCATCAAGGTCTTTGCCCTTCTCGACAGCCCCTCGGCCACGGGTGCCTACCGCTTCCTCATCGTCCCCGGCGAGGAGACGCGCATGGACGTCTCGACCGTCCTCTTCCAGCGCCGCCAGGGGGCCAAGCTGGGCGTCGCCCCCCTGACGAGCATGTTCTTCTACGGCGAGGAGGGCAACGGGCGCCACGGCGACTTCCGCCCCGAAGTCCACGATTCCGACGGCCTTCAGATCCGCTTCTCCACGGGCGAGTGGCTCTGGAGACCGCTGAAGAACCCGGGGCGGCTGGACATCTCGGCCCTTCAGGCCGTCAACCCCCGCGGTTTCGGCCTCCTACAGCGCGACGTCGCCTTCGACCACTACCAGGATCTCGAGGCCCACTACGAACGGCGTCCCAGCCTCTGGGTCGAGCCTCGGGGCGACTGGGGCCACGGCCATGTCGAACTCATCGAGATCCCGACGGAGCTGGAGATGCATGACAACATCGTCGCCTTCTGGGTCCCCCGCGACGTTCCGCCCGTCGGCGAGCCGCTGGCCCTGGACTACGTCCTGCGCTGGACCCGGCCCCGCTCCGACGAACCGCCGGGCGGCCGGGCCGTGGCCACCCGTTTGGCCGAGGGCCGCCTTCAGGGGGCGAAGAAGATCGTCATCGACTTCGAGGGCGGCGAGCTGGCCGACCTCGGCGTCGACGCGGGCCTGGCCAGCGTCGTCACCGTCGGCGACGGGGCCCGTCTCCTGGAAAAGCAGATTCAGAAAAACGTCGTCACCGGCGGATGGCGCCTCGTCTTTCAGGTCGTTCCCGAGGAGCAGGGCAAGCTCAAGGGCGTCTTCGCCACGGGCCGTCCTCCCGTCGAACTCCGGGCCTTCCTCAAGAAGGGCGAGAACCTCCCCGACGTCCTCACCGAGACCTGGTCCTACAGTCTCAACTTCTAGGGCCATGTCCTCCCTCGGCGAGGCCCGGGACCGGGCCCTTCTCTACATCCGACTTCTCCCCCTCGACGCCGTCGCGGGGGTCCGCCTCGCCCTGGAAGCCCTCGAAGGGGGTTCCCGAAGCGACGATGCGGTGGCGACGACGATGACCTCTCTCGTCGATCTCGTCCCCTTTCCCGACGTGGCCTCTCCCGTCCCCCCCCTCGTCCGGGGAGCCGTCGTCCCCGAGGAGCTCGAGACGTCGCCGCTGAGGGCCTTCCTCGCCGGTCGCAGGCGTCGACTGGCCCACATCGCCCGAGGCCGGTCGTGATCGGCTCCGAATCGCGGCGGTGGATGCGGTCGGCCTTCCTCCGCCGCATCGTCCTGGCGCTGCTTATCGTCGCCCCCACCGTCCTGGCCACGACCTACATGGCCAGCGTCCTTCCCCACGAGGGAGGGACCTTCCTGGAGAAGGCCATGGTGGCCGTTTTCGCCGCCCTCTTCGCCTGGATCTCCATCGGTTTCTGGACGGCCGTCATCGGCTTTTTCGTCCTCCTCGTCGGGCGGAACCCCTACGCCCTCTCCCGGCTCTGCCGCGACGTGCGCAGTCCCCTCCCCGAGACGGCGGCGACGGCCATCCTCATCCCCATCTACAACGAGGAGATGGGCCGCGTCCTCGCCGGAGTCCGTTCCGTCTGGGAGTCGCTGGGCCGGACGGGCCAGCGGGAGCGTTTCCACCTCTTCCTCCTCAGCGACACCCGCGACGTCGATCGCCGCCTCGACGAAGAGCGGCACTGGGCCTCCCTCCGCGCCGAACTCGGCGCCGAGGGAAGCCTCTTCTACCGCAACAGGCGCAACAACCGCAAGCGCAAAAGCGGCAACGTGGCCGACTTCTGCCGCCGATGGGGGAGGGCCTACCGCTACATGGTCGTCTTCGACGCCGACAGCGTCATGGCCGGATCGACCCTCGTCCGCCTCGTCCAGATGATGGAGCGCAGCCCCGACGCCGGCATGATCCAGACCGTCCCCATGCCCGTCAACCATCACTCGCCTCTGGCGCGGATGCAGCAGTTCTCGGCCCACCTCTACGGCCCCCTCTTCGCGGCGGGCCTCCACTTCTGGCAGCTCGGCGACGCCCAGTACTGGGGCCACAACGTCATCATCCGCACCGAGCCCTTCATGAAACACTGCGCCCTCCCCGAACTGTCGGGCAGGCCCCCTCTGGGCGGCGACATCCTGAGCCACGACTTCGTCGAATCGGCCCTCATGCGCCGCGCCGGCTGGGGCGTCTGGCTCGCCTACGACCTCGACGGCAGCTGGGAGGAGACGCCGCCGACGGTCCTCGACGAGATGAAGCGGGACCGCCGCTGGTGCCAGGGCAACCTCCAACACCTGCGCCTCCTCTTCGCCAAGGGGCTCTTTCCGGCCTACCGCATCCTCTTCGTCAACGGCGCCATGTCCTACGTCTCGGCCCTGCTCTGGCTCCTTTTCATCGTCCTCGGCAGCGTCGAAGCCCTGGCCGAAGTCTTTCTCGAGCCGACCTACTTCGGCAACGTGCCGAGCCTCTTTCCCCAATGGCCCGTCTGGTACGCCCGCTGGGCCGTGGCCCTCCTGGCCTCGACGGCTGTCATCCTCTTCCTGCCCAAAGTCCTCAGCGTTCTCCTGGCCCTCGTCAAGAAGCGGACGGCCTCCTTCGGCGGAACGGGTCCCATGTTGGCCTCCGTCCTCGTCGAATCCCTGGCCGGAACGCTCCTGGCCCCGGTGCGGATGCTCTTTCACAGTCGCTTCGTCTTCGTCACCCTCCTGGGGCGCAACATCGGCTGGGACGCCCAGGACAGGGGAGACCGGGGCATCCCCTGGGGCGACGCCCTGGCCGCCCACGGCATCGGCACCGTTGTCGCCCTCCTCTGGGGGCTCCTTCTCTTCGCCTTCAACAGGGCCTTCTTCTGGTGGCTCTCGCCCATCCTGGCCGGGCTCGTCCTGGGGGCGCCTCTTTCGGTCTACACGAGCCGTCCCGCCATTGGCGGCTGGCTCCGCCGTCACCGCCTCCTCCTCATCCCCGAGGAGATCGACCCTCCCCGCGAACTGGAGGAACTTGCCGCCTTCGAGAAAGCCTGGCGCGGTCGGGAGGGGAGGGACCCCCTCGAAGGCCTTTCCGGCTTCGTCCGGACCGTCGTCGATCCCGTCGCCAACGCCCTTCGCCGAAGTCTCGTCAGACGGGGAGAAGCCGTGCGCGAGCGGAGCCGCCGGAAAAACCTTCCTCTTCTGGAGAAGGCGCTCCGCTCGGGACCTCGGGCCCTGAGCGGAGCCGAAAAGAAACGCCTCATCGATGATCCCGCCGGCCTGGCCCAACTGCACCGCCGCATCTGGACCGAGGGCGATCTTTCCCTCTGGCTGAGGAAACGGCCTTGAAACCCCCCATGGGTATATGATATAATCGCTCCGTTGAGAGAGTCCGCCCCGTCGGAGCGGAGACCCGATGAAGGAGTGATGGTCATGGCCGTCAAAGTCTACAGCACTCAAACCTGTCCCTGGTGCGACAAGGCCAAGGATTACCTCAAGGGCAAAGGCGTCGCCTTCGACGTCGTCGACGTCGGTGCCGACAGGGCCGCCGCCATGGATATGGTCAAAAAGACCCGTCAGATGGGCGTCCCCGTCGTCCAGATCGGAGAGCGCTACATCGTCGGTTTCGACGTCAAGGCCATCGACAGCGCCCTCGCCGAAGACGGCCTCATCTGAGATCGGACCCTGCCGAAAGATAAAGAGGCCGAAGGCGGTTGCGCCTCCGGCCTCTTTATCTTTCGGCAGGGAATTGGCCGCGGCAGCGCATTATCCCAACGTTGACTTTGTTTTGGATATGTAATGAACGATCACAAAAGAGACCAAAATAAATCTAAAAAAATCAAAACCCGACAAAAATAGACAAAAACCAACATAAAGAACCAGAATGAATCATTTGTGATCATAAACTTCTATTTTCAAAGAGAATGGAATATCCTTCATCCAGGCTGATTGCAGTACGAAATCTTCCGATGGAGGTGCCATGATGAACCAAGCTGTATTCCGTTTCGATGTTCCCGTGAACGAAAACCTCTTCTCCTATGGCCCCGGTTGTGCCGAAAGAACGGCCCTCCAGGCCGAACTGCGCCGTCAGAGCGAGAATCCCATCGAAATCCCCCTCATCATCGGCGGCAAGGAGGTGCGGACGGGGCGGACGGGCACCGTCGTCATGCCCCACGATCACCGTCACGTCCTCGCCACCTACCACAAGGCCGGCCCCGACGAGACGCGGGCGGCCATCGAGGCCTCCCTGAAGGCCAAGGCCGCCTGGATGGATCTCTCCTGGATCGAGCGGACGTCCATCATGCTCCGCGCCGCCGAGCTGCTCAGCAAAAAATATCGTTATCTCATCAACGCCGCCACCATGCTGGGCCAGGGCAAAAGCGTCTACCAGGCCGAGATCGACGCCGCCGCCGAAGTGATCGACTACCTGCGCTTCAACGCCTACTTCGCCTCCTGCATCTATTCCGGCCAGCCCCTCCCCGGAGGCGACTGCATCAACCGCATGGAGTACCGCCCCCTCGAAGGCTTCGTCCTTGCCGTGACGCCCTTCAACTTCACGGCCATCGCCCTCAACCTCAACACGGCTCCCGCCGTCATGGGCAACGTCACCGTCTGGAAGCCGGCCTCGACGGCCCTCCTCTCCAACTACTACCTGATGAAGATCTACAAGGAGGCCGGCCTTCCCGACGGCGTCATCAACTTCCTCCCCGGTCCGGGATCGGCCATCGGAGGGGCGGCTCTGGCCCACCGCGACTTTGCCGGACTTCACTTCACCGGATCGAACTCCACCTTCAACGGCCTCTGGCGTTCCGTCGGCGAAAACCTGGAGCGGTACCGCAGCTACCCCCGTCTCGTCGGCGAGACGGGCGGCAAGGACTTCGTCATGGTCCACGCCTCGGCCGACGCCGACGAAGTGGCCACGGCCCTGGTGCGCGGCGCCTTCGAGTACCAGGGGCAGAAATGTTCCGCCGCCTCTCGGGCCTACATCCCCCGTTCCCTCTGGCCCCAGGTCAAGGAACGGCTCGTCGCCTGGACGGAGGAGCTCTCCATGGGAGATGTGGCCGATTTCGACAACTTCGTCAACGCCGTCATCGACGAAGCCTCTTTCGACACCCTCTCCTCCCACATCGATCGGGCGCGGCTGGCTCCTGAGGCGGAGATCATCGCAGGAGGACAGTACGACAAGAGCCGAGGCTACTTCGTCCGCCCTACCGTCATCAGGACCGACGATCCCCACTTCGTCACCATGGAGGAGGAGCTCTTCGGCCCCGTTCTGACCGTCTACGTCTACGAAGACGGCGACTACGAGAAGACCCTCGAGCTCTGCGACGGAACCTCGCCCTACGCCCTCACCGGAGCCGTCTTCGCCCACGATCGCTACGCCGCCCAGCTCGCCTGCCGCAAGCTGCGCTATGCCGCGGGCAACTTCTACATCAACGACAAGCCGACGGGGGCCGTCGTCGGTCAACAGCCCTTCGGCGGTTCCCGCGGATCGGGAACGAACGACAAGGCCGGCAGTGCCCTGAATCTGATGCGCTGGCTCTCCCCGAGGACGATCAAAGAAAACCTCCTGCCTCCGACCCACTACCGCTATCCCTTCATGGACGGAGACATATAAAAGAGAAGGGCCTTCCCGCGCGGCCTTGCCGCCCCTCATGGGGCGGCAGGGCCCGCCGCGGAAACAGAGGTTTTGCCCCTGCTGAAACAGCCAAGCTCGGTCGCGGCGGGTCTTGCCTTTGCTGAAAGCGCTCGAACTCGATCGCGGCGGAGGTTTTGCCCTTGCTGGGAGCGCGGCCATCTTGGCGGCGCGCGGGACGGATTTCTCGTCCCGCAGGGTTTCCCGGCTTGGACGACGTCACCTCGGCGATGGCGGAGACGTGCCGAGAACCCCTCCGTCCCTTCGGGCCGGGCGCGGGCAAGGATGCCCACGCTCCCAGGAAAAACCCGCTGCGGAGGAGGGTTTTGCCCTTGCTGGGAGCGCTCGAACTCGATCGCGGCGGCGGTTTTGCCCTTGCTGGGAGCGCGGCCATCTTGGCGGCGCGCGGGACGGATTTCTCGTCCCGCAGGGTTTCCCGGCTTGGACGACGTCACCTCGGCGATGGCGGAGACGTGCCGAGAACCCCTCCGTTCCTTCGGGGCGGGCGCGGGCAGGATGCCCACGCTCCCAGGAAAACACCGCGGCGGCGGAGGGTTTTGCCCTTGCTGGGAGCGCTCGAACTCGATCGCGGCGGCGGGGTCTTGCCTTTTCTGGGAGCGCGGCCATCTTGGCGGCGCGCGGGACGGATTTCTCGTCCCGCAGGGTTTCCCGGCTTGGACGACGTCACCTCGGCGATGGCGGAGACGTGCCGAGAACCCCTCCGTCCCTTCGGGCCGGGCGCGGGCAGGATGCCCACGCTCCCAGGAAGACCCCGCGGCGGCGGAGGGTTTTGCCCTTGCTGGGAGCGCTCGAACTCGATCGCGGCGGAGGTTTTGCCCTTGCTGGGAGCGCGGCCATCTTGGCGGCGCGCGGGACGGATTTCTCGTCCCGCAGGGTTTCCCGGCTTGAATGACGTCACCTCGGCGATGGCGGAGACGTGCCGAGAACCCCTCCGTCCCTTCGGGCCGGGCGCGGGCAAGGATGCCCACGCTCCCAGGAAGATCCCGCTGTTCTTCCAGGATGTGCGAAAGCCCTTGCCTTTTCGGAAGCGCAATGGTACAATCACTTCACAATCGAATACGACTCCGAGCCGGAGGACCTAAAGGTCTTCCCACGGTTATCCGGCCTATGGGTATTCTTGGAAACGAGAATGCCTCCCGTGTTTGGAAAGGAGATGCGTTCATTCGCTGGCTGAGGCCACCTTCCAATGCGGAGGGTGGCCTTTTTGTGATACCAGAGCCGGTATCCATCACGACCACCGGGGGAGGTCTGCCGCCTCCCCCACCCCCCCCTTTTGAGGGCGTGGGTCCCGCAGGAAGGTTGCAGATAAAGCTTAGGCGGGGGGAGTCGTAGGTGCGTTTTTTCGTCGGCTTTGACGATACCGATACCCTTGATGCGGGAAGGGGCACCGGTAAGATTGCCCGATGGTTCGAGGCGGCTCTCCCTGGGGGATGCCGCTGTTTTGGCGTCGTTCGTCATCAGCTTCTCGTCCACCCTTCCATCCCTTACACCTCCCACAACAGTTCGGCCTGCGTCGTCGTCGAGGCTCCCGGTGCCTCTCTGAGAGACGCCCTCGTCGAGGCGGCCTCGGCCCATCTGGCAGCTCACTTCATTGAGGGAAGCGATCCCGGTCTCTGCGTCGCCGCCGAGAGCGACGTCTCTCTTCCGGCCCTTGTCGAACACGGTTTGGCCTGCACCCGTCGCGTCGTCACGAAGGCCGAGGCCTTCTCCGTCGCAGGAGAGAGCCATCTCTCCGGCCACGGCGGCACCGACGAGGGGCTCATCGGTGCCGCTGCCGCCGTGGGGCTCACCGCCTGGGGCTGGAGCGGCCGTTTCATCGCCTGGGGCTCTCTCCGCGATCTGGGCACGGAGACGACGGTCTCCGTGCTGAGAGGGGAGGGTGTCCATGTCGTCTCCCTCGATCGCGACGGCGGCGTCCCCGACCTCGACGACCGGGTCCTGACCGGAGGCTGGATCCGGCCCCGCCTCTGGGCCGGTCGTCCCGTCCTTCCCCTCGTTCCGCTGGAGAAGGGAGCCTGGCAGGTTCTGGACAGCAAGGAGCGCAAAGACCCCGATCGGCAGGCAAAAACAGGAGGGACGTCCATCGGTCCGGCCAGGAGGCGCCTGTAGGACGGAGACGGTTGCCTCGAACCGCACCTGCGAGGTGGACCTCGAATCCCTGGACCCGACGTTGTCTTGAAGAGCCTGCTGATTCGGGAAAGAGGTCGGGGCTTTCGTCTTCGTAGACTCTCTGCTATGATTTGAAAAGAATCACTCATCAGGGGGGATCGATGATGGCAGCCAAGATCTACTGCCGCGAGCGCCGCAAGGCCGGTTGCGAGGAAAAGCGACCCCGCTATCGCGTCGTCGCCGTTTCAGGGGCGGACCTCAAGGTCTACGCCAAGCATCTCCGGTTTGACGAGATCAAAAAGATCGCCGACGAGATCGGTGCCGAACTGGTTCTCCTCGAGGGAGGCAAAGGCGACCGCCGCCACCGCGACGACGAGGCCTGATCGCCTCGGAGAACAGGTAGGGCGGGGCCGAAGTTTCCGGCCCCGCCCCTTTCTATAAGGATCGACAGGAGGAAGCCATGTCCCTCATCCGCGAAAAGGACGGAAAGCGCCTTCACGTCAAGAGCCGTCTCATGGGCGAAAGCCTCGTCAGCCGAAAGCTGGCCTCGACGATGGAGACGGCCCCTCAGGTCCGTCTCTTCCCCGACGTCAACGTCCTCAAGATCGGCGGTCAGTCCATCTCCGACAGGGGAGCCAAGGCCCTGCCGCCCATTCTCAAGGAGATCGTCGCCAACAAGGATTCGCACAAGATGCTCCTCACCACGGGCGGCGGCACGCGGAGCCGCCACATCTACACCATCGGCCTCGAGATGGGCATGCCCACGGGCGTCGTCGCCAAGTTCGGCAGCGCCGTCTCGGAGCAGAACGCCCTTCTCATCGCCACCCTTCTGGCCCCCTGGGGCGGCATCCTCATCGATTCGGCCGACATCGTCAAGCTCTGGTCCTATTTCGAACAGGGCTGCATTCCCGTCTGCCCCGGCATGCCTCCCTACGACTATTTCTCCTTTCCGCCGGCTCAGGGGCGCATTCCTCTCCACCGCACCGACGTGGGCACGGCCCTTCTGGCCCATCTCATCGGTGCCCGGAGCTGCATCTTCGTCAAGGACGAGAAGGGCCTCTACACCGACGATCCCAAGAAGAACCCCGAGGCCGAATTCATCGCCGATATCACCGTCGACGAGCTGACGGGCCTCGACCTGGACGATCTCATCATCGAGCGTCCCTGTCTGGAGATCCTGGCCAACAGCGAAGTCCTCGACGTGATCCAGATCATCGACGGCACCGTCGAGGGCAACATCACCCGCGCCCTCAGGGGCGAGCACGTCGGCACTTTCATCCGCAAAGGTTGACCGGGGGGCTTGAGGCCCCTCTTCATAACGCCTCCGAGTCCGATTCCGCCTAAAGGAACTTCCCAAGGCCGTCGGACCGACGGGTTCTCCCGGAAACGGGGGGGCCTCCCGTGATCGGAAAGGAGGGATCGAGGGCTCCAGGCCCGTCGGATCCATCCTCGTTGCGGATGGATCTTTTTTTGCGCCCCTTGCGTCGCCGGAGGGAACGCCTTTCTGTCCGCTCGAAGGGGATAGCGCGTTTTGGCCGTTCGAACCGCATCAAACAAGCAAAAGAAAGAAGGGAAGACATATGTTCGCGAAAATTCGCAGCCGTCGCCTGCCGTGGGGGCTCCTTCTCGTCGCCCTCTCCGCCTTCTGCCTGGCCTCCGTCGCCTCGGCCAAGCTCCCCGTCCTCCGCATGGCCACGACGACCAGCACGGACAACACGGGACTTCTCGACTACCTGGCGCCCCTTTTTCAGAAAGAGAAGGGCATCGAGCTCCAGTGGGTCGCCGTCGGCACGGGCAAGGCCATCGAGTTCGGCCGCAACGGCGACGTGGATATCCTCTTCGTCCACGACCCCGAATCGGAACAGGTCTTCATGGACGGCGGCTTCGGCGTCGACCGTCGCCAGGTCATGTACAACGACTTCATCTTCATCGGTCCCAAGGAAGACCCCGCCGCCGTCAAGGGCCTCTCGGCCGCCGAAACCCTCAAGGCCATCGCCTCCAAGAAGGCCGTTTTCACCAGCCGGGCCGATAAATCGGGCACGCACATGAAGGAACTCGCCCTCTGGAAAGAGGCGGGAATCGAGGCTCCCGACAAGGAAGAGTGGTATGTCCAGGTCGGCCAGGGCATGATCCAGACCATCGCCATCGCCGGAGAGCGCGACGGCTACACCCTCACGGACCGGGGAACCTACATCAAGTACGAGGAGAACCACAAGGGCAACCCCCCTCTGGTGATCCTCTCCGAAGGCGACGCCTCGCTCCGCAACCAGTACAGCGTCATCACCGTCAACCCCGCCAAGTGGGACGCCACGAGAACGGAAGAGGCCAAGGCCTTCACGGACTGGATCACCTCGCCTGAGGGACAGAAGCTCATCGCCGAGTTCACCCTCTCGGGCAAGCAACTCTTCTTCCCCAACGCCGACGAGTAGCTTTTTCACGGTCGACAACAACAAGGGAGGTCTTCCGCCATGAATCGCATCCGAACGTCGAGAGGGCGCTTCGCTCCTCTCCTTCTTTCCGTCCTCATCGTTCTCGCAGCGGTCCTGCCGGCCCTGGCGGCCCCCGAGGTCCGTCTTTCCAGCACCATCGGTCCCATCGACGCCGGCATCGTCAAGGCCTTCGCCGAGGCCTTCGAGAAAAAGACGGGAACGAAAGTCGTCTTCGAGGGAGCCGGCACGGGAGCCACGCTGGAGAAGGCCAAATCGGGCAACTTCGACATGGTCATGGTCCATGCCCGCAGGCTCGAGGATCAGTTCGTCGCCGACGGCTTCGGCATCGACCGCCGCGACGTCATGTACAACGACTTCGTCATCCTCGGCCCCAAAGAGGATCCTGCCGGCGTGCGCGGCATGAAGGACGCCGCCGCGGCCTTCCGGAAAATCGCCGCCTCGGGGGCCCCCTTCGTGACCCGCGGCGACAACTCGGGGACCCATGTCAAAGAGATGGAAGTCTGGGAGAAGGCGGGCATCGTTCCCGGAGGGGACGGGTACGTCCTCTACGAGATCGGCAAGGCCGGCAACAAGGCCACGACGCAGTTCGCCAACCGCCGGGGAAGCTACGTCCTCATGGACCGGGCCACGGTTCTGACGATGAAAAAGGACATTTCCCTCGAAGTCCTGGTGGAAGGTGATCCCTTCCTCTACAATTACATCGCCGTCATCCGCGTCAATCCCGAGACGTTTCAGGGTCTGAACGTCGAAGGGGCCCTGGCCTTCACGGACTGGCTCTGCAGTGACGAGGCTCAGTCTCTCGTCAGGGACTTCGGCGTCGAGAAGTACGGCGAGCCCCTCTTCTTTCCCAACTCCGATCAGTGGAAAGCCAAAAACCCCTGAAAAGCATCGCATGGTGGGGCGTCGGGCGGGAGAACTTTCTCGTCCGACGCCCGTCGGACCGAAGGAGCGGGCAAACGGGCCGGGCCTGGAAAGGCTTTTTTCGGAACCCGATTCCGTCGGCGGTTGAGACGGTTCTCAGACGGCGACGCGCAAGAGACCTGATCCTGGCGACCTGCGCCGCCCGTTCGTCGAGCCCTGCAGGTCCGGGCCTGTCCCGACATTCGAACTTCCTTAGGATAGAGTACTGGAGGGAAACGGCTTGGACTATCTCGCTGAAGGCCTCTCTCAGGCTCTCGTCCTGCTCCTGTCCGGCGACGAGGAGACCTGGAGCGCCATATTCACCACGCTCAAACTCTCGTCCCTCTCCATCTCCTTCAGCCTTCTCCTGGGCATTCCCCTCGGTTTCCTTCTCGGCTACGGCGACTTTCGGGGTCGCAAGCTCTGTCGCGCCGTCGTCGACACCCTCCTGGGACTGCCGACCGTCGTCGTCGGCCTTCTCGTCTACGCCTTCGTCTCCCGCCGGGGTCCCCTGGGAGGGATGGAGCTTCTTTTCTCCCTTCCCGGCGTGGCCATAGGCCAGGTCATCCTCGCTCTCCCCGTCGTCGTGGCCCTGACGGCCTCGGCCGTAGAAAGCCTCGATCACCGTCTTTCCCTGACCCTTCTGACCCTTGGGGCCGACAGACGGCAGCTGGCTCTGGCCAGCCTCGTCGAGTCGCGCTACGGCGTCCTCCTGGCGGCGGCCAGCGCCTACGGACGGATCATCTCCGAAGTGGGCGTCTCCATGATGATCGGCGGCAACATCAAGTGGCGGACGCGGACCATCACGACGGCCATCACCCTCGAAACGGGCAAGGGGGAGTTCGCCATGGGCGTCGCCCTGGGCCTGGTCCTTCTCCTTTTCGCCTTCGCCGTCAACGGATCGGCCTCCCTGCTGCGCAGGAGGGCACGGTCATGACGGCATCGGCTCCGCCTCTTTACGAGCTCAGGGGCATCCGGCGCGTCTACGGAAAACGGACGGTCCTCGACATCGATCACCTCGACCTCGCTGCGGGACGGGTCGTCGGTTTCGTCGGTCCCAACGGCAGCGGAAAAAGCACCCTCCTTCGCCTCCTCGCCTTTCTCGAAGCCCCCGACGACGGCTTGCTCCGCTACGGAGGTCGGATCCTGTGGGAGAAGGGCATGACCTGCGACAGGGAACGGATCGAGGCCAGGAACGAAGTGACCCTCCTGCTCCAGGAACCCTATCTGCTCAAGCGAAGCGTCTTCGATAACGTCGCCTACGGCCTGAGGATCAGAGGGGACCTCTCGTCGTCGGAGATGAAAGACCGCGCCTTCCAGGCTCTCCGCTCCGTCGGACTCGACGGCGCCCGCTTCGCCTCCCGCCTCTGGTACCAGCTTTCGGGAGGCGAGGCCCAGCGCGTCGCCCTGGCCGCCCGCCTCGCCCTCCGTCCCCGCGTCCTGCTGCTCGACGAGCCCACGTCCAGCGTCGACGTCCAGAGCGCCCTGCGCATCCAGGAGGCGGCCCTTCGTGCCCGCGACGAGTGGGGGACGACGCTCCTGCTCGTGAGCCACGACCAGCTCTGGATCAACGACGTGGCCGATGAAGTGGTCCACTTTTTCGGGGGCAGAATCATCGCCATCGGACCGGAGAATCTCGTCTTCGGCCCCTGGCGGAAAGAGCTCGACGGCCTCGTCGTCAAGGATCTCGCCGACGGCCAGAGGCTCCGCGCCCTCGCACCCCCTTCCTCGGGGCCTCTCGACGAGGCCGTCGCCGCCGTCGATCCCGGATCGCTCCTTTTGGCCATCTCCGTACCGGAGGGCCTGTCGGCCCGTAACGCCCTGCGCTGCTCCGTGGCTCAGATGGTCTACGAAAACGGCACGGGCCGGGTCCTCGTCAAAGTCCAGGCCGGCGGCCTGGCCCTGACGGCCCGCCTGACGGGCGAGGCCGTCAGAGAGATGGGCCTTCACCCGGGCAGGGACGTCTCCGTCCTCGTCAAGGCCAGCTCCTTCCGCTGGGTCTGAAGGCGAGGTTCCTCCCCGAAGGGGCGGTGGGTCTTCACGCACGTCGCCGTCGTTACTCAGGTGATGTCGTTCAGGACGGAGACCCCGCGGGACGAGAAATCCGTCCCGCGCGCCGCCAAGATGGCCGCGCTCCCAGCAAGGGCAAGATCCTTTCGCCGCAGAGTTTTCGTCTACTCCCGTGTCCAACCTTCCGTCGCCGGCTGCGCGCTCCCAGCAAGAACAAAAAACCGCGTCCGTAGCCGGCTTCCCCTGGGAGCGCTGTCGTCCCTGCCGTTTCGAAAGGGACGAAGGATCTCCCGTCGCGGCTCTGGCCTTTCCTGGGAGCGTGGGCATCCTGCCCGCGCCCGCCCCGAAGGGGCGGTGGGTCTTCACGCACGTCGCCGTCGTCGCCGAGGTGACGTTGTTCGAGTCGGGAGACCCTGCGGGACGAGAAATCCGTCCCGCGCGCCGCCAGGGATGGCCGCGCTCCCAGCAAGGGCAAAACCTCCGCCGCGATTGAGTTCGAGCGCTCCCAGCAAGGGCGAAACCTCCGCCGCAGCGGTGTTTTCCTGGGAGCTTCGAAAGGGACGAAGGATCTCCCGTCGCGACTCTGGCCTTTCCTGGGAGCGTGGGCATCCTGCCCGCGCCCGCCCCGAAGGGGCGGTGGGTCTTCACGCACGTCGCCGTCGTCGCCGAGGTGACGTCGTTCGAGTCGGGAGACCCTGCGGGACGAGAAATCCGTCCCGCGCGCCGCCAAGATGGCCGCGCTCCCAGCAAGGGCAAAACCTCCGCCGCGATCGAGTTCGAGCGCTCCCAGCAAGGGAAAAACCCTCCGCCGCCGCGGTGTTTTCCTGGGAGCTTCGAAAGGGACGAAGGATCTCCCGTCGCGGCTCTGGCCTTTCCTGGGAGCGTGGGCATCCTGCCCGCGCCCGCCCCGAAGGGGCGGTGGGGTTCCCACGCTTCGCCGTCGTTACTCAGGTGACGTCGTTCAGGACGGAGACCCTGCGGGACGGTAACCCCGTCCCGCGCGCCGCCAGGATGGCCGCGCTCCCAGCAGGGGCAAAACCCCTCCGCCGAGGGGACGTCGTCCGAGTCGGGAGACCCTGCGGGACGAGAAATCCGTCCCGCGCGTCGCCAAGATGGCCGCGCTCCCAGCAAGGGCAAAACCTCCGCCGCCGCGGTGTTTTCCTGGGAGCTTCGAAAGGGACGAAGGATCTCCCGTCGCGGGTCTGGTTTTTCCTGGGAGCGTGGGCATCCTGCCCGCGCCCGCCCCGAAGGGGCGGTGGGTCTTCACGCACGTCGCCGTCGTCGCCGAGGTGACGTCGTCCAAGCCGGGAAACCCTGCGGGACGAAAGATCCGTCCCGCGCGCCGCCAAGATGGCCGCGCTCCCAGCAAGGGCAAAACCTCCGCCGCGATTGAGTTCGAGCGCTCCCAGCAAGGGCAAGCCCCTTTCGCCGCAGAGTTCTCGTCTACCCCCGTGTCCAACCTTCCGTCGCCGACTGCGCGCTCCCGGCAGAGGCAAGACCCTTTCGCGGTCGAGTTCGGACGCTCCCGACAGGGACCAAACCTCTCTGCGGCCCGTTTCCGCGAGGGGCGAAAAACCCTGTTGATAGGAATTCTCACCTGTGGTACCCTCTACTCGCAGCGAAAACGATCAATAACCTCCGAGCCTGGTGACCTAAAGCTTCGGCCATGGTCTTCAGGCCGGGGTGTCTTCGGAAACGAGGGCACCTCCCGCGTTCGGAAAGGAGGAAGGGACGTCTTGCCGAGAGGCCGTCTCCCTTCTGGGAGCCGGCCTCTCTTCCTGTGAGAGGGGTGTCCTCGTGCCTTCGTCCTGGCGTAACCGCTTCTTTCTGCTTCTCATGAGCTCCTTTCTCGTCTTCTACGTCGCTTGGCCTCTGGCCGGTCTCTACCTTCGGGCCGACTGGGCCGTCGTCGTCGAGACGGCCCGCGACGCTCAGGTCCTGGCCGCAATCTGGCGCAGCCTCTGGACGGCTTTGGCCGCCACGGCCGTCATCGCCCTCTTCGGGACTCCTCTGGCCTACCTCCTGGCCCGCCACGATTTCCGAGGCCGGTCCCTTCTGGAGGCCCTCATCGACCTTCCCATCATGGTTCCTCACACCGTGGCGGGCATCGCCGTCCTCATGACCTTCTCCCCCAAGGCGCCCCTGGGCTCGCTCCTCGTGGCCATGGGCTTCTCCCCCGTGAACAGCAACCTGGCCATCGTCCTGGCCTGCATCTTCGTCAGCGTCCCTTTCTACGTCGACGCCGCCCGCGACGCCTTCGCCTCCGTCTCTCCCCGCCTGGAGCGGGTCAGCCGCACTCTGGGGGCCTCCTGGGGCTACACCTTCTTCCGCGTCACCCTTCCCCTGGCCAAGAGGGGCATCCTCTCAGGGCTCATCATGAGCTGGGCCCGGGCCATCAGCGAATTCGGCGCCGTCGTCATCATGGCCTACCACCCCATGGTGGCGCCCACCCTCATCTACGACCGCTTCGCCACCTTCGGCCTCCGCTACTCGTCTCCCGTCGCCGTCCAGCTCGTCTCCGTCTGCCTCGTCCTCTTCGTCCTCCTTCGCCTCGTCGCTTCCGGCCGATCCCGGGAGGTGGGCGGCCGTGATTAGGCTCGCCGGTCTCTCCATCGATCTTCCGGGCTTCCGACTGGCCCCTCTCGATCTGGAAGTCGAGGAGGGCGAGTTCTTCATGCTCGTCGGACCCAGCGGCGCGGGGAAAACCCTGCTGCTGGAGGCCATCGCCGGTCTTCAGCCCATCAGCGGCGGCACGATCGCCCTCGACGGGAGAGACGTGACGGTTCTCCCGCCGGAGCGCCGTCGCGTCGCCCTCGTCTATCAGGACTATGCCCTCTTCCCTCACCTCACCGTGGCCCAGAACATCGCCTACGGCCTCCGCTTCTGCGGAGGAGGCGACAGGGCCCACATCGACGGTCTCGTCGACCTCCTCCGGCTGGGCCATCTGCTGGACCGTCGCCCCCTCACCCTCTCCGGAGGGGAACGGCAGAGGACGGCTCTGGCCCGAGCCCTGGCCGTCAGGCCCGACCTTCTCCTTCTCGACGAGCCTCTGGCTGCGTTGGACCCTCTCTTCCGAGAGGAGATCCAGAGCCACCTCCGCGAGCTCCACGGCCAGGGGCTGACCCTCCTCATGGTCACTCACGACTTCGGCGAAGTCCTCTCTCTGGGCCAGCGCGTCGCCGTCCTCGACGAAGGCGTCCTCCAGCAGGTGGGCCCCGTCGAGGAAGTCTTCCGCCGCCCCGTCAACGGTCGCGTCGCCTCCTTCGTGGGCATGAAAAATCTCTTCCGCGCCGTCGTCTCGGCCGGAGAGGGGCGTCTTGACGACGGGAAGCGCCTGATCCTTTCTCCCGACGTCCCAGACGGAAGGGCCCTCTTCGGCATCAGGCCCGAAGACGTCGAGCTCTGCCGCGAGCCCTCGGGCGAGGCCTCTTTCCCCTGCCGCGTCGAGGCCCTCGTCCCCCGCGGCGCCGTCTTCGACATCGTCCTTCGCTTCGGAACGCTCCGGCTCGTGGCTCAGATGGCCCCTTCCCGTCTTCTCGACCTGGCCCTGCGCCGGGACGAATGTGTCTGGGCCCGCTTCAGGCCCGCCTCGATCTGCCGTTTCCCCGACGGAGAGGTGGGCTGCCCCTGAAAGAAGACGTCTGGCGCTTTTTCCGGCAATCCGACAGGGCAAAACCATCTCACGGAGGTGTTTGTTGATGAAACGCACCCGATTTCTCATCGCTTTGGCGGCGCTCTTTGTCCTTTCCGCCGCCTTCCCCGTCCTGGCGGCGACGAAAGTCACCGTCTTCCATGCAGGAAGCCTCGCCGCGCCCATGGCCGAGATCGAGGCCCTCTACGAAAAGGCCCACCCCGACGTGGACATCCAGCGCGAATCGGGCGGCAGCGCCGCCCTGGCCCGCAAGATCATCGATCTGGGCGGCCAGTGCGATCTCTTCCTCTCGGCCGACTACATGGTCATCGAGCGCCTGCTCCGTCCCGCCGCAGCCGACTTCAACATCCTCTTCGCCTCCAACGAACTGGTTCTCATGTACAGTCCCCAGTCGAAATACGCCGATCAGATCGACGGCGCCAACTGGTACGACATCCTCATGAAAGACGATGTCCGCTGGGGCCATTCCGATCCCGAGGCCGATCCCTGCGGCTACCGCTCCCTCATGGTCCTTCAGCTGGCCGAAAAGCACTACGGGGCCGCCGGCCTCTACGACAGGGCCCTGGCCCACCCCCTGCGGGCCGTCCGTCCCAAGGCCATCGACCTCGTGGCCATGGTCGAAAGCGGCGCCATGGACTACGCCTTCGAATACCGGTCCGTCGCCATCCAGCACGGCTTCAAATTCGTCGAACTGCCCGATGCGATCAACCTGAAAGAGCCCGACCAGGCTGACTTTTACGCCACGGCCGTCGTCGAGCGCTCCGGCGCCGAGCCGGGGACCAAGATCCTCACCAAGGGCGAGCCTGTCGTCTACGGTCTCACCCTTCCCAAAGGCGCCCCCGAGCGGAACGAGGCCGAATCTTTCGCCGCCTTCGTCCTCGCCCCTGACGGCGGGTTGGCCGTCTTCGAGAAAATGGGACAGGCCATCGTGGGCCCCAAATCCTACGCCGGCGGTGACGTTCCCGAAAGCCTCAAGGCTCTGCTGAAGTAGATCCCCCTTTCCGGGCGCCGGATCTTTCCGGCGAAGACGAAAAAAGAAAGAGGCCTTGGAACCCGATGGTGGGGGAAAAGGCCTCTTCTCCTTGCTCTCTTCCCGCCCAAGCGTGTTATAGTTATAAAAAAGGGCGAGAAGGAAACCCGTTTCTCGGGATTGCCTGACGGGGAGGTGTGCGCTTCCGTGAGTGAAACGAAGAAAAAAAGGGTCCTGATCTGTGACGATTCCGTCCTGATCCGGCGCCTCATGCGTGATCTGGTGCAGGAAAGGGAAGATCTGGAGATTCTCGAGGCCCAGGACGGCCTTCAGGCCATCGACCTCTACAGGGAACACCGCCCGGACCTTGTCTTCATGGATATCGTCATGCCCCGCAAAAACGGGCTCGAGGCCCTCTCCGAGATTCGCCGTTTCGACCCCGCCGCCCGCGTCGTCATCGCCTCGTCGACAGGCACCCGCAAAAATCTCAAGGCCGCCATCGACGCCGGAGCCTGCGATTTCATCCAGAAACCCTTCGAGCGGGACGATGTCCTCGAGATCCTGCGGCGCAACCTGGAAGGGGAGTGGGACTGATGCTCTGCCGTCTTTTCGGCCTCTTCCTCCTGCGGGAGCGTCTCGTCACCCCCTCTCAGCTCTCCCAGGCCTTCGACCGCCTCGACGACGTTCGCCCCCTCCTGGGCGTTCTCGCCCTGGCCGCAGGCTACATGACGCCGGAGCAGGTCCAGGTCGTTCACGAGGCCCAGCGCCAGACCGACCGCCGTTTCGGCGAGATCGCCATCGAAAAGGGGTATCTCACCGTCGAAACCCTCGAGGCCCTTCTCTCCCGCCAGCAGAGGAAACACGTTCTCCTCGGGCAGATCCTCATCGACGAGGGCGTCTTCTCCCACGGGGGATTCCTCCGGGCCCTCGAGGCCTACCGCAGATCTTCGGGGCTCTCGGCCGAAAGCTACGAGGCCTTCGACAGCAACGACGTCGACGGCGCCGTCGCCTCCCTTCTGGCGGGCAAGCCTGGGTCGGGCCAGCGTTTCATCGAAAATTACGTCACCCTCTTCGTCCGCAACGTCATCCGCTTCGTCGATCCCGGCGTGGCCATCGATCCCCTCGCGGAGGACCTTCCCACGGGAGGCTTCGCCTTCCGCCAGAGCCTGGTGGGAGACCGGGCACTGACCGTCACCCTCAACGCCGAAAAAGAGGTCTTCCTCGACCTCGCCCGCCGCTACTCCCGCATAGAGATTCCCGATTTCGACGAGCTCTGCCAGGCCGCCGTCGGCGAATTCCTCAACCTCGTCAACGGCCTTTTCACCGTCAACTGCTCCGACTCGGGCATCGAACTGGACATGTCCCCTCAGGAAGTGATCCATCAGGATGCCCTTCTGGAGGCCGGACCGGCCAAGGCCTCCGTCCCTCTGCGTCTGCCGACGGGGCTCCTCTGGCTTCGCGTCTACGACTGACCGCGCTTTGCACAGGAGGCGCCTCGCCCGCAAGGGCCGGAGCGCCTCCTGTGCGTTTCGCGGCAGGGCTTCTCCGCCTTGACAGTTCGTCTCGAGGCGGCTATGGTTTGGCTGCCCTTACTTTTAATTCGATTCAAGGAGGTCGCGGCTATGTCGACTCTTGAGACGCTCGAGAGCGGTCTCGATGCCACCGTCGTCGTCATGCCCTCGGGCGAATGCCGCCGACGCCTGGAGGCTCTCGGCCTTCGCGAGGGCAAGCGGGTGCGCAAGATATCGGGAATGCCCTTCTGCGGCCCCGTCACGGTCCTTCTCGACGGTCGCCAGCTTGCCATCGGTCACGGTGTGGCCTGCCGCGTCGAAGTGATTCCCGACGCGACGGAGGAGGGCCGAGACGAGCCATGAGCGCCCGTCACGACGGGAGGCGCCGCCCCTGCCGCGCCGATTCCCGCCTTTCCTCCGCCGGTCTGGAGGTCTGCGGCGACCGCATCCTCCTCATCGGCAACCCCAACGTGGGTAAAAGCGTCTTTTTCTCCCGCCTCACCGGCGTTCACGCCCTCTCGTCCAACTACCCCGGGACGACGGTAGGTTTCACCGAAGGGCGGCTGCGGCGTCCGGGCCGCTGCTTCCGCCTCATCGACGTCCCCGGCGCCTACACGCTGGACCCCACCAACGAGGCCGAAGAGGTGGCCCGCCGCATCGTCGACGAAGGGGCCGCCCTGGCCCTGATCGTCGTCGACGCCACGGCTCTGGAGCGCAACCTCTTCCTGACCCTCCAGACCCTGGAGCGGGGCATCCCCTCGATCATCGCCCTCAACATGGTCGACGAGGCCCGCCACAAGGGCATCATCGTCGACGTGCAGGCCCTGGAGAGAGAACTGGGCGTCCCCGTCGTCCCCACCGTGGCCGTCTCGGGACAGGGCATCAAAGAGATCGTCGATCGCCTCGGCGAGGCCCGTCCCTCGTCCTTCGAACCCTCCGGGACCGACGAACGCTGGCTTCGCATCGGGAAAATCATCGGAGCCGTCCAGCGCGTCGAACACCGCCACCACACCTTCCGGGACAGAATGGAAGACCTCAGCGTCGACCGCCACTGGGGCGGCGTCATCGGCCTCTCCGTTCTCGCTCTCAGCTTCTGGTTCATCAGACAGGTGGGGGAGGGACTCATAGACATCCTCCTCGACCCTCTCTACGAAGGGCTCTGGATGCCTCCGCTCCGGCACCTTTCCGACCTTCTCGGCGGCGAGGGGCTGCTGCACCACCTCCTCATCGGCAACCTCATAGACGGCGTCATCGACCCCGAACAGAGCTTCGGCCTCCTCTCGACGGGACTCTATGTCCCTCTCGTCATGGTCCTGCCCTACATCGTCGCCTTCTACACCACCCTCAGCTTCCTCGAAGATCTGGGCTACCTGCCCCGGCTGGCCGTGGTCTTCGACGCCCTCCTGCACCGCCTGGGCCTCCACGGCTACGCCATCGTCCCCACGCTGCTCGGCATCGGCTGCAACGTGCCGGGCATCCTCGCCACGCGAGTCCTCGAATCGTCGCGGGAGCGTTTCATCGCCGCCACGCTCATCTCCGTCGCCGTCCCCTGCGCCAGCCTCCAGGCCATGATCGTCGGCTCCCTGGGCTCATGGGGCATGCGCTACGTCGCCGTCGTCTACGCCACCCTTTTCCTCTCCTGGGTCGTCCTGGGCCGGATCCTCCACAAAACCCTTCCCGGCTACAGCCCCGAGCTGGTCGTCGAGATCCCCCCCTATCGGATCCCCTCCGTCAGGGGGCTGGGAACCAAACTCTGGTACCGCGTCAAAGACTTTCTCGTCGAGGCCATCCCTCTCGTCCTGGGCGGCGTGCTCCTCGTCGATCTCCTCTACATGGCCGGCATCCTCTCCGCCCTGGCCCGACTCCTGGCCCCCTTCTTCCGCGGGGTTCTCGGACTCCCTCCCGAGGCGGCCGGGCCCATCCTCCTCGGCTTCCTCCGCAAGGACGTCGCCGTGGGCCTCCTCCTCCCCCTTGGCCTGACGCCGCGCCAGATGGTCGTCGCCGTCGTCACCCTGGCCATGACCTTCCCCTGCATCGCCACCGTCATCGTCCTCGGAAAGGAACTGGGCGGCCGCAAAGCGGCGGCCTCCGTGGCCATCATGATCGCCACGGCCCTTGTCGCCGGAGGGGCGCTCAATCTCGTCTTCTCACTGATTTGAACCAACGCTATACTTGTCGGCGAAAGGCCTTGCCCTCGCCGAAGTCCGGCCTGTCGCAGCGGAGGAGTGCCTTCTCCTCACTGGGAGCCCGCGAGCTTGCTGTGAGAGGGTTTTGCCCCTGCTGGGAGCGCATTTCGCCGAGGCGTGGGGTGTTGCCTTTGCTGGGAGCGCTCGAACTCGATCGCGGCGAAGGTTTTGCCCTTACTGGGAGCGCGGCCATCCCTGGCGGCGCGCGGGACGGGGCTATCGTCCCGCAGGGTCTCCGTCCTGAACGACGTCACCTGAGTAACGACGACGAAGCGTGGGCAACCCGCCGCCCCTTCGGGGCGGGCGCGGGCAGGATGCCCACGCTCCCAGGAAAAACCAGACCCGCGACGGGAGATCCTTCGTCCCTTTCGAAACGACAGGGACGGCAGCGCTCCCAGGAAAACACCGCGGCGGCGGAGGATCTTGCCCCTGCTGGGAGCGCGGCCATCCTGGCGGCGCGCGGGACGGGGCTATCGTCCCGCAGGGTCTCCGTCCTGAACGACGTCACCTGAGTAACGACGACGAAGCGTGGGCAACCCGCCGCCCCTTCGGGGCGGGCGCGGGCAGGATGCCCACGCTCCCAGGAAAACACCGCGGCGGCGAAAGGGTTTTGCCCTTGCTGGGAGCGCGGCCATCCCTGGCGGCGCGCGGGACGGATTTCTCGTCCCGCAGGGTCTCTCCCGACTCGAACGACGTCACCTGAGTAACGACGACGAAGCGTGGGCAACCCGCCGCCCCTTCGGGGCGGGCGCGGGCAGGATGCCCACGCTCCCAGGAAAGGCCAGAGCCGCGACGGGAGATCTCCGTCCCTTTCGAAACGACAGGGACGGCAGCACTCCCAGGAAAACACCGCTGCGGACGCGGTTTTTGTTCTTGCCGGGAGCGCGCAGTCGGCGACGGAAGGTTTGACACGGAAGTAGACGAGAACTCTGCGGCGAAAGGGTTTTGCCCTTGCTGGGAGCGCGGCCATCCCTGGCGGCGCGCGGGACGGGGCTATCGTCCCGCAGGGTCTCCCGGCTCGAACGACGTCACCTCGGCGAAAGGATCTTGCCCCTGCTGGGAGCGCGGCCATCCCTGGCGGCGCGCGGGACGGGGCTATCGTCCCGCAGGGTCTCCCGGCTCGAACGACGTCACCTCGGCGAAAGGATCTTGCCCTTGCTGGGAGCGCGGCCATCCCTGGCGGCGCGCGGGACGGATTTCTCGTCCCGCAGGGTCTCCCGGCTCGAACGACGTCACCTGAGTAACGGCGGCGAAGCGTGGGAAACCCACTGCCCCTCCGGGGCGGGCGCGGGCAGGATGCCCACGCTCCCAGGAAAACACCGCTGCGGCGAAGGGTTTTGCCCTTGCTGGGAGCGCGGCCATCCTGGCGGCGCGCGGGACGGATTTCTCGTCCCGCAGGGTCTCTCCCGACTCGAACGACGTCACCTGAGTAACGGCGGCGAAGCGTGGGAAACCCACTGCCCCTCCGGGGCGGGCGCGGGCAGGATGCCCACGCTCCCAGGAAAACACCGCGGCGGCGGAGGGTTTCGCCCTTGCTGGGAGCGCTCGAACTCGATCGCGGCGGAGGGTTTTGCCCTTGCTGGGAGCGCGGCCATCCTTGGCGGCGCGCGGGACGGGGCTATCGTCCCGCAGGGTCTCCGTCCTGAACGACGTCACCTGAGTAACGACGGCGAAGCGTGGGAAACCCACCGCCCCTTCGGGGCGGGCGCGGGCAGGATGCCCACGCTCCCAGGAAAAACCAGACCCGCGACGGGAGATCCTTCGTCCCTTTCGAAACGACAGGGACGGCAGCGCTCCCAGGAAAACACCGCGGCGGCGGAGGATCTTGCCCCTGCTGGGAGCGCGGCCATCCCTGGCGGCGCGCGGGACGGGGCTATCGTCCCGCAGGGTCTCCCGGCTCGAACGACGTCACCTCGGCGAAAGGATCTTGCCCTTGCTGGGAGCGCGGCCATCCTGGCGGCGCGCGGGACGGGGCTATCGTCCCGCAGGGTCTCCGTCCTGAACGACGTCACCTGAGTAACGACGGCGAAGCGTGGGAAACCCACCGCCCCTTCGGGGCGGGCGCGGGCAGGATGCCCACGCTCCCAGGAAAAACCAGACCCGCGACGGGAGATCCTTCGTCCCTTTCGAAACGACAGGGACGGCAGCGCTCCCAGGAAAACACCGCGGCGGCGAAAGGGTTTTGCCCCTGCTGGGAGCGCGGCCATCCCTGGCGGCGCGCGGGACGGGGCTATCGTCCCGCAGGGTCTCCGTCCTGAACGACGTCACCTGAGTAACGACGACGAAGCGTGGGAAACCCACCGCCCCTCCGGGGCGGGCGCGGGCAGGATGCCCACGCTCCCAGGAAAAACCAGACCCGCGACGGGAGATCCTTCGTCCCTTTCGAAACGACAGGGACGGCAGCGCTCCCAGGAAAACACCGCGGCGGCGAAAGGGTTTTGCCCTTGCTGGGAGCGCGGCCATCTTGGCGGCGCGCGGGACGGGGCTATCGTCCCGCAGGGTCTCCCGGCTCGAACGACGTCACCTGAGTAACGGCGGCGAAGCGTGGGAAACCCACTGCCCCTCCGGGGCGGGCGCGGGCAGGATGCCCACGCTCCCAGGAAAGGCCAGAGCCGCGACGGGAGATCTCCGTCCCTTTCGAAACGGCCGAGACGACAGCGCTCCCGGGAAAATCATCACGTCAACGGCAACGGCGCAGAGAAGACCCTCCGTCCGGCGAGATTTGCCCCGGCGGTGCGGAACAGGCTAGTCCTTACGGAAAGGAAGATCGCGATGACCCCTTACGAAGCACTTTCCCTCCACTTGCAGGAAGAGCCGCGTCGCTGGCTCGTCACGGGCGCCGCAGGTTTCATCGGCTCTCACCTCGTCGAAAGGCTGCTTTCGCTGGGGCAGACCGTGACGGCTCTGGACAACTTCTCCACGGGTCACCGACGCAATCTCGCGGCGGTGCGCCTCGCCGTAGGAGAGGCCTGGTCCCGGTTCCGCCTCATCGAAGGCGACATCGTCGACGAATCGGTCTGCCGCGAGGCCTGCCGCGACATCGACATCGTCCTCCACGAGGCGGCCGCCGCCTCCGTGCCCGAATCGGTCGAAAATCCCCTCAAGTACCATGCCACCAACGGCACGGGATTCCTCAACATCCTCGTCGCGGCCCGCGACGGCGCCGTCAGACGCGTCGTCTACGCCTCGTCGAGCGCCGTCTACGGCGACGATCCCCGCCTTCCCAAAGAGGAATCCCTTTCGCCGAAACCCCTTTCGCCCTATGCCGCCACCAAGCTCTTCGACGAACTCTACGGCCGCCTTTTCGAAGAGCTCTACGGCCTCCCCACGGTGGGCCTGCGCTACTTCAACGTCTTCGGCCCGCGACAGGATCCGCGCGGCGCCTATGCCGCCGTCATCCCCAGCTGGGTCTCGCTTCTCGCCGCGGGCAAGGAGCCCGTTCTCTACGGCGACGGAGGTCAGACGCGCGATTTCTGCCACGTCGACGACGTGGTTCAGGCCAACCTTCTGGCCGCCGTCACGGAGGGCCCCGTGACGGGCCAGGTCTACAACGTCGCCGGCGGCACGAGCCTCACCCTGCTGGAACTCTTCGAGGTCATCCGCTCGGCCCTCGTCGACCGCCGCCCCGAGGTTGCCGGGCTGGGGCTCGCGAAAAGGCCCGAAAGGGCCGGCGACATCCGACACTCCCGGGCCTCCGTCGAGGCCATCGAAAAGGCCCTCGGCTACGCCCCGCTCCATGGCGTCGCCTCGGGCCTCGATGCCTCCCTGGATTGGTATCTCCGGAACCCCTGAGGGACTCCGCTGGACCCGTTCTCTCTCAGCGCGGCACGGCGTCGGAAGAGCTCTCCCGGGGCAGGGCGATGGGAATCCCCTCCCAGGTGCCGACGCGCCAGGAGACGCCGTAGACCTGTCGGAGCAGCTCCCCGTCGACGTCGCCGGGACCGCAGAGGCGGACGAGGGCGCCGTCGCGGAGAAAGGCGATGACATCGGCCAGGCGCAGGGCCAGATTGACGTCGTGAAGGGCCACGGCGATGGCCCGGCCCTCGTCGCGGAGGCGGGCCAGAAGGGCCGTCACATCGACGACGTGCCCCGGATCGAGGGCGCTCGTCGGCTCGTCGAGAAGAAGGATCCCCGTCTCCTGGGCAAGGGCCCGGGCCAGAGTGACGCGCTGCACCTCTCCTCCCGAGAGGGTGTTGACGAGACGGTCCTCGAAGCCTTCGAGGCCGACGGTGGCCATGGCGTGCCTTGCCGCCTCTCGGTCGCCGGGGCCCAATTGCCCGAAGCGTCCCAAGTGGGGGTAGCGCCCCATGAGGACCACCTCGTCGACGCGAAAGGGGAGGGTGAAGGCCGTCGCCTGAGGGACGAGGGCCACCTGGCGGGCCAAGGCGAGCCTCCGCAGCGAGGACAGGGGCCTTCCGTCGAGCAGAACCGTACCCGCCTGAGGCGACAGCAGACCGCAGAGGGACGCGAGGAGGGTGCTCTTGCCGCTTCCGTTGGGGCCGAGAAGAGCCAGAAGCGAGCCGGGCCTGAGCGTCAGATCGATCCCCTCCAGGACCGTCCGGCCGTCGTAGCCGACGGAAAGATCGCGGGCCTCCATCGTCATCGTCAGCGCCTCCAGAGGAGATAACAGAAAACGGGCCCGCCCAGAAGGGCCGTGACGACGCCGATGGGCAGCTCGCCCAGAAATCGGGCCGTCAGATCGGCGCCGAGCATGAGCGACGCGCCGCCCAGCCAGGAGAGAAGCAGCAGCGGCCCGTGGGCCGGCCCCAGAAGGAGCCGGATCAGATGGGGGACGACGAGTCCCACGAAGCCGATGATGCCGCAGGAGGAGACGACGGCGGCCGTCACCAGCGACGTCCCGGCCAAAAGAAAGAGGCGCAGCCGCTCTTCGTTGACGCCGAAGGAGGCCGCTTTGCCGCCCGAGGCGATGATGTCCAGTTCCCGGTGGCAGGCCAGCCCCAGAAGGAGAGCGGCCAGCGAGGCCGCGAGCGTCCGGCCCGCAAGGGCCCAGTTGGACCGGGTGAAGCTGCCCAGAAGCCAGAGGACGATGGCCGCCACCTGCTGGCCGGCCAGAACCTGAATCAGCGTGATGCCGGCGCTGAGGATGCTGCTGACGATGACGCCGGCGAGGATGAGCCGCGTCGGCTCGATGAAATCGGTCCGTCGTCCCAGAAGCCAGACGAGGGCCAGCGAGAGAAGGCTGCCGGCGAAGGCCAGCGCCACGATGGGCAGCCCCATCAGGATCGCGAGAGCCCCGCCCAGGGCCGCCCCCGCGGCCACGCCCATCGTATAGGGCTCGGCCAGAGGATTCAGCAGAAGGCCCTGAAAGACGGTGCCGCAGCAGGCAAGAGCGGCCCCCGCCCCGGCCGCCGCCAGGGCGCGGGGAATGCGGACCTGCCAGACGACGGCGTCGGCCACGGCATCCGCCACGGGCTCTCCGCCGAAATGGGCGCACAAAACAGCGGCCACCTGGCCGGGAGCCAGAGGCAGATCGCCGACGAGAACCGACAGAGTCGCCGTGCCGACGAGGATGGCCGTCAGGGCGGCCAGAACGGAGAGGAAAAGACGTCGACGGCGCCGCACGGTGACCTTAGGAGGAGGCTCCCGTCATCTCGGCGTAAAGGGTCTCCGTCCGCCGGACGATGGTCTCGACGGAGACGCCGAGCTGCATGGCGTACCAGACGGCCCCTCCGGCGCCGACGCCCTCCTTGACGTACCCCTTCTCGTAGTCGGCCAGGCCCGGCCAGGGTGAGGCGGAGAAATCCAGAGGCGCCGTCCAGGTATGGACGCCGATCTGGCTGGCCAGCTCACTGAAGTGGGCGCTCCTGTCGCGGGCGACGTAGATCGTCGTCGCGACGCGGACGGCTCGGGGAACGGGAATGTGACGGATAAGGGCCGCCACGGCCAACATCTGGGTGCCGCCCGCCAGGGTGATTTCCGTCTCGACGGGAAGGCCGGCGACGAGGCCCGCCACGGTGAGCTGCATGGGATCGCCGACCTGGCAGGCCAGATCGAGGGCCTCCGCGGGACGGCCCTCCCGTTCCAGTCGGGCCTGCACGTCGCGCCAGACCTGCTCCTTCACGGGGACGGGGTTGTCGGGGCCGGCCGAGGAGACCATGCCGTTGTAACCCAGCGCTCTCAGAAGAAGATAGGCCGTCGTCGTGCCGCCGGGGATCGATTCGGCCAAAACGACGCGGGGAAGCCCTCGGGCGATCTGGCCGGCGAAATCGCGAGCCCGCTCGAAAATCTCCCGTCCCTTCGGAACGGCGCAGGTGAGGCGAGGATCCTCGCCGGGATCGGTTCCCATCTCGACGTGGGGCGCCGCCGGAGGGAGGAAGCTCCCGGCCCGGAGCGTGACGGCAGGAAAAGAGGCCTCCAGCTGAGCGGCCCGGGTGATGATGGCCGGCGTCGGGTGCCCCATGGGATCGACGGGAACGGCGTCGATGACCCTCGGCCTTCCCCAGCAGAGAAGATCGGCGTCGGCCGGAGCCGTGTAAGGCAGGACGTCGACGTTGGCGCCGGCCGCGGAAAGACCGGGAACGCGGCTCAGCTCGGTGGCGGAAATGGTCAGAATAAACATGCGTACCTCCTCGAAATTGTCGTGGTATGATTGAATAAGAAGAACTATTCTTACTCTTTAGGTCTCTTGCTCCCCCTCTTGACGAGGTGTAGACTGGCCGTTGTGTCTTTCAATAACGGGGAGGCAGAATTGCTATGAAAGCCGCTATCGTGCTCGGACTCTTTATGGCCACACTAGGCCTGATCGCTTCGGGACGCGTCGCCCGCTGCGTCGCCGCTCTGGCCGGAGCGGCCCTTCTGATGGGGATGGGTTTCATCTCCTTCGAGACGGCCATCGGCTATGTTGATTTCAATACGCTCGGCCTGCTCATGGGAATGATGATCATCGTCGGCGTCCTTTCTCGGACGGGCGTCTTTCAGTACGTCGCCGTAAAAACGATGAAGCTGACCCGAGGCAACGGTATTGTAACGCTTTTCGCCATAGCCGGGGTGACGGCCTTTCTGTCGGCCTTTCTCGACAACGTGACGACGGTCCTTCTCATCAGTCCCATCGTCGTCTCCGTCGCCGACATCATGGACACCGACCCCGTCCCCCTGCTCATGGCCGAGGCCCTGGCCTCCAACATCGGCGGCACGGCGACCCTCATCGGCGATCCGCCCAACATTATAATCGGTTCCTACGCCGGATTCTCCTTCGTCGATTTCCTCGTCTATCTGGCTCCGGTGGCCATTGTCGTCCTCTTTGCGGCCGTTCTCTTCCTGGCCTTTCACTTCAGAGACGAGTTGGTCATAACGCCTGATCAGTTCGCCCGCATCCGGGGCATCGACGAAAAAAAGACCATCAAGGACGGCAAACTGCTTCTCAAGGCCGGTCTGGCCATGGGGGCCGTCCTGACCGGTTTCATTCTGCACCATGTCCTCCACCTCGAGGCGGCCGTCGTCGCCCTCCTCGGCGCGTCGCTCCTTCTTCTTGTCACGCCCGGCGACGGAGACCACATCATCCACAACGACGTCGAATGGCCCACCCTCATCTTCTTCCTGGCCCTCTTCATCGTCGTCGGAGCCCTCAAAGAGGCGGGCATCATCTCCATCATTGCCAAGGGACTGGCCGCCGCCGTCGCGGGACATCCCTTCCTTGCGGCCCTGGCCATCCTCTGGTTCTCGGGGCTGTCCTGCGCCTTCATCAACAACGTCGCCTTCACGGCCACCTTCGTCTATGTCGTCGACGAAATGGCTCAGGCCCTCTCCACCTCGGCCGAACCGCTCTTCTGGGCTCTGGCCCTGGGCGCCTGCCTGGGAGGGAACGGCAGCTTCCTCGGATCGGCGGCCAACGTCGTCGTCGCCGACATCTCCCGTCGGGCGGGCCATGTCATCAGCTTCGGGGGTTTCATGAAAATCGGCATGAAGACAACCGTCCTTTCCCTCTCCATCGCCAGCCTCTACCTCTTCCTCCGCTTCGGCCTCTGATCAGGCAGCCTCCCTGCTGGGAGCGCACAGGCTTGCCGGTGAAAAGGTTTTGCCCCTGCTGGGAGCGCGGCCATCCTGGCGGCGCGCGGGACGGGGCCACCGTCCCGCAGGGTCTCCCGGCTCGAACGACGTCCCCTCGGCGGCGAGGAAGACGTGTAGGGAACCCACCGCCCCTTCGGGGCGGGCGCGGGCAGGATGCCCACGCTCCCAGGAGAAGCAACAGCCACGACGCAGGGCTTTCCGTTCCTTCCGAAGCGAACAGAGACTATAAAATACCCAAGAAACCCTCGCGGCGGAGAGGTCTTGCCCCTGCTGGGAGCGCGCTCTCGCTGACGGAAGGGTTGGCCCGGAAGCAGACGAACTTGGTCGCGGAGAGGTTTTGCCCCTTGCTGGGAGCGCGGCCATCTTGGCGGCGCGCGGGACGGATCTTTCGTCCCGCAGGGTCTCCCGACTTGAACGACGTCCCCTCGGCGATGAGGGGTCTTGCCCCTGTGCGGAGTTCACAAGCTTGGCTACGGGAGAGGTTTTGCCCCTGCTGGGAGCGCGGCCATCCTGGCGGCGCGCGGGACGGATTTCTCGTCCCGCAGGGTTTCCCGACTTGAACGACGTAACCTCGGCGGCGAGGGAGACGTGCAGGGAACCCACCGCCCCTTCGGGGCGGGCGCGGGCAGGATGCCCACGCTCCCAGGAAAGGCAACGGCCGCGACGCGGAGTCTTCCGTTCCTTACCGAATCGGGCCGAGACGATAGAGTGCTCGGGAAAACCTTGTGGCGAAAGGATTTTGCCCCTGCTGGGAACGAGCTCTCGGCGACGGAAGGGTTGGCCCGGAAGCAGACGAACTCGGTCGCGGAGAGGTTTTGCCCCTGCTGGGAGCGCGGCCATCTTGGCGGCGCGCGGGACGGGGCCACCGTCCCGCAGGGTCTCCCGGCTTGAACGACGTCACCTGAGTAACGACGGCGAAGCGTGGGGAACCCGCCGCCCCTTCGGGGCGGGCGCGGGCAGGATGCCCACGCTCCCAGGGAAAATCATCACTGTCTAGGACGACTGGGGTTTACGGGAAATCCCGTCGCAGCAGTGAGACGACTGGGGTTTCCGAGAAAAATGACAGATTTCGGAGGAGGTGGTTTGTCGGTTTTCTCGACACCGCTTACTCGACAGGCCGTCCCCATCTCCATTGTTCCCCTTTTCCCGCATGGCTGAAAGGCCAGTCCTCTTCGTTACGGCAGAGCCCGGCCTTGACGGGATTCCCGGCGACATAGGCGAGGGTCCGTCGGAAATGTTTCTCATTGCGGATCGCTCTGTCGAAATATTCCTCAGCCCAGAGCCTTCCCTTTTGATGGAGCAGCCGGTTGATGCTGTTGGCAGAAAAAGATTTCCAGGAATGGATGACGGAGGAGAGAGACCGATCTGGCCGAGGTGTTACGACGACGTGGACATGATTCGGCATAACAACCCACCCGTGGAGATGATACCTTTCTTCATCGAAATGGAGGAGGGCCTCTTCGACGACACGAGCGATCTCCGGTCGACGTAGCCAGCAGGCACCGATCCCGCTGTCGAGGGCTGCCTCGATCTTCCTTCGTCTCTCTATGTCACGCTTGCCCCCTTTAAGCAGAGCGACCTCCTCTCTCCACTCCTCCCGAAGAGCAAGAGGCAGACTATCGGCGAGGCGGAACGTGATGTGCTGCGGCATCTCTCCCGCTTCCCAGTGGGGAAGCCGACCGCGGCAGTGCAGAGAAGGAGCTTCATCAAATTGCGTTCCCTTTTCGCCCTCGTATCGGAGTTCCACACCGTCGTCTGTCACACATCCTCCCTCCTTTTCGACTCCCTTCCCGCTTGTAGTGGATTGTCCGCTTAAACGCGGCTCTCACAGAAACCCCGCCGCCCCTTCGGGGCGGGCGCGGGCAGGATGCCCACGCTCCCAGGAAAGGCAACGGCCACGACGCAGGGCTTTCCGTTCCTTCCGAAGCGAACAGAGACTATAAAATACCCAAGAAACCCTCGCGGCGGAGAGGTCTTGCCCCTGCTGGGAGCGCGCTCTCGCTGACGGAAGGGTTGGCCCGGAAGCAGACGAACTTGGTCGCGGAGAGGTTTTGCCCCTTGCTGGGAGCGCGGCCATCTTGGCGGCGCGCGGGACGGGGCCACCGTCCCGCAGGGTCTCCCGGCTTGAACGACGTCACCTGAGTAACGACGGCGAAGCGTGGGGAACCCGCCGCCCCTTCGGGGCGGGCGCGGGCAGGATGCCCACGCTCCCAGGAGAAGCAACGGCCGCGACGTGGAGCTTTCCGTTCCTTCCGAAGCGGCCGAGACGATGATGCTCCCAGGAAAGGCAAGAGCCGCGACAATGGCACTACCAGGAGGAGTGACCTCGTGTTTCGCTCTCTCGCGAATCAGGGCAGGGACAAGACTCTCATTCGCGCCCCTCGGCCAGAGCGCGCACCCGACTCTCGGGCAGCTCCGTCAGATCGGCGACGGTCGCCACATCCATGCCCCGGGCCAGCATGCGGCCAGCCATCTGAACCCGAGCGCGTTCACTTCCCTTTTCCATGCCTTTCTCCATGCCCTTTTCCATGCCCTTCTCCATGCCCTTCTTTATCCCTTTTCTCTCGCTGATGCTGACATACATGCGTCTCGCCTCCTTGTCCCGTTCCAGTTCCTCTTCCCATTCCTCGTATTCCCGGGAACTCTCGTCGTCGGTGATGTGGATGACGCCTTCCATGAAGACAAGCAGCTGGGCCTTTTCGTCGTGGCTCCAGCCCCGATCGTCGAGAAGAAGCAGCATTTCCTTCAGGTAGTCCAGCTTGCGCGCCTCGTTCCCACGGCTTTTCCAGGCGCGCAGGCCCGCCAGGTGGGCCAGGTCGAAGGGGTTGTCGCTGGCTTTCAGTTTCTCTTCGTCTCCTTCGAAGATCTTCACGACGGGGAATTCGTAGAGGACTCGGGTGCCGTATCGTTCCCAAAGATAGCAGCCCTGCGACTGGATCGGCGGGAGCGGCTCGATGAGGAAGGCCAAGCCGACGACGGGCCTTCGGTAGCGCCCCTCAAGAAGGCCTCGGTAGCGGTGCATCCTGAGGGGGAAGTTTTCGTTGCCTCCCCTTCCCTGGACTTCGGCGTGGAGGAGAATCCAGGCGCTCTCTCCTTCCGCGAGTGGGACGTCGGCCAGAAGGTCGACGTAGCGGTTCGAGTCGGGGTCTCCCCCTTCGGCCTTTCGGGTGAACCGGGCGAGACGGCGAAGTTCTTTGTCGAGGAAGGTGACGGGGCGAGTCGGATCGAGGTCGGAGGCCAGGTCGGGAAGGACGGACCGGAGCATGGGGACGAAGAATCGCGAGAGGAGGTCTTTCCAGAGCGAGTCGTCCTGGCGGAATGCGGTCCTTTCGGCGATGTCCTCCGAGGCATGCGGAGTCTGTCCTGCGACTCCGGCGGCAATCCCTTCCGGCGACGGGGAGTCCCTTCCGCCGCCTCGACGGGCGGCATCCTTTTGAGCCGTGCCTTCCGCCCCTGGCGAGGAGAAGGGGGTCTTCGGTGCGGTGCCTTTTTCCTCTCTCACAGACGGGCCACCTCCCTCACGTCGGCAGAGGAGCCGAGGTCTCTGCCCCTTTGTCTGAAGTCTAGCACATTTCGAAAGTCGGGATCGGATCGCTCCGTTCCTCGGCCGTCTCCGCCTCACGCGCGACATCGTAAGGACCCCACCGCCCCTTCGGGGCGGGCGCGGGCAGGATGCCCACGCTCCCAGGAGAGGCAACGGCCGCGACGCGGAGCTTTCCGTTCTTTCCGAAGCGGCCGAGACGATAATGCTCCCAGGAGAGGCAACAGCCACGACGTGGAGTCTTCCCGTTCTTTCCGAATCGTGCCGAGACGATAGAGTGCTCGGGAAAACCTTGTGGCGAAAGGATTTTGCCCCTGCTGGGAACGAGCTCTCGGCGACGGAAGGGTTGGCCCGGAAGCAGACGAACTCGGTCGCGGAGAGGTTTTGCCCCTGCTGGGAGCGCGGCCATCTTGGCGGCGCGCGGGACGGGGCCACCGTCCCGCAGGGTCTCCCGGCTTGAACGACGTCACCTGAGTAACGACGGCGAAGCGTGGGAAACCCACCGCCCCTTCGGGGCGGGCGCGGGCAGGATGCCCACGCTCCCAGGAAAGGCAACGGCCGCGACGTGGAGTCTTCCGTTCCTTCCGAAGCGGCCGAGACGATAATGCTCCCAGGAGAGGCAACAGCCACGACGTGGAGTCTTCCCGTTCTTTCCGAATCGGGCCGAGACGATAGAGTGCTCGGGAAAACCTTGTGGCGAAAGGATTTTGCCCCTGCTGGGAACGAGCTCTCGGCGACGGAAGGGTTGGCCCGGAAGCAGACGAACTCGGTCGCGGAGAGGTTTTGCCCCTGCTGGGAGCGCGGCCATCTTGGCGGCGCGCGGGACGGATTTCTCGTCCCGCAGGGTCTCCCGACTTGAACGACGTCACCTTGATGGCGACGGCGAAGCGTGGGGAACCCGCCGTCCCTTCGGGGCGGGCGCGGGCAGGATGCCCACGCTCCCAGGAGAGGCAAGAGCCGCGACGTGGAGCTTGAGGTTTTGCCTCTGCTGGGAGCGCGGCCATCTTGGCGGCGCGCGGGACGGATTTCTCGTCCCGCAGGGTCTCCCGGCTCGAACGACGTAACCTTGATGGCGACGGCGAAGCGTGGGGAACCCGCCGCCCCTTCGGGGCGGGCGCGGGCAGGATGCCCACGCTCCCAGGAGAAGCAAGGGCCGCGACGTGGAGCTTGAGGTTTTGCCCCCTGCTGGGAGCGCGGCCATCCTGGCGGCGCGCGGGACGGGGCCACCGTCCCGCAGGGTCTCCCGGCTTGAACGACGTCACCTGAGTAACGACGGCGAAGCGTGGGAACCCCGCCGCCCCTTCGGGGCGGGCGCGGGCAGGATGCCCACGCTCCCAGGAGAGGCAACGGCCGCGACGCGGGACTTTCCGTTCTTTCCGAAGCGCGCCGAGACGATGATGCTCCCAGGAGAAGCAAGAGCCGCGACGTGGAGTCTTCCGTTCCTTCCGAATCGAACAGAGACAATAGAATGCCCGAGAAAACCTCCCGGCGGAGAGGTTTTGCCCCTGCTGGGAGCGCGGCCATCTTGGCGGCGCGCGGGACGGGGCCACCGTCCCGCAGGGTCTCCCGGCTCGAACGACGTAACCTTGATGGCGACGGCGAAGCGTGGGAAACCCCACCGCCCCTTCGGGGCGGGCGCGGGCAGGATGCCCACGCTCCCAGGAGAGACAACGACCGCGACGGTGACGGTGACAGGCAGGTCTCCCTAAAGGACCGTCAGCCCCCAGATCATGGCTGCGGCGATGACGGCCACGTCGGGGATTTTCTTCTTGTACCCCTGGAGCCACCAGAAGAGGCCGAAGAGGAACGACGTCTGCCCCAGTCCCCAGAGGGCGGATCGGCCGGGGAAGGCGCCGATGGTGGCGGCGCTGGTGCGGAGAAAATTGATCAGCACGGAGAGGAAAATGGCGATCAGCACGGGAAGGATGTAAAGCGACAGGGCCTGCATGGCCGGAGATCTCTTCAGGCGATCGAAGGAAGCGTAGGCCAGAAGCGAATTGGTGATTCCCGGAAGGACCATGGCCACGACCATCATCGCTCCTCCCAGGACGGCCCAGAAGGTCACGGTGCCCTGCGAAAGATTCCCCGCCACGGCGAGGACGCCGTTGTCGGCGATGCCCCTTCCCGCCAGATCGCAGACCATGTCGAAGCCCGAGATGGCCGCCGTCTTGGTCACGATGGGGGAGGGGAGGGAATTGATGATGGCGAAATACTGCATGAGCCGTTCCTGGCTGTAGAGAAAGACCTGGGAGCGGGGACCGGCCAGAAGATCGATGGCCAGGGGGATGAAAACGGGTCCGCCGCCGAAGGTCATCAGCCCCGTGAAGACCATGCCTCCCATGAGCCCCAGAAAGGGGCCCTGGCGAAGGAGCGGCGAAAGAAGAACGATCGCGGCTCCCGCGGGGAGGACGACGGCCCAGAGACGGCCCAGATCCCGGGCCGTCGCCTTCAGGGAAAGCCCCGTCCCGGCACGGCCTTCGCAGGAGGGCGTGGCCGCCAGGGCCGCCACCGCCAGCCCCAGCAGAAGGAGGGCCACCCCCGCCTTGAAAGGCCACGGCGCCGACAGTCCCCATTCGGAGGCCGGATCGGCGTGCATCACGAGGAAGAGAATCGCCGGAAGAAAGGCCAGCCGCTTCGCCACCGGCCTCCAGGGGGCGGCGTTCGTCATGGACAGATAGATCATGACGAGAATCACGTAGGCGTTGTTGATGGAAAAAGGCATCGTCACGGGGCCGTAACGGCCGTCGTCGATGAGCAGAAAGGCCAGGGCCGACAGGGCGATCATCCGCGTCGTCCCCAGCTCCCTTCCTCCCTTCCTGAAAAAAGAACTCACCAGACGGGTCACCATGGCGGCGACGAGGGGGAAAATGCCCACCGTCGCCTTTTTGAGCAGGAGCAGCCGCGAGGCGCTCTCGCCGACGGCGGCGAAAATCCAGCTGATGACGATCACCGCCGCCGCCGCCATGGGAATCACAAGGGCCGCTACGGCCGCCAGCGCCCCGGCCAGTCCCGCCGCCTGGTAGCCGATGACGGCCGCCATCTGCGGCGCCGACGGGCCGGGAAGCGTATTGGACAGGGCCAGAATGTCGCCGAAAGCCTCGTCGCTCACCCAGCCGTGGCGCTCCACGGCCTCGCGGTGCATGGCGGGGGCGATGGCCGCGCCGCCGCCGAACCCCAGCAATCCCGTTCGCAGAAAAGCCCAGAAAACCGTTCCGATCATCGCGACGACTCCCTTCGGGCGGGCACCCCGCTTCGGCAACGATTGTAGTCGACGACGAAGCCGGGCGCCACCGACGGCACGGCGTCGAATCGGCGGGTGGAAGGGGTGCCGAAACGCCGCAGATCGGCCGCAACACGGTCGTGGCCTTTGCAAGCCGTCCCCTGAACCCGCTCCGATGGGGTTTTTCGAAGGATTCCCGACGCGGCGGTCGGCTGCGCCGGTCCTGACCTTCGGATGGGACGGGCCTCGAAAAAAAACCTCTACCGGTGCCGGAAAAGCGGGAAGGGGCCCGAATTCCGAGGACGCGCCGCCGTCCGGCTCGCTCCCGAAACGGCGTCGGCGGAGTGCCGCGAGAGGTCTGGCTCGGCGGGGCCGACGGCGTTTGTCCCGCCGAACCTAGGCGTCTGTCGGGTTGGGCCTGACGAGCGTCAATCGATGCCCTTTTATGTTGCCTATAGGAGAAAAATTTGTTTTCGAAGGCAGGCGCTTTGTCTCATGGGTCAGGCCAAATCAACCTTTCCCCGGAGAAATTCGACAGACTCCCAGGATGAGGGACCATTTGTGCTTCTTGACGCGTGCCTATTGAACAAAGTATAATTTATTCAAGAAATAGCCAGTGATTCGCATCGCTGACATCGGAAAGTCCTCTTTCTTGACGTCTTCTATTCTGAAGGATATATGTTTATGCAAAAGGCTGTCTAAATTCGGGACTTTCCGGGCCCGGTGCCTGAAAAGCGAGACTACAAGAGGAGTGATGGTCGTTTTGAAAAAGTCCCTGATCCTCACGCTGGCCGCAGTTCTGACGCTTCTTTCCCTCAGCCCCGTCATGGCGGCCAAAGAAGGCTGGCCCGATCAGCTCCGCTTCATGGCCGGACCTCCGGGCGGCAACTGGTTCGCCCTCGGCGGCGCCATGGCCGACGCCTGGAGCAAGACCGTTCTCCAGACGACGAGCAGCACCGGCGGCGGCGTCTCCAACGTCGTCAACGCCGACAGGGCCAAGGGCGACCTGGGCTTCTCCGTGACGGCCCTCGTCGGGGCGGCCGCAAAAGGCGAGGATCCCTTCAAGGAGAAGGCCGAAAACGCCGTCGTCTTCGCCAACCTCTACCGCCAGTACACCTACTTCATCATGCGCAAGGACTACGCCGCGAAGAACGGCATCGCCACCGTGGGCGACATCGTCGCCAAGAAGCTTCCCATCCGCCTGGCCAACCTCAAGCCGGGCACGGCCTCGGAATTCACGGTCCGGGCCATCTTCGAAAAGGGCTACGGCGTGACCTGGAAGGACATCAAGGACTGGGGCGGCACCCTCGAGTTCTCCTCCTACTCCGACGGCGCCAACCTGCTGGCCGACAACCACATCGACTGCTTCGCCTTCACCGTGGGCCGCGTCGCCTCCATCGTCATGAACATCGAGAGCCAGACGGACATCGTCATCCTTCCCGTCGATCAGGCCGCCCGCGACGCCCTGGCCGACGCGCTGGGCACGGTCACCTTCAACATCGAACCCGGCTTCTACTCCAGCGTCACCGAGTCCGTTCCCACCGTCGGCGACTACACCTGCGTCGTCATCCGCAAGGATCTTCCCGACGACCTGGTCTACGACCTCGCCAAGGCCCTCTGGGAGGCCAAGCCGACTCTCGTTTCCGCCGTCAAGGACATCGAGGAGCTGAACGCCGAAGAGGCCATCCCCACCCGCGCTCCCGCCCATCCCGGAGCCGTCAGGTTCTGGAAGGAACTCGCCGGCCAATAGAACGGCGCCTCATACGACGAGGGGGGTGCCCCGCAGGGGCACCCCCCTCCGCCCGACGGGGAGACCGCGCTTTTCAGAAGACAGGGGAGGTCAATTCTTTGCGAAAACTCACAGGTCCCGTTCAGACGGGGATCTACCTCTACGTTCTGGCCCTGGGACTCTTCCACCTCTACACGGCCCTCTTCGGCACCTACGAAGCCTATCTGCAGCGCACGATCCACCTCACCTGGGTTTTCCCTCTCGCCTACCTGCTCTATCCCGTCTCGTCCAAAGCGCCCAAAGAGAGCGTTCCCTGGTACGACTGGGTCCTGGCCGCGATTTCCGTCGTCCCCGGCGTCTACAGCATCTTCAACTACGAGGAGATCGCCTACCGCGTCGTCCAGGTCGACCCCGTCACGACGGTCCAGCTCGTGCTGGGCCTGATCCTCCTCTTCGCCCTTCTCGAGGCGACGCGGCGCGTCGTCGGCTGGCCTCTGGCCGTCATCGCCGGATTCTTCGCCGCCTACATGTACGTCGGCCACTGGATGCCCGGCATCATGCAGGGCCTTTCCTTCACCCTGCCCGAAGTGGTGGAGCAGCTCTACCTCACCGACGAGGGCATCTTCTCCATCCCCCTGGGCGTCTCGGCCACCTTCGTCATGGTCTTCCTCATCTTCGGCGGCTTCCTCGAAAAAAGCGGCATCGGCAGCTACTTCATGGAATTCGCCCAGGCCTTCACCGGCACGGCCGCCGGCGGACCGGCCAAAATCGCCGTCGTCAGCTCGGCCCTCTTCGGCTCCATCTCGGGATCGGCCGTGGCCAACGTCTACGGGACGGGAACGTTCACCATCCCCCTCATGAAACGCATCGGCTACCCGGCCTATTTCGCCGGAGCCGTCGAGGCCGTCGCCAGCTCGGGCGGCCAGATCATGCCTCCCATCATGGGCGCCGGGGCCTTCATCATGGCCTCCCTCCTGGGCGTCCAGTACAAGGAGATCATGATCGCCGCCCTCCTGCCGGCCTTCCTCTACTACGGCGCCGTCCTCCTCATGGTCCACCTGGGGGCCCTCAAAAACGGTCTCAAAGGCCTCTCGCCCGAGGATCTGCCCAAAAAAAGAGACGTCCTCCGCCGGATCTACATGATGATTCCCGTCGTCGGCCTCGTCTACCTCCTGCTGGCGGGGTACACGCCCATGCTGGCCGCCGTCCTGGGCATCCTCCTGGCCTGGGTCGTCTCCCTTTTCTCGCCCGAGCACCGCATGGGCCCCAAGGCCATTCTGGACGCCATCTACATCGGCGCCAGAAACGTCCCCGTCGTCTGCATCGCCTGCGCCACGGCGGGCATCGTCGTCGGCTCCGTGGCTCTGACGGGATTCGGCTTCAAATTCGTCGGCCTCGTCTTCTCCCTGGCCCAGGACATTCCCTTCCTGGCTCTCCTCCTCATCATGCTCGTCTCCCTCGTCCTGGGCATGGGCCTTCCCACGACGAGCGCCTACATCCTCGCCGCCGCCCTGGGCGTGCCCACCCTGGCCAAACTGGGCTTTCCCGTCCTCTCGGCCCACTTCTTCGTCTTCTACTACGCCATCGTCTCCAACATCACCCCTCCCGTGGCCCTCGCCGCCTATGCGGCGAGCTCCGTCGCCGACGCCAGCCCCAACAAGACGGGCTTCGCCGCCATGCGCCTGGGGGTCCTGGCCTTCATCGTCCCCTTCGCCTTCTGCTACGACATCGGCGTCCTCTGGCACGGCACCCTCGTCCAGAACCTGGCCGCCACGGCGGGCGGAATCGCCGCCGTCTTCGCCTTAGGCTACGCCATGCTGGCCTTCATCCATCGCCCTCTGGTCCTCTGGCAGCGGTGCGCCTTCGTCGCCGTCGGCCTTCTCTGCTTCTTCCCCTTCCTCTCCGTCAAGGCCGTCGGGATCGCCGGCACGATCGTCCTCTATCTTCTCTGGCGAGGGCCGGCAAAGGCCTGATCCGCTCGCGAAAAGGTTCCCTACGCTTGTTCCCGCAAAAGGCCTGTCGTCCCTCCCGCCTCGCGGCCCCGGCTTTGAGCTTGCCGGGATTACGGTCGGCACGGAACGTCGCCGCCGAAAAAACGGCGAAGTCCACCGAGGCGGGAACGGCCGGAGTCTTCGGACGTCCCCGTCTGCTTCCTCCCTGCCGAGCCCGTCGGTGAAACGAAAAAGGGCCCCGAAGGGCCCTTCCCGGTGCTTTACCTACCGCCGCCCTGCCGCCAGAAGGGCCGGAATCACCAACAGCAGCGAGGCCGGGGCGAAGCCCAGGGAGCAGCCGCCGCCCCCTCCGTCGGAAGAGGAGGCCGAGGCCGCCGTCGCATCGTGAGCGAGGGCCGTCCTCAGATGTGCCGTCAGATCGGGATGATCGGCGGCCACGCCCGTATCCCAGACGACGACGACGACGTCGCTGAAGTCGAAGGCGTCGGGGTAGTCGCGCAGGACGGCCACGTTGTCCAGCTGCCAGGCGCTGGCGTGCGGCGTGTAGGCCGCGGGAATCGACGTGGCTCCCGAAGGCAGAGGATCCATGAGCAGCTCGGGAGAAAGGGGGCCTCCGGCGATGACGTCCATGGCGGGACGTCCCGTCGACATGGCGAGAAGGGCCTCCTTGACGCCCGTCGGCGTCAGGCCCGGCTGGTTGGCCCAGAGATAGGCGGCGATGCCCGTCACGTAGGGAGCCGCGAAAGAGGTCCCGTCCATGTAGGTATATCCGCCCAGCGTGTTCGTCGTCACCACGGCCGTCCCCGGAGCGGCCGTCTCGACGACATCGTAGCCGTAATTCATCGTCTTGTCGAGGGCGACGGAGCTCCCGCTCTGCCTGTAGGCCGAAGCCGTCACCTCGTTGGAGGCCGAGACGGAGGCGGGGTAGGCGTAATAGCCCGCGCTGAGATTCAGCCCGCTGTTGCCGGCGGCGGAGACGAAGAAGATGTTGTAGGAAGCCAGCGACTTGTAGAGGTTGGCGAAAAAGGTCGCGTACTGACTGTCGGGAGCCGTCAGGTTCCCCGTCGTGCTGTAGCTGAAATTGACGATGATCTTCTTCCCCTTCAGGTCGCCCTTCGCCAGGGAAATGACATGCTCCAGGGCGTCCTGAATCCAGAGGGTGCTGGTGCCGCCGTCGTCATCGGCCACCTTGACGGGAACGACCTCCACGTAGGGACAGACTCCGGTCCTGTCGCCGACGACGATGCCCGTCACGGCCGTGCCGTGGCCGTCCGCGTCGACGAGGGGATCGGCGGCCGGGTAGAGGGGCAGATCGGCCGGGACGAGGGAAAAGCGGGGGGAAAGACCGGCGGCCTCCTCCTCTGAAAGCTCCGCCACGAGGGCGCCCGAAAGGGGCATCTCGCGAGTCACCCTGCCCTCCAGGGCGCCGCCCTCGGCGGCCGCCTCGGAAAGAGAGGCCGTCGTGAGACCCTCCCCCGGGTAAACCAGATAGCTCCCGGCGAAAGCCGCGCCGGAAAGGCCCAGAAGCACGAAAAGACCGATCACAAGCCGATCGAAGCGGAACCGGAACCTGAACGCCCTCACCATCTCCACCACTCCTTCGATTGTTTCCCTCTCCGAAAGGATGGCCCCGCCGATCCGGCTCGGGCACCCTTCGGGAATCCGTGCTCCTGCAGAGGCTGGTTTGCCTAGGCGTCCCGGACGCTCCAGAGGTCGTGACGGGAGGCCATGTCCGCTCCGTCCCGGACCCAAGGATGAGCGTCGATGGGTTTCACCCGTTTTTTCAATATGTCGACCAAATTGGCCTTGTCATAGCTCCAAGGGAAAAGCCGGCTTCTCTTCTCCGGTTGTTCCAGATGGAAAACAACCCGTATTTTCTTGGGTAAAACGAATTCCTTGGCCTTGTCTCGCTCCTCTGAATTGGTCGCATTCAGACTGGCCGGGAGCAAGGCCGACAAGGTTCCTGTCATTTTGGATACCAGTATGTCCTGAATGGGTTTTGGGTCTTCCCTTTTGTGACGGCGATAATCCTTGGCCTCGATCAGGTAGAGCGTCCGTTCTGGGTCCATGGCGACGATATCCACGGCTGCGATATGATCCCCCATCTTGCTGAAATGCCTTCTGTAAAATACCCATTCATCGAATTTGGCTACGATCCAGTTATCGGGAAACTCGAAACACAAACTATCGACAGAACAGAAGATGGCCACGGTCAATCTCCCGAACTGAAATCAAGGTAACGGTTGGATTGATCCAAGGTCTCGTCAAGAGATGCAATATCGCCGATATCGTCGATAGATTCACCTTGAAGCACCAAAACCTTCTCCCCATCGTCATGCAAACCGAAATAACAGGAATTTGATCTATTTGCTTCCTTGAAAAGCAAATCAAGCTCTCTCAGTAGAAAAAGATCGTGAGTGGCGATGAATATTTGTATATTTAACTGACATAAATTGAGTATTGTTCTAGCTATGGCCTTTGTGAGTTTTGGGTTGAGATTTGATTCTGGTTCGTCCCAAAAAAGATAATTTTTCTGAAGAAGAATCCCGGAAGCTATTAGTCTGGCAATCATCGCCAATTTGCGATGTCCTTCCGCGACAAGGTGTATTTCCATATTGCCTTCTGGCTTTTTCAGATAGAAACGTCCGTTTGATTCCAGGACGATGCTTCCGCCCATGCTTTTTTCGATGGGAGCCAAAATATCCGATATCGATTTTTCTTTGGGTCCCTTGCGCAAAGGTGCCCCTAACAGCAGGCATGTATCGCGCCATGTTTCCTCAAATTCGAGATAGTGCCTCTCGTAAACGGAGACAAAATCGGGATAGATGGAAAGCAGTTCCCGCGTGGGGAAATAGATCGGTTCCGATTGTTCCCACCGCAGCGGCGCTTTGTCGACAGAAACTTCCGTCTTGCTGTTCGTCGTGAAGCTGCAGGCGATATCGCAAGCGCCATCTTCGAACTGAAGCGCCAGGTCGCAACGCGTTCTTCCCCGTCGCCGCCGTGCCAGCCTCCCCAGGGCTTCCGGTCGGAAGACGCCGGTCAGCTTCTCGGCGAGGGCCGTCTGTAGCGTCGTCTTGGTCGGAGGCGTCTCCTTATACTTGCGGCCTCCTTCGGCGGAGACGGCCAGAAGGGAGTAGGCCGCCTTGAGGAGGTGAGTCTTGCCCGTTCCGTTCTCTCCGACGATAACGTTGAGACCGGGGCTGAAGTGCAACTCGGCCTCGGAGAAAACCGTCAGGTTTCTGACCCGCAGCTCTTTCAGCATGGGCGAACCTCCTCTTTTCAGGTTGCGAAACCGCCGGGCTCTACCACATTTCGGGGTAGATGTCGCGCTTGAGGTAGTCGTAGAGGCCGTAGACGGGCCGTTCCGGCTGCGAATCGCCGTCGCCGCGGGCTCCGTCGCAGAGGCGCTCCAGCTCCTCGTAGAGATTGCCCCGAAGCCTCTCGGGCTGAAGCTGGCCCCAGAGCTGCTCCGGCGTCTGCCAGGCGCCGGGCTGGCGCCCTCCGTCGTAGACCCAGGCCGAGTTGATGCGGATATCCTCGTTCCATCTCTGGGCGCTGTCGGTCCCCCAGAAGGCCCCCACGGGGATGTCCAGCGTCGCCCCCACGCGGGTGTAACTCTCCCCGGGGATCTTGATGTCGGTGACGACATAGTAGAAGCCCAGCCCGATGCCGTTCCACCAGCGCATGGCCGAAAGGCGGTAGCCCTGGTCCTCGTTGATGAAGCGGCCGTACTCGGCCGTCAGATCCAGGTCGTAGAGGTTCTCGTGATAGCCGGCCTGGGCCCACCAGGAAAGGCGCCACTCGTCGGGGTTCCAGTAGCGCAGGTAATAGCCGTGAAGGGTATTGCCGCCGAAAGAGTTCGAATCGGAGAGGGAGGCGAACTTGTCGGAATCGCGGGGATGGGTGTAGCTGGCCCTCGCCCCGACCCAGAAATCGCCCTGTCCCAGATACTTCCGCCCCCACAGGTTGGCCCCGGCCCAGAGCTCGTCGAGCCAGCCCGCCTCGGCCTGGGCGAAGAGTCCGTCGCCGAAGCTTCGGGTGTAGCTCACCACGCCCTTGTAGATGCGCGTGTTGTCGTTGAGATAGGGCTCCCACCAGATATCGATGTCGTTGTTGAGGGGATGGCGGATGTCGAGATGGGCCGCCCAGCCGTCGGAGGTGCGGTGATCGACGACGAGATCCAGGTTCTGACGGGACATGAAAAAGGGTTTCGTCGTCGGCCTGTCGATGCGGACGTCGGCCGTGACCATCAGCTTCGCCGTCGTGCGTCCCTTCTTCTGGCTTCCGTCGGGGCCGTAGTGGAGGGGCCAGCTCTCGTCGGCCTCGCGGCCGTAAGGGTCTCCGTCGGTCCAGGCCACGGCGGCGCCCGAACCGTCGTAGCGGTTCATCCGCTGAAGGCGCAAAAGGCCGCACTGCTCTCCGGAGATGGAAAGCCGCACCAGCGACTGGCCCCTCACGCGGGGGACGACGACGAGCTCCTCCACGTCCCAGGGCAGGTGGAAGGCCGTCAGCAGCAGCGCCCGGGCCATGGCCTCGGCCTGAGAGGCGTGGCCGATGTTCTCGTAGGCCACGAGGACGCGCCTGTCGCCGAAAAAGACGTGGATGTCGCGGATGCCCAGGTTGTTCTGGATGTCGCCGATGATCTTCCCGGCGATGAGGGCGAAATCGGCCTCGTCCCAGCCGACGACCTCGTAGGCCTCGGGCTCGAAACGCTCGGGCTTCCTGCCTCCGAAGAGGGGACGGGAAAGATCGAAACGGTAGCTCAGCCCCCAGCACCACTCCTCGCCCCTCTGGTAGCTCACCGAGGCGTCGAGGTTGTAGGGAAGGCGGAAGACGAAGCCGGCGTTCCACTTCTCCTTGCCCAGGTCGGCCGCGATGCCCGTCGAGGAGTAGGCGGCGTCCCTGCTGTAATCCAGGGGGCTGTACTCGGCCTTGAAGGTCAGCCAGTCGCCGAACTCCCACTCGAAGCCGCCGAAAAAGCCGTCGTAGCGCTCCGTCCCGTAGCCGAAGGTGAAGGCCGCCCGCTCGAAGGCGTAGGTGGCCACGACATACTCGGCGTCGAGGATCCGCGTGCCCGAAATGTCCGTCGCGCCGACGGCCAGATTGGGCAAAAATCCCCTCTGCCGGGCCAGAAGCACCTTGAGATCGATGGCCTTGTCGATGTAGTCGTCCCAGGCGTAGGAGGGGTCGTTCTTGCTCGTGTCGCTCGTCAGGAAGCGGGTGAGCCGGACGTTGAACTCCAGCCAGGGCAGGTAGCCCAGATTCAGGTAGTAGGGCTGATAGGGGTGGTAGCGCGAGAGGCCGATCCATCCGGCGCCGTCGCCGGGCATGAGGGCCGAGGGATACTCCCAGAGCCCCGTGAAGCCCGCGTTCGAGGCGGAAGGGGTCAGGCCCTCGGCGGGAGGAAGAGCGCCGAAAGCGAGAAGAAGGAGGATCGGAAAAAAAGCCGTGAGACGTCGCACCGAAACAGGTCACCCCCGGAGGGAAGGATGGCTCCATCATAACAAAAAAGAGGGACCGGATTGGCCGGTCCCTCTCCGATGAGGCGGGAGATTCCTACTTGCGCTTCAGGAAGAACAGGGGAGCGGCAAGAAGCAGGGCCGCAGGGGCGAAGCCCAGCGAGCAGCCCGAAGAGCTGTCGTCATGGTACGTGGCGGGGGACATCATGGCGGGGTCGAAGATGACGCTGTTGGCCTCGCCGTCGAGGTCGAACCGGCCGCCGTCCTTGATGGCCAGACGGACGGAGTACTCGGTGCCGGCGACGAGAGCGCCGGTCACGACATCGGCAGCGGCCGTTCCGGTGACGACGGCGAAGCGGCCGTCGTCGAGGAGGGCCAGATTCGTCACGGGCTGGAAGACCACGACGTCATCGGAGGAGATGATCTTGATGATCCGGATTTCGGAAGGTTTCTTGCCGGCGTACTCGGTCCCCAGGTTGGCGACGGGGAACATGATGTCGGCCGTGCTTCCCGCGGGCGAGCCGTCGGGAAGGGCGGCGACGAAGACGGGCAGGGCGAGGAGATCGGCCGAAGTGGCCCCGTCGGGGAGGAAGTCGACGGCGGCCTCGAAGGCGGCCTGCTTGGCGGCGGCGTTGGGATAGTACTTGCCGTCGGAGCCGACGGCGGCCATGGAGGTGAGGGCCTCGTTGACTTTGGCCTGGGCGGTGGTACTGACCGTGGCCAGCTGGGTCGTGACGGCGGCGGCAGTGTTCTGAGCCTCGACGGTGACGAGGTTCGGGTTCACGGGATCGGGCTTGACGGGGGCGTGGGGATCATGAGGATCGACCGTATCGGCGAAAACGGCGCCCGCCGCGAAAAGGGACGCGACGAGGATAAAGCAGAAGACCAGACCGAACTTCTTCAAAACAACCACCTCCACAAAGATTATGAGACCTGCCATCCGTCCGGCGATGCCGGCACACCTGCGCGTTACTGCCACCCAGTTCACCGTCAACCGGTAAGCGCCTTCCCTTTCAAAGAGGAGGGGGAAGCGAAAGGCCACTTTAAAAGGGACCACAATCAACATACTAGCAGATGAAGCGCCTCCAAACAACAAGCAGTTGCAGGAAATACCGACTTCGACCTGGCCCCCTCCGGTTTTCGTCCTCTCCAATATACCGTCGATGATAGACGGATGTCGCGAAAAAACAAGACGCGCCCCTCCCCGAATCCGCAGGCTCTGCAAGAGAAATTCCGTCGGATCCACGGATTCAGGAGCCCTTCGAATCGCCTCGCCGGTGCGGGGCCGAGGCAGGCGCCTCCGTCTTTCCGGCGCCTCCTCCCGGCCTGGCCGGGGGTTAACAAAAAGCTCTTCAGGCTTGACGCGGGGCGTCCGTAAGGGGTATGAATGATTGAGCTGAAAGTCTGTCCGACAAGGGGAGTCGTCTATGAAATCCGGCAAATCATCGAAAAAAGTCTTTATCTGTGCGTTTATCTTGGCCCTGGCCTTCGTGCCGCCCGCCGTCGCCCGGGCGGCCACGGGGGCCGCTCCCGTCGTCGGCGGAGGGCCGGCCGTCTCGGCCGAAGGCGCGGCGCCGTCGGCCGAGGGGACCCTCCAGAGCGGGGCGCCCGAAGGCGTCGCCGTTCCAGACGGAACCGCTCCCGAAAACGAAGGCGAAGCCGAGGCGCCCGAGGGCGTCGAGGAGATCGACACCCTCGCTCCCGTCGATCCCGACGGCGACTACGACGGAGAGGAGCTGGACCACATCACGGGCGCCATGGGGGCCCGCATCACCGCCAGGCTCTCCCGTTTCGGCTACGGCTTCTTCCGGGGCGCTCCCAGCACCTTCGCTCCCGTCTCCAACGTCCCCGTCGGTCCCGACTACGTCATCGGCCCCGGCGACGTGGTCCGCATCCACGTCTGGGGGATGGTCGAGGGGAACTGGTCCGTCACCGTCGACCGCAACGGCAACCTCTCCCTGCCCCAGGCCGGCGTCGTCGGCGTCGGCGGCCTCTCCTTCTCCCAGGCCCGGGATGTCATCGAAGGGGCCTACGGCCAGTACTTCACCAACTTCGACATCAACGTCTCCATGGGCGAACTCCGGAGCCTCACCGTCTACGTGACGGGCAACGCCCGCCGCCCCGGCGCCTACACCGTCTCGTCCCTGTCGACGCTCGTCAACGCCCTGCTCGCCTCGGGCGGTCCCAGCCCGTCGGGAACGATGCGCGCCATCGAGCTCAAGCGGGGCGGCAAGACCGTCGTCACCTTCGACGTCTACGACCTCCTCCTCAAGGGCGACAAGACGAAGGACGTCCGCCTCATGCCGGGCGACGTCATCTTCATCCCCCCCGTGGGCGCCCTCGTCGGCATCACGGGCGACGTCAAGGTGCCGGCCTACTACGAAATCAAGGGTCAGGCCCGCCTGAAGGACCTCCTCGCCGTCGCCGGCGGCCTCACGAGCCGTCACTTCAGGGGACGCCTCCAGGTGGACCGCACCGAGAACAACCAGTACCGCACCACCTTCGAGACCGACCTGGAAAATCTCGACGTCGACCCCCGCAAGAACATCGCCCTCCAGGACGGCGACCTCGTCAAGGTCTACGCCGTCCTCGTCCAGAAATCGACGGTCGTCCTCTCCGGCGCCGTGGCCAACCCCGGCAGCTACGCCATCGAGGAGGGGTACACCCGCCTGTCCGACGTCCTCAACCGCTCCGGCGGCCTTCTCTACACGGCCTCCACCCAGGGCGAGATCACCCGCGTCCACGTCACCCAGGAGGGGCCCGTGACGGAGCGCATCGCCGTCGACTTCGCCGCCGCCCTGAGGGGCGAGCGGAACCACGACGTGTCCCTCAAGCCCAACGACTACATCCAGATCCGCAACGTCCCCGAGTGGGACCTCTACACCACCGTCTCCGTCGGCGGCCAGGTCCGCAGCCCCGGCACCTACACCATCAAGAAGGGCGAACGCCTCTCGGACCTCATCGAACGGGCCGGAGGCTTCACCGGCGAGGCCTTCCCCGGCGGTGCCGTCTTCAGCCGCGAATCCGTCCGGGCGGGGCAGCAGAAGCAGATCGACGAGATGATCCGCCGCCTCGAGCAGGGGCTCTATTCAGGAGCCGCCGCAGCAGCAGGCAGTGCCATGACGGGCAGCGACGCCCAGCTCGTTCAGGTCGAAGCCGAACAGAAGAGCCGTTTCCTGGCCAAGCTCAAGGAGTCCCGCGCCGACGGCCGCGTCGTCGTCGCCATTCCGGAGAACTACGCCTTGCTCAAGGGGTCGCCTTACGACATGGAACTTCTCGAGGGAGACACGCTTTTTGTCCCCCGTCGCCCTCAGACGATCAACGTCGTCGGCGCCGTCTATAGCCCCACGGCCTTCGTCTACCGCCCCGGCCAGCCCTACACGGCCTACATCCGCCAGGCCGGCGACTTCTCCGTCAACGCCGACCGCCGCCGCGTCTATATCGTCAAGGCCGACGGATCGGCCGTCCGGGGCCTCGACGGCAAGAAGCCCCGCGTCGTCGAAGAGGGCGATGCCATCGTCGTCCCCGAGAAGATCGATGTCAAAAACAACCTCCGTGACTTCCGTGACATCATCGACATCGTCTACAAGGTGGCCGTCGCCGCCAAGGTCGTCCTCGACTAAGTCGAAAGGCCGCGCCTCTTCGAAAGACCTTTCGAGGAGGCGCGGCCTTTCGGCTGCGCGGGCGGCGCAACCCCTCAACTTTCCGCAAAAAGAGTCAGGATACATTAGAATGATACTAATTTAATCACCCATCTCGCCCCTTATGCTAAAATTGGACTGAAATGTTTATCCTTGCCTTTCAGTCCCTATCGCCTCGCCCGAAGGAGCCGACCGATGACCGAGACCGAGCAGACCTGCCCCAGAGCGGCGGAAGAGGACGAAATCGACCTTTTGGACCTCCTTCTCGTCCTGGCCCGCCACAAAAAATTCATCTTCCTCACGACGACGCTTTTCGCCGTCGTCGCCATCGTCGTGGCCCTCCTCTCCACGCCCGTCTACCAGGGGACGACGCGCCTCGTGCCTCCGACAGGCAGCGGCAGCGGGGCTTCGGCCCTTCTGGCCCAGATGGGCGTTCCCGACTTTGCCGCCGGTGCCCTTGGGGGGAGCAGCCAGGGCGACCTCATCGTCGGCATCGTCAAAAGCCGCACCGTCGCCGACCGCATCATCGCCCGCTTCGACCTCATGGCCCGCTACGAGGCCGAGTTCGCCGACCAGGCCCGGAAGGCCGTCTCCGACAACCTTTCGGCCCAGGCCGACGCCAAGACGGGCATCATCTCCCTCTCCTACCAGGATACGGACCCGGCCCTGGCGGCGGAGATGACCAACGCCTTCGTCGACGAGCTGCGCCTGGTCCTTCAGGGCCTTTCCATCACCCAGGCCTCGCAGCAGCGCCTCTTCCTGGAGGAGCAGCTCAAGAAGGCCCAGCTCGACCTCATCCGCACCGAAGACGCCCTAAGGGAGTACCAGAAGGCCTCGGGCATCCTCGACGCCGGGGCCCAGGTGACGGCCCTCATGGACGCCATCGCCAAGCTCCGGGCCGAGGTGGCCGCCAAGGAGGTGGCCCTGGGCTCGGCCCGCACCTTCGGCACGGCCCAGAACCCCCAGGTCCAGCGCCTCCGGGCCGAACTGGCCGGGCTGCGGGAGCAGCTGGCCCGTCTCGAGGCCCAGGCCGGGTCGGAGATGGGCGTCGTCCCCCTCAAGGATCTGCCCGACGCGGGGCTCGAGTATGCCCGCCTGCTGCGGGACCTCAGGTTCAACGAGACCCTCTACGGCCTCCTCCTCAAACAGTACGAGCAGGCCCGCATGGCCGAGGCCAACGAGCCCACCGTCATCCAGGTCGTCGACGAGGCCGTCGTCCCCGACAGGCGCGTCAAGCCCAAGCGGACCCTCATGGTCGTCCTGGCCACGGTCCTGGGCGGCTTCGTCTCCCTCTTCGGCGCCTTCGTCCTCGAATTCGTGCGGTCGGCCAAGGCCGACCCGGAGCGCGCGGCCAAGATCGCCGCCCTGAAAGAAGCCCTTTCCTTCCGCAAAAAACGCCGTCTCGCCTGAGGGCGACGGGGGCGAAGAAAAGCAGGTGTTTCATGTGAGGATGCGTTTTCACCAGAGGCTGATGCATCTCTGGCGCGCCTTGGGCGCCCGCAGCGGCTCCGTCGCCCTCGTCGACGGGGTGGCCCTTCTTCTGGCCTCCTATCTGGCCCTGGCCCTGCGCTTCACCTTCCGCCTTCCTCACGAGAGCCTGGGCGCCTTCCAGGCCCTGATCTTCCTCTTCGTCCCCCTCGTCATGGGGGCCCTCGTCCTCTCGGGCCAGTACCGCGTCTACTGGCTCCAGGCCAGCATCGAGGAGTGCTACCGCCTGGCCCGCTTCTACTTCGCCGGCTCCGTCGCGGCCATCGTCGTCGTCGCCCTGGCGGGCATTCCCGTCCCCCGGAGCAGCTTCGCCGTCGCCATTTTCCTGGGGCTTTCCTTCATCGCCGGGTCGCGCCTCCTCTGGCGTCTCATCCGCCTCGAGAACAGCCGCTGCGGCGAACGGGTCCGCCAGACCTTCATCATCGGCGCCGGCGAGGCGGGGAGCCTCCTGGCGCGGGACCTGCTCCGCTCCGGCAGCGCCCTGCGCCCCGTGGCCTTCTTCGACGACGACGGGCGCAAACAGGGCAAGATCATCGCCACCCTCCCCGTGCTGGGCCCCATCGCCGACCTTCCCCGCGAGGCCGAACGCCTCGGCGTCGACGACGTGGTCATCGCCATGCCCTCCCTGCCGGGCACGCGCATCAGGGAGATTCTGGACCTGCTCCGGTCGCGCCACTTCCAGGTCCGCGTCATCCCGGCCATGCAGGACCTGGCCGGCGGCCGCGTCTCCGTCTCGGCCCTGCGCAAGGTGAACCTGGAGGACCTCCTCCGCCGCGAGCCCATCCACCTCGACAACGGCCGCATCCGCTCCGTCGTCGAGGGACGGACGGTCCTCGTCACGGGCGCCGGCGGCTCCATCGGCAGCGAGATCTGCCGCCAGATCCTCGCCTACGGCCCCAAGAAGCTTCTCCTTCTGGGTCACGGCGAGCACTCCATCTACACCCTGCTGGAAGAGCTGCGCGACGGCGGCGTGGCCGTCCCCGTCGTCCCCCTCATCGCCGACGTGGCCGATTCGGCCTCCATGGGGCGGATCTTCGCCGCCTGGGGGCCCGAGGTCGTCTTCCACGCCGCCGCCCACAAGCATGTCCCCCTCATGGAGTGCAACGCCGCCGAGGCCCTCCGCGTCAACGTCTTCGGCACGGCCACCGTGGCGCGCCTGGCCGGAGAGTTCCGCGTCACGCGCATGGTCATGATCTCCACCGACAAGGCCGTCAACCCCACGAGCGTCATGGGTGCCACGAAACGTCTGGCCGAGATGGTGCTGGAGGAGACGCAGGAATCCTTCCCCGAGACGGCCTACATGGCCGTCCGCTTCGGCAACGTCCTGGGCAGCCGGGGCAGCGTCATCCCCAAGTTCGAGCGCCAGATCGAGCGGGGCGGGCCCGTCACCGTCACCGACCCCGAGATGAGGCGCTATTTCATGCTCATCCCCGAGGCCGTCTCCCTCGTCCTCCAGGCCTCGGCCCTGGGGCGGGGCGGCGAGCTCTTCGTCCTCGACATGGGCGAGCCCGTGCGCATCGTCGAACTGGCCGAAATGCTCATCCGCCTCCACGGCCGCGAGCCCTACCGCGACGTCGAGATCGCCTTTTCCGGCATCCGCCCGGGGGAGAAGCTCTTCGAGGAACTCTTCTACGACGTGGCCAAGGTCTCGCGGACGGCTCACGACAAGATCTTTCTGGCCCGCCTCGACCTCCAGAAGGGCAACGCCCTCCGGGCCCAGATCGCCGCCGCCCTCAGGGAGGGCATCGACGACGACGGCGCCCGGCGCCTCCTGGCCCGCTTCGTCCCCACCTTCAAGGGGCCCCAGAGCCCCATCCCCTTCCCCCCCAGGGAGAGGGAAGAGGCCCTTCCCCAGGCCATCGAAGGCGGCGGTTCCTGACGGTCGCACCCCTCCATCCTCCCGGCGCGCGGAGCCGAGGCGGACGTCTCCGTCCTCCAGGCTCTTCCCGGCCTGGCCGATGGGGTTTCCGTTCTGTTCTTGCCTGCGGAATCGGGCTGAGCATCTCTCCTTTTCCCGGCAGGCCTGCGGATTCCAGGGAACCTCTTTCCCCCTACTGCTGAAAACGAACGATTCCAGATCCTCCCCTCAACGGGGCGACAGCCATGTCGCTCCGTTGTTGTCTGCATGCTTGCCTTTGCTCGTTAAGTGCTCCATAATGAAGACAACGAGAAAGGAGGCCGGTATCCATGAAAAGGCAACTTCGGGAGCTGCGCTTTCGACGGGGCTGGACGAGGGACGACCTGGCCCGACAGGCCGGCGTCTCGGTGCGGACCGTCCAGCGCTGGGAAGAGGGAAGCACCCTGCCCCGGCTGGAGACGCTGGCGGCCCTCTGCCGGGCCCTGCGATGCTCTCTTTCCGATCTTTTCGACGGCGACCTCTGAAAGCCGAACCCACAGGCCAACAAGGGGCGGAAGCGTCCCACCCTGTCAGGCCGGCCGCAGTTCATCCCCGCTGTTGAAGAACGCGCCTCCGACCCGTGCCGACGGCCCCGGCTGAGCCGCTCCCGACGCGTCTGCGGATTCGGGTGGGGGGCCCTTGGAACGGAAGGCACAGGCAAAGAGGGAGCGAAACTTTGCCAGGCAGGCCGCGACGCGTCTGCGGTGTTGAAGAACGTGTCTCCGACCCGCGCCGACGGCTCCGGCGGAGCCGCTCCCGACGAATCCGCGGATTCGTCGGGGGTCTCCGAAGCGTCTTTGTCCCGTGAAGGCCCGGCTCGCAGCCGGGCCTTCGCCCTTCCGGCGAGAGAGGACACTTCCGTCGCGGCCGATGGTGAAGGCCCCCTCCCCGTGCCCCTTTACAGGGTGAGAGCGCAAGACAGGCTCGACATCAGGAAGGGAGGTGAAGTCCATGGCCGGTTACACGCCCGAAAGCAGCCGCCTTTCCCTCAGGCTCCAGGTGGGGACCGACGGCGAAGGCAAGGCCCTCTACCGCTCCATGAGCCTCGGCAACGTCGACGGCTCGGCCTCGGCCGACGACATCGCGACCGTCGTCTCGGCCCTGGGTGCGCTGCTGGCATACCCCGTCGTCCGTACCCAGAAGATCGATACGGACCTGGTGGCGGAGTAGCGCCGTCCCCGTCATCGTAAGACCGCGAGAGAAAGGAGGTGAAATCCGATGGCCACCACCCTGCGCCTCCACTTCGAGGACACCATGGGCGAAAAGGTGACGCTGAGCCTCGCCAACGTCCGAGGCGACCTCACCGCCCAGGAAGTCCAGACCGCCATGGACGCCCTCGTCGCCACGCCCGTCTTCGGCTACGGTCCCGCCGCCGTCCTCGGCGCCGACCTCGTCGACCGCACCGTGACGGAACTCATCGCCGGCTAAGATCAGGGGCCGAGGGCACCTCCCGCCCTCGGCCCCCCCTCACGAGCGGAAGGTCTTGCCCTTCCTGGGAACACGACCGTCTCAGGGACGGAAGGTTTTGCCCTTCCTGGGAGTGTGGCCATCCTGGCCGCACGTGCCCCGAAGGGGCACAGGGTTCCCCGCCTCGCTGCTCCCGCAACCGCAACGTGATCCCGCCGGAAGCGAAGGTTTCGCCCTTCCTGGGAACACGACCGTCTCAGGGACGGAAGGTCTTGCCCTTCCTGGGAGTGTGGCCATCCTGGCCGCACGTGCCCCGAAGGGGCACAGGGTTCCCCGCCTCGCCGCTCCCGCAACCGCAACGTGATCCCGCCGGAAGCGAAGGTTTCGCCCTTCCTGGGAACACGACCGTCTCAGGGACGGAAGGTCTTGCCCTTCCTGGGAGTGTGGCCATCCTGGCCGCACGTGCCCCGAAGGGGCACAGGGTTCCCCGCCTCGCCGCTCCCGCAACCGCAACGTGATCCCGCCGGAAGCGAAGGTTTCGCCCTTCCCGGGAACACGACCGTCTCAGGGACGGAAGGTTTTGCCCTTCCTGGGAGTGTGGCCATCCTGGCCGCACGTGCCCCGAAGGGGCACAGGGTTCCCTGCCTCGTCGCTCCCGCAACCGCAACGTCAACGAAAACAACAGGAGGTGACACAAATGGAAGGCTTCATCCAGATCCTGGCTCAGGGCGGCTTCGCCGTCGCCGTCGCCGCCTACCTCCTCGTCCGGATGGAAAGCCGCCTCGAAGCCCTCACCCGAGCCCTGCAGGACCTCCAGGTCATCCTTGCCCGACTGGAGGCCAATCGGTGAAGCCCCTCAACGACATCCCCCTCTCGCCCTCCTTCCGCCTCGCCGAATTCGCCTGCCCCTGCTGCAAAACCGTCAAAATCCAGCCGGAACTGCTTCAGAAACTCCAACAGCTCCGCGACGGCTGGGGCGAACCCGTCATCATCACCTCCGGCTACCGCTGCTTCGATCACAACGCCGAAGTGGGCGGCGTCGAGGGAAGCGACCACACCAGAGGCAGGGCCGCCGATATCGCCGTCGCCGCCGTCTGGCAACCCAAAGTCATCGCCCTGGCTCAAACCGTCGGCTTCGGAAAGATCCTTCCCTACCCGAGGCGCAACTTCATCCACCTGGCCCTATGAAGAAGAAGCCGGAAGCCGAAAAAACCCTGGCCCGCTACACTCCTCTGGTCCGCTCCCTGGCGTGGCGCTATGCGGGGCCGGGAGCCGAATTCGACGACCTCGTCCAGGAAGGCTATCTCGCCCTGCTCCGCCTTCTTCCCCGCTGCCGCGACGAGAAAACCCTTCCGGCCTTCCTGGCCAAGGCCCTTCGGCGAGCCCTGCGCGACAGCGCCGCGAAGGGGTGGAGAAGGGGACGAAAAACCGTCGAGACCCCTCTGGAGGATTTCGAGGAGATCCTCGCCGCCGAACCGGACTTCAATCTGGTAACATGGGGTTTCAAGCCCGAAGACGAATGTCTTCTGTCCCTCCTGATCGGCGGCCTCAGCCAGAAAGAGGCGGGGTGCCGGATGGGGCTGAGCCAACAGGCCGTCAGCGCCAGGCTGGGGCGCATAAGGCAAAGCCTTCGATCCGTCAACGATTTCAGCCCTTCGTCTACCGCCTAGAATAAAATTGAACTATAATAGGGTCCAGATCGGCACGCCGCAGGCGACCGCTTTGGGCCCCTTTTCGTCCCCGGAAAGACCTTGCCCTTTCTGCGGCTGAAGCTGTTCCGGTTTTACGGGGCCTTGCCCTTCCTGGGAGTGTGGCCATCCTGGCCGCACAAGGTTTTGCCTTTGGGGACTATACGATATTCCCTGACTCCACTGCCGAGATCGCCGAACCCAACTCTCCGACGAGGTGACCGAACGTGACACAAGCGACAGCAACCGTCCTCGCCATCTTTATCCCTTCCGATAGCAGGTCCTTCTGACATGGCCGGGTGGAAAAACGCTTCGCCCCTGGAGAAAGGGGCCAAGCGGGTTTTTGACGTCGTCGCCTCCGGCCTGGGGCTCCTGCTGTTGAGCCCCCTTCTCGCCGTCGTCGCTCTGTTGGTCCGTCGATACCTTGGCAGCCCCGTCCTCTTTCGTCAGCAGCGCCCCGGCCTGGAAGGGCGCCCTTTTTTTATGTATAAATTCCGCACAATGACAAATGAACGCGACGCAGAGGGAAAACTGCTCCCCGATGAAAAGCGTCTCACCCCCTTCGGACGATTCTTGCGCTCGACGAGCATCGACGAGCTGCCCGAACTGATCAACGTCTTCAGCGGGGACATGAGCCTCGTCGGTCCTCGTCCTTTGCTTATGGCGTACCTCGATCGCTATACGGCCCATCAGATGCGCCGTCATGAGGTCAAACCCGGTATTACCGGCTGGGCCCAGGTCATCGTCAATACGGGGGCCACCATCGATCACGATTGTCGCATCGGCGATTTCGCCCATCTCTGTCCCGGCGTTCATCTTGCCGGCGAAGTCCAGGTGGGAGAAGGCTGTCTTCTGGGCATGGGGACATCGGTTATCCCCGGCCGATCCATCGGATCCCAAACCGTCGTCGGTGCCGGAGCCGCCGTTGTCACCGACTTGCCCGAGGCCGTCACGGCCGTCGGCGTTCCGGCGCGGATTCTGCATCCCTGACCGGTTTCGGATCGCGGGCGTCTCGATGCGCAAAAGGGCCGAAGGCCCCTTAGGGTTTTCTTCCCATCGCTTTGAGCCCGTTGCTGTTTTGAAGCTTTCTGCCGTCGACATCAAATGAGGTGCAGAAAATGGTTCCTCCTGAGTGGCCGAAGATATACCACATCGTCCATGTCGATCGCTTGCCGTCGATCCTTCAGGATGGCTGCCTGTGGTGTGATGCCGAGATTGCCCGGGGTAACCGACAGGGGACGACCATCGGATTGAGCAAAATCAAACAACGTCGGCTTGATGAGCTTACATTGAGCTCTCACCCCGACCTTCATGTGGGCGGTTGTGTCCCCTTCTATTTCTGTCCCCGATCTGTCATGCTCTATATGATTCATCGTGGCAATCATCCGGAATTGTCCTATCATGGAGGACAGCATGAGATCCTCCATCTGGAGGCCGATCTTCGTGCCTCTGTGGCCTGGGCTAAGAATAACGACAGACGCTGGGCCTTTACCCTGTCCAATGCAGGTTCCAGATATTTCGAGGACTATTCCGACCTTTCCCGCCTCAGCGAGATCGATTGGGATGCCGTTGGCGCGGAATTCTGGTCATCGTGTAAAGAGAAAAAGCAGGCGGAATTCCTGATGGAAAGCAGCTTTCCCTGGCCGTTGATAGAACGGGTGGGAGTCCTCTCGTCAGCGGTTTATCAGCGTGTGCTTCGTAACTTGTCTGGCTATCAGCCTTCCCCCCGCGTTGAAATAAAATCGGACTGGTATTACTGAGAGGAGGGGTGGAGATGATCGAATATAAGCGTGGGGATATTCTCAAAGAAGACGTCGAAGCCCTTGTCAATACCGTGAATTGTGAGGGTGTCATGGGTCGGGGCATTGCTCTTCAGTTTAAAAAAGCCTTCCCGGATAATTTTGAGGCTTATGTCGAGGCCTGCAAAAAAAGAAAATTGTGTCCGGGGCGTGTCTTTGTTTTCCAGACGGGGCGGCTGTGCAATCCCCGCTTCATCATCAATTTTCCCACTAAACGCCATTGGCGCAATAAAAGCCGGCTTGACGATATTGAGGCGGGTCTTGCTGATCTGGTGAGGACAATTGAAGATAGGGGCATCCGTTCCGTTGCCATTCCCCCCCTGGGCTGTGGACTGGGAGGGCTTGACTGGTCCGAGGTTCGGCCCCGGATCGAGGCGGCAGTGCGATCCCTATTGTCGGGAGTTGACATCAGGCTTTACGAACCAGAGGGAGCCCCAGAGGCGGAAGCCATGGTTCATAGCTGTGAAAAACCGGCCATGACTGCTGGTCGGGCTGCTCTCGTAGGGTTGATGAGGCGTTACCTTGAGGGGTTCCTTGACCCCGTCATAACCCTTCTTGAGGTCCATAAACTGCTCTACTTCATGCAGGAGGCCGGTGAACCGCTGAGGCTGACCTACTGCAAGGCTTCCTATGGTCCCTATGCGAAAAACCTTCGTCATGTCCTGAATGTCATCGAAGGACATTTTGTCTCCGGCTATGCCGATGGAGGCGATGGGCCGACAAAACAGCTCCGGCTGATGCCGGGGGCTGAGGAAGAAGCCGCTGCCCTTCTGGAGAAACACCCTCAGACCCGTGCCCGTTTCGAAAAAGTCGCCGATCTGGTCGAGGGCTTCGAGTCCCCCTTCGGGCTGGAACTTCTGTCCACGGTGCATTGGGTTCTCAAAGAACGACCAGGCAATGCCGCTCATTCCGATGTCCTCATCAGACGGATCTATGACTGGAGTGATCGCAAACGTCAGTTCTCGCCCCGCCAGATTGGGCTTGCCGCGGAGACCTTGTGCAGGAAGGGTTGGACGGAAAGTGCTTGCTCTCGGCAATAGCGGCCCTTTAAGGGTATCCCGGAGGAGTTGAAAGAGTTTTCGGCATTCGAGAGAGGACGGTGATTCTCTGTGAAACTGACGAAAATCTGCTGCAACAAATTCACCGCTTTCGATGACCTGAGCCTCGATCTTTCTCCGGGGATTGATGTTTTTGTCGGGACCAACGGAACCGGTAAAACGCACCTGATGAAGCTGGGCTATGCGGCTTGTGATATCACCAAAAGCAAGGTCTCTTTCGCCGAAAAAACTGAGCCGAGTTTTCCTCCCTTCCGATCGAAGTATCGGCCGTCTCGTGAAGCGCCAGAGGAGCAGTGCCTCTGCTGTCTGCGAAGTCTTCCGCGAGAAGCTCCGAATCGGCCTTGCTTTTTCGAGTCATACCCGCAAGCCTGAATCGGCTGAGGTCACAGGGCAGGGAGAATGGATGGTCTTGCCCGTGGAGAGTGTTTACATTCCCGTCAAGGAAATGCTCTCCAATGGTCCCGGTTTTCGATCCCTCTACAGTCAGTAGAGAAATCCATTTCGAAGAGATCTATGCCGACATCCTTGACAGGGCCTATCGACCCCTTCTTCGTGGACCGACGGGCAAGGCTCGCAAGGCCCTGCTGGCCAAGTTGAGGAAGGCCATCGACGGAAAAGTCGTCACCGCCAACGAGGAGTTTTTCCTCAAGAACGTGCAGGGCAACCTTGAATTTACCCTTCTTGCCGAAGGCATTCGCAAGCTGGGACTTCTCTGGACACTCATCCAGAACGGCACGCTGATGGAGGGTTCCGTCCTTTACCATTCGCTCTATCGCGATCCGGATTCGGGCGGCATGATCCGGTGCCGGAACGCGGATCGTTATCTCGCCATTCACCCCAACTCCATCGCCCAAGCCTACGCTGACATCTACGACCGTGAAGTGCAGAGGACACTGGGAGGAGGCAGAAAAACTGCTCAGGCGGATAGCGGGGGCCATGAGAGAGGCTTTGGCTTTTGCGGAGCAAAGCCTTCGGCCCGTCGACGATTTCAGCCCTTCGTCTACCGCCTAGAATAAAATTGAACTATAATAGGGTCCGGACCGGCACGCCGCAGGCGACCGCTCCGGGCCCCTTTTCGTCCCCGGAAAGGCCTTGCCCTTTTTGGGGCTGTTTCGGTTTTATAGGGTCTTGTTCTTCCTGGGAGTGTGGCCATCCTGGCCGCATAAGGTTTTGCCTTGATCGGTGACGTGCAAGAGAGGGCGGTGATTTCCCGTGAAATTGACGAAGCTCTACTGCGAGAGGTTTACCGCTTTCGATGAATTGAGTCTGAATCTCTCTCCCGGGATCAATGTTTTTGTCGGGGCCAACGGAACCGGCAAGACGCATCTAATGAAGCTGGCCTATGCTGCCTGCGATATAACCAAAAGCAAGATCAGCTTTGCCGAAAAACTGAATCGGGTTTTTCTCCCTTCCGATCGGGCCATCGGTCGTCTCCTGAAACGGCAACCGTACAGTGCCTCCGCTTTTTGCGAGGTTTATCGTCAGGACCTCAAAATATGCCTTGCCTTTTCAAACCACACCCGGAAACCGGAATCGGCCCAAGTGACGGGAGAGGCGGAGTGGATGGCCGTCCCCGTGGAGAGCGTGTATATTCCCGTCAAGGAAATGCTTTCCAACGGACCGGGTTTTCGTTCCCTTTATAGTCAACGAGAAATTCACTTTGAAGAAATCTATGCCGATATCCTGGACAGGGCCTACCGTCCCTCTCTTCGTGGTCCGGCCGACAGGGCTCGTAAAGCCCTTCTGGCGAAACTGGGTAAGGTCATCGACGGAAAGGTCGTCACCGCCAACGAGGAATTTTTCCTCAAGAACGTACAGGGCAACCTTGAATTTACCCTCCTTGCTGAAGGTATCCGTAAGCTGGGGCTTCTTTGGACGCTTATCCAAAACGGTACGCTGATGGAAGGTTCCGTCCTTTTCTGGGATGAGCCGGAGGCTAACCTCAACCCCTCCCTTTACGGCGTGCTTATGCAGATCATCCTCGACTTGCAGCAGCTGGGCACGCAGGTCTTCATGGCGACACATAGTTATGCCATACTCAAAGAGCTCGACCTCAGGAAAACCGAAACCAGTGAGGTCCTTTACCATTCGCTCTATCGCGATCCGGATTCGGGCGGCATGATCCGGTGCCGGAACGCGGATCGTTATCTCGCCATTCACCCCAACTCCATCGCCCAAGCCTACGCTGACATCTACGACCGTGAAGTGCAGAGGACCCTGGGAGGTTCGGAGCTTTGATCACTTTTTCCGAGGGTGATCTTCAGATATCTTTCCCCTCAGGATTGAAAGTTTATAGATTCGACGGGGAAGACCATGGTCTCTCTCATTGCATGAAAGCAGTGGATTTTATAGTTGATGATAATGATAGCTATCTCTTTATTGAATTTAAGGATCCAGAAAACCCGCAAGCTCGTTATGGGAATATTAAAAAATTTTATCAGGAATTTTTCAGTCGATCTCTTTGCGAGGCGCTAAAACAAAAATATCGTGATTCGTTTCTATATCACTGGGCCTTGGCACAACCGGAAAAACCTATCTATTATTATGTCCTCGTCGCCATAGAAAGTCTGACGGCACCTGCCTTGCTTTCCTGCACCGACGACCTGAAACGGATGCTTCCTCTCTATGGTCCCAAGACAGGCCGTTGGCGGAGATCCATCGTTGCCCGCTGCGCTGTCTTCAATATCGCGGCGTGGAATCATTACCTTTCTCAATTTCCTATCCGGCGATTGTCTGGTTCGACAAACGGCCAAGGCCTTTCTGCGATCGAGGTGGCTCAAGGTGACGAGCAACCGCAGCGACCCTTCTCCACCTCACATGGCGATGGCTCATGACAGAAAGACTCCCGTCATGACGACCGGAAGGGCTGCCCTGGTAGGACTGATGGGGAGCCATGCGCCGAGCTGAACGCGATGATCGAGGGCGTTTGCCCGATCCAAAGACGGGCCGTCAGCGCCAGGCTGGGGCGCATAAGGCAAAGCCTTCGATCCGTCAACGATTTCACCCCTTCTCCTACCGCCTAGAATAAAATTGAACTATAATAGGGTCCGGACCGGCGCGCCGCAGGCGACCGCTCCGGGCCCCTTTTCGTCCCCGGAAAGGCCTTGCCCTTTTTGGGGCTGAAGCTGTTCCGGTTTTACGGGGTCTTGCCCTTCCTGGGAGTGCGGCCATCCTGGCCGCACAAGGTTTTGCTTTTGGGGACTCTTATACGATATTCCCTGACTCCACTGCCGAGACCGCCGAACCCAACTCTCCGACGAGGTGATTGAACGTGGCACAAGCGACAACAACCGTCCTCGCCATCTTTATTCCTTCCGATAGCAGGTCCGTCTGACGTGGCCGGGTGGAAAAACGCTTCACCCCTGGAGAAAGGGGCCAAGCGGGCTTTCGACGTCGTCGCCTCCGGCCTGGGGCTCCTGCTCTTGAGCCCTCTTCTCGCCGTCGTCGCCTTGTTGGTCCGTCGATACCTCGGCAGCCCCGTTCTCTTTCGCCAGCAGCGCCCCGGCCTGGGAGGGCGCCCTTTTTTTATGTATAAATTTCGCACGATGACAAATGAGCGCGACGCAGAGGGGAAACTGCTCCCTGATGAAAAACGTCTCACCCCCTTCGGGCGATTCTTGCGCTCGACGAGCATCGACGAGCTGCCCGAACTGATCAACGTCTTCAGCGGGGACATGAGCCTCGTCGGTCCTCGTCCTTTGCTTATGGCGTACCTCGATCGCTATACTGCCCACCAGATGCGTCGTCATGAGGTCAAACCCGGTATTACCGGCTGGGCCCAGGTCAACGGGCGCAATACCCTCGGTTGGGAGGAAAAATTCGACCTCGACGTCTGGTATGTCGATAACGGCTCCTTCTGCCTCGACGTCAAAATCCTGGCTCTGACCGTCGCTAAGGTGGTCCGACGAGAAGGCATTTCCTCGGAAAAGCATGCGACGATGGAAGAATTTCGGGGGGCGGGAAAATCGTGACATTTGACAGAGAACCCCTCTGGGTCCTTGGCGGCGGCGGCCATGGCAAGGTCGTTCTTTCCCTTTTGCGTCTTCTTGATCGTCCCGTCGCGGGCATTCTCGACGATGATGACTCTCTTTGGGGAACCTCTCTCCTCGGCATGCCCGTGGACGGTCCTCTGGGGCGTCTTGCCGGTTTGGACTCTCCTTTGGCCCTCATCGCTATCGGAAACAACGCGATACGCAAAAAAATCGTCTGTCAGTTTCCCCTGGTTCGCTGGTTTTCGGCCGTTCACCCTCGTGCTTTCGTTGACCCTTCTGCCGAGATAGGCCCGGGATCGGTCGTGTTCGCGGGAGCTATCGTTCAGGCAGAGGCGCGTATCGGGGCCCATGTCATCGTCAATACGGGGGCCACTGTCGATCACGATTGTCGCATCGGTGATTTCGCCCATCTCTGTCCCGGCGTTCACCTTGCCGGTGAAGTCCAGGTGGGGGAGGGCTGTCTTCTGGGCACGGGGACATCGGTTATCCCCGGCCGATCCATCGGATCTCAAACCCTCGTCGGTGCCGGGGCCGCCGTTGTCACCGACCTTCCCGAGGCCGTCACGGCCGTCGGCGTTCCGGCGCGGGTGCGACGCGATGCTTTTCGACGAGAGAGAACAGCTCGCGATTTCCTGTCAGCAGGCGATTGTCCGGCTTGACAAACGACTATGACCTTCTCGACTGATTGAGGTGACTCCCAGTGACGAACAAACGCATTTACCTTTCCCCACCCCACATGACGGGCCGAGAGATGGACTACATCAAGGAAGCCTTCGATTCCAACTGGATCGCTCCCCTGGGGCCCCACGTGGATGCCTTCGAGCGCGAGATGGCCGATTACGTCGGCGTCTCCGGGGCGTTGGCGCTCTCGTCGGGAACGGCGGCGCTTCATCTGGCTCTCAAACTGGCCGGGGTGGAACGTGGCGACAGGGTCTTCTGCTCCGATCTCACCTTTGCCGCCACGGTCAATCCGGTTTTCTATGAGGGGGCCGAACCCGTCTTCATCGACGCCGAACCGGAGAGCTGGAACCTTTCACCTCTGGCCCTGGAAAGGGCTTTTGCCGATGCCGAAAGGGAAGGTCGCCTTCCCAAGGCGGTCGTCGCCGCCGATCTCTACGGCCAGAGCGCCGACTACGGCCCCATCGAAGCCCTTTGCGACCGTTACGGCGTTCCCCTCGTCGAGGATGCCGCCGAGGCCCTTGGGGCGACGTACAGGGGTAAAAAATGCGGCGCTCTGGGCAGATGGAACGTCCTGTCGTTCAACGGCAACAAGATCATCACCACCTCGGGAGGCGGAATGCTTCTCTCCGACGACGTCGAGGGGCTTGCCAAGGCCCGTTTCTGGGCCACCCAGGCCAGGGACAAGGCCCCCTGGTACCAGCACAGCGAGATCGGCTACAACTACCGCATGAGCAATCTCCTGGCCGCGGTGGGCCGAGCTCAGCTGGGCGTCATTGAAGATCGCGTCGCCGCCCGCCGGGCCGTCTTCGACCGCTACGTGCGGGAGCTGGGGGAGCTCCCCGGCATCTCCTTCATGCCCGAGGCCTCTTTCGGGCGCCACAACCGCTGGCTTACGGTGGCCCTCGTCGATCAGTCCAGGGCGGGCGTCTCTCCTCTGGACCTGATGGGAGCCCTGGAGAAAGAAAACATCGAAAGCCGTCCTCTCTGGAAGCCCATGCACCTTCAGCCCGTCTTCGAGGCTTATCCCTTCTATTCCCACGATCATGAAGGGGATTCTGCCGTTTCGGCGAGCCTCTTCGATCGGGGGCTCTGTCTGCCCTCCGGTTCGAGCCTGAGCGAGCCGGAACAGGAAAGGATCGTTCAGATCATCCGGTCCGGTTTCAAGGGCATCTGAGGAATGAAGATTCTCTACCTTCATCAGTATTTCAACACGCCCGCCATGGCCGGCGGAACGCGCAGCTACGAAATGGGCCGTCGTCTCGTCGCCTGGGGGCACGAGGTCCATATGATCACCACCGATCGTGACGGACGTTTCCCGAAAGATAAGATTTGGCACGAAACGGAAGAGGCCGGCATTCACGTTCACTGGACACCTGTTCCTTACGGCAATGCCATGCCTTACAACGAACGGATCAAAGCCTTTTTCGCCTTTTCCTGGCGGGCGGCGAGAAGGGCTGTCGCCATAGGCGGGGATATCGTCTTCGCCACCAGCACGCCGCTCACCATCGCCATTCCCGGAGTTTATGCCTCGAAAAGACTGGGCATTCCCATGGTCTTCGAGGTTCGTGATTTGTGGCCTGAGGTGCCCATAGCACTTGGCGCTTTGCGCAACCCTGTCACTATCAAGACAGCTCGGGCTTTAGAGCGTTTTGCCTATAAGAATTCCAGCAAGATTGTTGCCCTTTCTCCAGGAATGAAGGATGGCATCGTAAAGACAGGATATCCTGCAGAACATGTTGCTGTTATCCCCAATGGCAGTGATGTCGAGTTTTTTGATGTCCTTTCGTCCGTTGGAGAGGAGTTAAGACGAAAAACACCTTGGTTGGGAGACCGTAAGTTAGTTGTGTACATTGGAACGCTGGGGAAGGTCAATAACGTGAGCTATCTGGTCGATGTCGCCGTAGAAATGGCAAAGCTCGATCCAAAGATAGCTTTTCTTGTTATTGGCGATGGACAAGAAAAAAAATATATTAAAGATAAAGCAATTAACTCTGGAGTTTTTAATGATAATTTTTACATGATGGATCCTATTCCTAAAAATGAGGTTCCTAAATGGATGTCTGCGGCATCTGTGGCAACTTCCTTCGTCGATCAAGTAAAAGAACTAGAAATTAATTCAGCTAACAAATTTTTTGATACTCTTGCTGCAGGAAAGCCAATAGCAATTAATTACGGTGGATGGCAGGCGGATATTATCGATAAATATCGTAATGGCTGTCAATTGGACCCCAACGACACATTCGGAGCAGCAAAGATTTTGTTCTATTTTATAAATAACGAAAATCAGTTATTAGCAGCAAGTATGGCCTCTAAAAAGGTTGCTCGTGAGCTTTTTGATCGAAACATGTTGGCTAAACAGTTTGAGTCTTTGTTGGTTCAAGCAAAAAATGTTTACTTAAACAGCAAAAGGGAGAGAATACAATGAGTCTTTATGAAAAAATAATTAAAAAAGAAGAATTTATTTCGGTTATAGGTCTGGGCTATGTTGGTATGCCGTTAGCAGTTGCATTTGCAAAAAAAACAAAAGTAATAGGTTTTGATTTAAATAAAAATAAAATAGATTTATATAAGGCAGGTATTGATCCTACAAATGAAATAGGCAACGATGAAATCAAAAAAACTAAAGTTAAATTTACTTGTAATGAATTAGATCTTAAAAATGCTAAATTTCACATCGTAGCAGTTCCTACTCCAATCAATTCTGATAAAACGCCGGACTTGTCGCCAGTCGAAAAAGCGAGTTCCATTGTAGGGCGAAATCTAACAAAAGGATCTATTGTGGTGTATGAATCCACAGTATATCCAGGGGTTACTGAAGATATATGTATGCCAATATTAGAAAAAGAATCTCAGTTGAAAAGTGGCTTTGATTTTAAGGTTGGATATTCCCCTGAAAGAATTAATCCTGGCGATAAAATAAATAAACTTGAAAAAATAGTCAAAATTGTCTCCGGAATGGATACTGAAAGTCTAGACGAAATTGAAAAAGTATATAAACTGATAATTGAAGCTGGAATCCATAGGGCTGGTTCAATAAAAATAGCAGAAGCTGCAAAAGTTGCAGAAAATAGTCAAAGAGATATTAATATCGCTTTTATGAATGAGCTTGCAATGGTGTTTGATCGTATGGGAATTGACACAAAAGAAGTCGTTGATGCGATGAACACAAAATGGAATGCTCTTAAATTCTACCCAGGGCTTGTTGGGGGTCATTGTATTGGTGTGGATCCATATTATTTTATTTATCAAGCTGAAAAATTGGGTTATCATAGCCAAATTATATTATCGGGTAGAAAAATTAACGATGGAATGGGCAAATTTATAGCAGATACTATTATTAAAAAGCTTGTTTTGGCAAATGAAATTGTCACTCAATCTAAAGTTGTTATTTTTGGAATAACGTTTAAAGAAAATACTCCAGACATTAGAAATTCCAAAGTCATGGATATAATTCAAAATTTAAAGGAATATGGCGTTGTCCCTGTGGTTGTGGATCCAGAGGCTGATGCAAGGGAAGCTAAGCTCGAATATGATGTTGATTTAGCTGAATTTGGAGATATAAAAGATGCTAACTGTTTAGTTTTTGCGGTTGCTCATGATGTTTTCAAAAAAATGAACTATGATGAAATAAATTCTTTTTTTCTTAAATCAAAAGACAATAAAAGAATAATCATAGATGTTAAAGGGATTTGGAATAGGGATGAACTTGAAAGGCGAGGATATAGCTATTGGAGATTATAAGGTGTGCGTATATTGTTTTTATGCACCTATTGTTATAGTGCTATGATATTTTATGATTTAGTTTGTAATTAAAAGCTTAGTTGCCAAATTGAGTTCTTTGAAATTAGAAACATACAGAAATAATGAATGATTCTGTTTGTCGTGATAACGTACGATATTTTCGCACATTGGTCTAAATTTTCTATAAGCAGTAGCCCCCCCGCAGGGGTTGTGTTTGAGGTGTCAAGGCCACAAACATCATCCCGAGGGAGGGCTACCGCACATGCAGATGCCACAGAAGGCGCTCGGAATGCAGCAGGAAGTTCGAAGATCATCCGCATCGACGAAGAGGAGTGTTTTCGCTAACCTAAAAGGGTCCCACCCGAGAGGTAATCGATCCTGAAAAAGGTGACCACCCCGTACCCGTTCCCTTATCATCCTGCGAAAGGAACGGCGATTCCGCTTCGCGGGGAGGACGAGAGGAGATGCACGGGATGGTCGACAAAGAATATATCCGCAAACAGCACTTCAGGGAAGGCTGGTCCATCAGGAAGATCACCAGGCAGACGGGAATATGCCGGAAGACGGTCCGCAGAATGCTGAGGGACTCGGAGATCCCGCTTACAGGCTGAAAGCTCCCCGTCCCAGACCGGTGACGGGTCCCTACCTGGAGATCATCCGGACCTGGCTCCGGGAGGATCGAAACGCCCCCGGGAAACAGCGCCATACCGCCAAGCGCGTCTACGACCGTTTGGTGGCGGAGCACGGTTTCAGTGGGAGCGAGTCCAACATCCGCAAGGTCGTGTCGGACCTGAAGAGCGAGATCACCCCGGAGAAGGGGTTCGTTCCCCTGACGGCATATCCGGGCGAGCAGGCCCAGGTGGACTGGGGCGAGGCTCTGGTCCGCATCGGAGGGGAGGAACGGAGGATTTACCTTTTCTGCATGCGCCTTCGCCACAGCGGTGCTCCCTTCGTGTACGCCTTTCCCGACGACGGGCTGGAGGCCTTCATGGCGGGACATCGACGTGCCTTCGAGTCCTTCGGCGGGGTACCCAGGGAATGCGTCTACGACAACCTCAAGTCGGCGGTGACCAAGGTCCTCCCGGGGCCGAACCGGGAAGAGAACCGGCACTTTTCGGCCCTCCGGGGCCATTACCTCTTCGACAGTTCTTTCTGCAACGTCCGAAGCGGCAACGAGAAGGGTTCCGTGGAGAACCTGGTGGGCTATGTGCGGAGGAACGCCCTGGTTCCCGTGCCGGACCTGGCGACACTGGACGATCTCAATTCCGTCCTGGCCGACTGGTGCGGGAGGGAACGGCAGAGGCGCGCAGCCTCTTTCGAAGAAGAAGCCCTACGGCTTATGCCTCTTCCGGAGATACCTCATCCCTGTGCCCTCACCACCGTGTCGGTGGTGAGCCGGACCTCCCTGGTCCGGTTCGAGGGCAACGTCTACTCGGTCCCGGTAGGGCACGAGAAAGAGGCCGTCGACCTCTCCGTCACCTGGGACCGTGTCCGTGTCTCCAGCCGAGGAAAGGTTCTGGCGAATCATCGCCGCCTCTCCGGGAAGGGTAAGGCCTCCATGGAACTTGTCCACTACCTGCCGCTGCTGCGGGCGAAACCCGGGGCCGTCCGAAATGCGGCGGTCGTGCGGGATCTGGAGGAGCCCTGGCAGAAGGCCCGGACGCTCCTGTGCGCCCATTCGGGTTACAGGGAACTCTGTGCCATCCTCCAGCTCCACCGGGACCATTCCCACGAGGCCCTGACGCAAGCCCTCGAAGAGGCCCTGGCCCTGAAGAGGGTTACGGCGGAGACGGTTCGCCAGCTGCTTCTCAACAAAACGCCTTCGGCCAGTCTCACTGTCGCCGTTCCGGACTCCCTCGCGGAACTGCCCCTTCCCGCCCCCGATCCGGGACGCTACGACGCTCTGCTCGAAGAAGAGGTGGCCTGATGAACGCGGAGATCCGGGACATGGCCGTCGAACGCCTCTGCCGGGACCTCAGGCTTCCCGGCGTCCTGAGCTATTACCGGCATGGCGGCGCCGACATGTCCCCCGGGGACTACCTCCGCGAGAGCCTGGAGGCTGAAAGCGCCTCCCGCCGGGAGAAGCGGCTCAGGAACCTTCTGAAATCGGCCAGACTCCCCTACGCCCGGTCCCTCTCGGATTACGACTTCCTCCGGCTTCCCTCCCTCCCGAAGGACAAGCTTCTCTCCCTCGCCGACGGAGGCTTCGTCGGACGGGGGGAAAACCTGGTCCTCCTGGGCAGCTCGGGCACAGGCAAGACCCACATCGCCATCGGCCTCGCGGCGTGCTGCGTCGCGGCGGGATGTTCGGTCCGCTTCACCACCGCCCTGACCCTGGCCCAGGAACTGCTCCTCGCCCAGGACGAACACCGGCTTCCCAAGCTCCTCAAAAGCTACGACCGGTACGACCTGGTGATCGTCGACGAACTGGGCTACCTGGGACTGGGTCCCGGCGGAGCACCTCTCTTCCAATTCTTCGCGGATCGGTACGAACGGAAGAGCGTCTGCATCACCACGAACCTGGAGTTCAGCCGCTGGCCTGAAGTCTTCGGCGACGCCACCCTGACCGAGGCGCTCCTGGACCGCCTGACCCATCACGCTCACATCTTCGTCTTCAAGGGGGAATCCTATCGATTCGCTCAGCGCAGCACCAAAGAACTGAACGCCTGACGGCAGTAGGGGTGGGCTCCTTTTACAGGATCATGATGGGTACCTTTTCGATTGACGAAAACACAGAATCGATATCTATCTCGACTTCAGGAAGGGCGGGACCTTCTCCTGTCCCCTCTGTGGTACCAGCGGCTGCAAGGTCCACGATTCGACGATGAAAAGCTGGAGACACATGAATCTCTTCCAGTACAAGGCCTATCTCCACGCCCGCCTTCCCCGTGTCGACTGCCCTTCCCATGGGATCCATACGGCCAAGGTGCCCTGGCTCGGGAGGGTAGCGGCTTTACCCTGCTTTTTGAGGCCTTCGCCATGTCCTTGATCCGTTTTATGCCCGTGGCCTCGGCGGCCCGGATTCTCGACGAGTGGGACACACGGATCTGGCGCATCGCTCACCCTTACGTCGACAAGGCTGTCGAGAAGCAGGATCTTTCGCATGTCACCGCCGTCGGCGTCGATGAAACGGCCAGAAAACGGGGCCACAACTACATCTCGGCCTTTGTCGATCTCGAGCGTAAAGGCGCCGTCTTCGTGACGGAAGGCAAAGGCAAGGACGTCCTTCAAGCCTTCGAAAGCTTCCTCGAAGGGCACGGAGGTAGCCCGGATCAGGTCAGCGACTTTACCATCGACATGTCGCCGGCCTTCATCACCGGCATCGAGGAGCACTTCCCCGAGGCCCGGATCACCTTTGACAAGTTGCTTGTCTGCAAACTCATGAACGAAGCTCTCGACGAGGTTCGTCGCATGGAGCAGATAGAGAACAGAGGTCTGAAGAAAACGCGTTTCATCTGGCTCCGTAACCCGGAGAACCTGACGAAAGCTCAGAAGGAGACGCTCGACAGCCTGACCGGATCGAGGGCGAATCGCAAGGTTGCCCTGCAGAGTCGAATCAAACTGGCCTTGCAGCAAGTCTACTGTCGCAACAGCCGTTGGGCCGGCTACTTCCTGGACAGAGAGTACGGGTGGGCCAGTCACAGTCGCCTCGCTCCGATAACGAAGTTCGCGAAAACGGTCAAAAGGCATAAGGAGGGAATCTTGAACTACGTCAAAACCAGGAGCACCAATGGCATACTTGAGGGTCTGAACAGTCTCTTCAAGGCAGCGGCAGCCAAGGCGAGAGGCTTTAGAACCGTACGCAACGCCATCACGGCTTATTACCTCGTAGCCGGAAGGTTTGAACTGGGGGTTACCTGAGATTTGTAACGTTACCCACACTAAATAGCGAGGAGCCTCAAAATCCGGCAAAAAGGCAACTATAAGACAAAAAATAGTCGGGAATGGCTCCGCACAGGCAACTTGCCTGACACAACAGGCTGAAAGGACACGCAACGTATGCGTTCAGCCACCAAGAGGTACTGTTGGAGCTCGCCGGATCTTTTTTTCAGAGGTTCCCTAGATCTGAACCGGTCCAGCTTCCACTACGCGAGCTCTTTTGCGACGGAGACGGCGGAGAACCTTGAAATCATGGAGCTCATCGACGTTCGGTACACCTGCGCCCCCTCTTACGGGAGCCGCCGGATGACGGCCTGGCTGCGTCGACAGGGACAGGACGTGAACCGCAAACGGATCGGACGGCTGATGAGGCTTATGGGGCTCGAAGGGATTGGCCCCAAACCGGGAACCGGCAAGCCTCACCCCGAACGGGAGATTGATCCCTGTCTGCTCCGGAACGCCGTCATCGTCAGACCGAATCAGGTCTGGAGCACCGATGTCACCTACCTCCCGATGAGTGGCGGTTTCATGTACCTCGCGGCCGTCATCGATTGGCACAGCCGCTTCGTCCTCTCCTGGGAACTTTCCAACACCCTGGACGCAGAGTTCTGCGTCGTCGCCCTCGACAGGGCTCTTCGGCAGGGAACGCCGGAGATCTTCAACACCGACCAGAGCTGTCAGTTCACCAGTAAGGCCTTTCTGTCTCTGCTCAAGGAAAAGGAGATCCGGATCAGCATGGACGGTCGTGGCAGGGCCCTCGACAACATCTTCGTGGAACGCTTCTGGCGGACCCTCAAGTATGAGTGGCTCTACTTGAACGACTATGAGCGGGTCCGCGATCTCCGCTGCGGCCTGCGGGAGTATATGGACTTCTACAACGGTGAAAGGCTTCACTCCTCACTGAACTACAGGACACCGCGGGAGGTTCACTTTGCCGACCGGGAGGGACCGATGGCGGTCTGACTTTAACTAACTTCGGGCCTCAAATGGTCTTGACAATGGGGTCCACCATAAACAGAACTTTTTTGTTATAATAAAATTCAGACTAGTTTTATCAATGCTTCTGTTTAAATGAAATTTCCAGTAAACTATTTTATTGTTTTTAAATTTAACGCAGGAGTGACATTGTATTGAAAATATTACTTATTGGCGAATATAGCGGTCTTCACAACAATCTTAGCGAAGGACTTCTTGAACTTGGTCATGAAGTAACTATTGCTTCTTCTGGTGATGGATGGAAAAATTTCCATACAGATATTGCTTTATCAAAAACACATTTTAAGGGTAGATTGGGTAAAATTGAATCAAAATTTAATTTATTTCGCGTTGCAGAAACAGCCGCCAATTATGATATAATTCAACTAATCTCTTATAAACAAGTAGGCCCTTATCTGAATCCGTTGTTTATAAAAAAATTATTTAATAAAAATCCTAATATTTTTATACTTGCCACTGGAAGCTCTCCCATTACTACTAAATATCAACGAAAAAACTTTCCTTACTGTCCTTTTTCGATTTCAAGAGAAGAAATAGACTCCGTGGATTGCTCTGATGTTGAAAAATTCATAAAACAAAGCAAAAATCCGCTAATGATTCTAGAAGAAAAAAAATGCCTCAAATATGCAAAAAAAATAATTCCTACTTCTATCTCGTACCTTTTGCCATATCAAAATGCATCAAATTGCATTAAAGATTTTATTCCCATGCCAATAAATACAAAAAAATATCAAAATGTTTTATTTGATTCAAAAAAAAACAATGGGAAGATAAAAATACTATATGGGTTAAGTAGAGGCTGTTTAAAAGGGCATGTTCATATAAAAAAAGCATTAGATAAAATACAAGAAATTAAATTAAAAAACATAGAAATAACAATTATTAATCAAGTTTCTTTTAATAATTATGTCTCGCTTGTTCGAGATTGCGATTTTCTTATAGACCAGTGCAAATCGTATAGTTATGGCATGAATGCGCTTCTTGGCCTTGCTATGGGTAAAATCGTTTTTAGTGGGGCAGAAAATAGCATAAAAGAACAACTTAAAAACTGTCCTATTGTAAACATAAACCCTGATCATCTAGACATATACAATAAAATTATGAATTTAATTGAAAATTCAGATGAAATTATTTGCAAAAAAAAACAAGCGTTGTTATTTGTCCAAGAAAATCACGACTACATAAATATCGCAAAAAAATACTTAAATATTTGGACTAGCAATATGTAATCTGCAGTGCTTTAAGCAGATTCTGTTCAGTATTTTACGCTTTCGTTTTTTGAGTTAGCAGGTGCTCGTTTAGTTTGAGCTCCAGGCTCCTCGCTATTTAGTGTGGGTAACGTTACAAATCTCAGGTAACCCCCAGTTCAAACCTTCCGGCTACGAGGTAATAAGCCGTGATGGCGTTGCGTACGGTTCTAAAGCCTCTCGCCTTGGCTGCCGCTGCCTTGAAGAGACTGTTCAGACCCTCAAGTATGCCATTGGTGCTCCTGGTTTTGACGTAGTTCAAGATTCCCTCCTTATGCCTTTTGACCGTTTTCGCGAACTTCGTTATCGGAGCGAGGCGACTGTGACTGGCCCACCCGTACTCTCTGTCCAGGAAGTAGCCGGCCCAACGGCTGTTGCGACAGTAGACTTGCTGCAAGGCCAGTTTGATTCGACTCTGCAGGGCAACCTTGCGATTCGCCCTCGATCCGGTCAGGCTGTCGAGCGTCTCCTTCTGAGCTTTCGTCAGGTTCTCCGGGTTACGGAGCCAGATGAAACGCGTTTTCTTCAGACCTCTGTTCTCTATCTGCTCCATGCGACGAACCTCGTCGAGAGCTTCGTTCATGAGTTTGCAGACAAGCAACTTGTCAAAGGTGATCCGGGCCTCGGGGAAGTGCTCCTCGATGCCGGTGATGAAGGCCGGCGACATGTCGATGGTAAAGTCGCTGACCTGATCCGGGCTACCTCCGTGCCCTTCGAGGAAGCTTTCGAAGGCTTGAAGGACGTCCTTGCCTTTGCCTTCCGTCACAAAGACGGCGCCTTTACGCTCGAGATCGACAAAGGCCGAGATGTAGTTGTGGCCCCGTTTTCTGGCCGTTTCATCGACGCCGACGGCGGTGACATGCGAAAGATCCTGCTTCTCGACAGCCTTGTCGACGTAAGGGTGAGCGATGCGCCAGATCCGTGTGTCCCACTCGTCGAGAATCCGGGCCGCCGAGGCCACGGGCATAAAACGGATCAAGGACATGGCGAAGGCCTCAAAAAGCAGGGTAAAGCCGCTACCCTCCCGAGCCCAGGGCACCTTGGCCGTATGGATCCCATGCGGTGTTTGTCAATATAGTATAGTTGTCGCCCAAGAGTCATGCATGCATCAGGTTGACATTTCCTCTTCCGGCATCTCCTTCGCGATCGTTCAGCCGGGGTCCTTCTCCGCTTTTTCCTCCTTACCCGATCTGTCGGGGTTGAGGAAGACGGGACCGATGGATTCCCATCGGCGGGTTTTGCCTCTCCACCGTTCGGGGTGGGCCGATCGGGCCTTTTCGTAGCGAAGCTTTCTTTTCTTCAGGATCTCGACGTCGTCGCCTCTGTGGCGGGCGTCGGGGGTGACGAAGCCGATGGCGCTGTGGCGATGCTTTTCGTTGTACCAGCGGACGAAGGCGGCCGTCCATTTCCGGGCCTCTTCGAGGCCGGCGAATCCCTGCGACGGGAAGGCGGGGCGGTATTTGTAGGTCCGAAAGAGCGATTCCGAGTAGGCGTTGTCGTTGCTCACTCTCGGGCGGCTTCTGCTGGAGAGGATTCCCAGGGCCGCAAGGCGGGCCTGGAAGGTCGAGCCCTTCATGGGGCTGCCGTTGTCGGAGTGGAGGACCAGCGGTTTCGTGAAGGTCTTTTCCGAAACGACTGCGCGGGTGACGAGTTCGGAGGCGTGGTCTTCCGATTCCCTCTCCCAGATCTCCCAGCCGACGATCTTGCGGCTGTAGATATCCAGGATGAGGTAGAGGTAGTAGTGGAGCCCGACGATGGGGCCCGGCAGCCAGGAGATGTCCCAGGACCAGACTTCGTTGGGCCCTTTGGCTTCGTGTGTCGTCGGTACCTTGGGCGAGCCGGTTCGGGACCGGCCGCGACGGTTCTGTCGATTCGTGGACCGGAGGATGCGGTAGAAGGTCGATTCCGAGGCGAGGTAGATGTCCCGATCGGCGAGGATAGGGACGATCTGACTCGGGGGCAGGTCGGCGAACTCTTCGCTGTCGACGACGGAGCGGATCGTTTCGATTTCCTCTTCCGTGAGGCTCCAGCGGGGCTTGGGGCGATTCGCCTTCCTGCGGCCGTCTTCGGCGACCTGTCCCTCCCTGGTCCAGCGCTGGAAGGTGCGGAGAGTGAGGCCCAGCTCGGCGCAGGCCTTTTCCCTGCGGGCTCCCTGGCGGCAGGCTTCTCGGACGAGGTCGCAGGCCGCCTGGCGATCGGGGAGGCTCAGATACCGTCCTCGTCGTCCCCCCAGATCGCCTGGGCTTTTTTTCGCAGCGTGAGCAGGGCCGCCGTTTCAGCCAGGGCCTTTTCCTTTCTCCGAAGTTCCCGCTCCAGCTCCTTCAGGCGTCCCCTGTGCGACGTGAGTTCCTCGCGCAGCTCCCTGACGTTGTCTCTGTCCCGGCCGGCGGCGAGGCCGTCGAGGCAAGCCTCGCGCCAGCTACGGATCTCCTCGACGTAAAGACCCTTCGATCGACAGTATTCGGCCTGTTCCGTCTCGTTCATCCCCGCCGTGGCCAGGACGGCGAGAAGCTTGTCGCCGGGGGACCAGGACTGAGGGCGACGGCCGTTGCCGGGGACGGGCGAACCTGTCTCGATACGGGCCTTCTTCCTCCACTGCCTGAGCGTTTCGAAGCTGATTCCCGTCTCACGCGCCAGAGTCGAGAGGGAGGCGTTCTCAGGGGGCATCATTCGTTTGACAAGCTGCTCTTTCACGTCGGGACTGTAGTGGTTCATGGGGCGCACCTCCTCTGGAGTTCAATCATAACCTACTCAGGAGAGGCGACAACTATTGTGGCATAGGGGGACTGGGAAGGGCAGTCGACACGGGGAAGGCGGGCGTGGAGATAGGCCTTGTACTGGAAGAGATTCATGTGTCTCCAGCTTTTCATCGTCGAATCGTGGACCTTGCAGCCGTTGGTACCGCAGAGGGGACAGGAGAAGGTCCCGCCCTTCCTGAAGTCGAGATAGATATCGATTCTGACCTGTTCCTGATCGAAGGTGATCTCATCGATGAACCAAGGATCTGCCAGTTCCAGAATCGTTTCGAGAAAGGGCTTCAGGTCATTCACGGCGGGACCTCCTGATGGAGAAGAATGAACTTCGTCCCCTATCCTAGCAGGTGGCTCTGATCTCAGCTGGCCCCCCTACCCACACTAAATAGCGAGGAGCCGAACTTCCCCGCTGGGGAATCGGCCCTGATGCTCGTCTCGGCCCGAGTCAGGCATGTGGCCTCCACCCAGTGGGGCAAGCGGGCCTACGTGGACGTGGAATGCTTGCGGGAACAGGACCGGGAACAGCAGCAGGAACCTGCTGTGATCTCAAGAAAATCAGGCATAGCCCTTCAAGGGCCTGCTGCCTCGAAGACAAAAGTGCGAAAAATACTGGACAGCACCGGGATGTTCGGTTCGTTTCGCCACCGCCCTGACCCTAGCCCGGGAACTGCTCCTCGCCCAGGACGAGCACCGGCTTCCCAAGCTCCTCAAAAGCTACGACCGGTACGACCTGGTGATCGTCGACGAACTGAGCTACTTGGGACTGGGTCCCGGCGGAGCACCTCTCTTCCAATTCTTCGCGGATCGGTACGAACGGAAGATCGTCTGCATCACCACGAACCTGGAGTTCAGCCGCTGGCCTGAAGTCTTCGGCGACGCCACCCTGACCGAGGCGCTCCTGGACCGCCTGACCCATCACGCTCACATCTTCGTCTTCAAGGGGGAATCCTATCGATTCGCTCAGCGCAGCACCAAAGAACTGAACGCCTGACGGCAGTAGGGGTGGGCTCCTTTTACAGGATCATGATGGGTACCTTTTCGATTGACGAAAACACTGACAGGCATGTCGGGCAGAATCTCCCATTGTTATTTTATTCAGAATATTCGGCTAAGTTGCAGCCAATGAGGGATTTCTACAACGACGAGAGGCTTCACGCATCACTGAACTACAGGACACCGCGGGAGGTTCCCTTTGCCGATCGGGAGGGACCGATGGCAGTCTGACTCGAATGAACTTCGGGCTTCAATTGGTCTTGATAATGGGGTCACCATACCCCCGGGATCGATGTTTGTGGCCTCGGACAACCTCAAACATAACCCTTGCGGGGGGCTACTGCCTATAGGGAGCTCGAATGAATGTGCGAAAGATATCGTACGTTATCGTAGTTATTGACAGAATAATCATATATTAAATTATAGATTTTTGCTATTTCTGTCCAATCAAACCGAACGGATAAATCTATGCAGTTTTGAGAGAGGGACTTGTAATTTTTTAAAACACACTCTACTTTATCTGCAATTTCGCTTACATTGCGACTATCTGCATGATAACCAACACAACCCTCCTCAAATGTTTCATCAAATCCTTGTCCTTTCGTGTACACCAAAGGCAATCCTTGTGTCATTGCTTCTGCATAAACAAGACCAAAAGTTTCTTTATGCGATGGAAGAATAAAAATATCAGCATTTCTATATATCCGAAGCAACTTGTCCTTAGTTTGCTTAGGGATATATTGTAACATGTTACTAGAAAGTATTTTTTGCATTATTTTTTTATCCTTGGGTTCCCCAACTACAATAAGCGATACATTATAGTTGCGCATTTTTAGCAATTTAGTTACAAGCAATGTTGTTATTTGATTCTTATTTTTCGTGATATCGCCGACTGTTAGGAGTTTTATGGATTTTTCATTGCAAATTTTAGGAGCATTAAGCTTATTTTGAACCCAAAAATCATCAATTCCATTATTTATTATAACGGATTTTTCTGCAATAGCTAGTTTATGTTTATTCGGAACTATTTTATATAGCACGAAGTCTCTATAGGGTTTATTGATAAAAATTATTTTACTTGCTTCAAGTAAAATAGTAATTCCCAACTTCTTTAGATGAGGCATAAATTTAAAAAATGTATTTATATCTGTATTTCGAACGGCAACTATGTATGGTATATTTAATTTTTTGCTGAGTATTCTTGCTGTATTGCCATTTGTAAACAGGCTATGTGAATGAATAATGTCAAAATTATCACATGAATAGATATCCATTGCTCTAGAAACTATTTTTTTTTGTTTTTTATGAAAAAAAAATCCATTAATTTTCTTGCCTAGCAAGACTGCTTGTGTGCATTCAGGGTAATTTTTTGTTTCTAATTCATTGGCTTCGCTAAACATGGGAACATAGACAGATATATTATGCCCTTGTCGAATTTGTGTTTCAAAAAAAAATCGATAAAAGCGATCTGGTTTGTCATAGTAAGAATTAATGTGAAGAATTTTCAGCCTTTATTCCTCCTGAGCTGTAGTTAGCCAGATGTTTCATAAAAATAATTGCTTGTAAGTTCTGTCCAGTATTTTTCGCACTTTCGTTTTTGAGGCAGCAGGCCCCTGAAGGGCTATGTCTGATTTTCTTGAGATCGCAGCGGATTCTTGCCGTTGTTCCCGGTCCTGTTCCCGCAAGCATTCCATGTTCAGGTAGGCTCGTTTGCCCCACTTGGTGGAGGCCACAGGCCTGGCTCGGGCCGAGACGAGCATCAGGGCCGATTCCCCATCGGGGAAGTTCCCTGCGACCTTGGTCCGGCGACGAATCTCCCTGTTGAGACGCTCCAGCTGTCGGTCCGAAGTCTCTTCCCCTGTTCCGAGGGGAAGGGGAAGTAGCTCAGCGTTTCCTCGCAGCCCTCCTTCACGATCGTTGAGGCCTTCCGGAGCTTCATGGCCTCGAGCTTTTCGACGACGGCCTCGGCCTTTTCCCGGGCGGCCGGCAGATCTTCCTGACCGTGGATCGCCTCGAGCATGAGGGCCACTTCCCGTGCCTTGCCGCGTGGAACCGCGCTGTAGCCGTTGCGGTAGAAGGGGACCACGCAGCGTTGCCACCTGGCTTCGGGGAAGAAGTGGGGCAAGGTCTCCAGGAGTCCCAGGCTTTTGTCGGACGTAACGAGACGGATTCTCTCGAGCCCACGTTCCTTGAGGTGCCTCAGGAAGGAGGACCGGCTTTCGCCGTCCTCTCTGCCTCCCTCGCAGACGCCGAGCACCTCGCGGTATCCCTGCTCGTTGACGCCGATGGCCACGAGAACCGAGATGTTCCGGACCTCGCCGCCCCAGCTCTTTTTCAACCTGCCGCCTGAGGAAGACGTAGGGATATTCCCCGTGGAGCGGTCGGTTACGCCACTCCTCGATGCGACCGTAGATCTTCTGGTTCAGATCGCTCACGGTGGAGGGGTTCACCCGGGTTCCCCAGAGGGCTTCGGTGATGTCTTCGACCCGCCGGACGGAGACGCCGGCCAGATACATTTCCGCCAGAGCCTCTTCGACGGAGCTCTCCCTGCGGCGGTAACGCTCGATGATCGCCGTCTCGAAGGGGAGCTTCCGAAGCTTGGGAACCTTGAGACTGACCTCGCCGGCCTGGGTGTGAAGCCTGCGGCTGTAAGAACCGGCCCGGGTGTCGAGCCGTTCAGGCGTCCTCCCATAGCGCCCGGCCTGGCAGATGGCGTCGGCCTCGGCGTCGAGCAGAGAGTTCAGCGTGTCTGAATGCGGTTCCCCTGACGATCGGGTCAAGGTGCGAGCGGATCTCCTCTTCGTCGATGCGGATGATCTTCGAACTTCCTGCTGCATTTCGAGCGCCTTCTGTGGTATCGTGCCTTTGCGGTAGCCCTCCCTCGGGATAATGTTTGTGGCATCGATAACCTCAAACATAACCCTTGCGGGGGGCTACTGCTTATAGAAAATCTAGACTAATGTGCGAAAATATCGTACGTTATCAATTATTTATTCTTATAAACTTTAAATTTTATTTTTTCGTGTTTCTCAATTATTTTCTTGGATGCTAAAACAAAAGGCGACCCTACAAAACGACCTTTAAGAACAGTTACTCCCTTATCTTCTGATTGAGCTTCTTTTGCAAGTTCAAGCATTTCTTTAGCTTTTATAATTTCTTCATCAGAAGGAGAGAAATATTGATGTATTAAAGGAAGTTCTTTGGGGCTTAATGCAAGCATTCCCTCAAATCCCATGTTTTTAGCTATCTGTAAGTTTCTTTCAAGGTCTTCTAGGTCGTGAACTTTGATATGAACCGTGTCAATTGGAATGATGCCTGCTGCTCTTGCCGCATTAGCAATCATAAACCGAGCTCCAAAGAGGCTCGTCCCGTTGGAGTCGTGAATGCCTTGAAGATCCGTGATATAATCCTCGCATCCGAAAGCAAGAGCCACAAGTCGTTTCGACGATTCAGCAATGGCCTGGGCATTCATAATAGCTGAAGTCGTTTCCATTAGGGCAACTATTTTGAAAGTACCAATTGGAAATTCTTTATCGTATTCGATTGTTTCAAGGAGTTTGTCAAAGAAATAGATATCTTCAGGTTTTTTGCTTTTAGGATAAACAAACCCATCAATGCCTTTAATTGTAAGTTCTTGTACGTCTTTTAAGAGCATTCCACTTTCTCTATCATTAACGCGAGGGAAAATAGAGAAACGAGAGAGTTTTCCCGAGTTTATATATTCTTTGATCTTAGTCCGAGCGATACTTTTATTGTGGGCAGGCATGACAGAATCTTCAAGGTCAAGAATAAGTGCATCTGCTTCAGATCTGGAGGCGCTTTCAAGGAGTTTATCGTTGTGTCCTGGGACGAACATCATGCTTCGTAGCAGAAAACCATTTTCCATAACGATTCCCTCCTTTATTTCTCCTGTAGTGTATATTCTTTCTCTTCTATTCTGCGGTGCAGTTTCGCTGGAATACCGATATACATCTCAGAATTTCCGGTTGATTTCGTCAAAAGCGATTTCGCACCAATGACACAGTAATCACCTATGGAGACTTTTTCTAAAATCGATGCTGAAAGGCAGATGTCGCTTGCTTTTCCGATGGTGATGTAGGAGCTAACTACTGATCCCGCACTGAGATGGCAAAAGGGACCTATGTAATCATTGTGTCCGACAACACAATTTGCCATGACGAAAACAGATTTTGCTAGTTGTGTCTGTGGTCCGATATAGCAATTAGCCATGACAAACACACCCGGTTCAAGAGTGGCGTTAGAGGCGATGAAGGCAGTAGGATGCACTATCGTGGCCAGGGATTCATCGGGGATTTCTAGGTGGTCGAAGAGTTTCACTCGTAACGATCCATGCCCGATAGGATGTATAGCAAAACTTAAAAGGTAACCTTCCTTTGCCCATTCCTTGGCGGTTTCAGTTTTTCCAACAACGGGATAATTGCAAATTTTGTTGGCATGATAGTCATTGAGAAAACCGATAATTTCATAGACAGATTTTTTGTGTATTCTGTTGATGTCTTCTATGCAGGCGGCCACAACACCGCCGTTTCCTTCTCCCCCTATGATAATAAGCTTTTTAGTCACATTTTTCTCCTCCCTTTGTGGGGATGAGTACTTTTCTCCTGAAACTGAGAACTTTAATCCCTTTTTGATTGAAAGCACTGGTTTCTACGTAAATTATTCCTCTATCAAGTTTAGTACGGGACTTTTTTACATCAATTATTTCCGTTTCGGCATAAAGAGTGTCCCCGATAAAGACGGGAGCGTGATGTATGATTGATTCATATTCAAGATTGGCTATTGCCTTGCCGCTAATATCGCGTACCGTTAATCCAACAACAAGGCTAAAAACATAGGTTCCAACGACAAGGGGCCTTCCATGTTGACTCCGGGCGGCATAATGAGAGTCAAGGTGAATTGGGTGATGGTTCATAGTGAGAAGGCAAAATAAGTTATTATCTCCTTCTGTGACAGTTTTACCTGGCCAATGCTTGAAAATTTGCCCAATTGAATATTCTTCCAAATATTTCCCAAAAAAGTCTGGTGAGTTCATGTAATCCTCCTTGTTTTTGTTAAAATAAATAAAAATATCTCTGATTTGTATGATAACAACATAATAGCTGAAAAAAATATATAAAATATAATAGTTGTTCTTAGTAGAGGATATAGGAGCAGAAGCAATGATCCAGATAGAGTGATAATAGCAAATTTCATATTGAACATAAGTCGATTCATTTTTAAAACAACCCAGGTAATTGAGAGAGTCATTGCAAAATAGCCTATTATTGTCGCTAGAGCTGCGCCGAGAATTCCCCAGCGAGGAATAAAAAGAGCGTTTAGGATGATGTTTGTGACTGCCCCAACTAGTCGAGATATAGTACTGAGGTAGGTTTTCTTTTCAACTTGCAATTGCGTGCCAGCTATTTGCGAAAGCATCAACAAGAGAGGCGCAAAGAAAAGATAAGGAAAAATAGTCGATGCAGAGCGGTAGGGCTCGGCGACCATGATTTTAAATATCCAATCTACCCAGGGGAGTAAGATAAATAGACTTAAAAACGAAAGAATAGCTAGAATTTCAAAGACCTGTGACATGAGGTGCGTGTGATCTTTGTCTTTCATGGTGGAAAAGGCGAAATATTGCCACCCTCCGGCAAAAGCCATATAGATCCCCTGGCTAATGGATGAAAGACGCGCTCCGACTCCGTACAGGCCGACTGCTTCCATTCCCATCATGTGGCCGATCATGAAGCGATCGCAGGAAGTGAAAATCCAATATATAAGAAAAGTAGGCGCCAGGGGAACTCCTATTTTAAGAAGGACCCGTACCTGCTCGCTCTTTACATGGCCGTGAGAAAAAAAGGAGTGGTTCAGTAAGCCGTAACCCAGCAGAAGCACAAGGCCGCTTACTAAGTTGCCGAAGACAAGGCCTTCCAAAGGTTTCCCTTCCCGGGCCAGCAACAGGGCAAATGCATAGTAGATCAGAGGGCCCAAGAGGGAGAGGAGGATGATCGTTGCCCGCTTGTTCTGCATCCGGGTCGGGGCGGCGACCACGGAACGCATGGCGTGTACGGCGATGACAATTCCGGCAGTGGCGATCATCCAACGATAGCTTCCGTCCCAAAAGGATAGACCAAAGACCCAGAAGAAAGCGGTCAGAGCAAGAGCCGCAAAGCTTGTTGTCGTGACAATGGCCAGGGAACTGGAGCAGACCTGTTTGCGGAAAAGCGGGTCTTTATCGTCAAAGAAAAGGCGAAACATAGCATCGTAACTCCCAAGAATGACTAGAGGTTCGCCAAAACGGATGACAATGGTATAGATGTCATAAACCCCAAAAACGGCGGGATCGGTGATCATTCTCGTCAAAACGGGTAGCATGAGAAAGGGTACGGCCTTGGTCAGTACGTTGCCCACCCCGTAGATAAAGAAATTTTCAAGGAAGAGACGAGCGCGTGACACGGTTTTATTCGACGCCCATTTCTTTGCGGTATTTTTCGAACATGATGCAGTTGGCCTCGTAATAGGATTCGAAGGTGCCTGTGTCCATCCAACGTCCGCCTGTGACGATGTCATATTGAAGGGTCCCAAGTTCGATATAGCGATTATTGACGCTGGTGATCTCATATTCGCCACGGGCCGAGGGCTTGATGTGGCTGATGATGTCAAAGACTCGACAATCGTAGATGTAGGCCCCTACGACGGCGTAGTTACTCTTGGGGCATTCGGGTTTTTCCTGTATTTCGACGACATTCTTCTCGTCCAGTGCGGCGACGCCGAAACGCTGCGGGTCCGCGACTTCGACAAGAAGGACCCGGGCTCCTTGTCCCTGTTGTTTCTGGCGGTAGTTGTCGACGAAATAATCGATAGGTTCCTCAAATACGTTGTCGCCGAGGAGTACGAGGACGTTGTCATTGCCGACGAAGTGCTCGGCGAGGCGGAGAGCGTCAGCGATGCCGTTGGCTTCGTCCTGGACGCTGTAAGAGAAGTTGAGACCGAAGTCAGAGCCGCTGCCTAACGCTCCAACCATCTGTCCCATGTGCTCGGAGCTCGTGACGATACGGACATCGCGAATGCCGCAGGCGGCCATGTTGCGAATGGGGTTATAGATCATCGGTTCCGGTCCGACGGGAAGCAGGTGTTTGTTGATGGTCCGCGTCAAGGGGTAAAGACGGGTGCCTTTCCCTCCGGCTAAGATGACGCCCTTCATCATTTTTCCTCCTCAAACACGAAATGCGTCGACGGTTCGGCAGACCTGGTCCATTTCTCCTTCGGTCATGCCGTTGTAGAGGGGGAGGCTCAGGGTTCTTTTAGCGATCCGTTCTGTCAAGGGGTAGCTTCCTTCCGGAAAGCCTAAATGGGCGTAGGCCTGTGACAGATGGGGAGGGACAGGGTAATGAATTTGTGTTTGAATGCCCTCTTGCTCCAAATAATGCTGCAATGTGTCTCGCGATTCCGTTTCGATGACGAAAAGATGCCAGACATGGCGCGCCTGAGGTCGGGTTTTCGGAAGGATGATGGCGTCGTTGGTAATGTGGTTCATGTAGTATTCCGCAATAGTGGTCCGTTCCTGCAAAATCTCTTCCAGATGTTTTAATCTGACTTGAAGCAGAGCAGCTTGAAGCTCATCGAGACGTGAATTGACGCCGCAGACCTCGTTGTAGTACTTCTTCCGGCTGCCGTAGTTGCGGAGCATACGGAGTTTTTCGGCCAAGACCTTGTCATCGGTCACGATTGCGCCTGCATCGCCGAAGGCACCGAGGTTCTTGGTGGGGAAGAAACTAAAGCAGCCCAAACTGCCGAAGCTGCCGGTGATGCATCCGCGAAAAGAAGCGCCGTGAGATTGTGCGCAATCTTCGATCAGCGGAATCCCGTGTTTCTGGGAGAGTGCTGTCAGGGACTCCATATCGCATGGCTGACCGTAAAGGTGAACAGCCATGATCGCCTTGGTCCTGCGCGTGATGGCTTCCTCAATTCGTGCCGGATCAATGCCGTAGAACGAATCGGGCTCGACGAAGACGGGAGTAGCCCCATTTTCCGAAATGGCTAAAACAGTAGCAATGTAGGTGTTGGCCTGAACGATAACCTCATCACCGGGTCCTATTCCCATTGCCCGCAGACCCAACGTGAGGGCGTCAAGACCGGAGTTGAGGCCTACGCAGTAGCTTGTTCCGATAAAGGAGGCAAAGGTTTGTTCGAAGGCTTCTAATTCTTTGCCGAGAACATACCAACCCGACGCAAGGACGCGGAGAGCAGCCTCGTCATACTCGTTTCGGTGCTGTTCATAAAGTGGCGCCAATCGATTGAAAGGAATGGCCATCTCATTGCTCCTTCCTGGCGAAGGCAAGAAAAGCATGGTAATCCCGAATGTAGTCCGCCTCATCGTAGTGCTGGGATGCAAAGACAAAAAGGACACTGCCGGTGACAATCCACTTCATGGTACGCCATTGGGCTGGCCCAACATAGAGTCCTTTGTCGGGACGGTCAAGGAGCACAGATTCTTTCAGGGTCCCGTCGTCAAGGGTTACTTCGATGGTTCCATAGGGACAGAGGAGAATTTGTTCCAGGCTTTTGTGGGCGTGATGCCCCCGAACGATGCCCGCTTCAACGCCCCCGATGTGGTAGGCCCGCTTGATCTCGAAAGGAACGTGACAACCGGCTTCCCAAACGCAAAGACATTCTTCGCACGCTTCTTGTCGTTTGATCGTTTGTGCCTGCCGGAGAGAAATCAAAGCGCTCACTGGCTCAATCCCAGCCTTTCGCATCGATAGCTGCCGTCGAGAATGGCCGCGGTCCACGCTCGGTTTGCCAGGTACCAGTCGACGGTCTTTCCCATGCCGCTTTCGAAGCTCTCTTTCGGTTGCCAGCCCAGCTCCCTTTTGATCTTGTCCGCGTCGATGGCGTAGCGTCTGTCGTGGCCGGGACGGTCTTTGACGAAGGTGATCTGTTCTTCGTAGGGTTTGCCGTCTCCGCGGGGCGCCTTTTCGTCGAGAAGGGCGCACAGGGTGCGGACGATGGCGATGTTGGTCCGTTCGCTGTTGCCGCCGATGTTGTAGGTCTCGCCCGGCGCTCCCTTTTCGAGGGCTGTCAGGAGGGCTCGGCAATGGTCCTCCACGTAGAGCCAGTCGCGTATGTTGAGGCCGTCGCCGTAGACGGGGAGGTTTTCGCCCGCCAGAGCCCTGTTGATGACGAGGGGGATGAGCTTTTCCGGGAACTGGCGGGGGCCGTAGTTGTTGGAGCAGTTGGTGGTGATCGTCGGCAGGCCGTAGGTGTGGTGATAGGCCCGCACCAGGTGATCCGACGAGGCTTTCGAGGCCGAATAGGGAGAGTTGGGGGCGTAGGGGGTTTCTTCGGTGAAGAACCCATCAGGTCCCAGAGAACCGTAGACTTCGTCGGTGGAGACGTGAAGGAAGCGAAAAGAAAGGGCTTCGTCGTCAGGCAGGGTTTTCCAGTGATTCCGTGCCGCTTCGAGGAGGCGGAAGGTACCGATGACGTTGGTCTGAATGAAGGATTCGGGGCCGTCGATGGAGCGGTCCACGTGGCTTTCGGCGGCGAGATTCATCACGGCCTGGGGACGATGGTCGGCGAAAAGCCGGGTGAGCAGCTCGTCGTCGGCGATGTCGCCTTCGACGAAGGTGTGGCGGGGGTGATCGATGACCTCGGCCAGGGAATCGAGGTTCCCGGCATAGGTGAGCTTGTCGAGGTTGATCACGTCATGCCCCTCGGACAGAGCCGAGTGGACGAGGTTGCTGCCTATGAAACCGGCTCCTCCGGTGATAATAATTTTCAAACTATTCCCTCCTTTTCTCCTTGGGATCCTTGATCGGAGTGCTTGATTAAATTTTGTTGCTGAAAATTTAGGCCCGACTCCATGAAGTCAAAAAACGATCCAAAATAAAAAATAAATATAAAATCCCAATTGTAAATCCAAGGTCGTTGATACATGCTCATAAAATAAGCTAGCATTGCTAAAAAATTATTTTTAGTTTTATTTTTTGCTAAAATAGAAAAATATACAACCGCAACAAAAAAAAGTCCTAATAATCCATAGTCATAAACAAACATGCGAACGGAGGCTCCTCCTGCGCCGCCCGCAAGGTTGCTGGCTCGAAATCCTTTACCAACAACAACATCAGAAATATTGTTGTTGGTAATAAAATAATCGAATTCTTGCTTGAATTGATCTTTGTCTCGGTTATCTCCAGAAAATCCTTCTTCAGTGAATGTGAGACGAGAAAAAAACATTGTTTGAAGTTCATCAGAAGTCGTTCCAGCCAACGCGATAGCAAAAAGAAAGATAACCCATAATAGCTTTCTTTTAAAAATAAAAAATATATTAAATATCATCAACACACAAAAAGCAAGAGAAAACGATATAATTCCAGAAAATAAAATTATCATACACGGAATTTTATTTCTAAATTTATCAAAGCCAAGAATAAGGGCAGCATAAGTTCCTAAAGCGCCTGGTTCGCCGTAAATTCCGTGGAAACGAAGTGATTGTGTGCTTGACAAATTCGGGAACAAAGATCCAGCAAAAGTTAAGTAGTTATAGTTTTTTAAAGAATTTAATGGGGGTATTTCTTTGAAGGGAATATCAAAATTAAATCTTAAAAAATATATAAAAATACCCGGGACAAGAGTCAAAGCAAATAACCAGAGGAAATTTTTCCATGAAACAATAGCTTCTTTTGGAGGAATTGAGAGTAAGATTAAAAAAAGAAAAACACTTAATATGAAAAACATAAATCCCAGGAAAGAAAATTCCATAAAATACGCCCTTAAATGGAAATAGCTCGTTAATATGGTTATTCCAATACTTAAAATTATTTTTTTGCAGTTGGTCTTTAAATGTAAAATTTCAAAAGATACGAATAAAATTACTGGAACGACCAAGAAAAAAAATCTATTCAAACGCCCCCACGTGTAATATGGTGATAAATAACCAAGTAACGATATTGCAAATAGCACTTGATGTGCCTTTTGAAAGAACATAATTTTTGTTTTTTTCATTTTAACCTCTAGTGTTTTATTTAATTTGTTTTATTCTGTGCTTGAAAATATAGTGCAGGTTTTTTTGCTATCCCACACGATAAAATACGGCTCTTCCTTGAATCGACCCTCTAGTTTTTGGAACTCCTCCGGCGAGAGGGATAGAGCACGGATTTTCTTTTCGATCAGGCCCTCCACTTTTTTCGTCAGAGAGGCCAGGTAGGTTTCGTCGATGGCGCCCACGAGGACGAGGTCGATGAGGCCCGAGTCGATGCCTCGCGCGTAGTCGCCGGTGACGAAGGCGAATTTGACGTTGCCCAGACGCTGGATGACCTGTTCGATGAGGCGGTCGAAGCCGACGGTTTTGGCGACGATGCGGGAGATCTCCGGGAAGAGGGGGTGAGCCTGGTTGGCCCGGTAGACTTTGGTGCGCCCTTCTTCCTTCGACTCGATCAGGCCTGATTCGGCCATGCGATTCAATTCGACCCGAACGGAGTTGGTCGATTCCTCGAATTCCTGGGCCAGCTCGCGGAGATAGGCTCCGTGGGCCGGGTTGAGGAAGAATTTGAGCAGCAGCCGAATGCGAGTCTTTGAAGTGATAAGCGATTCAAGCATGAAGTGGCTCCGTTCTTGGGGCTTTATGAGTCATTTTATGACTCATAAAGAGATGTTTGTCAAGAGGTGACGATGGTTTTCTCGGGAGCGCGGGGCTCTTTGCCCGAGCCCGTCCTGGAGGGGCGGAGATTTTTTCGCACGTCGTTGCTGCCGATGGGGTGGCTTTCGTTGAGCGGCGCGGTTTTCAGGGGCGGGCCTGGCGGAGTTTCCAGAGGAGGGTTTCCTTGACGACATCCAGGATGTGGCGGGCGTCGTCTTCCGTGAGGGTTTCAATGGAGGCGAGGGCGGAGGATTCGGGATCGGCGTCGCCCTTTTCCCGCGCCAGGGTGCGGACGAGGAGGGCCAGGTCCCGGTGGCTTTTGCTGGGGTGGTCGCTTCGGTTTTCGCCGGGGATCATGTCGCTCAGGGGAATTCCGAGGGTGGCGGCGAGGGCCAGAGTTTTGTCGAGGTCCCGATCCTTCTGCCAGTTTTCGTAGGCCCGGAGCTGTCCGGGCGTGAGGGCGACGGTTCTGCCTGAGGGCAGTACGATGTCGACGCTGGGGCCGATCTCTTCGGAGGTCGGTCCTTTTTCGTGGTCTTTCGGTTCCTGGGGAGGGTCGGTCTTGTCCAGAAGATATTCGATGGAGACACCCAGAATATCGGCGACGAGGGCCAGCTTTTCGGCGTTGGGCGTGCGAAGTCCCTTCTCCCAGCGGAAGACGCTGTGGAGAGACACGCCGACCTTTACAGCGAGTTCTTGTTGGGAAAGTTTGTTCTTCTTGCGCAGGGCGATGAGTCGATCGGTTCTCAGGTGGAGCACCTCCCATTCAGGTTAATAATTAGCCATTTGGGGGAGGAGCTCAATAGGCAATTCAGATAAATTTTTATTATCCATTTGGATAATATGAGTCCTCGGTCCTATTGACTTTAGCTATTTGGGGCAATAGATTGTGGGTGGTGGAGGTGAGGTCATGCTGCGTATCCGAGAGATGAGAGAGCGGTCGGGATGGACTCAGGCCGAGCTGGCAAGGCAGGTGGGACGATCCATGCATACGGTGTTTCGTTGGGAGAAAGGTATCCGTCTCCCTGATGCGGAAGAGCTGAGAATATTAGCCAAAGTGCTAAATTGCTCGTTGGATGATCTCGTCTGTGATGCTCCCGCCGGCGATGTCCCGACTGCCCGCCGAGGAGGTGATTCTCCGGACGCGCCGTCGGAAGGCTGAGGAGGCGTTTCCCCGAGGACGGGACCTTGTCGGCCCCGAAGAGAGATCTGGAGGTGTTCGCCGTGTCCGAACGTTTTTCCGGTGTGAAGGCTTCAGAAGTGTTGTCCGTCATCGCCAAGTGGGTTCTCCGCGACGGTTTCGACATCGTCATCGACATGGAGAAATCCAAGGGTAGCCATATCGTCGACGCCGCCACGGGAGACCAGTGGCTCGACTTCTATACCTTCTTCGCCTCGGCTCCCTTCGGCATGAACCATCCCAAGCTGGCCAACGACGAATTCAAGGAGAAGATCTTCCGCTCGGCCATCAACAAGGTGGCCAGCTCCGACATCTACACCGTCGAAATGGCCGAGTTCGTCAAGACCTTCGCCGAAGTGGCCAAGCCCGAGGGCTTCAACCACCTTTTCTTCATCGACTACGGCACCCTGGCCGTCGAGAACGCCTTCAAGGTCGCCATGGACTGGAAGGTCCGCAAGCTCCTCGCCCAGGGCAAGATCACCAAGGGTCAGGCCATCCGGGGAACGAAGGGAACGAAGGTCATTCACTTCAACGACGCCTTCCACGGCCGCAGCGGCTACACCCTCTCCGTGACCAACACGAACGACCCCAACAAATACCAGTTCTTCGCCAAATACGACTGGCCCCGCGTGATCAACCCCAAGATCACCTGGCCCCTCGAGGACCATCTGGGCGTCGTCCAGTGGCTGGAGACGGTGGCGGAGAAGCAGATCAGACAGGCTCTGGCCGACAACCCCGACGACATCTGCGCCATCATCATCGAGACCATCCAGGGCGAGGGCGGCGACAACCAGTTCCGGACGGAATTCATGAAGAAACTCCGCGAGATCGCCGACGAGAACGACATCCTCCTCATCTTCGACGAAGTGCAGTGCGGCATGGGCGTCACGGGCAAGATGTGGGCCTGGGAGCACCACGGAGTGAAGCCGGACATCTTCTGCTTCGGCAAGAAGGCCCAGATCTGCGGCCTCTGCGCCGGTCCGAGGGTCGACGAGGTGGAGGACAACTGCTTCAAGGTCTCGAGCCGGATCAACTCGACCTGGGGCGGCACCGTCGTCGACATGGTCCGTTCGACGCGCTACCTGGAGATCTACCGCGACGACAACATTCTGGACTACGTGTCGAACACGGCCGGTCCGGCCCTCTACAACGGTCTGAAGGAACTGGAGGCCGAGTTCCCCCACCTGCTCTGCAACGTCCGGGGCAAGGGACTCATGTGCGCCTACGACTTCCGCAACGCCGCCGACCGCGACAAGGTCCTCAAGGCCCTCTGGGCGAAGAGGATGCTCATCCTTCCCTGCGGCGGCTCCTCCATCCGCTACCGTCCGGCCCTCAACGTCCCTGTCGAGGATCTGGCTCGGGGCATCGAGATCACCCGCAGCGTGCTGAAAAGTCTTTGATCGTGGTTTTTGAAGAATTCGCGAGGAGGTGGGTTTTCCGTGAAAGTGATTTCGAAGGATAAGGTTTCCTACCGTTTCGACCCGAACACGGCGCCCGTCGAGTGGGCCGAGGTGGGCGAGAGCGTCATTTTTCAGACCCGAGACTGTTTCAACGACGAGATCGTCGCCGAGACCGATCTGGCCACTTCCATCGACATGTCTCATATGAATCCCTGTACGGGGCCGCTGTGCGTGAAGAGCGCCGTTCCGGGAGATGTGGTGGCGCTGCGGATCGAGGGGATCCGGCTCCGCGACTGGGGCGTGCTGACGCTGATTCCGGGCGAGGGGGTCCTCGACGCCTACGTGAAGGCGCCGCTTACGAAGATCGTCTCCATCGATCAGAAGAAGGGGTGCGTCGAGTACGGGCCCGGCGTGCGCGTGGGTCTGCGCCCTCATGTGGGGACTCTGGGGACGACGCCGACGATGGCTTTTCCCACGGGGCGGACGGGCTGTCACGGAGGCAATATGGATATCCGTCTTCTGGGGCCCGATTCGGTGGTTTATCTGCCCGTTTTCGTCGAAGGGGCGCTCGTGGCCATGGGCGATGTCCACGCCAACATGGGCGACGGCGAGATCTGTATCGGCGTGGAGACGGGCGCCGATGTGCAGGTACACATCGAGAGGCTTTATCGCAACGTTCAGCTCGAGGCGCCCATGGTGGAGACGCGCAGCCATTGGGTGACTTATGCCGACGCTCCCGACGGGAAGTCGGGGGTGTTGGCCGTCTGCCGCAGGATGGCGGCTTTCCTCTGCAGCCGGACGGGGATTTCCATGGAGGACGCGACGCTGCTCATCAGCGTGGCGGGCGACGTGGCCATCGCCCAGTGGGCCGAGGCGGGGTATAACTACACGTTCTACCTTGAGTTCCCCAAGTCGGTTTTTACCGACGGGCGCCTCGATTCTTTCATGCGGAAGCAGTGAATCCGCCGCTTCAGAGAGAGCGGGAAAGCGGGGTAGGAAGATGGCTTCGGAAAAGGTTACGTTGAAGAAGGCCCTGGGTTTCTGGTGGCTTTTCGCCATCGGTGTCGGCGCCGTCGTCGGCGACGGGGTTTTCACCCTCACCGGCTACGGCGTGGCCTCGGCGGGTCCGTCGATGGTTCTGGTCTATATTCTCGTTGGGCTGTCACAGATTTTCCTGATGGTTTCGTTCGGAGAGCTCGTCGTCTGGCACCCCACGTCGGGCGGGCCCGAGGTATGGGTCCGCAAGCTCGTGGGGTGGGATTGGGGGGCCACGTCGTCTCTGCTTTTTTCTATCGGATGGATTTTGGCCGGAGGGAGCACGGGGCTGGCCATCGGGGCCTATACCCATAATTTCCTCGTCCATCTGGGGTTTCACCTTCAACCGGCCGATCTGTGGATCACGCTGCTGGCCGTGGGCTGGCTGACGCTTTTCGCCTGGCTCAATGTCCGGGGCGTCGATGTGGCGGCGCGGACCCAGTTCATTCTCGTCCTCTTTCTCGTCGGCAGCGTCGTGGCCTACGCGGCGGCCGTGACGCCCCACGTTGCGGCCGCCAATTACAGGCCTTTCATGCCCAACGGTTTGGCCGGGAGTTTCAGCGCCGTTCCCGTCGCCGTCTATGCCTTCATGGGGGCCTCGACGGTGCTTTTCGCCTCCGAGGAGGCGCGTGATCCCGTCGACGTGGCGCGGGTGCTTCTCTGGTCGTCGATCACTTTCGTGACGGTCTATACCTGGGCCCTTTTCGCCGCCGTGGGGACGGTGCCCCACGGCGAGGTGGAGAAGTTTCTCGAGTCGCTCTATGTGACGTCGGCCAACCGGGTCTACGGTCCCGTCTTCGCCAATGTCCTCAACGCGGCGGCCTGGACGGCGGCGGCCACCTGTCTGCTCATGGGAACGATCTATCAGCCGCCGAGAGATCTTTACAATCTGGCTCGGTCGGGCTACGGCGTTCCTTCCTGGATGGGCGAGCTTCATCGGCGCTACCGGACTCCTTTCCGGAATATCTGGCTTGTCTGGGGGCTCGCCGTCATCCTTGTCCTTTGGGGCCAGGCGGCGGGACAGACGATGATCTATCAGCTGTTGAGCTACGAGGTGGTCTGGGTCTGGTGCGTCTCATGGGTGCTGACGTTGCGGGCGGCCTTCGCCTTCCGTTCCCGCTGTGCCGAGGAGGCGGCGGCATTACCCTGGAAGGTGCCCCTCTGGCCGCTGACGCCCCTCGTCGGTGCCGTCGGAATCGGCCTCTGCCTCTGCGCCCTTTTTCAGGACCTGAACCGGAGCTACGGCCTCCGGGTGACGCTTGTTTTCTTCATCGTCAGTGTTGCCCTTGTCTTTCTCGTGCGGCAGTTCGTCACTCTCATCAAGCCAAAGGAGCCGGTGGCCGAAGAGATCTGATCGCGCTTCAAAAACGGCAGTTGACCCGACCGGGGGCTCGCGAAGAGCCCCCGGTTCCTTCGTCACCCTCATCGGATCTGCGTTTCCCGGACGGACCGCTTCGTCGTCGCGCCGCGACCGTTGCCTTTCCCGGGAGCATCATCGTCTCGGTTCGCTTGGGAAGGAACGGAAAGTTCCGTGTCGCGGCCGTTGCTTCTCCTGGGAGCGTGGGCATCCTGCCCGCGCCCGCCCCGGAGGGGCGGCGGGTTCCCCACGCTTCGCCGTCGCCATCAAGGTTACGTCGTTCAAGCCGGGAGACCCTGCGGGACGGTGGCCCCGTCCCGCGCGCCGCCAAGATGGCCGCGCTCCCAGCAGGGGCAAAACCTCTCCGCGACCAAGTTCGTCTGCTTCCGGGCCAACCCTTCCGTCGCCGAGAGCTCGTTCCCAGCAGGGGCAAAACCTCTCCGCCGGGAGGTTTTCTTGGGTATTCTATTGTCTCTGTTCGATTCGGTAAGGAACGGAAGACTCCGCGTCGCGGCCGTTGCCTCTCCTGGGAGCGTGGGCATCCTGCCCGCGCCCGCCCCGGAGGGGCGGTGGGTTCTCTGCACGTCTCCCTCATCGCCGAGGGGACGTCGTTCAAGTCGGGAGACCCTGCGGGACGAAAGATCCGTCCCGCGCGCCGCCAAGATGGCCGCGCTCCCAGCAAGGGGCAAGACCTCTCCGCGACCGAGTTCGTCTGCTTCCGGGCCAACCCTTCGGTCGCCGAGAGCTCGTTCCCAGCAGGGGCAAAACCTCAAGCTCCACGTCGCGGCCGTTGCCTCTCCTGGGAGCGTGGGCATCCTGCCCGCGCCCGCCCCGAAGGGGCGGTGGGGTCCTTACGATGTCGCGCGTGAGGCGGAGACGGCCGAGGAACGGAGCGATCCGATCCCGACTTTCGAAATGTGCTAGACTTCAGACAAAGGGGCAGAGACCTCGGCTCCTCTGCCGACGTGAGGGAGGTGGCCCGTCTGTGAGAGAGGAAAAAGGCACCGCACCGAAGACCCCCTTCTCCTCGCCAGGGGCGGAAGGCACGGCTCAAAAGGATGCCGCCCGTCGAGGCGGCGGAAGGGACTCCCCGTCGCCGGAAGGGATTGCCGCCGGAGTCGCAGGACAGACTCCGCATGCCTCGGAGGACATCGCCGAAAGGACCGCATTCCGCCAGGACGACTCGCTCTGGAAAGACCTCCTCTCGCGATTCTTCGTCCCCATGCTCCGGTCCGTCCTTCCCGACCTGGCCTCCGACCTCGATCCGACTCGCCCCGTCACCTTCCTCGACAAAGAACTTCGCCGTCTCGCCCGGTTCACCCGAAAGGCCGAAGGGGGAGACCCCGACTCGAACCGCTACGTCGACCTTCTGGCCGACGTCCCACTCGCGGAAGGAGAGAGCGCCTGGATTCTCCTCCACGCCGAAGTCCAGGGAAGGGGAGGCAACGAAAACTTCCCCCTCAGGATGCACCGCTACCGAGGCCTTCTTGAGGGGCGCTACCGAAGGCCCGTCGTCGGCTTGGCCTTCCTCATCGAGCCGCTCCCGCCGAGCCAGTCGCAGGGCTGCTATCTTTGGGAACGATACGGCACCCGAGTCCTTTACGAATTCCCCGTCGTAAAGATCTTCGAAGGAGACGAAGAGAAACTGAAAGCCAGCGACAACCCCTTCGACCTGGCCCACCTGGCGGGCCTGCGCGCCTGGAAAAGCCGTGGGAACGAGGCGCGCAAGCTGGACTACCTGAAGGAAATGCTGCTTCTTCTCGACGATCGGGGCTGGAGCCACGACGAAAAGGCCCAGCTGCTTGTCTTCATGGAAGGCGTCATCCACATCACCGACGACGAGAGTTCCCGGGAATACGAGGAATGGGAAGAGGAACTGGAACGGGACAAGGAGGCGAGACGCATGTATGTCAGCATCAGCGAGAGAAAAGGGATAAAGAAGGGCATGGAGAAGGGCATGGAAAAGGGCATGGAGAAAGGCATGGAAAAGGGAAGTGAACGCGCTCGGGTTCAGATGGCTGGCCGCATGCTGGCCCGGGGCATGGATGTGGCGACCGTCGCCGATCTGACGGAGCTGCCCGAGAGTCGGGTGCGCGCTCTGGCCGAGGGGCGCGAATGAGAGTCTTGTCCCTGCCCTGATTCGCGAGAGAGCGAAACACGAGGTTGCTTCCAGATAAACCCGGCTGCGATCGCGGGTTTTGTTCCTGCTGGGAGCGCGCAGTCGGCGACGGAAGGTTTGACCCGGGTAAGACGGACCCCGCAGCGAAAGGGTTTTGCCCCTGCTGAGAACGCCGCTCCGCCTGGCCACGGGGGTTTTGCCCCTGCTGAGAACGCCGCTCCGCCTGGCCACGGGGGTTTTGCCCCTGCTGGAAACGCGGCTTCGCCTGGCCACGGGGGTTTTGCCCCTGCTGGGAGCGCGGCCATCCCTGGCGGCGCGCGGGACGGGGCCACCGTCCCGCAGGGTTTCCGGTCTCGGTCGCCGTCACTTCGGCGATGGCGTCGGGGGAACCCACCGCCCCTTCGGGGCGGGCGCGGGCAGGATGCCCACGCTCCCAGGAAAACACGGCTGCGGCGGAGAGGTTTTGCCCCTGCTGGGAACGCGCTCTCGGCGACGGAAGTGGTGGCCCGGAAGCAGACGAACTCGGTCGCGGAGAGGTTTTGCCCCTGCTGGGAGCGCGGCCATCCCTGGCGGCGCGCGGGACGGATTTCTCGTCCCGCAGGGTTTTCGGCCTCGGTCGCCGTCACTTCGGTGCCGATGGCGTGGGGGAACCCTCCGCCCCTTCGGGGCGGGCGCGGGCAGGATGCCCACGCTCCCAGGAAGGGCAACGGCCGTGACATGAAGCTTTCCGTTCTTTCCGGAGCGGCCGAGAAGATGGCGCTTCCGGGAAACCCCGGCTGCGATCGCGGGTTTTGCCCCTGCTGGGAGCGCGGCCATCCCTGGCGGCGCGCGGGACGGGGCCACCGTCCCGCAGGGTTTCCGGCTCAAACGATGTTCCTTTGATGGTGACGGTTACGTCGGGGGAACCCACCGCCCCTTCGGGGCGGGCGCGGGCAGGATGCCCACGCTCCCAGGAAAACACGGCTGCGGCGGAGAGGTTTTGCCCCTGCTGGGAACGCGCTCTCGGCGACGGAAGTGGTGGCCCGGAAGCAGACGAACTCGGTCGCGGAGAGGTTTTGCCCTTGCTGGGAGCGCGGCCATCTTGGCGGCGCGCGGGACGGATTTCTCGTCCCGCAGGGTTTTCCGACTCGAACGACGTCACCTCGGCGGCGAGGGAGACGTGCAGGGAACCCATCGCCCCTTCGGGGCGGGCGCGGGCAGGATGCCCACGCTCCCAGGAGAAGCAACGGCTGCGGCGCAGAACTTGCCTTTCTTCCGGAGCGGCCCTAACTGCCGCACCTAAAGAACGGGTCTGACTAGTGGATTCACAAATTGAAATTTAACTAAATAACGCCTAAAGATCGACTTTTTGTCGGATTCATAGCTTTGTATCGTGTTTTTTTGATGATATAATGGATCCAGGGGGAGATGCATGGCCAGAATTATGATTCCAGAATTAATAGCAGAGCTCGGCAGAGAGGAATTTCCGCGAAGCCTCCTGGTCGAGGTCCTTTCGCGACGCGGCTACCTTCGCCCTCAGGATTGCATCGCCTCTCTGGCGGCAAAAAAGGTTGTGCAACGGATCAGCCGTGAATGGTTTGTTCTCGGTCCTCTCTGGCGGAGTCGATCCCTCCATGTGCGATGGCTCGCCAATCAGCTGCTCCTCCCTTCCACTCTTTCTCTCGAATATGCCCTCCAATTTCATGGCCTCATCCCCGAGTCGGCTGAGACCTTCACCTCCGTTACCCCGCGGCGCAGCAGAGAATATCGATCTCCCGCAGGAACCTTCACCTACGCACGCATCCCCGAAGGGGCTTTCGGCCTGGGCCGTACACTGGCAACCTTGCCGGACAGCATGGGTAGTACGGAACGGTTTTTTGTAGCCTCTCCCGAGAAAGCACTGGCCGACAAAATCTGGATGGAAGACCTCCCTTCCTCAGTCGATTGGGAGACCTATCTTGCCGAGGACCTCCGTCTGGAAGAGAGCTTCTGGATCGACGTGAACGTCGAAGAGCTTTTTCGCTTCGGGAAAGCCTATGGCTCCCGAAAAGTGACGGCTCTTGCCTCGTTTTTCACGCGATGGAAGGGAGTGAACCCCTATGGCAGTTGAAATTGTAAGAGAAATGCTTTCTCGTTTCGAAATCAAAGATCCTGAAACCGCTATAAAGGCATTAAAAGAAGTACTTCAAGAAATTATACTTTTTAGTCTTTACCAAGGTGGGTTTTTTGAGTTTGCCGCTTTTTATGGAGGCACTGCGCTACGAATTCTCCATGGACTTGATCGGTTTTCTGAGGATCTGGATTTTTCGCTTCTATCATCTGCAGTAAGCATTGATCTAAATTCATTTGGATTGACAGTAGAGAAATCCTTACGTGACTTTGAGGTGGAAGCTTCATTTGAGGCGAAACAGAAAATATCTACTGGAGGAATTGCCTCCGCTCAAATCAAGACGGAACCTCTTACGGGGATATTTTCTCTAGCTGTTCCACAGGTATTATCTGATGTAATAAAAATTTTACCAAAAAATCAAACTGTCAAAATAAAATTAGAAGTAGATACTGGAAAAGCTAGAAATTTCAAAGATAAAATTACCTATCATCTTTTCCCTATAGCCTTCCCTTTGCGCACAATGACTCTATCTTGCCTATTCTCTGGGAAGATGCATGCTTTGCTTTGTAGAACATGGGGGACGCGAGTAAAAGGTAGAGATTGGTACGATTGTCTCTGGTTTGTTCAAAAAAAGGCCGCAATCAATGTTCCTTATTTGGAAGACAAATTAAGGCACAGTGGCCATTGGAATTCTTCTCATCCTCTTCGCAAAGAAGATGTGATTGAATTATATATGGAACAAGTGCTGACTTTGGATGTGGAATCAGCTAAAAGTGATTTGTATCCATTTATATATGATAAACGTTATGTAGATAACTGGAATAGATCTTTATTTGAATCTATAGCAGAAAAATTTGTATTTGAGGAATAACGCAAATAGACTTTCAGTAGCTGGTGTTAGCGGAGATTTGCGTTCTTTCCGAAGTCGGATGAGACAATAGAGTGCTTGGGAAAACCTTGCGGTGAAAGGGTTTTGCCCTTGCTGGGAGCGCGGCCATCCCTGGCGGCGCGCGGGACGGATTTCTCGTCCCGCAGGGTTTTCGGCCTCGGTCGCCGTCACTTCGGTGCCGATGGCGTGGGGGAACCCTCCGCCCCTTCGGGGCGGGCGCGGGCAGGATGCCCACGCTCCCAGGAAAGGCAACGGCCGTGACGTGACGCTTTCCGTTCTTTCCGAAGCGGGTCGAGACGATGGTGCTCCCAGGAAGGGCAACGGCCGTGACATGAAGCTTTCCGTTCTTTCCGGAGCGGCCGAGAAGATGGCGCTTCCGGGAAACCCCGGCTGCGATCGCGGGTTTTGCCCCTGCTGGGAGCGCGGCCATCCCTGGCGGCGCGCGGGACGGATTTCTCGTCCCGCAGGGTTTTCGGCCTCGGTCGCCGTCACTTCGGTGCCGATGGCGTGGGGGAACCCTCCGCCCCTTCGGGGCGGGCGCGGGCAGGATGCCCACGCTCCCAGGAAAGGCAACGGCCGTGACGTGAAGCTTTCCGTTCTTTCCGAAGTCGGACGAGACAATAGAGTGCTTGGGAAAACCTTGCGGTGAAAGGGTTTTGCCCCTGCTGGGAGCGCGGCCATCCCTGGCGGCGCGCGGGACGGGGCCACCGTCCCGCAGGGTTTTCGGCCTCGGTCGCCGTCACTTCGGTGCCGATGGCGTGGGGGGAACCCACCGCCCCTTCGGGGCGGGCGCGGGCAGGATGCCCACGCTCCCAGGAAGGGCAACGGCCGTGACGTGAAGCTTTCCGTTCTTTCCGAAGCGGGTCGAGACGATGGTGCTCCCAGGAAGGGCAACGGCCGTGACATGAAGCTTTCCGTTCTTTCCGGAGCGGCCGAGACGATGGCGCTCCCGGGAAGGGCAACGGCCGTGACGTGAAGCTTTCCGTTCTTTCCGAAGCGGGTCGAGACGATGGTGTTCCCAGGAAAGGCAACGGCCGCGACGTCTTGCCTTTCTTCTTCGGGAAGAGTTTATCCGGCCTCTCTGCCGATCGCAGGGGGGCCGGACTTTTTGTGAGGGCCGGAAATTTTGTTTCATTGTATGGAACGTTGTTTTAAAAGTATAGACAAGGGTGCCATTGCGCTCTATACTGTGTTTTATAGAGCAAGATGCTGTTTTGTCTAGTGAAACACTCTGAGAATAGAGCCGCGGGGCAGGAAAGGTGGAAGACGATGGGGAGAGCTGCTGATAAGGAGGGAATCGGGCTGTGACGGGGGAATCGGATTCGTCGAACATCCGTGTCCTTGATCGTGCTCTGGCCGTTCTCCAGGTTCTTGCCGATGTCCGCGACGATGCGGGCGTGACGGAGATCGCCACGTCCGTCGGTCTTTCGAAGGCGACGGTCTACCGCATTCTGGCCACTCTGGAGACGCATCGCGTCGTGTTCCGCACGGAGAACGGCCGTTATCAGATGGGGTCGGCACCGCTTCTTTGGGCCGATGCCTATCGGAGGCAGGTCGATCTGGTCGTCCTTGCCCATCCTCTGCTGAAGAACCTCCTGCAGGATGTGGGGGAGACGATCCATCTCTCCCGTTACCAGGGCGGGGAGACGTTTTATCTCGATAAGTTTGAATCCTCCCACCCCGTCGGGATGCGCTCCCGCATCGGCGCCTCTCTTTCCATGTACTGCACGGCGGCGGGACGGGCCATTCTGGCCCGGCTTCCCCAGAACGAGTTGGATCACTACCTCCGTTCCACGCCTCTCGTTCCCCGGACGGAACGGACTCTCGTCGAGCCCGGGGCGTTGCTGGCCATGCTGAACGTGGTCCGCAGGCGGGGTTGGGCCGAGGAGCACGAGGAGAACGAGGAGGGGATCCGCTGTGTCGGAGCCGCCATCGTCAGCGCTCAGGGCTACCCTGTGGGAGCCCTGAGCATATCGGCTCCGGCCTACCGTTTCGCCGATGACCAGATCCGCCCCGTGGGCGAGAAGGCGCTTGAGGCGGCAAGGGCCATTTCGGCGCTTATGGGTTACGGAGGGGCGCTTCCCTGAGTCCAGGAGAAATCCGTCCGCAAAAGAGGAGTCAGTCGACCCCGAATCCGCAGGTTCTTCGGGATAGGCTCCGTCGGATCCGCGCCGGCGAGGTCCCTTCGAATCGTCTCGCCGGTGCGGGTTCCCGGGACAAGGGAGTCCGTCTTGGGGCCACCGTCCGGCGGGATCTATCGATCTTTCGTCCTGTTTTTGTCGGTAGATCGGGTCCGAATCGATTTAGCTTATAAAAAAGAATATTTTGGAACAGCATCTTCGGAGACTTCTGGTTTTAAGTCAGCCTGATTGCCGATCGCGCCCCGCATCCCGATGAAAAGCCTTTTGCCTTGCACCCGCAACGGATCGTGCCGTCCTTTTGTCCGGCGCGTTCCGCGTCCCTGGGGTTGTGTCCTCGCTTGCGGCCGCGTTGCGTCGATTGGATTCGGTCCGGATCCGACGGATTTCTGGTCGTTTCTTTCGTTCAACTTTTTATTTCACAGTCGGAGGGATTTGCATGTTGCCCATCGCCAAGTATGAGATCCTCGGTGCCATTCACGAAAAGGGAGTCGTGGCCGTCATCCGGGCCAGCGACAAGGAGAAGGGGCTGGCCGTGGCGAATGCCGTCTACGAGGGGGGAATCCCGGCCGTCGAGGTGGCCATGACGGTTCCGGGGGCGCTCGATCTTATGGGGTATCTCGCCGAGAAGCACCGCGGTTCGTCTCTGATTCTCGGCGCCGGGACGGTTCTCGACGCGCCCACGGCCCGGGCCTGTATTCTGGCCGGGGCCCGCTACATCATTTCGCCCAGCCTTTCCGAAGAGGTGGCCTTCTGCTGCAACCGCTACGGCGTTCCCTATATGCCGGGCGTCGGTTCCGTGACGGAGCTGGCCCGCGCCATGGAGCTGGGCGTCGATGTGGTTAAGGTCTTTCCCGGCGAGTGCATGGGGCCTCAGTTCGTGAAGGCCGTTCTCGGGCCTCTGCCTCAGGCCCACATGATGCCCACGGGGGGCGTGTCCGAGGCGAATCTGGAGGCCTGGTTCAAGGCCGGTGCCTTCGCCGTGGGGATGGGCGGCTCTCTCACCGGGGCCGGCAGGGGCGAGGGCGATCTCGAGGCGATCGGAGCGATGGCTTCCCGCGTCGTGGCCGAGATCGCCCGGGTCAGGAAGGGTCGTTAGGAGGTCCGTCATGTCCAGAATCGTCACTTTCGGAGAGCTGATGCTGCGCCTTTCACCGCCTCGCCACGAGACGTTCCTCCAGAGTCCGTCTTTCGTGGCCACTTTCGGCGGCGCCGAGTCGAACGTGGCCGTTTCTCTGGCCAATTACGGCGAAGAGGTGGCTTTCGTGACGGCCCTGCCGTCGAACGCCATCGGTGACGCGGCCGTCCGCGAGCTGCGCGGATTCGGCGTCGATACGGAATTCATCCGCCGCTCCGGCGAGCGGGTGGGAATCTACTACACCCAGACGGGAGCCTGCGCCCGTCCGTCCGTGGTGCTTTACGACCGGAGTCATTCGGCCATTTCCGAGGTTCGGTCCGGAGATTTCGATTGGGAGAGCCTCCTGGAGGGTGTCGACTGGTTCCACGTGACGGGGATCACTCCGGCTCTCTCCGAAGGGGCCGCCCAGGTGACTCTGGAGGGGCTCGAAGCCTGTCGCCGGAAGGGCGTCACCGTCTCCTGCGACCTGAACTACCGCAAGAAGCTCTGGAAGTGGGGCAAGAAGCCTTCGGAAGTGATGCCCGAGATCGTCCGTCACGTCACGGTGCTCATCGGCAACGAGGAGGACTGCCAGAAGACGCTGGGGATCGAGGCCGATGTGGACGTCACGTCCGGTTCCCTCGAGGCCGACAGCTACCGCCATCTGGCCGATCAGGTCCTGAAGGCCTATCCCAATCTCCGTTTCCTGGGCGTCTCCCTCCGGGAGAGCCTGAGCGCCGACAGCAACAACTGGTCGGGCCTTCTGGCCGACCGGGACCACTTTTACGTCAGCCGCAAGTATGCCATCAACGACATCGTGGACCGCATCGGCGGAGGCGATTCCTTCGGGGCGGGTCTCATCTACGGCCTGCGTCATCTCGATTCGCCTCAGAGCGCCCTCGAGTTCGCCGTGGGGGCCTCGGCGTTGAAGCATACTCTTTTGGGCGATTTCAACAGAGTCTCCGTCGCCGACGTGATGACTCTTGTCGGCGGCGACGGCAGCGGCCGCGTCCAGCGATGAAGGAGGGGCGATCGATGCGTCTCAGTGTCCGAGTCGACACGAATCCCCATTCGGGGATCCGCACCATGTTCGCCCTCGCCGCGGGCTATCCCGACGCCGCCAATCTGGGCGTGGGGGAGCCCGATTACGCCACGCCTGATTTTATCGTCGAGCGTGCGGCCCGGGCCCTTCGCGAGGGGGCCACGAAGTACACGCCCAACGCCGGCATTCCCGAGCTCCGGAAGGCTCTGGCGGTCAAGCTGGCCGCCGAAAACGGCATCGCCGGAACGGAGAGGAACGTCCTCGTCGCCACGGGCGCCTGCGAGACGCTCATGCTCGCCATCGCCTCCGTCATCGACGAAGGCGACGAGATCCTCGTCCCCGATCCCTGCTGGCCCAACTATTTCGGCCAGATCCACTTCGTCGGCGGCGTCGTCCGCCCCGTCCCGACCCGCCCAGAAGAGGCCTTCCACCTGAAGGCCGAGGCCGTCGAAAGGGCCCTGACGTCCCGGACGAGGGCTCTCCTCCTCAATTCGCCCTCGAACCCGACGGGAGCGGTGCTGCGTCGCGAGGAGCTCGAGGCCATCGCCGACGTGGTCCGGCGCCGCGATCTTGTCGTGATCTCCGACGAGCCCTACGAGCATCTCGTCTACGACGGGAGGGATCACGTGAGTCTCGCCTCGCTGCCCGACATGGCCGACCGGGTTCTGACGGTGAACAGCTTCTCCAAGACCTACGCCATGACGGGATGGCGCGTCGGTTACGTTCATGGGCCCGAGGCGATCATCGCCGCCATGGGGCGCCTTCAGGAGAATTTTTCCTCCTGCGTCAACGCCGCCGCCCAGGTCGCCTGCCTGGCCGCCCTCGAAGGGTCCCAGGAGGTGGTGGAAACGATGCGCCGGGGTTACCTCAGACGGCGCGATCTCCTCGTCGAGGGGCTCCGCGCCCTTCCCGGAGTCCGCTGTCATCTCCCCGAAGGCGCCTTCTACGCCTTTCCCGACATCTCGTCCTTCGGACGGAGCTCGGTGGAGATGGCCCGCCTCCTGCTTGAGGAAGCGGGCGTCGTCACCGTTCCCGGAGACGCCTTCGGCGCCGCCGGGGAGGGGTTCCTGCGCCTATCCTTCGCCGCTTCGGAGGAGACGATCGAAAAGGCCCTGGAGCGGATGGGGCGTTTTCTGAAATCTCTGGTTTGAGGGAGCTGTCCCGAGTCGATGATCGGTCCTGGAGGTGAGAGATGACGGAAAGGTGAGAGGGCGAGGCGAGAGGGAGCCGGGCGCGAGGCGCCGCTTTTCGAGGCGAGATGTTTTTACGTTGAGAGGGAGGAAACGAAGAATGAAGAGAAAGGGTTTGCTCCTGTTCCTGTGCGCACTGCTGGCAGTCGGTTCAATCGGGGGCGCGGCCTTCGCCGCCGATCAGGTGAGGATCGGCGTCGTGGCTCCCATTACGGGTCAGAACGCCATCGGCGGTCAGTACATCAAAAACGGCGTGGAGCTGGCCGTGAAGGAGTTCGCCCCCGACGGTCTCGACATCGGCGGCAAGATCTACGAGGTCAAGGTCCTCTTCGAGGACAACGAGAACAAGCCCGATATCACCGCCAACGCCTTCCGCAAGCTCATCGACCAGAACGAGGTCGTGGCCATCGTCGGTCCCGACGCCTCGTCGACGTCCCTCGCCGGAGGTCCCATCGCCCAGTCCGCCGAAGTCCCCGTGGTGACGACCTTCGCCACCAATCCCAAGGTGACCGAAGTCGGCGATTACATCTTCCGGGCCTGCTTCATCGATCCCTTCCAGGGAAGCGTCATGGCCAAGTATGTCATGGAAAATCTCAAAGTGACCAAGGCCGCCGTTCTCTACAACAACGGCAATGACTTCTCCAAGGGGCTGACGGAGTACTTCAAGCAGAACTTCGAGGCCATGGGCGGAGAGATCGTGGCCCTCGAGGCCTACGGCGGTTCCGATATCCGCGACTTCAACGCCCAGCTGAACAACATCAAGGCCAGCGGCGCCGAGGTGCTCTACCTGCCCAATGCCTTCTTCGAGACGGGACTTCAGATGAACCAGGCCCGCAAGGCCGGCATCAACGTTCCTTTCGTCGGCGGCGACGGCTGGGATAGCCCCGATCTTCCCAAGATCGCCGCCGGGGCCGAAGAGGGCGCCGCCTTCACCGCGGCCTTCTCTCACGAGGCCAAGCGGCCCGAGGTGCAGGCCTTCGTCGAGAAGTACCAGCAGACCTACGGCACGGTGCCCAATTCCAACGCCGTTCTCTCCTACGAGGCCACGGCCATCGTCCTCAGGGGGCTCAGGGATGCCGGCAAGGTGAGCGGCCCGGCCCTGCGCGATGCCATCGCCGCCATCGACATCGACCTTCCCTCGGGCAAGATCAAGTTCGACGAGAAGCGCAATCCCCAGAAGGCGGCCGTCATCATGCAGTTTGCCGGCGGCACCACCACCTACGTCACCACCATCAACCCCTAACGGTTCATCCGCCGAATCCCGAAGGGGGGCTTCCGTCGCCCCCCTTCGGAGACGAGTCACTGCAGGGAGAGGGTCAACGTGCGTGAAACTCTACAGCTTCTGATCTACGGCGTGCAGCTGGGCGTCATCTATGCCCTCATCGCCCTCGGCTACACGATGGTCTACGGCATCATCAATCTGATCAATTTCGCCCACGGAGACCTGGTCATGATCGGTGCTTTCGTGGCCTACTTCGCCGCCGAGCTTCTGGGGGCCAATTTTCCCCTGGCCATTTTCCTGGCCATGCTCGTTCCGGCCTGTCTGAGCGTGGTCATCGAGCGTCTGGCCTACAGGCCGTTGCGTGACAAGCCCCGTCTTTCGGCGCTCATCACGGCCATCGGCGTCTCCATCTTTCTGGAGAACTTTCCCCGCATGCTCCCCTTCATCGGCCCCAACTATCGTCCCTTTCCCATGCTGATCCCCTTCAAAAACTTCACCCTTCCTGCCGGGGCGATCATCAATTCCATCCAGATCGTCAACATTCTCGTCTCGGCCACGCTCATGGTGGCTCTCACCTATATCGTGCACCGCACCAAGGTGGGACGGGCCATGCGGGCCGTCTCCTTCAACAAGGACGCGGCCTCCCTCATGGGAATCAACGTCAACTTCATCATAGCCATCACCTTCTTCTTCGGCGCGGCCCTGGCCGGAGCGGGAGGCGTCATGTATTCCATGACCTACCCCATGATCGATGTCCTCATGGGAATCTGGCTCGGCACGAAGGCCTTCATCGCCGCCGTCCTGGGCGGCATAGGCTCCATTCCCGGGGCCATGCTGGGAGGGCTGATCATGGGCATCTGCGAAGTGATGGCCACGGCCCTCTATTCCGAGCTCGGCTACGGGTCGGGTTTCGTCATCCTCATCCTCATTCTTCTCTTCCGCCCTGCGGGACTGCTGGGCAAAGTGAAGATCGAAAAGGTCTAGGGGGCGGAAGGTGATGGATCGCCTGCGGAAATACTTCCCCCTTCTCGGACTTGTCGCCTTCTATGTCGTCGTCATGGCTCTGCGCAAGGCCGGAGTGCTGACGTCCTACTACATTCAGATTCTCATGTTCGCCATGATCAACGTCATGGTCACCTTGGGGCTCAATCTGATCAACGGTTTCACCGGCCAGTTCTCCATCGGTCAGGCCGGTTTCGTCGCCGTCGGCGGCTACACTTCGGCGGCGGTGACGACGCTGCTTCTTCCTTCGGCGGCCCTTCTTCCGGTCCTGCGCCCCCTGGTTTTTCTCTTTTCCGTCTTCGTCGGAGGGGTCGTTGCGGCCCTTTTCGGCTATCTCATCGGAAAGCCCTCCCTCCGCCTCAAGGGAGATTATCTGGCCATCGTGACCCTCGCCTTCGGGGAGATCATCCGCTCCCTCATCCGCCTCATTCCTCAGGTGGGCGGACCTCGAGGCTTCTCGGGCATTCCCCGCTACAGCAACCTTTTCTGGATCGTCGCCTTTTTCGGCGCCACGCTCTGGGTGCTCCGCAACTACATTTACTCCTCTTTCGGGAGGGCCTGCATCGCCTGCCGGGAAGACGAGCTGGCGGCGGGGACGATGGGCGTCGATACCACGAAGTACAAGGTCATGGCCTTCACCATCGGTTCGGCCGTGGCCGGCGTGGCGGGAGGGCTTCTGGCCCATCTGCTGGGCTACCTCCATCCGGACCAGTTCAACTACCTCAAGTCCATCGACTATCTCGTCTACCTCTATGCGGGAGGCGCCGGGAGCCTGACGGGCACCATCATGGGAGCTTCGCTGCTGACGGTCCTTCCCGAAATGCTTCGCTTCCTTTCCGGATGGCGTCTCGTCATCTACGGCATCGCCCTCGTTCTTCTGATGCTCTTCAGACCGCAGGGGATTTACGGCGACAGGGAGCTCTCCTTCCTGGTGCCCAAGATCCGCCGTCCTGCCGGTTACGAGGGGGGGCGGTGAGATGATGGCTTCGCAGGAAACTTCCTCGCCTCTTCTCGAGGTGAGGCATCTGAGCATCGCCTTCGGCGGCCTCAGGGCCGTGACGGATTTCAACATTTCCCTTGCCGAGGGCGATCTGGCGGGACTCATCGGCCCTAACGGCGCCGGAAAGACGACGGTCTTCAACATGCTCACCGGAATCTACGAGCCGACGGAGGGGGAGATTCTCTTCGGCGGCGAGAATCTGGTGGGTAAGCCCACTCATGCCTACACGACGCGGGGCATCGCCAGGACCTTTCAGAATATCCGCCTTTTCAAGAACCTTTCGGCTCTGGACAACATCAAGATCGCCTGCCATCCCCGCATCGGCTACGGGCTCCTTCCGGCCTTTCTGCGTCCCAAGGGAGTGGTCGAGACGGAGCGACAGGTGGAGGAGGAGTGCCTTTTCCTCCTGGAAAAGCTCGATCTTCTTCCCTTCGCCGATACGCTGGCCAAGAATCTGCCCTACGGCATTCAGCGGCGCCTCGAGATCGCCCGCGCTCTGGCCACGTCGCCCAAACTCCTCTTCCTCGACGAGCCGGCGGCGGGAATGAATCCTCAGGAGGTGGATGTCCTGGCCGACTCCATCGCCTGGATAAGGAAGGAATTCCAGGTGACGATTCTCCTCATCGAACACCACATGCAGCTCGTCATGGAGATCTGCAACCGCATCTCCGTCCTCAATTTCGGCGTCACCATCGCCGAGGGGAAACCCGAAGCGATCAGGAACGACCCCAAGGTCATCGAGGCCTATCTCGGCAAAGGGGGCGCGGCGGCATGATGCTCGAGGTGAAGGACCTCCGCGTCTCCTACGGGGCCATCGAGGCCGTGAAGGGGCTCTCTTTCTGCGTGGAGCAGGGAGAGATCGTCACCCTCGTCGGCGCCAACGGCGCGGGCAAGACAAGCATTCTCCGTGCCCTGTCGGGCCTCGTCCCCGCCAGCTCGGGCCGGATTCTCTATCAGGGCAGGGATCTGGTTGGCGTCGCGCCCCATGTCATCGTCGGCGCCGGAATCACCCACGTGCCCGAGGGGCGCCTCGTCTTTCCCAATCTCACCGTCGAGGACAACCTCCTGCTCGGGGCCTATCTTCGCAAGGATCGTGCCGTCGACGACGACATGGAGAGGGTCTTCTCCCTCTTTCCCCGTCTCAAGGAGCGGCGCAGCCAGGAGGCGGGGACCCTTTCCGGAGGGGAGCAGCAGATGCTCGCCGTGGGGCGGGCCCTCATGGGGAGAGGGAAGCTCATGATCCTCGACGAACCCTCCATGGGGCTGGCGCCGATCCTCGTGGAAGAGGTTTTCCGCACCATCGTCGAAGTTCGTAAATCGGGCATGACCATTCTCCTCGTGGAACAGAACGCCAACATGGCCCTGGCTATCGCCGATCGGGGCTATGTTCTCGAGACGGGGCGGATCGTCCTCAGCGGCAGGGCCTCGGAGCTGGCCGCGATGGACGAGGTGCGGGCCGCCTACCTGGGGCGCTGAGAGGAACCCGAGGAAAAACCTCTCCCGTCGCTTTTCCTGGGAGCGTGGGCATCCTGCCCGCGCCCGGCCCGAAGGGACGGAGGGTTTCCGCCCCGTTGTCGCTGTCGCTTTTCCTGGGAGCGTGGGCATCCTGCCCGCGCCCGCCCTGAAGGGACGGAGGGTTTCCTCGTGTCGTCGCCGCTCAGGCGACGTCGTTCGAGCCGGAAACCCCTGCGGGACGAAAGCCCCGTCCCGCGCGCCGCCAGGGATGGCCGCGCTCCCAGCAGGGGCAAAGGCCCCTCGCAGTCAGATGAAGCGGCGCTCCCGGCAGGGCTTCCGGCCGAACGGAGTCGCGTGGTCCGGGAAACCAGCCCCTCCGGCGTCGCTTTTCCTGGGAGCGTGGGCATCCTTCCCGCGCCGGCCCGAAGGGACGGAGTGTTCCCGCCCCGTTGTCGCCGCCGCTTTTCCTGGGAGCGTGGGCATCCTTGCCCGCGCCCGGCCCGAAGGGACGGAGGGGTTTCCCCACGCCATCGCCGCCGAAGCGACGGCGACCGAGAAGGAAACCCCTGCGGGACGAAAGCCCCGTCCCGCGCGCCGCCAGGGGTGGCCGCGCTCCCAGCAGGGGCAAAGGCCCCTCGCAGTCAGATGAAGCGGCGCTCCCGGCAGGGCTTCCGGCCGAACGAAGTCGCGTGGTCCGGGAAACCAGCCCCTCCGGCAGCGCCGCTTTTCCTGGGAGCGTGGGCATCCTGCCCGCGCCCGCCCTGAAGGGGCGGAGGGTTTCCGCCCCGTTGTCGCCGTCGCTTTTCCTGGGAGCGTGGGCATCCTGCCCGCGCCAGCCCGAAGGGACGGAGGGTTTCCTCCTCGGTCGCCATCGCCGCCGAAGCGACGGCGACCGAGGAGGAAACCCCTGCGGGACGAAAGCCCCGTCCCGCGCGCCGCCAGGGATGGCCGCGCTCCCAGCAGGGGCAAAGGCCTCGCGGCCAGGCGGAGCGGCGTTTCCGATAGAGCCCCCGACCGAACGGAGCCGAGCGACCCGGGAAACCAGCCTCTCCGCCGTCGCTTTTCCTGGGAGCGTGGGCATCCTGCCCGCGTCCGGCCCGAAGGGACGGAGTGTTTCCCCGCGCCTTCGCCGCCGAAGCGACGGTGACCGAGGAAAAACCCTGCGGGACGAAAAGTCCGTCCCGCGCGCCGCCAAGGATGGCCGCGCTCCCAGCAGGGGCAAAGGCCCCTCGCAGTCAGATGAAGCGGCGCTCCCGGCAGGGCTTCCGGCCGAACGGAGCCGCGTGGTCCGGGAAGCCAGCCCCTCCGGCAGCGCCGCTTTTCCTGGGAGCGTGGGCATCCTGCCCGCGCCCGCCCTGAAAGGGCGGAGGGTTTCTGCCCCGTTGTCGCCGTCGCTTTTCCTGGGAGCGTGGGCATCCTGCCCGCGCCGGCCCGAAGGGACGGAGGGGTTTCCCCACGCCATCGCCGCCGAAGCGACGGCGACCGAGGAGGAAACCCCTGCGGGACGAAAGCCCCGTCCCGCGCGCCGCCAGGGATGGCCGCGCTCCCAGCAGGGGCAAAGGCCTCGCGGCCAGGCGGAGCGGCGTTTCCGATAGAGCCCCCGACCGAACGGAGCCGAGCGACCCGGGAAACCAGCCTCTCCGCCGTCGCTTTTCCTGGGAGCGTGGGCATCCTGCCCGCGCCCGGCCCGAAGGGGCGGAGGGGTTTCCCCACGCCATCGCCGCCGAAGCGACGGCGACCGAGAAGGAAACCCCTGCGGGACGAAAGCCCCGTCCCGCGCGCCGCCAAGATGGCCGCGCTCCCAGCAGGGGCAAAGGCCCCTCGCAGTCAGATGAAGCGGCGCTCCCGGCAGGGCTTCCGGCCGAGCGGAGCCGCGCGGTCCGGGAAGCCAGCCCCTCCGGCGTCGCTTTTCCTGGGAGCGTGGGCATCCTGCCCGCGCCCGGCCCGAAGGGACGGAGGGGTTTCCTCGTGTCGTCGCCGCTCAGGCGACGTCGTTCGAGCCGGGAGACCCTGCGGGACGAAAGCCCCGTCCCGCGCGCCGCCAAGATGGCCGCGCTCCCAGCAGGGGCAAAGGCCCCGCGGCCAGACGGAGCGGCGCTTCCAGGAGGGGCAAAGGCCTTTGCAGCCGGGTTCGTCTACTCCCGGGTCAAACCTTCCGTTGCCGAGGTCGCGCTCTCGGAAAGGTGAAACCCTCTCCCTCCCGCGATGGCCTGCGAGAAGAGGCCGGACGAAGCGACTTCCGTCGCTTCGTCCGGCCTCTTCTCGCTCGTTAAGGACCGCCGACGGCGGTCTTTTTCAGACGCCTCAGCCGCCGCCGCAGCTGCCGCAGCCGCTTCCGTCGCCCCCTTCGAGAATGGAGAAGGCGGCCCGGACGAGCCCGTCGGTCAGGAGGCCCGGCGGAAGTTTCTGGAAGCGCCGTCCCTCGAAGATGAGGGTGCGGCAGCCGGTGCAGGCGTCGCCTTCGACGCTGTCGTGGCTGACCTGGAGTCCCAGAATATCCTCGAGGGCGATTTCCGCCATCTCGCTCTCGGGACAGCTGAAGGTGACCTGGTTGGCTCTGAGCAGGTTTTCCTCCGTGGCCTCGGCCATTTCGGCCTCCTGGAGTTTCAGCTCCACGCCCAGGGGCGCCAGCCGCCGGGCCATTTGGGAACCCAGGTTACGGAGGGTCTCCCCCGTTTCGCGGCAAGGCTCGCAGTCGTGGTCCTTGACGATGTAGTGTCTCATGATCAGTTCTGCCATGACGATTCCTCCCGGTGGGACGATCTGGATCTTTCGACTATACTATAGAGGGTATCCATAAAAAGGTCAAAAATCCCGTTTTCTCCCGAACCACAGGCTCGCCGAGGCCCCTCCCCCGTGGTCCGCAGTCAGGGAGACGGAACCTCTCCTACGGGGCGATCTCCCTCTTCAGCTTCGCCACGACCGTGCGGATGCCGGACTCGCTTCCCGTAAAGCCTTTCTCCGCTCGGGGGCTCGATACCCGCTCGGGCAGGTGCCTTTCGGATCGGCGGGCACCTCGGCCGAGGGCTTCAGGATCGGAGGCTTTCCTCGTCCATTTGAACGAAAAGGGCCTTGAACTGGGCCAGGATTTCGCCCTCGTCGTCGACGATTTCGGCTTCCGTGGTGATTTTGCGCCCCCTGCGACAGACGACGCGCCCCAGGACGCGGCAGGGGCTGTCGATCTTGACGGGTCTGCGGTAGGTGGCCTCCATGTGGGCCGTGACGGACCAGATGCCCTCTCCTCGCCGGATGGCCCAGGCCATGGCGTCGTCGGCCAGGGCGACCTGAATGCCTCCGTGGATGACGCCGTGGTAGCCGCACCAGCCGGATGAGGCTTCGATGGGGATGACGGTCTGTCGGGCCTCTTCGTCCCAAAAGATGGAGACGGCCAGCCCTTGGGGGTTTTCCTCTCGGGTGCCGCAGACGAAACAGCCTGACGAGTTGGGTAGACGCTCCATTGTTTCGCTCCTTTGCTGGGTTGATTGGGATAATTAAGACCTTTGTCAAAATCATCCTGGCGTTTTATCTGGAATATCACATAAACATCACGGCTTATTCAAGCAAAAAATTCTTGAAAGGGCTATTCTTGTCTATGAAGGCACGTCGCTGTACCATCGCTCTTCAGACTGAAGCTCAGTTGCCCTCTCTTCGCTCTTTCGCCGATCTTTTCTTCGGACCTCATTCCCTCTATCGCTTCCATCTGTCGCAGCAAGGTCGTACCTTTCGCCGTATCTTATATCTTCCTGACGCTTTTCTTTATTTACTCTTTTCATCGCGCCTTTCATCTCGTTATCGTCGTTCTTTTTTCCCTCTTCCGCCGTTCTCCGTCTTCGCCTCTTCGTTGCAGCCTTCGAAAGGCGTGCCTTCTCTTTTTGATTTCGTATGTTTTCCTTTTTTCGGCAGGGGCCGTCCGTCGGGGCGGCCCCTGTTCCGTCAATGTTTTTCACCTCTTCATGGTACCATAGTCCCTTAAGGGATCATTGCCATGGAGAGCCTTTCCGCCGTGCCGGACCCGTGGGGCGTTCTTCTTGGGAAGAGCCCTTCGGGAGGCGAGTCGAAGGGAGCGCAAAAAGGGGGTTTTGCCGGTGCTTTGTCGCCAGAGGGGGAAAAGGGAACCATCCGTTTCCGTTCATGACTCGGACCCCATCCGTCGGTCCGTCGTCGATGAACGGGAGAGAGCTCACGGGGGCCCGGTGCCCCCCGATCGGAGTTAGCCATGTGGGGGGCCATCGTCGGCGACATCGTCGGTTCCGCCTATGAGAGGGCGGGGCTCAAGTCGGTCGAGTTCGAGCTGTTTACCGGGGAGAGCCGATTCACGGACGACACGGTTCTGACCGTTGCCGTGGCCGACGTCCTCCTCTCGGGCCGGGAGTATGCTCCGGCCCTGTCCGATTACGGACGGCGCCATTTCGAGGCGGGGTTCAGCTCCCGTTTCCGCTCCTGGATCCTCTCGAGCGGGAAGGCCTGGAACGACAGCTGGGGCAACGGATCGGCCATGAGAGTCAGTCCCGTGGGGTGGGCTTTCGAGACCGTCGAAGAGGTTCTGGCCGAGGCGGAGAGGAGCGCCGCCGTTTCTCACGGCCATCCCGAGGGGATCAGGGCGGCCCGGGCCGTGGCCGCTTCGGTCTTTCTGGCCCGCAAGGGAGTCGATCGCCGGGAGCTGGCGGCCTTCGTCGAAGAGCGTTGCGGCTACGATCTGTCGCGGAGCCTCGACGCGATCAGGCCGACCTACCGTTTTTCGGCTGCTGCTGCCGAGAGCGTTCCCGAGGCCCTCTGCGCCTTCCTGGAGTCGACCGATTATGAGGACGCCCTGCGCAAGGCGGTCTCTTTGGGCGGAGACGCCGACACTCAGGCGGCCATCGCCGGCGCCGTGGCCGAGGCCTTTTACGGAGCCGTACCCTCTTCCCTCAAGGAGCGGGCACGGCTTTACCTGACGGAGGACCTTCTATCGGTTATCGACGCCTTCGTCGCTCGTTACGGTCCCTGATTCCGGCTCCGCCACCTGGGCGAACGCGGCCATCCTGCCCGCGCCGCCCTGAAGGGGCGGAGGGTTTCCCGCCCCTTTGTCGCCGTCGCTTTTCCTGGGAGCGTGGGCATCCTGCCCGCACCGCCCTGAAGAGGCGGAGGGTTTCCCGCCCCTTTGTCGCCGTCGCTTTTCCTGGGAGCGTGGGCATCCTGCCCGCGCCCGGCCCGAAGGGACGGAGGGTTTCCCCACGCCATCGCCGCCGAAGCGACGGCGACCGAGCCGGAAACCCCTGCGGGACGAAAGCCCCGTCCCGCGCGCCGCCAGGGATGGCCGCGCTCCCAGCAGGGGCAAAGGCCCCGCGGCCAGGCGGAGCGGCGCTCCCGGCAGGGCTTCCGGCCGAACGGAGCCGCGTGGTCCGGGAAGCCAGCCCCTCCGGCAGCGCTTTTCCTGGGAGCGTGGGCATCCTGCCCGCGCCCGGCCCGAAGGGACGGAGGGGTTTCCTCGTGTCGTCGCCGCTCAGGCGACGTCGTTCGAGCCGGAAACCCCTGCGGGACGAAAGCCCCGTCCCGCGCGCCGCCAGGGATGGCCGCGCTCCCAGCAGGGGCAAAGGCCTCGCGGCCAGGCGGAGCGGCGCTCCCGGCAGGGCTTCAGACCGAACGGAGCCGCGTGGTCCGGGAAACCAGCTCCTCCGGCGTCGCTTTTCCTGGGAGCGTGGGCATCCTGCCCGCGCCCGGCCCGGAGGGACGGAGGGGTTTCCTCGTGTCGTCGCCGCTCAGGCGACGTCGTTCGAGCCGGAAACCCCTGCGGGACGAAAGCCCCGTCCCGCGCGCCGCCAGGGATGGCCGCGCTCCCAGCAGGGGCAAAGGCCCCGCGGCCAGGCGGAGCGGCGCTCCCGGCAGGGCTTCCGGCCGAACGGAGCCGCGTGGTCCGGGAAGCCAGCTCCTCCGGCGGCGCTTTTCCTGGGAGCGTGGGCATCCTGCCCGCGCCCGGCCCGAAGGGACGGAGGGTTTCAGGGCCTATCCCCTCTTTCCTGCGGGGTGGACGAGAGGTCTCTGTCGGCCGGGAAGGGGGTGTCGCCTTCCATGGCCCGGTGGGCCACGGCGAGCATGAGTTTCAGACGGTTTCGCTGGTTGACCTCGCTGGCGCCGGGGTCGAAGTCGATGGGGACGATGTTGGCCCTGGGAAAGTCGCGGCGGAGGTCGCGGATCATTCCCTTGCCGAAGATGTGGTTGGGCAGGCAGGCGAAGGGCTGGATGCAGACGATGTTCTCCACGCCCTGTTCGAGGAGTTCGACCATTTCGCCGACGAGAAACCACCCCTCGCCGGACTGGTTGCCCAGGGAAAGATGGCTTTGGGCGCTTCGGGCGAGGTGATCGATCGTCGGAGGCGGGAGGAATCGGCGACTCGAGGCGAGGGCGCGGCGTAGGCCGCGCCTTTTCCATTCGAAGAGGGCGATGAGGGTCTGGGCGGCCAGACTCCGGGCCAGGGAGCCCGAGAGGATGTCGTGGCTCACCTTGTGGTCGTAGAGGCCGTAGAGGCCGAAATCGAGGAGGTCGGGGACGACCACTTCGGCTCCTTCCGATTCGAGGAAGCGGACGATGTCGTTGTTGGCGCCCGGATGGTATTTGACGAGGATCTCGCCGACGATGCCGACTCGGGGTTTGAGACTGTCGTCGATGGGGAGGGCGTCGAAATCGGAGACGATGGCCTCCAGTGTCTTTCCCAGGGCCCGGCCGTCGCCGCGGCGGAGAAGGTCGATGCAGCGTTGGGACCAGCGGGCGCAGAGGGCGTCGGCCGAGCCCTTCACCTTTTCGTAGGGGCGGATGCGGTAGAGGACGCGCATGAGAAGGTCGCCGACGAGGGTCCCCCTGAGGGCGTCGCGGATGAGGGGGAGGTTGATCTTGAACCCCGGGTGGCGCTCCAGGGCCGCCGAAAGGGCCACGGGGACGACGGGAACCTGCCCGAAGCCCGAGTCGGCCAGGGCCTTGCGCATGAGGGCCACGTAGTTCGTGGCCCTGCAGCAGCCGCCCGTCTGAGGAAGGAGGACGGCCGTCCTGTTCGGATCGTAGCGGCCCGATTTGAGGGCCTGAAGGGCCTGGCCGACGAGGATGATGCTGGGGTAGCAGGCGTCGTTGTTGACGCTCCGAAGCCCCTCTTCGACGGTGGAGGCGTCGACGCGGAGGAGGACCTCCATGGCGTAGCCGTTTTTCTCGAAGGCGGCCTGGAGGAACTGGAAGTGGATGGGCGACATCTGGGGCGCCAGAAGGGTGTAGCTTTTTTTCATGGCCCGCGTGAAGAGAACCTTGGCCTTCCGTTCGATGGCCCGCGCGGCCCTGATGGGGGCCGGTGTCCGTTTCCTCCGCTCCTCCAGGGCCGCCAGGAGGGAGCGGATGCGGATGCGGGCCGTGCCGAGGTTGCTGATTTCGTCGACTTTGAGGAGGGTGAAGATCTTGCCCCTCTCGGCCAGGATCTCCCGGACCTGGTCCGTCGTGATGGCGTCGAGGCCGCAGCCGAAGGAGGTGATCTGGACCAGGTCCAGGTCATTCCTTTCGGCGACGAAGGCGGCGGCGCGGTAGAGTCGGCTGTGGTAGAGCCACTGGTCGACGACGCGGAGCGGCTCGCCTCGGCGGGCGAGGTGAGCCAGGGAGTCCTCGGTGAAGACGGCCAGCCCCAGGCCGGTGATCATTTCGGGAATGCCGTGGTGGATCTCTCCGTCGACGTGGTAGGGGCGCCCCGCCAGGACGATGCCCCGCAGCCCTCGCCGTTCCATCTCTTCCAGAGCCTGCTCGCCCCGGCTGCGCGTGTCGCTTTTAAACCGGGCCAGCTCGGCGTAGGCGCTTCTGAGGGCTTCTTCCGTCTCGGTCCTCCCCAGTTTTTCCGGCGCCAGCTCTTCCAGGAGGCGCCGGGCCATCCGTTTCGGCGCGTCGAGGGGAAGGAAGGGATGGTAGAATCGGACGCCGTCGCTTTCGAGGATATCCATGTTGGCGGCGATCGTCTCCGGGTAGGAGGTGACGACGGGGCAGTTGTAGTGGTTGTCGGCCTCGAAGTTCTCCTCGATGTTGAGGGGGATGGAGGGATAGAAGATCTTACGCACCCCGCGGGAGACGAGATCGGCGATATGGCCGTGGACGAGTTTGGCCGGGTAGCAGACCGAATCGGAGGGAATCGTGTCCATGGCCGATTCGTAGAGTCTCCGCGACGACGGCGACGAGAGGACGACGCGGTAGCCCAGTTCGGTGAAGAGGGTGAACCAGAAGGGGTAATCTTCGTAGAAGTTGAGGGCCCGGGGGAGACCCATGAGGCCTCGCGGGGCGTCGGATTCGTTCAGGGGCCGATAGGAGAAGAGCCGCTTGAGTTTCCATGCGTAGAGGTTGGGGATGTCGTCGCGATGTCTCTCCAGGCCGGCTCCCCTCTCGCAGCGGTTGCCGGAGATGAAGGTCCTTCCGTCAGGGAAGTGACGGACCGTGACGGCGCAGTTGTTGCCGCAGAGGCCGCAGCGGCGGGTCTCCGTTTCACTGTGGAAGGAGGCGACGTCCGCTTTGGAGAGGAGGGAGCTCGTCGTCCCCGCCTTCCAGTCGCTCCGGGCGATGAGGGCGGCGCCGAAGGCGCCCATGAGGCCCGAGATGTCAGGGCGGACGACATCGCGCCCCAGGAGATTTTCCATGGCCCGGAGGACGGCGTCGTTGTTGAAGGTGCCCCCCTGGACGACGATCGATTCTCCCAGTTCACGGGGATCTTTGAGACGGATGACCTTGAAGAGGGCGTTGCGGACGACCGAGTAGGCCAGGCCCGCGGCCAAGTCTCCCTTGTCGGCCCCATCCTTGAGGGCCTGGCGGACCTTGGAGTTCATGAAGACGGTGCAGCGCGTCCCCAGGTCGACGGGCGAGGCGGCGAAGAGGGCCTCTCGGGAAAAGTCCTGCACGGTTCTGTCCAGGGCCTGGGCGAAGGTCTCGATGAAGGAGCCGCAGCCCGAGGAGCAGGCCTCGTTGAGCATGATGGCGTCGATGACGCCGTCGTGGACGAAAAGGCTCTTCATGTCCTGGCCGCCGATGTCGAGGACGAAGGTGGCGTCGGGGGCGAAGTGACGGGCGCCGCGACAATGGGCCACCGTCTCGATCTCGCCGGCGTCGACGTTGAGGGCGGCCTTGAGAATCGCCTCGCCGTAGCCGGTGACGACGGACCGCCCGATGAAGACCTCCTCGGGCAGGACGTCGTAGAGTCGGCGCAGAGCTTCCAGGGCCGACTGAAGGGGACGCCCCTCGTTGCTTCCGTAATGGCTGTGGAGGATTTTCGCCTCGCCCGAGAGGAGGACCAGCTTCGTCGTCGTCGAGCCGGCATCGATGCCCAGAAAGGCCGCTCCCCGGTAGGAGGCGAGGTCGGCCCGGTCGGCGACGTGGCTTTCGTGGCGGGCCCTGAAGGCCTCGTACTCCCCTTCGGAGGAGAAAAGAGGAGGGAGGTGGTCTCCCTTTTTCTCCTGCCGACGGGCCAGGTCGTCGAAGGCCGCCCGCAGGGAACTCCAGGATCGGGGGCTCTCTTTTCGCGACGTCAGGGCTGCGCCGAGGGCCACGAAATGGAGCGATTCCTCGGGAAGCAGGACGCGGTCGGGCGAAAGACGCAGCGTCTCGATGAAGCGTCGCCTCAGCTGAGGGAGGAAGTGGAGGGGGCCGCCGAGAAAGGCGATCTTTCCCTTCAGGGGCCGTCCCTGAGCGAGGCCCGTCAGGGTCTGGTTGACGACGGCCTGAAAGATGGAGGCGGCGATATCCTCTTGGGCGGCTCCTTCGTTGAGGAGCGGCTGGACGTCGGCCTTGGCGAAGACGCCGCAGCGCGAGGCGATGGGATAGATCTGCGTGGCGTCGGCGGCCAGGGCGTCGAGGCCCGCGGCGTCGGTCTTGAGGAGGACGGCCATCTGGTCGATGAAAGCACCCGTTCCGCCGGCGCAGACGCCGTTCATGCGCTGTTCCACCGATCCGCGGAGGTAGGTGATCTTGGCGTCCTCTCCTCCCAGCTCGATGACGGCATCGGCCTCGGGCAGCCGTTTTTCGACGGCGGTCGTGCAGGCGACGACTTCCTGAACGAAAGGAAGGGACAGTTTTTCGGCGGGTCCCATTCCGCCGAAACCGGTGAGCGCCACGGTGACGTTCCGATCGGTCATCACGGGGGCCGCTTCGTCGAGAAGGGAGAGGAGCGTGGCGGGGATGTCGGAAAAATGGCGGCGGTACAGGGAGAGACGGATCTGATCTCCTTCCATGATGACCAATTTCGCCGTCGTGGAGCCCAGATCGATGCCGAGGTGATACGAGCCCGTCATGGCTATGCGGCCTCCGCGAGTTCCTGTGCCCTCCTGGTCCCTCTCCATCGCGGCGAGGGGATGCGATAGTTCCGGTAGGGAGGAGACTCACTCCAAAGCATAATCGGCTTTGTGCCGAAGTCAAGTTCGATCCCCGGCGTTGTCGCCGGACAATGGTATTGTCACTCGTGAAGAGGACAGGGAAAATGTCACTTATGACGACCAGGAGAGACCTACTCATGAAGACAAAAGAAGCAAGGCGCTTGGGGTTGGTGGAAGAGGCTGTCGCGGGCAACCTGACGGTTCAGGAGGTGGCCGATCGGCTCGGTCTGAGCCGCCGTCAGGTCTTTCGGCTCAAACGACGCTACCGGGAAGAAGGAGCGCAGGGGCTCCTGCACAAGGGACGAGGCAAACCGTCCCGGCGCAGAATCTCTCAGGAGACACGGGATTTCGTCGTCAGTCTGGCCAAGGGTCTTTACAGGGATACGAGCTGTCAGCACATGGCCGAACTCCTTGCCGAAGAGCATGATCTCGTGCTGAGCGCCAAGAGCATCGCCCGTTTCCTTCGCGCGGAGAACCTGTCCCTCGTTCATCGCCACCGGGCCCCGAAGCGGCGTTCCCGCAGGGTCCGACGGTCCCGACGAGGCGATCTGGTCCAGATGGACGCCTCTCCTTTCGATTGGTTCGAGATCGGTGAGCGTTGCACTCTCCACGGCGTGATTGACGATGCCACAGGAGAGGTCCTCGGTCTGTGGATGGCCAGGAATGAGTGCCTCTTCGGCTACTTCCGCGTGCTCCGTCAGATGCTTGATCGCCACGGCGTGCCTCGCGAGCTTTACGCCGACCGCCACACCATCTTCCTTTCTCCCAAGTCGGAAAAACTGACGATCAAGGAGGAGCTGGAGGACTCGGCGCCTGTAACCCAGTTCGGCCGCGCTCTGGAGGCTCTCGGAACTCGCTATGTCCCTGCAGGGTCTCCCCAGGCGAAGGGGCGGATCGAAAGGCTCTGGGGAACTCTTCAGGATCGTCTCGTCGTCGCCTTCCGACTGGCCGGAGTGAAAACGATCGAAGAGGCCAACGTCCTGCTCGCCGCCTACCCGGGAGAGGTCCATAACCCGAGGTTCGCTCGTCCTCCCGCAGAGGGGGCATCTGCCTTTCTCCCTCCGCCGGACGGCCCCGCTCTCGATCTCCTCCTGACTCGCCAGACCGACCGGAAGGCCTCGGGAGACTCGACGATTTCCCTCGACGGAAAACAGTACTCCCTGATAGGCCCCCGCAGACGCCCCCTGCTTCTTGCCAGGGGACAGGCGGTCAAGGTCATCGAGAAGCTCGACGGGAAACTCCTGGCTCTTGTCCATGACGGGCTCTACGATCTCGCAGCCGTCGACAAAGAGCCCCCTGCGACTCCCCCGCCTGTCATCGAGACGAAGACAGGCACTCCATGCAAAACGAAGAAGCAGAGGAAGCCGGCGGCAGACCATCCCTGGCGACAGAATCCCGCTCCTCCTGCCGCGGCGGTCGGCTCCGAGCAAGGGACGGGTTCCCCTCCCTAGAAGGACCTCCGCCGCGGAGGAAAGCCAAGGCGGGCTGTTGACGGGGGCGATTTCAGCCCCTCGAAAGCGACACTTTCATTGTCCCTCAGACCCTCTTTTTAGATGACATTTTTAGTGTCCCTTGACAGTTCGATCCCCGGCGACAGTTCAATCCCCGGCGGGGCCTGACCGCGGGGGTTTTGCTTTTGCTGGGAGCGCGGCCATCCTTGGCGGCGCGCGGGACGGGGTTTTCGTCCCGCAGGGTTTTTCCCTCGGTCACCGTCGCTTCGGCGGCGAAGGCTCGGGGAAACCCCTCCGCCCCTTCGGGGCGGGCGCGGGCAGGATGCCCACGCTCCCAGGGAAACCGCCGTCGGAAGGCGACTTTCCCGGGCCGCGAGGCTCCGTTCGGCCGAGGGCCCTATCGGAAGCGTCGCTCCGCCTGACCGCGAGGGTTTTGCCCCTGCCGGAAGCGCCGCTTCGCCTGACCGCGGGGGTTTTGCCCCTGCTGGGAGCGCGGCCATCCTTGGCGGCGCGCGGGACGGGGTTTTCGTCCCGCAGGGTTTTTCCCTCGGTCGCCGTCGCTTCGGCGGTGAAGGCGCGGGGAAACCCCTCCGCCCCTTCGGGGCGGGCGCGGGCAGGATGCCCACGCTCCCAGGAAAACCGCCGTCGGAAGGCGACTTTCCCGGGCCGCGAGGCTCCGTTCGGCCGAGGGCCCTATCGGAAGCGTCGCTCCGCCTGACCGCGAGGGTTTTGCCCCTGCCGGAAGCGCCGCTTCGCCTGACCGCGGGGGTTTTGCCCCTGCTGGGAGCGCGGCCATCCTTGGCGGCGCGCGGGACGGGGTTTTCGTCCCGCAGGGTCTCCCTTCCTTGGTCGCCGTCGCTTCGGCGGCGATGGCGTGGGGAAACCCCTCCGCCCCTTCGGGGCGGGCGCGGGCAGGATGCCCACGCTCCCAGGGAAACCGCCGCCGGAAGGCGACTTTCCCGGACCGCGAGGCTCCGTTCGGCCGGGGGCCCTATCGGGAGCGCGGCTCCGCCTGACCGCGAGGATTTTGCTTTTGCCGGAATCGCGGCTTCGCCTGGCCGCGGGGTTTTGCCCCTGCCGGAAGCGCGGCTTCGCCTGATCGTGAGGGTTTTGCTTTTGCTGGGAGCGCGGCCATCCTTGGCGGCGCGCGGGACGGACTTTTCGTCCCGCAGGGTTTTTCCCTCGGTCACCGTCGCTTCGGCGGCGATGGCGCGGGGAAACCCCTCCGCCCCTTCGGGGCGGGCGCGGGCAGGATGCCCACGCTCCCAGGGAAACCGCCGTCGGAAGGCGACTTTCCCGGGCTGCGAGGCTCCGTTCGGCCGGGGGCCCTATCGGAAGCGTCGCTTCGCCTGGCCGCGAGGGTTTTGCTTTTGCTGGGAGCGCGGCCATCCTTGGCGGCGCGCGGGACGGTTTTTTCGTCCCGCAGGGTTTTCCTCCTCGGTCACCGTCGCTTCGGCGGCGAAGGCGTGGGGAAACCCCTCCGCCCCTTCGGGGCGGGCGCGGGCAGGATGCCCACGCTCCCAGGAAAACCGCCGTCGGAGGGCGACTTTCCCGGGCTGCGAGGCTCCGTTCGGCCGGGGACCCTATTGGGAGCGCGGCCATCCTTGGCGGCGCGCGGGACGGGGTTTTCGTCCCGCAGGGTCTCCCTTCCTTGGTCGCCGTCGCTTCGGCGGCGAAGGCGCGGGGAAACCCCTCCGCCCCTTCGGGGCGGGCGCGGGCAGGATGCCCACGCTCCCAGGGAAACCGCCGCCGGAAGGCGACTTTCCCGGACCGCGAGGCTCCGTTCGGCCGGGGGCCCTATCGGGAGCGCGGCTCCGCCTGACCGCGAGGATTTTGCTTTTGCCGGAATCGCGGCTTCGCCTGGCCGCGGGGTTTTGCCCCTGCCGGAAGCGCGGCTTCGCCTGATCGTGAGGGTTTTGCTTTTGCTGGGAGCGCGGCCATCCTTGGCGGCGCGCGGGACGGACTTTTCGTCCCGCAGGGTCTCCCTCCTCGGTCGCCGTCGCTTCGGCGGCGATGGCGCGGGGAAACCCCTCCGCCCCTTCGGGGCGGGCGCGGGCAGGATGCCCACGCTCCCAGGAAAACCGCCGTCGGAGGGCGACTTTCCCGGGCTGCGAGGCTCCGTTCGGCCGGGGGCCCTATCGGAAGCGTCGCTCCGCCTGACCTCGGGGTTTTGCCCTTGCCGGAAGCGCGGCTTCGCCTGGCCGCGAGGGTTTTGCCCCTGCTGGGAGCGTCGCTTCGCCTGGCCGCGGAGGTTTTGCTTTTGCTGGGAGCGCGGTTATGAAGGGCCGTCGGCGATGCGGCTGACGCGCAGACAGGAACGGGAGGAGCGGATGTGGATCACCATGGCCGCCCGGGCGCTCTCTCCGTCGCCGCGGGCGATGTGGCGGACGATGTCGCCGTGCTCCCGGAACGAATCCATCTCGTCCTGGCCGATGGTGTAGAAGGGGTCCAGGAGGGAGAGAAAGACGTTGGTCATGGTGAGATGGCGCCTGACGGCGTTTTCGAGGACGCCGTTGTCGGCGAGGGAGGCGATGAGCAAATGGAAGGCGTCGTTGACTTCCATGTAGCGCTCCAGGTCGCGGGCCCGGAAGGCCGCCACTTCCTCGTCGCGCAGCTCCTCGAGGCGTTCCGTGTCGGAAGGTCGGGCCTGACGGCAGGCCAGGGCCGCCGCCTGGGGTTCGATGATCTCCCTCATGAAGTAGGTATCGCGGATGAGTTTCTGCGATGGCTCCATGACCTGCGCCCCCAGATTGGCGTTGAGGGCCACCATGCCGTCGGCGGCGAGACGCCGCAGGGCGTTGCGGACGGGAGTGCGGCTGATCGCCAGTTCCTGGGCGATCTGGGGCTCGAAGAGTCTCGTTCCGGGCTGCCAGCGTCGGGCGATGATGGCCCGGCGGATGTGCTGGTAGGCCTGTTCCTCGAGGTTCCGGTTTTTTGCCATAGGGCGCGCCACGAGAGAGGTCAGCGGGCGTCGCGGACGATCTGCGTCGTCTCCCGGTAGACGAGACCCCGTTTTTTCTGTTCGGCCATGACGAAGGCGTAGAGGTCGTCGTCGCCGGCCAGCAGCTCTGGAGCGATGACGCCCCTGCCCTTGACAAGCCCCTTCTGGACGGCCCGGGCGAAGATGGCGCAGGTGCAGCCCGTGCAGCGTCCCATGGAGCTGGTCCAGCTGGCCTCGTCGAAGCGGTCGCAGAGGTCCCACGTCGAGGTGATCTCGTCTTCTCCCCTGTAGCCTCGTACGACGACGCGCATCACCGTCAGGTCGCGGTCTCCCCTTTCGGGCTCCATCTTCCACATGGGCAGAAGAAGGTCGGCGGCGATGTCGAGAGGGACGACGTCGGCTCCGCCCAGGTTCCGGCTGTTCTTGTCGAAAAGGCCCATGGAACGGAGGAGTTTCATCTGCTCCACGTGGCCGGGCCAACGCATGGTCATTTCGGCGACGGTCTTGCCCCTGATGTTTTTCGCCAGACTCCGGAGCCCGTCGGTATAGAAGACTTCGAGGGTCCCCACGCCGGGAAAGTCCTTGAGATGGAGTCCGGAGGCGGCCTCGACGACGACCTGTCGCCCCTTCTCGACGATCCGGGCCGGACGGAGAAACTCGTCGATACAGTCCAGGGGAGACCAGGTGGCCTTGTAATTGAAGGGGGGCTCGGGACTTTGGGGGATGCCGCCGACGTAGATGTAGGCCTCTTCGACGTCGTCGACGAGGGAGGCGCCGCGGCCCATGAGGAAGTTGGACATGCCCGGAGCGACGCCGATGTCGGGGACGACGGTGACGCCTTTTTCCCTGGCGAGGCCGTCGAGGTCATCGAAGTCTTCGGCCATGAAGGAGATGTCGCAGAGGTTCCTGCCCAGGCCGATGACGGTCTTCATCATCTCGAAGCCCCGTTCGCCGGGGACGCCGGCGGTGACGATGTCGGCCCCCTCCAGGATGGGGGCCAGTTCCTCGGCACTCGTCGCCGAGGCCCGGACCGTCTCGATCTGGGGGAGCTTCCTTTTCAACGCCTCCAACCTTCCCGCGTCGCGGTCGACGACGACGACATCGTAATCTCGCGCCAGGTCCGAGGCGATGACATGCCCGACGAGTCCACAACCGATCTGCACGGCCTTCATGAGTCCACTTCCTTAGAGGGGGATGAGAATCTTGAATACCAATATAGCGATATGTGTCCATAAGTCAATATATTGGGGTTGATTTGGCCCAAAAAAGCCTGTTTAAGGCCGATAAGGATACACAGCGTCTTCGGCATCTCGCGCTTCTCTTGCCGATTCAAGAGCTCGCCCAAATCGCAGAGGTCCTGTCCTGCCCGGATCTCGGCCTGGCCCGGAGGAGGTTTTCTCCTTTCCGAGCCTGCGGTCCGATGGGGCCCCGTTCCGCAGGGGCACGGAAGTGTCGCTCCTTGTCTGCCAGCGGGGAGCGAAGGTCTGCCGTTGACGAGGGGGGCTTTTCCTGTGAGAATAGGCGAAACGGCTTATTATCCTAATAAAACAAGGAGGAACCGCCATTGGATTCGATGGATCTTAGGATTCTTTCTCTCCTGATGGAGAATGGAAGGGCGAGATGGGCCGATCTGGCCCGGGAGGTGGATCTTTCTTCGCCGTCGGTCATGGAGCGGGTGCGCAAGCTGGAGGAGGAAGGAATCATCGAGGGGTACGGGGCGCGGGTCGCCCCGAAGGCGGTCGGTCTGGGACTGACGGCTTTCGTTGCCGTGGCTCTCGATCATCCCAGGAGTCGCAAGGCTTTCCTGAAGTTCGCGGCGGATCACGGAGCCGTCCTGGAGTGCCATCACGTGGCCGGAGAGGGGGATTATCTCCTGAAGGTCCGCTGTCGGGGCACGGAGGAGCTGGAGGAGCTGATCAGCGAGACGATCAAGGGGCTCGAAGGCGTGACGGCGACGCGGACGACGATCGTGCTCTCGACGACGAAGGAATCCTCGCGGCTTCCTCTGGGGACAAGACCGTGAAAATGGCGCTCCTTTTCGTCGAAGCCCTCGTGATCGGGTTTTCCATCGCCCTGCCTCTGGGCCCGATAGGGCTTCTCTGCGTCGGCCGCACCTTGGAGCGGGGGTTCTGGGCAGGTCTCGCCTCGGGGCTGGGGGCCGCGACGGCCGACGGTTTTTACGGGTTTGTCGCCGCCTCCGGTTTCGCCGCCGTGGCCTCGCGCCTCGTCGCCTTCGAAAGGCCTCTGGCCGGAGGCGGGGGGCTTTTTCTCGCGTTCCTCGGAGCGGGTTTCCTCCGTCACCGTCCTCCGGTCCCGAAGGAAGGCGGGGGCCCTTCACAAGGCCCTGTCGTCGACTTCCTTTCGGCCTTCGGCCTTACCCTGACCAACCCCATGACCCTGCTCTCTTTCGCCGCCCTCTTCTCCGCCCTCGGCGCTCTCGGCGGAGGGCGGTTCCCTCAAGTCGTCGTCGGCGGCGTCTTCGTCGGGTCGGCGCTTTGGTGGCTGATTCTGGCCGGAGTGACGGCCCTCTTGAGGGAGCGCCTTCCCCAGGGGATTTTCGCCCTGCTTCAAAAGGGGGCCGGGCTCGCCCTCCTCGCCTTCGGCCTCTGGATCATCGGGACCCGTTTCCTTTTCGCCTGAATCACTCAGTGAGATTGTCGGCGGAAAGGGAGGGGAGCCGGCCGTCGCAGGCCTCGAGCTGTTTCATCTGACGCCGGAAGAAGTACAAGGTCATGAGGGCCGAGAGGACATCGGCGGCGGGGAAGGAAAGCCAGACGCCCATGAGTCCCAGGAAGGGGGGAAGAAAATAGAGTAGAGGCAGGAAAAGGAGGACCTGTCGCGACAGCGAGAGGAAGAAGGCCGGTCGGGCCTTGCCCAGAGCCTGGAAAAGGGCCGACCCCATGACTTGAAAGCCGACGAGGCAGAACCCGAAGGTCATGTAGCGCATCGAACGGGCGCCCAAAACCTGGAGATCGGCGTCGGGCGTGAAGAAGCTGAAGATGGGGCCGGGGAAGAGAAGGACCAGAACCCAGGCCATAAAGGACCAGGTCGAGGCGAAGGCGACGGAGAGGCGGATCACCTGATGGGCCCGCTGGTAGAGGCGAGCCCCGTAGTTGTAGCCCAAAATGGGCTGCATGCCCTGGGCGATGCCGAAGATGGGCAGAAAGGCCAGGGAGAGGGTGCGGCTGACGACGCCGTAGGCGGCGATGGCCATGTCGCCGCCGTAGACCCCGACGGAGCGGACGACGAGGGCGACGATGGCGCTGTTTGCGGAAAGGCGGGCGAACTCGGAGGAGCCTACGGCCAGCATTTCGCCGAGGATGTCGCGTCGGGGGATGAGATGGACCGGGCGGAGGTTGAGGGCGCTTTTGCCCATGAGGTAGTAGAGGAGAAGCCAGACGACGACGGCTCCCTGGGCGATGACGGTGGCCCAGGCCGCTCCGGCGATGCCCATCTTGAAGGTGAAAATGAAAAGAGGATCGAGAATCATGTTGGTCACGGCGGAGACGAACATGGTGATCATGGCGATGCGGGCGTTTCCCTCGGCGCGGACGGCGTTGTTGAGCCCCACGCCGAAGACCTGAAGGGGAATGCCGAAGAGGACGACGGAGACGTAGGCCTCGGCGTAGGGAAAGATGTCTTTCGTCGCTCCGAGAAGGCGGAGAAGCGGCTCGATGTAGATCCATGAGAGGAGGGCCCCGACGATCCCGAGGACGGTGGCCGTCGTAATGAGCGTGCCCAACGTCCTGTCGGCCCGTTCGATGTCGCCTGAGCCGAGGTTGCGGGAGATGATCGAGGCGGCTCCCACCCCTCCCGTGGTGGCGATGGCCATGATCATGAGCTGGAAGGGAAAGGCGACGGCTGTGGCTGCCAGACCGAGAGAGCCGACGCCGTGACCGATGAAGAAGGCGTCGACGAGGTTGTACGAGGCCTGGACGAGCATGCCCACCATGGCGGGCAGGGAAAGGCGGATGAGAAGGCGGCCGATGGCGGTTTCGCCCAAGGAGCGGGTACGTTCGTTCAAGAAGATCTCCCCTTCCTAAACGTCCATTGTACCTGAAAAAACCTGCCATCCAAAAAACGTCGGTGTAAAAATCGGCTTCTCCCGGTACGTGGCCGCTGCCTTTCCTGGGAGCGTCCCCGTCTCGGCTCGCTTCGGAAGGAACGGCAAGTTCCGTTTCGTGGCAGTGGGTTTCCTGGGAGCGTCCCCGTCTTGATGTGTTTCGGAAGGAACGGCAAGTTCCGTTTCGTGGCAGTGGCTTTTCCTGGGAGCGTGGGCATCCTGCCCGCGCCCGGCCCGAAGGGACGGAGGGGTTCTCGGCACGTCTTCGCCATCGCCGAGGTAACGTCGTTCGAGCCGGGAAACCCTGCGGGACGATAGCCCCGTCCCGCGCGCCGCCAAGATGGCCGCGCTCCCAGGAGGGGCAAACCCCTCCGCCGCAGCCGAGTTCGTCTACTCCCGGAACAGGCACTCCGTCGCCGAGCGCGTGCTTTCCGTCAAGCAACCCTCCGTCCGCAGCCGGGCTTTCCTGGGAGCGTCACCGTCTCGACCTGTTTCGGAAGGAACGGCAAGTTCCATTTCGTGGCAGTGGCTTTTCCTGGGAGCGTGGGCATCCTGCCCGCGCCCGGCCCGAAGGGACGGAGGGGTTCCCTGGCACGTCTTCGCCATCGCCGAGGTAACGTCGTTCAAGCCGGGAAACCCTGCGGGACGATAGCCCCGTCCCGCGCGCCGCCAAGATGGCCGCGCTCCCAGGAGGGGCAAAAAGCCTGTCCGCAGAGGGTTTTCTCGGGAGCGCCATCGCCTCGACCCGTTTCGGAAGAAACGGCGAGCTCCGTGTCGGGGTCGCTGCCTTTCCTGGGAGCGTGGGCATCCTGCCCGCGCCCGGCCCGAAGGGACGGAGGGGTTCCCTGGCACGTCTTCGCCATCGCCGAGGTAACGTCGTTCGAGCCGGGAAACCCTGCGGGACGATAGCCCCGTCCCGCGCGCCGCCAAGATGGCCGCGCTCCCAGCAGGGGCAAAACCTCCACGCCTCCGGCGAAACGCGTTCCCAGCAGGGGCAAAACCTCCACGCCTCAGCGAAACGCGTTCCCAGCAGGGGCAAAAAGCCTGTCCGCAGAGGGTTTTCTCGGGAGCGCCATCGCCTCGACCCGTTTCGGAAGGAACGGCAAGTTCCGTTTCGTGGCAGTGGGTTTCCTGGGGGCGTCCCGGTCTCGGCTTGCTTCGGAAGAAACGGCAAGTTCCGTTTCGTGGCAGTGGGTTTCCTGGGGGCGTCCCGGTCTCGGCTTGCTTCGGAAGAAACGGCAAGTTCCGTTTCGTGGCAGTGGCTTTTCCTGGGAGCGTGGGCATCCTGCCCGCGCCCGCCCCGAAGGGACGGAGGGGTTCCCGGCACGTCTTCGCCATCGCCGAGGTAACGTCGTTCAAGCCGGGAAACCCTGCGGGACGATAGCCCCGTCCCGCGCGCCGCCAAGATGGCCGCGTTCCCAGCAGGGGCAAAAAGCCTGTCCGCAGAGGGTTTTCTCGGGAGCGCCATCGCCTCGACCCGTTTCGGAAGGAACGGCAAGTTCCGTTTCGTGGCAGTGGGTTTCCTGGGGGCGTCCCGGTCTCGGCTTGCTTCGGAAGAAACGGCAAGTTCCGTTTCGTGGCAGTGGCTTTTCCTGGGAGCGTGGGCATCCTGCCCGCGCCCGGCCCGAAGGGACGGAGGGGTTCCCGGCACGTCTTCGCCATCGCCGAGGTAACGTCGTTCAAGCCGGGAAACCCTGCGGGACGATAGCCCCGTCCCGCGCGCCGCCAAGATGGCCGCGCTCCCAGGAGGGGCAAACCCCGCCGCCTCCGGCGAAACGCGTTCCCAGCAGGGGCAAAACCTCCACGCCTCAGCGAAACGCGTTCCCAGCAGGGGCAAAAAGCCTGTCCGCAGAGGGTTTCCTGGGAACGTCACCGTCTCGACCTGTTTCGGAAGGAATGGCAAGTCTCGTTTCGTGGCAGTGGGTTTTCCTGGGAGCGTGGGCATCCTGCCCGCGCCCGCCCCGAAGGGACGGAGGGGTTCCCGGCACGTCTTCGCCATCGCCGAGGTAACGTCGTTCAAGCCGGGAAACCCTGCGGGACGATAGCCCCGTCCCGCGCGCCGCCAAGATGGCCGCGCTCCCAGCAAGGGCAAAACCCGCCGCATCGGGCGAAACGCGCCTCCGACAGGGGCAAGACGCCGCCGCAGCGGAGTCCGGAACCCCAGCGAGGAGCCCCGCGTCGCCACATCGGGCCGCGCTCCCGGGAGGGGCAAACCCCGCCGCATCGGGCGAAACGCGTTCCCAGCAAGGGCAAAACTCGCCGCCCCCAGCGAGCCGCGCTCCCGGGGGGGGGCTGCTCCCGGGAAGGGAATTTCTTCCGTCTCTTTCGTGTCTCTTGCCTTTTCGGGAATGGGCCAGTTAATCGACGAGATGCCAGATGCCCGGCTCGGGCAGACTCCGATACCATCGGGTCAGGTCCTCGGCCGCCATGGGACGGGCGATCAGGTAGCCCTGCAAAAGATCGACATCCCGGCTGACGAGGAAATCGTGTTTTCGCTAACCTAAAAGGGTCCCACCCGAGAGGTAATCGATCCTGAAAAAGGTGACCACCCCGTACCCGTTCCCTTATCATCCTGCGAAAGGAACGGCGATTCCGCTTCGCGGGGAGGACGAGAGGAGATGCACGGGATGGTCGACAAAGAATATATCCGCAAACAGCACTTCAGGGAAGGCTGGTCCATCAGGAAGATCACCAGGCAGACGGGAATATGCCGGAAGACGGTCCGCAGAATGCTGAGGGACTCGGAGATCCCCGCTTACAGGCTGAAAGCTCCCCGTCCCAGACCGGTGACGGGTCCCTACCTGGAGATCATCCGGACCTGGCTCCGGGAGGATCGAAACGCCCCCGGGAAACAGCGCCATACCGCCAAGCGCGTCTACGACCGTTTGGTGGCGGAGCACGGTTTCAGTGGGAGCGAGTCCAACATCCGCAAGGTCGTGTCGGACCTGAAGAGCGAGATCACCCCGGAGAAGGGGTTCGTTCCCCTGACGGCATATCCGGGCGAGCAGGCCCAGGTGGACTGGGGCGAGGCTCTGGTCCGCATCGGAGGGGAGGAACGGAGGATTTACCTTTTCTGCATGCGCCTTCGCCACAGCGGTGCTCCCTTCGTGTACGCCTTTCCCGACGACGGGCTGGAGGCCTTCATGGCGGGACATCGACGTGCCTTCGAGTCCTTCGGCGGGGTACCCAGGGAATGCGTCTACGACAACCTCAAGTCGGCGGTGACCAAGGTCCTCCCGGGGCCGAACCGGGAAGAGAACCGGCACTTTTCGGCCCTCCGGGGCCATTACCTCTTCGACAGTTCTTTCTGCAACGTCCGAAGCGGCAACGAGAAGGGTTCCGTGGAGAACCTGGTGGGCTATGTGCGGAGGAACGCCCTGGTTCCCGTGCCGGACCTGGCGACACTGGACGATCTCAATTCCGTCCTGGCCGACTGGTGCGGGAGGGAACGGCAGAGGCGCGCAGCCTCTTTCGAAGAAGAAGCCCTACGGCTTATGCCTCTTCCGGAGATACCTCATCCCTGTGCCCTCACCACCGTGTCGGTGGTGAGCCGGACCTCCCTGGTCCGGTTCGAGGGCAACGTCTACTCGGTCCCGGTAGGGCACGAGAAAGAGGCCGTCGACCTCTCCGTCACCTGGGACCGTGTCCGTGTCTCCAGCCGAGGAAAGGTTCTGGCGAATCATCGCCGCCTCTCCGGGAAGGGTAAGGCCTCCATGGAACTTGTCCACTACCTGCCGCTGCTGCGGGCGAAACCCGGGGCCGTCCGAAATGCGGCAGTCGTGCGGGATCTGGAGGAGCCCTGGCAGAAGGCCCGGACGCTCCTGTGCGCCCATTCGGGTTACAGGGAACTCTGTGCCATCCTCCAGCTCCACCGGGACCATTCCCACGAGGCCCTGACGCAAGCCCTCGAAGAGGCCCTGGCCCTGAAGAGGGTTACGGCGGAGACGGTTCGCCAGCTGCTTCTCAACAAAACGCCTTCGGCCAGTCTCACTGTCGCCGTTCCGGACTCCCTCGCGGAACTGCCCCTTCCCGCCCCCGATCCGGGACGCTACGACGCTCTGCTCAAAGAAGAGGTGGCCTGATGAACGCGGAGATCCGGGACATGGCCGTCGAACGCCTCTGCCGGGACCTCAGGCTTCCCGGTGTCCTGAGCTATTACCGGCATGGCGGTGCCGACATGGCCCCCGGGGACTACCTCCGCGAGAGCCTGGAGGCTGAAAGCGCCTCCCGCCGGGAGAAACGGCTCAGGAACCTTCTGAAATCGGCCAGACTCCCCTACGCCCGGTCCCTCTCGGATTACGACTTCCTCCGGCTTCCCTCCCTCCCGAAGGACAAGCTTCTCTCCCTCGCCGACGGAGGCTTCGTCGGACGGGGGGAAAACCTGGTCCTCCTGGGCAGCTCGGGCACAGGCAAGACCCACATCGCCATCGGCCTCGCGGCGTGCTGCGTCGCGGCGGGATGTTCGGTCCGCTTCACCACCGCCCTGACCCTGGCCCAGGAACTGCTCCTCGCCCAGGACGAACACCGGCTTCCCAAGCTCCTCAAAAGCTACGACCGGTACGACCTGGTGATCGTCGACGAACTGGGCTACCTGGGACTGGGTCCCGGCGGAGCACCTCTCTTCCAATTCTTCGCGGATCGGTACGAACGGAAGAGCGTCTGCATCACCACGAACCTGGAGTTCAGCCGCTGGCCTGAAGTCTTCGGCGACGCCACCCTGACCGAGGCGCTCCTGGACCGCCTGACCCATCACGCTCACATCTTCGTCTTCAAGGGGGAATCCTATCGATTCGCTCAGCGCAGCACCAAAGAACTGAACGCCTGACGGCAGTAGGGGTGGGCTCCTTTTACAGGATCATGATGGGTACCTTTTCGATTGACGAAAACAAATCGAGGGCGTCGCGGTTTTCCACGCCCTCCGCCACGGCCCGGATTCCCAGCCGTCGGGCCAGTCCCTGGGCCATTCCGACGATGCTGGCCGCCGTTTTGTCCTTCGGCAGGTCGAAGACGAAACTCTGATCGATTTTGACGACCGATACGGGCAGCTCATGCAGGTAGGCGAGGGACGAATAGCCTGTGCCGAAGTCGTCGATGGCGATGCGGATCTCCGCTTCGGCCAGTCGTTTCAGTTCTCCGATGCAGTGTTTGATGTCGGAGAGGAAGTTGCCCTCGGTGATTTCGAGCACGAGACGGCGGCCGGGAACCCGGTGTTTGTCGAGGAGGGCCAGCACGCTGTCGGTGAAGTCGGGATCGGCGAGGTTCTTCGCCGAGATGTTGACCGCCACGGTCAGATCGATGCCGGATTCGTGCCAGAGGGCCGCCTGGGCCAGGCTGGAGTCGAGGACGAAGTGAGTCAGTTGGTGGATGAGGGTGCTCTTCTCGGCCCTGGGGATGAATTTCCCCGGGGGGATGTCTCCCCTTTGCGGATGGTGCCAGCGGATCAGAGCCTCCACGAGCTCGACGCGACCGTCCCGGGTCGAGACGAGAGGCTGGTAGTGCACGTGCAGCTGTCCTGCCTTAAGGGCCTCTTTCAGTTCTCCCAGGAGGCAGATGGTGTCCTCGATCTGCCTCTCGTCGCAGGTGATCAGATCCTGGTTTTCCTGGCGGGCTCTGAGCAGGGCGGATTCGGCGAGCTGCAGGCAGGTATCGGCCGAGGTGCATCGATTTTCCACGGAGACGACGGCGATCCTGATGTCGCAGTGAAGCGGTATGTCTCTGAAGAAAAACGGCTGCAGGTAGAGACGGGTCAGCTTTTGCAATTCGGCATCCAGCTCTTCCCTGCCTCTTCCGCTGAAAAGGAGACTCAGTTCCTGGATGTCGGTGCGGTAGACCTGTTTCAGTCCTGAAAGGGCCTGGCGACTCCTGTCGGCGAGTTGCCTGATGACGGCGTGGGTTACCTGAGGGCCGAAGACCCCCTTCAGTTCGGAGATGTTTTCCACCGACAGGAGAGCCAGGGCTGGAGATGTTTCCTTCGCGCTCAACCGTTTCAGATCGTCGCCGAGAGCCGATAGGTTGGGCAGCCCCGTCGCTTCGTCATGGTGGGCGACCCAGTGGAAGCGTTGAACATGACGGCCGACACCGTCGCTCACGAGCCCCGCAAATGCGCCGTAGAGAGCGAAGATGGCGGTCCGGTAGATCCAGTTCAGTGGGTGCTGCATCTCGCCCGTCAGGAGATCGAGGGGCATAAACGGCCCGAGGGCGATTCCTCCGAGGAGGCCGGACAGAGTTCCTCCTCGGA